>JBBSTE010000033.1:0-35686 GCA_038236185.1 Sphingomonadales bacterium | reverse complement strand
TCCCGCGCGGCGCCGGTTGGTTGCGGCGTGGGGCCCGGCCCCGTAAAAACCCCGCCCCCTCGTTTTCGGGGGGGGGGGCCCCACGCTACGTTGGGGGTGGGGCCCCACGGCGCAGCCGGCGGTCTATCGACCGCTGCCCCTCCACCCCCGCCTTCGGCGGCGGTCCCCCTCCCCGAGCAAGCTCGGGGAGGAATGGGGAGCAACCTCCTCGCCCTCGCCGTGGAATGCGCCCGCGCGCGCGCGACGCTCGGCGAAATCTCCTCGGCGATGGAGGATGTGTTCGGCCGCTATGGGACGCAGCCGACCCCGGTCAGCGGCATCTACGGTGGCGCTTATGCCGACGACGCGCGCTGGGAGCGGCTGACCGACGGCGTCGCCGCGACCGAGCGGCGGCTGGGGCGCAAACCGCGGATGCTCGTCGCCAAGATGGGGCAGGACGGGCACGATCGCGGCGCGAACCTCGTCAGCAGCATGTTCGGCGATCTCGGGTTCGAGGTGGTGCCGGGGCCTCTGTTCCAGACACCCGACGAAGCCGCCGCGCTTGCGATCAAGGAAGACGTGGATGTCGTCGGCGCGTCGAGCCTCACGGCAGGCCACAAGACCTTGATCCCCGAACTCATCGGGCATCTGAAGGACGCGGGCCGCGCCGATATCAAGGTCATCGCGGGCGGCGTCATCCCGGCGCAGGATTATCAGGCGCTGCGCGATGCCGGGGTGCAGGCAATCTTCGGCCCGGGCACCAATTTGATCCAGGCCGCGGGAGAGGTGCTGCGGCTGCTTGGCCACAACATGGCACCGACGAGCGAGGCTGCGGAATGAGTGAAGATCTCAAGCTACGTCATCCCCGCGAAAGCGGGGACCCATCATCGACGGGATCGGCAAGTCGGCTCGGTCGAGATGCGGGCGACGGCAGGCGATGGGTCCCCGCTTTCGCGAGAATGACGGATGAGGTTCGCACCGACTGGACCCGCACCGAAATCGCCGCGCTGTTCGACCTCCCGTTCGACGAATTGGTGTACCGCGCGCAGACCACCCACCGCGCGCATCACGCCGCGGGCGAGGTACAACTCTGCACCCTCCTGTCGATCAAGACCGGCGGCTGCCCCGAGGATTGCGGTTATTGCTCGCAATCCGCGCATCACGATACCGGCCTGAAGGCCTCGAAACTGATGGAAGTCGACGCCGTCCTCGCCGCCGCCGCCGAAGCGAAAGCGGCGGGGTCGCAGCGGTTCTGCATGGGCGCGGCGTGGCGCAATCCGAAGGATCGCGACATGGACGCGGTCGCGGCGATGGTCGCCGGCGTCAAGGCGATGGGGCTGGAGACGTGCATGACCTTGGGCATGCTCGCGCCGCATCAGGCCGCGCGGCTCGCCGAGGCGGGGCTCGATTACTACAATCACAATATCGATACATCGCCGGAATATTACGGTACCGTAATTACTACGAGAAGTTTCGATAACCGGCTTGAAACGCTGGAAAATATCCGCAACGCGGGTATCGCGGTGTGCTGCGGCGGGATCATCGGTATGGGCGAGGATCGAGAAGATAGGGTCGGCTTCGTCCACGCGCTCGCGACGCTGCCGCGGCATCCCGAAAGCGTGCCGGTCAATGCCTTGGTTCCGGTCGAGGGCACGGTGCTTGGCGACATGCTTGCCGATACGCCGCTGGCCAAAATCGACGGTATCGAGTTCGTCCGGACGGTTGCGGTCGCGCGGATCACGATGCCGCGGAGCATGGTGCGCCTGTCGGCGGGGCGCGAGAGCATGAGCGAGGCGACGCAGGCGCTGTGTTTCCTCGCGGGGGCGAATTCGATCTTCACCGGGGACAAGCTGCTGACAACCGGCAACCGCGGCGAAAGCGCGGATGCGGCGCTGTTCGCGAAACTGGGAGTGCGGCCGATGAACGCCGAGGAACCGATGCGGGTGGGGGCGGAGTGATTACCTGGCGGAAATTTCGAGCGTTCGCTTATCTGTCTGTTGCGGTGACCGCCGTTGGAGCCGCTCCGACCCTCGCGTGCACCATTGATTTTGGCCGACATAAGGATTCCGCGCATTTCTTCGCTGCAAGGCTGAGGAGCGCGGAGAAGGTGCACGGTGAATTCGTTGAGACCAATCGGCCACAACCTGAAATCAATTCAACCGCGCCCGAGACTCAGCTTGTCGGCCCGACGGTCATCGGCGTCGTAAAAAACAAGGCCGGACGCCTCTTTCCTGTGGAGTTCGTTTCCGCAGGGTTATCGGATGATTTCGCGTGCGGCATTTTTCGGTTGCCCCAGCGCGATGCAACCGGCCTGTTCTATCTGAAACGCAGTAAGCAAGGGCGTTACCGCTTGCTTCACTGGCAACCAATCGCGAGTCACTGATGTTCAAGAAAATCCTGGTCGCCAATCGCGGCGAGATCGCGTGCCGCGTGTTCCGGACCGCGAAGAAAATGGGCCTCGCCACCGTCGCGGTCTATTCGGACGCCGACGCGCGCGCGCCGCATGTGTTGATGGCGGACGAGGCGGTGCGGCTCGGGCCGGCGCCGGCGGCGGAGAGCTATCTCAAGGCAGAGCTGATCCTGCTTGCCGCCAAGGAGACGGGGACGGATTGCATCCATCCCGGCTACGGTTTCCTCTCCGAACGCGAGAGTTTCGCGCGCGCCTGCGCCGAGGCAGGGATCGCGTTCGTCGGCCCGCCGCCGAACGCGATCGCGGCGATGGGGGACAAGATCGAATCGAAGAAGCTCGCCAAGGCGGCGGGGGTCAACGTCGTCCCCGGTTTCCTCGGCGAGATCGCGGACACCGACGAGGCGGTGAAGATCGCGGGCGATATCGGCTATCCGGTGATGATGAAGGCGAGCGCGGGCGGCGGCGGCAAGGGGATGCGGCTGGCGTATAGCGAGCAGGACGTGCGCGAGGGGTTCGAGGCGACCAAGCGGGAAGGTCTGGCGTCGTTCGGCGACGACCGCGTGTTCATCGAGAAGTTCATCGAAAGCCCGCGCCATATCGAGATCCAGGTGCTCGGCGACCAGCACGGCAACATCGTCTATCTGAACGAGCGCGAATGCTCGATCCAGCGGCGCCACCAGAAGGTCGTCGAGGAAGCGCCGTCGCCGTTCGTCACGCCGAAGATGCGCAAGGCGATGGGGGAGCAGGCGGTCGCGCTGGCGCGCGCGGTGGGCTATTATTCTGCCGGCACGGTCGAGCTGATCGTGTCGGGCGCGGACAAGACCGGCGAGGGGTTTTACTTCCTCGAAATGAACACCCGGCTCCAGGTCGAGCATCCGGTGACCGAGGAGATCACCGGGCTCGATCTGGTCGAACAGATGATCCGAGTTGCGGCGGGGGAGGAACTGGGGTTTCGCCAGGAGGATGTCGGGATCAACGGCTGGGCGGTCGAAAACCGGGTCTATGCGGAGGACCCGTATCGCGGGTTCCTGCCGAGCATCGGGCGGCTGGTGCGGTATAATCCTCCTAGCCGTCATCCCCGCGAAAGCGGGGACCCAGCTTCTGACGGCGCCACCAAGCACGACAGGCACGAGATGGGTTCCCGCTTCCGCGGGAATGACGATGTGGTTGTCCGCGTCGACGACGGCGTCCGCGAGGGCGGCGAGGTCAGTATGTTCTACGATCCGATGATCGCGAAGCTCGTCACCTGGGCGCCGACGCGGCGAGAAGCGATCGACGCGCAGATCGCGGCGCTCGACGCGTTCGAGATCGACGGGCCGGGGACCAACCTCGATTTCCTTTCCGCGTTGATGCAGCATCCGCGCTTCCGTTCGGGCGAGATCACCACGGGCTTCATCGCCGAGGAATATCCCGACGGCTTCCACGGCGCACCGGCGTCGGAGGAGTTGATACGGACGCTCGCCGGGGTCGCGGCCTTCGCGGCAACCGCGGAGGCCGATCGCGCGCGACGGGTGGACGGGCAGCTCGGCGGCAAGCTCCAGCCGCCCGCCGAGTGGGTCGTGCGGATCGGCAAAGTGGATCACGCGGTGGCGGTTTCGACCGACGGGCTGATGGTCGATGGCGCGGAGCTGCCGATCTCGATGGAATATACACCGGGCGACCGGATGGTGACGGTCGATCAATGCGACGTACCCCCGCGGAAGCGGGGGTCCAGGGTTGCGGACGATGACGCGCGTGACTCTGGACTCCCGCTTTCGCGGGAGCACGGGAGCGAGCTGACCATCCGCATCGCGAAGACCGCGACCGGGTTCAAGCTCACCACGCGGGGCGCGTCTCATCTGGCGCGCGTCCTGCCCGCGCGTGTCGCGCCCTACACGAAGCACCTGATCGAGAAGGTGCCGCCCGATCTCTCCAAATTCCTGATCGCGCCGATGCCCGGGCTGCTCGTCCGGCTCGACGTGGCGGAGGGCGACATTGTGCAGGCGGGGCAGCCGCTCGCGGTGGTCGAGGCGATGAAGATGGAGAACATCCTGCGCGCCGAAAAGAGCGCGACGGTGAAGGCGATCAGCGCGCAACAGGGCGAGAGTTTGGCGGTCGACCAGGTGATTTTGGAGATGGAATAGATCCTCCCCGGCACGGGGAGGGGGACCATGCGAAGCATGGTGGAGGGGGCGGGCCACAAGCGTCGCGGTTGAGGAGAACCCCCTCCACCACCGCCTTCGGCGGCGGTCCCCCTCCCCGCAAGCGGGCAGGAGTGGTTGCGACAATTCGCGACACTAAATCGCTGGACGCATTCCGGTGTGTTGGCCATCTCCACCACCATGTCGCGTTTGCCGCCCATCCTGATGCTCAGCGTCGCGCTTGCCGGCTGCACCGTCGGGCCGAACTATCGGCCCAAGGCGGCGTCGGAACTCGGCGTACCCGACACCTATTCGGTGACCGCCGCGCCGACCGCGGAAGACCTGACGCGCTGGTGGCAAAAGTTCGACGATCCCGTCCTCGGCCAACTCGTCGAGCAAGCCGCGACCGCCAATCTCGACGTTGCGCAGGCGACCGCGCGGCTGCGGCAGGCGCGCGAAGCCTTGGTGCAGAGCCGCGCGAGCCTGTTGCCGTCGTTGTCGGGATCGGCGGGATACAGCCGGTCGGAAAACCTGCGCGGTGGCGGCACGACGCTGACCTTGCCCGACGGCACCGTCACGACGACCGGCGGCGGTGGTCAGGGCAATTTCTCGCTCGGGCTCGACGCGCAATATCAAGTCGGGTTGTTCGGCGAGGTTCGCCGCACGGTCGAGGCGAGCCGGGCGCAATATCAGGCCTCGGGGTACGATTATGCGACCGTATTGCTGTCGGTCGAGGGGGAAGTCGCGCGCAATTACGTGCTCGTGCGGCTCTACCAGGCGCAGCTCGCCAACGCGCGCGACAGCCTGGCGTTGCAGGACGACAATCTCGAGATCGCGGGATTCCGGGTGCGGGCAGGACTGGTCTCGTCGCTCGACCAGGAACAGGCGCGGGTCCAGCGCGCGCAGACCGCGGCGACGATTCCGAGCCTGGAACAATCGTACAGTGCGGCGATGTCGCGGCTCGGCGTGCTGACCGCGCAGGCGCCCGGCGCATTGAAGCCGATGCTGGCGGCGGTGAAGCCGATTCCGAGCGGCCCCGCGACGGTCGGCGCGGGCATCCCCGCCGATACGCTTCGCCAGCGTCCCGACGTGCGAACCGCAGAGCGCAATCTCGCCGCCGCGACCGCGCAGATCGGCGTCGCCAAGGCCGCGCTCTACCCCGCGCTAGCGATCAGCGGCAGCTTCGCGAGCAACGCCTCGTCGTTCGCGAACATCACCGACACGATCGCGAGCAGCCTGTTCGCCGGGCTGACGCAGGCGATCTTCAACGGCGGGCAGCTCCGTTCGCAGGTTCGCAGCAACGAAGCCGCCGCCGACGGCGCGTTGGCGGCGTATAAATCGTTGGTGTTGGGCGCGCTCGAGGACGTCGAGAATGCGATCGTCGCGCTGCAATCGGCGCAGGAACGCGAGCGGCAATTCGCGATCGCGCTCGACGCCGCCAACAACTCCGCGCTTTTGAGCCGCAGCCAGTATCGCAGCGGCCTCACCGATTTCACGACGCTGTCGCAACAGGAGGCGGCTTTGCTCTCCGCGCGTAACGGTGCGTCGCAGGCGCGCGCCGACGCCGCGACCGCGCTGATCCAGCTTTACGGCGCGCTTGGCGGCGGCTGGGACGCGAGCGTGACACCCGAAGCGCCGCCCCGAACGACGGATAGCAAGTGATGGCCGACCGAGATCTCGACGAATTCCTCGGCGTGAAGCCCGCGCAATGGTGGCGGTGCTACGTCAAATGGATCGCGGTCGCGGTCGGCGTGCTGTTGCTGTTGCTGCTGGCGTGGCGGCTCTTCGGGACGAGCACCGTGGCGGGCTATGCGACGCAGAAGGTCGATCGCGGTGATTTGACCGTTACCGTCTCGGCGACGGGCAAGCTCGCGCCGATCAACCAGGTGACGGTGGGGTCGCAGCTTTCGGGCCTCGTCACGAAGGTGGTCGTCGATGTGAACGACAAGGTCGTCGCGGGCCAGCCGCTCGCGCTGATCGATCCCGAGCAGATCGACGACCAGATCCGCGCCGCGCAAGCGACGCTCGCCGCCAATGTCGCGGGGGTCAATCAGGCGCGGGCCACGGTATCGGAGGCAAATGCGCAACTCGCGCGGCTCGAGGAGGTCTATCGTCTCTCCAATAAGCGCGTGCCGTCGGCGACCGAGCTCCAGACCGGGCGCGCCAATGCGCAGCGCGCGGTTGCCGCGCTGAAGGTCGCGCAGGCGAACGTCACCGCCGCGCAGGCGCAACTCGCGCAGAGCCAGACGCAGCGGAGCCGCGCGATCATCCGATCGCCGGTGACGGGCGTCGTCCTCGCGCGCCAGATCGATCCGGGCGCGACCGTCGCGGCGTCGTTCAACACGCCCACCCTGTTCGTGATCGCGGAGGATCTGACGCGGATGAAGCTGGAGGTCGCGATCGACGAAGCCGATGTCGGCGCGGTCAATGTCGGGCAGGGCGCGACCTTCACCGTCGATGCGTTTCCGGGCAAGACCTTTCCGGCGAGGATCACGCGTGTCGATCTCGGATCGAACCTGACGGTCAGTTCGGCGAGCTCGACGACGAGCACCAGCGCCACATCCACGACCGGGCAGGTGGTTTCCTATGCCGCCGATCTGTCGGTCGCCAATACGTCGGGCGAGCTTCGTCCCGGCATGACCGCGACCGCCGATATCGTGACGTCGGACAAGCGCAACGTCCTGCTCGTTCCCAATGCCGCGCTACGCTTCACGCCGACAGCGGACGCCGCGGGCAAGCCCGGCGGCATCGCCGGCTCGCTGACCTTCCGTCCGCGCCGCGGCAATCGCGCCGAGAAATCCGCGACGGTCGGGCGCGGCGGGCGCCAGAGCGTCTACGTCAAGGGCGCCGACGGGACGCCGCAGCGGATCTCGATCACTACCGGCGACAGCGACGGATCGCAGACCGAGGTGTTGTCGGGCGATCTGAAACCGGGGATGCAGGTGATCACCGGGCAGCTTTCGGGGAGCGAAGGCGCTGCGGCGAAGAGTGGCAGCGGCAAGCGGCGGCAGCGGCAGGGCGGGGCGGGCGGTCGCGGTGGTGGCTGATCCGCTGATCACCCTCCGCGGCGTCACCAAGGTTTACGGCGAGGGGCCGACAGCGTTCGAGGCGCTGAAGGGCGTCGATCTCGACATCCCGGGCGGCGATTTCGTCGCGGTGATGGGGCGGTCGGGGTCGGGCAAGTCGACGACGATGAACATCCTCGGGTGCCTAGACGTGCCGTCGGCGGGCACGTTCACCTTTCGCGGGCATCACGTCGAGACGCTCGGCCGCGACGAGCGCGCGTTGCTCCGCCGCAAATATCTCGGCTTCGTGTTTCAGGGGTTCAACCTTCTCAGCCGCACCTCCGCGCTCGAAAACGTCGAACTACCGCTGCTCTATCGCGGCGACGACAAGAAGGCGCGGCGCGAGACCGGGATGGCCGCGCTCGACAAGGTCGGGCTCGCCGATTGGTGGGATCACACCCCGGCCGAGCTCTCGGGCGGGCAGCAGCAGCGCGTCGCCATCGCGCGCGCGATCGTGACGCGGCCCGACGTGCTGCTCGCCGACGAACCGACCGGCAATCTCGACAGCGAACGCTCGATCGAGATCATGGAATTGCTCACCGACCTGAACCGCGAGAGCAACATCACCGTCCTGATGGTGACGCATGAACGCGACATGGCGGCGTTCGCGCGGACCGTGGTACATTTCAAGGACGGGCTGGTCGAGAGGGTAGAGGCGCGGCACCGGCAGGGTGAGGCGATTTTATGATCCTCCCCGGCACGGAGTTTCGGGTTGGATTGCCCCCGGCAATCCAAGATCGTTCCGGGGGAATGATCGACCCGAAACTGGGGACCGCCCGCGCAGCGGGTGGTGGAGGAGATGCGCCGCGAGCGCTCCGTTTGTGGAGAGCCCCCTCCACCAGCCTGTGGCTGGTCCCCCTCCCCGCGAAGCGGGGAGGATTTTAGATGTTCGGCACCACGATCATTCTCGCGTTGCTTTCGATCCGCCGCCACATCTTGCGCTCGTTCCTCACCATCCTTGGCATCGTCATCGGGGTCGGCGCGGTCGTCACGATGGTGACGCTCGGCAAGGCGACGACCGCGGCGGTGCAGCAGCAGATTTCCGCGCTCGGCACCAATATCCTGCAAGTCCGCCCCGGCCAGGGCTTCGGACGCGGCGGCGGCGGGCCGCGGCCGCCCGACTTCAAGCCCGAGGACGTCACCGCGATCGCACAGCAGGTCGCGGGCGTCACCGCGGTCGCGCCACAGGCTTCGGCGACCGCGACCGCGATCTACGAAGGCGCGAACTGGTCGACGACGATCAACGGCACCACCGCCGACATCTTCAAGGTCCAGCCGTGGCCGCTCCAGTCGGGCCGAATCTGGAGCCGCCAAGAAGAAACCGCGGGCAAGGCGGTGTGCATCGTCGGCAATACCGTGGTGAAGAATCTGTTCCAGGGCGGCCGCGCGGTCGGCAAACGTTTCCGCGTCGGGCCGATCTCGTGCGACGTCATTGGCGTCCTGACTGCGCGCGGCCAGGCCGGGTTCGGCGGCGACCAGGACGATACCGTCGTCATGCCGATCAAGGCGGTGCAGCGCCGCTTCACCGGCAGCCGCGACGTGCGGCTGATGATGGTCGGGGTCGATCAGGCCTATTCGACCGAGAACGTCCAGGCGGCGATCTCCGATCTGCTGCGCGAGCGCCGCAAGATTACGGGCGTGACGGAGGATGATTTCAACATCTTCGACACCAAGCAGATTTCGGACACGCTGACCGGCACGACGAGGCTGCTGACGCAGATCGTCGCCACGGTCGCCGCGATCTCGCTGATCGTCGGCGGGATCGGCATCATGAACATCATGCTGGTGTCGGTGACCGAGCGGACGCGCGAGATCGGCATTCGCCTCGCGATCGGCGCGGTCGCGAACGAAGTGCTGCTGCAATTCCTCGTCGAGGCGGTGGCGCTGTCGATGCTCGGCGGCGTGATCGGGCTGGTGATCGCGCAGGCGGCGATCGCGGGGATCACGCCGCTGATGCAGGTGCCGTGGACCTTCGACCTGCGCATCAACATCATCGCGTTCGCGATCTCGGCGGTGATCGGCGTCGTCTTCGGCTATTTCCCGGCTCGGCGCGCGGCCGCGCTCAATCCGATCGATGCGCTCCGGCACGAGTGAAGGTCCTATCGGGGTCGTTCAGCAGCGCGCGGAGCGCGTCGAGCTCCTCGGGCGTATCGACATCGATCAGTTCGGCCGGGTTGGTGACGACGTGGCGCCCGGCGCGGATGATATCGCGCGCACCCTGATCGCCTTCGATCGCCAGGATTTGCTCGAAACGGCCCTTGCCGAACAGCGCGGGCGGCTTGGGATCGACGCCGTCGCTCGACGCGACGACCGCGTCGGCGGCATCCGCCGCATCGAACATGCGGTAGATGTGCGCCGCGGTGACGCGCGGCATGTCGGCGAGCGCAATGACGACCGCATCGGCGTCGCAGGCCTGCGCGCAATCGACCCCCATCCTGACCGAAGACGCCATGTCGCGGTCGGGGTCTTCGTTGTGATGCACCTCGAAGCCGTGCTCCGAGTAATCGAGTGCGCAGCCATCGACGATCGCGACGCGCTTCTTGAACGGCATGCTTTCCAGCGCAACCGCGACGTGCAGGCCGAGCGGGCGAGCCAGAAACAGCTGGTCGAGCTTGCTGCCGACGTCGCCGAAGCGCTCGGACTTCCCCGCGGCGAGCAGAACGAGGACGGTGTTCTCAACGGCGATCATGGAACGCTCCTATCATGGCGGCGGCGATCGACAGAGCGATTTCGGACGGGCCGATCGCGCCGATGTCGAGCCCGACCGGAGCGTCGATGCGGTCGAGGTTCGTCGGCATGACGCCCGCAGTTACCAGGCGTTCGCGTCGCGCGGCGTGACTTTTGCGGCTGCCGAGCGCGCCGACATAAGCCGCATCGGTCGCCAGCGCCGCGATCAGCGCGGGATCGTCGATCTTGGTGTCGTGGCTCAGCGTCACCACCGCCGTCGCGGGGCCGGGGCGATACGTCGCGATCGCCTCGTCGGGCCAGCGATCGTCGAGCGTCGTGCCGGGGAAGCGCTCTTCGGTGAGGAAGCGCGCGCGGGGATCGATCACGACCGTCTCGATGCCGAGCGTCGTCGCCAGCGCGGCGAGCGCCTGCGCGATCTGCACCGCGCCGACGATCAGCAGGCGCCGCGGCGGATCGTAACGGTTGACGAAGACCTCGCCGGTTTCGAGCGGTCGCAGGTCGCTGTGGCCCGTTGCGAGGTCGGTGGTCACGGTGAGCGCGCGGCCCGCGTCGCGCGCCTCGGCGATGCGGTCGAACAATTCGGGGTCGAACCCCGCTGCCGAGACCGGCTGGACCATGACCGCTATCTCGCCGCCGCACGGCAAGCCGACTTCCCATGCGCTCGCGTCGGCGACGCCGTAACGCTTCACCTGGAACGGCGCCCCCGCGATCACTTGCGCCGCGGTATCGAGGATGTCGCCCTCGACGCAGCCGCCCGAGACCGATCCCTCGAACCGGCCGTCGGCGTGGACGAGCATGTGACTGCCCCTGGGGCGCGGCGCCGAACCCCAGGTCGAGACGACGGTAGCGAGCGCGAGGTGCTCGCCCTTCCAGGCGGTAGCGGCGGCAAGGACGATGTCGTTTTCGGGCATTATCTGTTCGTCATCCCCGCGAAAGCGGGGACCCATCTCCCGACGCGCGTCCTAAAAACGACCGTCGCGTTTGCAGATTCGACACGAGTTGGGTCCCCGCTTTCGCGGGGATGACGGATTTTAATCATACCGGCGGCAGGCCCGGCAGAATCTTGTCGAGCGTCAGCGGAAATTCGCGCACCCTGACCCCGCAGGCATTGTAGATCGCGTTCGTCACCGCCGCGCCCGCGCCCGAGATCGAGAGCTCGCCCAACCCCTTGACGCCGATCGGGTTGGCGTGCCGGTCGATCTTCTCGACGAACGCGACCTCGATCTGCGGGACGTCCGAATTCACCGGCACGTGATACTCGCCGAGATCGTGGTTGACGAACTGGCCGGTGCGCACATCGAGCACCGCATCCTCCATCAGCGCATAGCCGATGCCCCAGATCATCCCGCCGATCGCTTGGCTCCGCGCCGTCTTGGCGTTGAGGATGCGCCCCGCCTCGAACACACCGAGCATCCGCCGCACCCGCGTCTCGCCGGTGACCGCATTGACCGCGACCTCGGCGAATTGCGCGCCGTGCGCGGCCTGGCTGTAGGTTTTGGCGTTGCTGCCCTGGCTGATCTTGCCGTTGGCGATAAGCGGCGCGTTGCCGACGAGCTGGTCGAGTGCGACGCGGCGGTTGCCCGCGATGGCGTGGCCGTCCTTAAGCGTCATGTCCTCGGGCTTGGCATCCATGCGCTTGGCGAGTTCGGTGACGATGTCCTCGCACGCCAGCGCGACCGACGATCCCGCGCTCGCCGCGCCGAACGACCCGCCCGATCCCGCGGCGGGCGGCAAATCGCTGTCGCCGAGCGCCACGTCGATGCAATGGATCGGCAGTCCGAGCGCCTCGCCCGCTATCTGCGCGAGGATCGTATAGGTGCCGGTGCCGATGTCGGTCATGTCGGTTTCGATCGTCGCGCGACCGTCCGGCCCGAGCGTCACGCGCGCCTCCGAATCCATCAGCAGATTGATCCGCACCGCCGCGGCGACGCCCATCCCGATCAGCCATTCGCCGTCGACCACCGAACCCGGCGTGGCCTGCCGCTTGTCCCAGCCGAATTGCGTCGCGCCGAGATCGAGGCAATCGGTCAACCCGCGTGTCGAAAACGGCACACCGGTCATCGGGTCCGCGTCGGGCTCGTTGAGCTTGCGGAAGGCGATCGGGTCCATGCCCAGCGCCTCGGCCATCTCGTCGACCGCGGTCTCCATGCCCAATTGCCCGACCGCTTCGCCCGGTGCGCGAACCGCGCCCGCCTGCACCATGTCGAGCGTCACCACCTTGTGGGTGAACTGGCGCACCGGCGCTGCGTAGAGCGAGAGGCTGCCGAGCGCGACCGGCTCCATGAAGCCGCCATCCGGCCCCTGGCTGACGACACTGTCGTGCCCGACGGCGAGCAATTTGCCGTCGGAATCGACGGCAAGCCGGAGACGCTGGTGCGTGTCGGTGCGGCGGTAGATGTTGTGGAACAATTGCTGCCGCGCTAGCGCGATCTTGACCGGACGGCCGATCTTCTGCGCCGCGATCGCCGCGAGGACCGCATCGGGGCCGAGCATCTTGCCGCCGAAACCGCCGCCGACGAATGGCGATACAATGCGTACATCCTTCGCCTCGATCCCAAGCGATCCGGCGAGAACCTGCTTCGACGCCTTCAGGATCTGGAGGCTTGAGTGAAGCGTGAGCTTGCCGTCGTCCCATGACGCGATCGAGGCGTGCGGCTCCATCGCGGCGTGAACCTGATTGGGGGTCGAATACATCTGGTCGATCGTGACCGCGGCTTCGGCCATCGCCGCGTCGATATCACCCTTGATCGCATCCTGGAGCATCGACTCCCTGGGCGGCCCTTTCGCATCGGCGATGTTCGCCATCGTGTCGAACCGGCCTTCGGCAATGTCGATCGACACCTTAACCGATCGCGCTGCATCTCGCGCCGCCTCGAAACTCTCCGCGATCGCGACGCCGAGCACCTGGTCCCAATGGTCGATCTCGTCGTTGCCGGTATGCGCGGGAACGAACCCCGCCGCCTGGCGCGGAATGCGCGGATCGTCGAGGATGATGTCGATGACACCGGGCAGCGCGCGGGCGGCGTCCGCGTCGAACCCGGTGACCTTGCCCTTGCCCGCCGGCGCGGTGATGAGGAAACCGTAAGCGATGTGGCCGGGCACGCGGTGTTCGTAACCGTAACGCGCCGCACCGGTGACCTTCACCGGTCCGTCGGTACGGTCGATCCCTTTGCCGAGCACGTCCTGGACACCACGATCGAGCGCGAGGCCGGGATGCGCCGCATCCATGCGGTATTCGTTCATGGTTCCATCCCCGCTAGCATTTTTATATCGGTATCGATCAGACCGGAGGCAAGCCGGGCAGGAGCTTGTCGAGCGTCAGCGGATAGTCGCGCACCCGCACACCGCAGGCATTGTACACCGCGTTGGCGATCGCCGCGCCCGCGCCCGAAATGCCGAGCTCGCCGATCCCCTTGGCGTGGATGGGGTTGGCGTGGACGTCGCGCTCCGCGAGAAATCGCACCTCGAGTTGCGGCACGTCGGCATTCACCGGCACATGATATTCGGCGAGGTCGCGGTTGACGATTTTGCCGTTCCGCGTGTCGTGAACCAGCTCCTCGCTCAGCGCCGCGCCGATCCCGAAGGTCATCCCGCCGAGGCATTGCGACCGCGCGGTCTTGGCGTTGAGGATGCGTCCCGCCGCGAACACGCCGAGCATTCGCCTGACGCGGATTTCGCCGGTCACCGCGTTGACGCCGACCTCCGCGAAATGCGCGCCGTACGCGGCCTGGGTCGTTTCGGTATCCTGCTTGCCGGGCGAAATCTCTCCCGTGGCGGTAATCCCGTCGCCGACAAGCTCACCGAGCGGCACCTTGCGGTTGCCCGCGATCGCGTGGCCGTCCTTCAGCGTCAGATCGTCGTCCTTGCAGTCCATCGCCTTGGCGAGTTTCGCCCGAAGCGTCTCGCAGGAAAGATACACCGACGACCCCGCCGACCCGGCGCCCCACGAGCCGCCCGATCCGGACGCGGGCGGCAGTTTCGTGTCGCCAAGCTCGACATCCACCTGATCGATCGGCAGCCCGAGCATCTCGCCCGCGATCTGCGCGAGGATGGTGTAGCTGCCGGTGCCGATATCGGTCATGTCGGTCTTCACCGTCGCGCGGCCGCGCGCGTCGATCGAGACGGCGGCGGCGGATTTCATCAGCAGGTTGGAGCGCGCCGCGGCGGCGACGCCGATGCCGACCAGCCATTCGCCGTCGCGGCGATCACCGGGCCTGGCATTGCGCTGGTCCCAGCCGAACGCCTTCGCGCCTTCGTCGAGGCAGCCCATCAGCTGACGGCTCGAATAAGGCACGTCCTTTTCCGGATCGCGTTTCGGATCGTTGATCCGGCGAAGCTCGATCGGGTCGAGTCCCAGCTTCTCCGCCAGTTCGTCCATCGCGCCTTCGAGCGCGAGCATGCCGACCGCCTCGCCGGGCGCGCGCATCGATCCGGCGAGCAGCCGGTTCAAACGTACGATGTCGTGCGTGATCAGGCGGTTCTCGCCGGCATACAGGAAATGTGTGGCGAGCCCTGCGGGTTCGAAGAAATCCTCCCCATCGAGATTGGAGACGAGCGTTTCGTGGCCGATCGCGGTGAGCTTGCCGTCGCGCGTCGCGGCGAGGCGGATGCGCTGTTCGGTGTTAGAGCGACGGATCGTCGCGTCGAACACTTGTTGGCGGCTCATCACGGTCTTAACGGGGCGGCCGATCTTTTTCGCGGCGATCGCGCCGCACACGCTTTCCTGCGAAATACCGAGCTTAGATCCGAAACCGCCGCCGACATAAGGCGCGACGAAGCGGACCTGCGTCTCCTTCAGTCCCAGCGTGTCGGCCATCTCCTTGCGGTTGTAGGCCAGCATCTGATAGGCGGCGTGGATGGTGAGATTGCCGTCCGCGTCCCATGATGCGATCGCGGCATGCGGCTCCATCGCGGCGCTGTTCTGGCTCGGCGTGGTGAAGGTCGCGTCGATCGTGACCTCGGCCTCGGCCATCGCCTTGGCGAGATCGCCCTGGCTCGATTTCGCCGGGATCATGCCGTCGGCGGGCTCCTCGGCGGCGGCGCGGTGCGCCGCGAAATCGTAGAACCCTTCGCCGTCTTCTTCGTAGCGGATCGTCAGACGCTGTGCGGCATCGCGCGCGGCTTCGTAGCTTTCGGCGACGACGATCGCGACAATCTCGCCGAAATAGGCGATGTCGCGCACCCCTTGCGTCGGCGCATCGGTCTCGCCGCCTTGCTGGGGTGTTCGGATGAAGGTATCGAAATCGGTGACGACCTGGATCACACCGGGAATGTCTCGGACGCTGTCGGCATCGATCGCGACGACCCGCCCCGAGCCGATCGTCGCGCGGACGAGGAAGCCGTAAGCGAGATCGTCGAATTCATATTCGGCGGCATAGGTCGCGGTGCCCGAGACCTTGAGCGGGCCTTCCTTGCGGTCGAGCGGTTTGCCGATAATCCCTTGCGTCGCGGTGTCGAGCAGGCTCGTCTCGACCGGCTTGTCCATCGTCAGGCTGTTGGTGTCGTCGGACATGCTCATGCCCCGGTCAGGTCGCGCAGGCACGCGATCAACAAGCGGCGGGTGAGCGGGATCTTGAAATCGTTCGAGCCGAAACCCTTGGCGTTCTTCAGCAGCGCGGCGGCGGCGGCTTCGAACGTCTCGGTCGAGGGCGCCTTGCCGACCAACGCCGCCTCGACCGCGGCGTCGCGCCACGGCATCGGACCCAGCCCGCCGAACGCCAGCGCGGCGGAGGATATCGTGCCGTCCTCGATCGCGACCAGGCCCGCGATCGAAACGAGCGCGAAGGCGTAGGAGGCGCGGTCGCGGACCTTGCGATAGATTTGGCGGCCCGGCGGCGGCGCGGGCAGTTCGACGTGCGTGATGAGTTCGCCCGGTTCCAGCACCGTCTCAATTTCTGGCGTGTCGCCGGGGAGCCGGTAGAAATCGTGGATGCTGATCCGCCTCTTATCGCCGTCGGGCTTCAGCGTGACGATCGTCGCGTCGAGCGCGCGCATCGCGACGGGCATGTCGCCGGGGTGCGTGGCGATGCACTGGTCGCTCGTCCCGAGCACCGCCATGATCCGGTTGAACCCGCCGATCGCCGAGCAGCCTGTGCCGGGGTCGCGCTTGTTGCAGGGGGTGGCGGTGTCGTAGAAATAATAGCAGCGCGTCCGCTGGAGCAGATTGCCCCCGGTCGTCGCCTTGTTGCGGAGTTGCCCCGAGGCGCCCGCGAGCAAGGCGCGGCTCAACACTTCGTAGCGCTCAACGACGCGCGCGTCGGCGGCGAGATCGCTGTTGGGGACGAGCGCGCCGATCCTGAGACCGCCGCCATCCATATCCTCGATTTTCGCGAGATCGAGCCGGCTGATGTCGATCAGTTTCTCGGGGGTCTCGATCTGGAGCTTCATCAGGTCGAGCAGGTTGGTCCCGCCTGCGATGAAGCGCACACTTGCGTCCCCGGCGACCTTCACCGCGGCCTCGGGACTTTCGGCACGCGCATAATCGAAGGTCTTCATGCTTCGGCCTCCGCGACTTCGCGGCCGGCGGGCGCAAGCCCGGCTACCTCGGAAATGGCATCGACGATGTTGGGATAGGCCGAGCAACGGCACAGATTGCCGCTCATCCGCTCGCTGATTTCTTCGTCGTCGAACTCGGGACTGGTCAGGTCGCCCGAAACGAAACTCGGCCAGCCCTTCGCAACCTCGTCGAGCATGCCGAGCGCCGAACAGATCTGGCCCGGCGTGCAATAGCCGCATTGGTAGCCGTCGTGGCGGACGAAGGCGGACTGCATCGGGTGGAGATTATCGACGCTGCCGATCCCTTCGATCGTCGTAATGTCATCGTCCTGGTGCATCACTGCAAGCGTGAGACACGCATTGATCCGCCGCCCATTGACCAGCATCGTGCACGCGCCGCACTGGCCGTGGTCGCAACCCTTCTTGCTGCCGGTGAGGCCGAGATGCTCGCGGCAGAGGTCGAGCAGCGACGTGCGGATATCGACGTCGGCGTCATAGGACTTGTCGTTGATGGTGAAATGCATTGATCGTCCCTCGCTGTCCCGGCTGGTAACGCCTCTTCGCCGGATGGTTTCCGTGCGAATCGTTCTCACCGCATTTGCGCTGACTCTGGCCCCCGCCGCAACGAGCGCGCAAGAGGCGGTGATGACGCCGCTCTCGCCCCCGATCGTCATCGCGCATCGCGGCGCGAGCGGGCTGCGCCCCGAACATACGTTGGCCGCATACGAACTGGCGATCGATCAGGGCGCCGATTTCATCGAGCCCGATCTCGTGCCGACCAGCGACGATGAGCTCGTCGCGCGGCACGAGAACGACATCACCGATACGACCGATGTCGCGGCGCATCCCGAATTCGCCGGCCGCAGGACGGTCAAGACGATCGACGGCGAAAGGCATGACGGCTGGTTCGTCGAGGATTTCACGCTCGCCGAACTGAAGACGCTGCGCGCGAAGGAGCGTCTGCCGCAACTCCGCCCCGCCAATACCGCCTATGACGGCAAGTTCGACATTCCGACGCTCGCGGAGATCATCGCACTGGCCAAGCGTCGTCATGTCGGCATCTATCCCGAGACCAAGCACCCGACCTATTTCGCGGGGATCGGCCATCCGACCGATGCCTTGCTGGTCGCCGAGCTGAACGCGGCGGGATGGGATTCGGCCGACGCGCCGGTGTTCATCCAGTCGTTCGAGGTCGCGAACCTCAAGCGCATCCACGCTATGACCAAAATCCGCCTGATCCAGCTTCTCGACGGCGCGGGCGGGCCTGCCGACGGGGCCGCGCCGAGCTATGCCGCGATGACAACCTCCGCCGGGCTGCGCGACGTCGCGACCTATGCGTTCGGGATTGGCCCGAACAAGGCGATGCTGTGGCAAGGCGACACCGCCACGCCGACCACGCTCGTCGCGGGTGCGCATGCGGCGGGCTTGCGCGTCCACCCCTGGACGTTTCGTGCCGAGAATTATTTCGTGCCGACGCGCTTCCGCAAAGGCGACGATCCGCGCGCGCACGGCGATGTCGCCGCCGAGATCGCGGCCGCGCTTCGTCTCGGCATCGACGGATTCTTCACCGATTTCCCCGAGACCGGAGTAGAGGCGCGGGCGCGTAAATGGAGTAAAACGATGCGTATTCTGATCCTGCTGGCAGCGCCGCTGCTGTCCGCCGGGTGCGTCCGCACCGTCGCGAGCGTCGCGACCGCGCCGTTCAAGGTCGCGGGGCAAACCGTCGATTGGGCGACGACGAGCCAGGACGAGGCGGATCGCAATTACGGCCGCAAGATGCGCAAGAAGGAAGCGCGCGAAGGCCGGGAACGCCGCGATTACGAGAAGATGTGCCGCAAGCATCCCGAGGATTGCCGCGGCTATGACGGCGCCTGTTCCTATGCGCGTCGCGAGCGCGACCTATGTAGATAGTGACGGTTGGCACGATTGGTCTGACGCTGTTGTAACGTCGAAAACGACGAACGCTGATTGCCTGGCAAAGCTCTTTTGCGGTTTTGATGCCCGCGATAGCCGACGAGCAGAATGCTGGGGTGTGGGCGATTTTTCCTTGGAGAACGGAGATTTCGACGATCGCCTGTTAGGCTCAGGACCTATAAAATCGGTTGTGTTGGCGGTGATTGGTTGATTCAATAGCGGCGTTGAGGAGGCGCTGTCATGAGCGAACCGGGCGGGCGCATCATCGGCAAGCGGGCGGCGACTTCGCAGAACATTGGCGCGGCGGTTCGGGCGCGTTCCGTGGCATTTGAAGAACCAGAAGCTGGGTGCCTTCAGCGGTTTAGGCTGCGCTCGAATCTTTATCCATTGCGTCGCTGTTTTTCGTGTTCGCGAGCTGGCGCGCGAGTTTGATGTCGTCGGGAGTGAAGCCGCCCTCTTTTTGCGCGAAGGACACGGTGATCGCAGACCCGTCGAGGCGCAGGTCGATCGGTCGATCCGCCGTCTTGGCGCGACGCGCGATGCGCGCGACGAATTTTACCGCATCCTGTTCCTCGTCGAACGAGAAGGTGCACGACATCGTCGGACCCTCGACCTTCCAGTCGCTCATCGCCTCGATCCGCCGCTCCATTGCCGCCGCGTTGATCGTCCGCGGGGCTGCGGTCTCGGTGCCGGTATCTTCCATCTTGAACTCCTGTCACTGTGCTTCGAACTCGGCGCCGTCCGGCGATTATCGCCTAGTCGGTGGCCGCGCCATCGAAAGCGTCGATATCGCGGCGCCAGGTTTCGGGCAGCGCATCGCCAAATCGATCCGCGGCGAAGCGGTAGGTAGGCGCGAAGCGGCGATACAGCAACGCGCGATCGGCGGTCGACAATTCGTTGGGTTCGCTCTGGTTCTGCGGCGTGGCGAGGTCGGCGGGGACGCGGTCCACCCCGAGTTCGTCGCAGAGATCGGCGATCCCGGCTTCGGTCAGCAACGTCTCGAAAAATCGGATGATCGCGGTGCCGGGCGCGACGGTCTGATCGAGATTGGAGATCGTGTCCTCGTAGTCGCGTCTGCCTTTCGAAGAGGCCGCTTCGGCGCCGACGCGCGCGAGTTCTGCGGCGAGATCGAAGGCGGGATCGTTCGCCTTCCTGAGCCGCAACCCGGACCAGTGCCGATCGATCGGATTGCGCATGGTGAAGAGGATTCGGACACGCGGATGGATCGCCGCCATCGCGCGAAAGGCCTCGGGAGGGAGCCCGGCATAGCCCGGAGTCACATCGACGAAGACGCCTTCGCCTTTCCATCGCTTGCGGAAGTAATCGATATAGGCGGTCGCGTCGGTCGCCATGCGCACGCGGTCGGCGAGATCGCTCGTGTTGCCCCGCGCTTTCGCCAGGCGCGCCGCGAAGCGATCGTCATGGGCCGCCGCCGCGGGCACGAAGCGGGCGTCGAAATAATGAAGCACCCGGATGGGGGACATCAGGATCTGCGGATGCGAGGAGAAATAGCCGGAGAGCCATTTCGTCCCGGTCCGGGGTGCGCCGATCCCGACCAGCAACGCGGCGTCCTCGATTCGGTCCAAACTCGCCTCCGCCTAGCGGTGAGGCATGGCAGGTATCGACACGGCCGACCCGCGGCAAGCGATGGTTGCGCCTTGACAATTCGCGTCTCGCCCCGCCACTCGACCCCTCGGCGGACGGGAGTGAAGAGCAGGTGGACCCAGTGAAGTCACCCCCCGTTCCGGTCGTTCCGCGACGCATTTTGACGCTTGAGGAACGTCGCGCGCTGAGCCGGCAACGCAGGAAAGACCTCATTCGGGTCGCGCAGAAGGGGCCGCCCGAGAACGGATCACCCATTGGACCAGGACACGCGCTTTCCAAGCTGGCGACGCTTCCCGATAACGATCCGTTTTCTGCGCGAAACCAGATTTCGTCCGCTGATGCCGCGGCGCATTTTGAGGCACTGGCCGAATTGCGCATCCGGCCGGTTCCATTCCCCGCCACCTCGATGATCTCGATCGTCTCGGATGTGGATGGCAGCACCCGAGGCCGGTATGCGGCCTATATTGGCGAACTGGTCGATGGCGCCGGCCTGGACTTCGGTGATTCTATTTGGCTGACTCCAGCTTCGATCAACCGCGATGATCATCGACCGCCAAGTTTCGTCGGGTTCGGGTTTTTCTCTGCTCGCATGGACCTCGGCGACGACGAACAGACGATTTCGTTCGTGCATTCGCGGACGTTGACCGAGAGTGTAATCGAGTTCCACAAAGGAAATGTTGATCATTTCCATTCGTTGCTGCCCAACGGACCACGGTTGGTTTTGGTGGATTCGCCTGAGATTGAGGGGACGCAAGCCCGCTTCCGCTGCGGTGCGCTGACCGAGCGCGGGCTGAACGGATCTCGCGACCTCTTCCTGCAAGGCGTTGCCGTGATCGGCCGACCTTCAACGACGATCGACGCTCGCGGAATCATTCTGGAGGCGATTGGGGGGGTGAACATCCCGGATTATGATGTCGTACACTCTCACACGGATGACGTGAGCGGGCGGACATCGGTACGCTTCGACCATGATGTCACGCGGGCGAGTGGCGCTCGTCCCCCGCGATTTCCGACGATTTCCGCGGTCATCGTCAATTGTGCCGACGAGGAGAGCGCCCAAAATATCGATTGTATCGCTTTGCTCAGCGCAACCACCGTCGGGATAATCGAACGCCTGCGATTGCTGCACGATCGTTTCAACGTCGAGACATCGCTGATTACGGATCACTCCAATTATCACTTTCGCAATCTCGCCGCCGCGGCGTGGCGCGACGAGAAGCAGCAGGCGCTGATCGCCGCTTCACCGTCGGAGCCGAGGCAAGCGTGGCACGGCACGTTGCGGGATATCGATGGTGATCGACTCTTGACGACCGAAAGCGACGCGCCCGATTCCTTGACGCGTGTTTTCCCCGAAATCTCTCGCGATTTCGATGTCGCTTACGTCGTGCCTGCCGGTGGAGTGGCGACCGCGAGAGCGGGCTGGAACCTGCTTTCCGTCTTGTCGCCGGCTTCGACACGAAGCGGCGCAGGCATCTATGTCGCGCAGCGTACGATGCCGCCGGTGGATGATGATCCAGCGCGCGCGCGGATGAACAGCCGCGCGACGGACTTTCCCGCGCGCCTGCAAAGAACGCTTTCTGGTGCCGCACAGAACTCCGGTGATATCTGGCCGCTCTACACGCATCTCGGCGGTTTCGACGTGGCAACGGCAACCTCTAGCAAACCACTGAAGGATGAACCGGTCCCCAACCCTTATTTCCTGCCGGCCGCAATCGATGCGCTTCAGGACGCTGTTTTTGGCATATCCTCCGACACGCTCGCTTCGGGGCGCGTTTCGTTTACGCGAGCGACGCAGACGTACGACTACGCCCTCATGTTGCGCAGCCTGCCCGCAAACACCACGCGGATCGACTCGGACATCGTCGAGATCGCGTCGTGGACCGATCGCATCCTCGACCAGGTGATGCCGCGCTCGCCCGCGATGCTGAACGGAATCACTTTCTATTGCGACGATCCGGCACGCGCTGAGGTGCGTCTCGACGGTCGCGCGCTGGCGGTCGGACGGAACCCCGCCGACGAGACCGGACGTTGCTCGGTCACGGTCGCCGAAACCGATTTGCGGTTCGGCGTGTTCTCTCGGCTCGACCCGGTGCGCCGCTCGGCGGACGATACGCGCCTCGACGGCGGCGCGTGGGAATGGTGCGGCGACCACGGAATTCTGAGCCCGCCGGTTCGCAAAGCGGCTTCGCTCCGCATCGCGCTCCACGGCTGGCATCCGGTCGGGTCGCAGGCGTTTTCGTTTCGGCTTCGACGGTCGTCGGGCAGCGTCATCGGCGTCTTGATCGAGACCGCGGCGGGCGGCCGCTTCTTTTTCGGGGATGCCGCGCTCTGCCCGGCGGAGGTCGATGCCCGCTATGCGCTCGAACGTCATGCCGCACCGCCGGGAGAATGGCGGACGATCGTCGTCCCGTTCACCGACCTGGACTGGCGCGCGGGCGCCGCGCCCGGCGGGCCGATGCCGAGCCACCAATTGGCCGCGATCACGTTGATCGCACGCGACGCGCCTGCGAGTTTTGCCGACGTCGCGTTCCCGCGCCCGCGTTCGACGCGGCTGTCGCAGCGTGACGCTCCGCGATATTGCGTGGCGGGGACGGTTCCGCATTTTACGTCGGGCCAGTCGGTCGATCTTGCGCCAACCGGGGACGGCGGGGAGGCGCAAAGCTGCGTGGTCGATCAGCGCGGCGCGTTCTGCTTCACCGGCGTCGTCGCGGGCATCTATCGCCTTTCGACCGAAACCCCCGCGGGCCGATGGGTCGATCGCCGTGGCGCGTTGACCGAGGTCACCGGGGATCTCGCCACGATCGAACTCACGCGGAAAGGCTAATGCCGGATCGCGCAGAGATGGAGGTTCATCGGCAGCAGATATGCGATCTGCGGCGTCTCCAGCATCTCGGCCGCGAACGCCGGGTCGGATTCGAACCGGTCCGCGAAGGCAGGCAGAGCCTCCAGCAGCGCGCTTCGCTCGGGCATCGCAACCGCGCGGCGGTGCATCTCCTCCTCGACCGGGCGGGTCGGGTCGAGATCGAACCCGTAACGGTCGAGGACCTCGGCGATATGCGCTGCCGATCCGAAGGTACCGTTGCCGTCGTCGAACAGCGGGCCTTGCCTTAGCGAGCGTAGCGCGAATTGCGCGGTGTGATTGGCGATGCCGCCGGCCTTGAAGCCGGTGAACAGCTTTTCGATGACCCGGCCCGGCCCATTGTAGACCCCAATCACGAAGGTGCCGCCGGGGGCGAGGATGCGGTGCGCCTCGCGGAACAGCTTGCCGCGATCGACGAACTGCAGGACGTTGTAGCACCACACCGCGTCGAAGCTCTCGTCCTCGACCGGCAGCTTCGTGATGTCGGCGGCTTCGAAGGTCGCGTTCGACAGGTCGAAATGCGCGGCCAGCTTGCGCGAAAGCGCGACCGCCTCGGCGTTGCGCTCGAACCCCGTCACCGCTGCGTTTACCTCGGCGAGGAACAGCGTCCAGCGCGCATAGCCCGAGCCGAGATCGGCGACTCGGCCGAACCCATGCATTCGCCAATGATCTATCACGCCGCGATAATAAGCGACGCCTTCCCGGAAGCCGTTGTCCATGAACGGATTGCCGAACGGGTTCTTGCCGTCGTTGAAGGCAACGAGATCGAGGGTCTCGATCCCGCCGACGCGGTCGATCCCGCCGGTGCGGGGCAAGGTGCTGGTGTCGGTCATCGCCACGATATGCACGGCTAAATCGGGCCTGCGCAACTCTCGTATTTCCTCTTGCGAATACGCGGGGGGGTGGGAAGCGGGTCAGCGCAGGCCAAAGGGCATGTGGCGACTGACGTATGAGCGACACCTGAAACGCTATTGGGAACTGGACAGGCAATGTTCGCTCGAAATGGGCGCGCTGGCGGCGCGGCTCGTCGCGCACATTTGACGCAGCGCGTTGTTATTCGGCCGGGGCAGCGAGCGTGTGACTTCGTCGTCGTGTGGGGAAAAAATGTGGGTATAAAGCTGAAGCGTGTTAAAAAAACATGATAAATCGGCTTATTATTGGTGAGGTATGGTGGAAGCCCTATCCACAACCGCGCCAAGCCGTCACGTCGCGGCGGTTAGTTCCACCAGTTTCACGACGGTGTTCCAATTCCGCCCGGTCGCGCCGGTCGCGAGCTTCACCTTGGCCATCGCCTGCGGCAGTTTCGAATGGCCGATGTCGTCGGGGTAATCGACGTACAGCTCGCGCCCGTGCGCTTTGAGTCGCTCGGGGCCGTCATGGATCTCCGCGACCCTGGTGATGAGCACCGCGTCCACGGGTTCGCGCGAAAAATGCACCTGCACGTGATTGGGATGCGCCCTGGTCGCGTCGGGGAAGGGGTTCGCGGCGACGATCGCCTTCAGTTCGGCATGCGAGCGGAGGAACCAGCCGGTGTCGACGCCGAGCTTGTCCTTCATCGCACGACGCAGCTTCGCTTCGAGCTTGTCGCCATCGTCCTCGTTGGTGGTGAACACCGCGTTGCCAGACGCGAGCAATGTCCCGACGTCGGTCATCCCCTGATCGGTAAGGAATGCTCGGAAATCAGCCATCGGCAATTTCACCCCCGCGTTGATCCCGCGCAGCAACGCCGCCCAGTGCGTCACGTCACCTCCTCGCGCAGCGGCCGCGCCAGCAGCGCTTCGATCACCTCGCGCACCGCCGCGCCCTCGAGCAACCGGCAGACCGCCTCGGTCACCGGCATATCGACGCCCATCGCCGCCGCCGCCTCGGCCAGCACCGGCGCGGTGAACGCGCCTTCCGCCACCGTCCGGCGATCGGCGAGCAAAGCCGCCGCCGCATCGCCGCGCCCGAGCCCGACGCCGAGCGAGAAATTGCGCGACGCGATCGAGGAGCACGTCAGCACGAGATCGCCCAGCCCCGACAGCCCGGCGAGCGTCTCCGCGCGTGCGCCGCGCGCCAGCCCGAACCGCGTCATCTCGGCAAAGCCGCGCGCGATCAGCGCGGCGCGCGCATTCTGCCCCAGCCCCGCGCCGTCGACCACGCCGCAGGCGATCGCGAGCACATTCTTCACTGCCCCGCCGATTTCCGCGCCGATCACGTCCGACGAAGCGTAAGGCCGGAACGCGGGCCCCGCGAGCCGCGCCGCCAGCGCGGCGCCGAGCGCCGTATCCTCGCACGCCAGCGTCACCGCGGTCGGCAGCCCGGCAGCGACTTCATGCGCGAAGGTCGGGCCCGACAGGATCGCGACCGGCGCGTCGGGACACATGTCGCGCGCGACCTCGCTCATCAGCCGCCGTGTCCCCGCCTCGATCCCCTTGGCGCACAGCACCAGCGGCGTCCGCCCGACCGGCGCTTCGGCGAGCACCGCCGCGACATGCTGCGCCGGCGCGACGACGAGCAGCGCGTCGTGCCCGGCAAGATCGGAGAGTGACCCGGTCGCGCATATCGCCTCCGACAGAGGCACGCTCGGGAGAAACAGCACATTCTCGCGGGTGCCGTTGATCGCGGCGACCACCGCCTCTTCGCGCGCCCACAAAGTCACGTCGCCGCACCGCGCCGCGACTTGTGCCAGCGCGGTTCCCCACGCACCGCCCCCGATCACGCCTATTTTCACGCCTTCACCCCCGCGCCGCGCACCGCCTCCGCCGACGGATCGAGCGGCCAGCGCGGCCGCGCCGCGACGTCGAGCGGGTCGGTCAAACCGGCGGCAAAGCGCTCCGCCCCCGCCCAGGCGATCATCGCGGCATTGTCGGTGCACAGCCACAACGGCGGCGCGACGAAACACACGCCGTACGCCGCCGCCAGTTCGGCCAGCGCGGCACGGATCGCGGTGTTCGCGGCGACTCCCCCCGCCACCACGAGTGCGGTGATGTCGCCCGCGCTCGCCAGCGCCCGCGCGGTCCGGTCGATCAGGCAATCGATCACCGCCGCCTGAAACGATGCGGCCAGATCCTCGGGCGAATAGTCGTCCGCCGCGCGCGCCACCGCGCTCTTCAATCCCGCGAACGAGAAATGCGGCTCGGCCGACCCCCTTAGCGGTCGCGGCAGCGGCACGGCGCGCGGATCGCCCGAGAGCGCCGCGCGCTCGACTGCCGGGCCACCGGGAAAGCCCAGCCCGAGCAGTTTGGCGGTCTTGTCGAACGCTTCGCCAGCGGCATCGTCGATCGTCGTCGCCAACCGCCGATAGCGCGCGACGCCTTCGACCAGCAGCAACTGGCAATGCCCGCCCGACACGAGCAGCAGCAGATAGGGAAATTCCAGATCGGGGTCGCTCAGCCGCGGGCTCAACGCATGGCCTTCGAGATGATTGACCGCGATCAGCGGCTTGCCCGCCGCATGCGCCAGCGCCTTCCCCGTGACGAGCCCGACCATCACCCCACCGATCAGCCCCGGCCCGGCGGTCGCCGCGACCGCATCGACATCCGCCAGCGTCACGCCCGCGTCGGCCAGCGCGGTTGCGACCAACGGCTCCAGCGCCTCGACATGCGCCCGCGCCGCGATCTCGGGTACGACGCCGCCGTACGGACGATGCGCGGCTTCCTGCCCGGCCAGCCTGTGCGCCAGTACGCGCCGGTCGCCCGTCACCAACGCGGCTGCGGTCTCGTCGCACGAGGATTCGAGGCCCAGGATCAACATCCCGTTCCCCTATCGCGGCTTAGCCCGCTTGTCGAAGCCCCGCCCTCTCGCCATGAAGCCGCATGGCGAGTTTCCGTCTTGGCACCCGCGGTTCACCGCTCGCGCTCGTTCAGGCGGCGCAGGTCCGCGCCGCGCTCGCTGCCGCGCATGGCTGGTCGCCCGACGCTATCGAGATCGTCGTCGTCCGCACGACCGGCGACAAGGTCCAGGATCGCCCGCTCGCCGAGATCGGCGGCAAGGCGCTGTGGACCAGGGAGCTCGATCGCGCCTTGCTCGCGACCGAGGTCGACGCCTGCGTCCATTCGATGAAGGACGTCGAGACGATCCGCCCCGCCGAAATCGCGATCGCCGCGATGCTGCCGCGCGCCGACGTCCGCGACCGGCTGATCGGCGCGCGTGATGTGGCGAGCCTGCCGCAAGGCGCGATCGTCGGCACGAGCAGCCCGAGGCGGCGCGCGCAATTGCTGTCGCTCCGCCCCGATCTCAATATCGTCATGATCCGCGGCAACGTGGAGACGCGGCTGGCGAAGCTGATGAAGGGCGAGATGGACGCGACCTTGCTCGCCGCCGCCGGGCTCGATCGGCTCGGCGTCGATGCGGGCCATGCGATCCCGGTCGAAACGATGCTCCCCGCGCCGGCGCAGGGCGCGGTCGGTGTCGAGGCGCGCACCGGCGATGCCCGCGCCCGCGATGCGCTCGCCGCGATCGACCATTGCGACACGCACCGATGCGTCCGCGCCGAACGCGCGCTCCTCGCCGCTTTGCAGGCGGATTGCCATTCGCCGGTCGGCGCGCTCGCGACGCTCGATGCAGACATTATCGCAATGCGCGCGACGCTCTATGCCGAGGACGGGTCGGCGCGCGTCGATGGCGATAGGCAGGGCGCGACCGGCGAAGAGGTCGCCGCCGCGCTCGCTGCCGATCTGCTCGAACGCTCGCCGCCCGCGATCCGCGCGCTGTTCGACGGATGACGCGGGGGGTCGCGATCGTGCGGCCCGAACCGGGCAACGCGCGCACCGCCGCGCGGATCGAAGCGCTCGGCCTCGCCGCGATCCGCCTCCCGCTCTTCGCGGTCGTCCCGCTCGCCTGGTCGCCGCCCGATCCGCGGCGCTACGACGCTCTGTTCCTGACGAGCGCCAACGCGGCGCGTCACGCCGGCTCCGGCCTCGCCGCGTTGTCGGCGCTGCCCGTCGTCGCGGTCGGCGAGGAAACCGCCGCCGCCGCCCGCGATGTTGGCTTGGCCGTCGTGAAGGTCGGTCCCGGCAACGCCGAAGCCGCGCTCGCGCTCGCCGAACAGACCGGATTCCATCGCTTGCTTTATCTCGCCGGACGCGACCGGACCGTGACGTCGAAGCCGATCGACACGATCGCGGTCTATGCCAGCGATTTCACCGAAGTTGCGCCAGCCGACTTTTCCGTGCTCGCGGGCAGCGTCGCAATGCTCCATTCGCGTCGCGCCGCCGAACGTCTCGCGGCGCTTTGCACCCGCGATGCGATCGACCGCGCGTCCATCCGGCTCGCCGCGATCAGCGACGCCGTCGCCGATGCCGCGGGTAGGGGCTGGGCCGAGGTGCGGGCGGCTTCCCATCCCGACGACGAGACGCTCGCGCCAATCGCGCACGACCTCGCGATTGACCGGCCCGGCGGTCGCGGGGATAAGGCGGCATGAGCGACACGCGGCCCCCCGAGTTCGCCCCCCGCCGCCCGCGGATCGGTATGGTCGCGATCCTCGTCGGGCTCGCGCTGCTGATCGGCATCGCGCTGATGATCTACGCGGTGCAGACCTCGGGCGGGTGGTTCTCCCGCACGCCCACCAAGCCGGTCCCCGCCGAAGCCACGATCGAATATAATCCCGCGCCGCCGCAGAGTACGATGTCCGCCGCCGCCGCCGCGGTTGATCCGGCGACGCTGGAGAGCCGCGAGATCGGCCTCGCCGCGCAACTGGCCGCGCTCGAAGCGCGCACCGCAGCGGTCTCGATCGACGCCTCGGCGGCCTCGGGACAGGCCGGACGCGCCGAGGCGATCCTGATCGCGTTCGCCGCGCGCCGGGCGATCGAACGCGGCATGCCGCTCGGCTATCTCGAAGAGGAATTGCGCCGCCGCTTCGGCGCCGCCGAGCCGCGCGCGACGCTGGTGATCACCGAATCGGCGCACGACCCGTTGACGCTGGAGGATTTGCGTCAGGGCCTCGACGCCAATGCGGCGGAATTGCTGTCGGCCAAGGACGAGGATCTGCTGTCGAGCCTCAGCCGCGAATTGCGCTCGCTGATCGTCATCCACGACGCGGGCACGCCCTCGCCGATCCTCGCCGACCGGCTGAAACGCGCGCGGCGGATGCTCGATGCGGGGCAAGTCGGCGCGGCGCTCGCCGAGGTGCAGCGTTTGCCGGGTGCGGGGCAGGCGGGCGCGTGGATCGCGGCGGCGCGTCGCTATATCGAGACGCGGGGCGCGCTCGACGAGATCGAAAGCGCGGCGGTTCTCGGGCGGACGAGTCCGGTCATCGCGACACCCGCCGCGCCGCAGCCGTTGCCCGCGGCCCCGCCGCAATAATCAGCCGTCGACGCGCTCGATCAGCGCCATCGCGCCGTGCGGCGCGCGGACCTTCGCGCCGTTGATGAAGAAGATGAAGGCCTCGCGGGCTGTCTTCGCGGGCGCCCCGGCCTCGACATAGGGCAATCCGTCCGGACGACCGCCCTTTTCCCAGGTCCGCGCCGTATCCGCCCAGCGATCGAGCGCCTCCGGACTGTACCCCGCAGGCTCCTTCTCGACCGCATTCTCCAGCCGTGCATAGACGAAATCGCCGGTGATATCGGCGATCGCGGGATAGGCCGTCGAATCGGCATAGACGATCGCCACCCCCGCCGATCGGCACATCGCGACGAACTCGGGCACCGCGAAACTCTCGTGGCGGACGTGGATCGCATGGCGCAGCGCGACGCCGCCCTGTTTCGCCGGCAGCAATTTCAGGAACGCGCCGAAATCCTCGGCGTCGAATTTCTTGGTCGCCATGAATTGCCACAGGATCGGCCCGAGCCGGTCACCCAGTTCGACGATCCCCTGCCCGCAGAACCGCGCGATCGATTCGCCGCCTTCAGCCAGCACCTTCCGATTGGTGCAGAACCGCGATGCCTTCAGCGCGAAGACGAAGCCGTCGGGCACCGCCTTCGCCCAATTGTCGAAGGTCGCGGGCTTGAACCCCGAATAATAGGTGCCGTTGACCTCGATCGCGGTCAGCTTCGACGCGGCATATTCCAGCTCGCGCTTTTGCGGCCATTTGTCGGGGAAGAACGTCCCGCGCCACGGCTCATAGGTCCAGCCGCCGGTACCGATCCTGATCGTCATCGCGGCTGCCTCCCGCCGTGCTTCAGGAATATGGTGCCCAGGGGCGGAGTTGAACCACCGACACGACGATTTTCAGTCGTCTGCTCTACCACTGAGCTACCCGGGCATACCGATAGGGAATCGGAAGCCGGGGCCTTAGTCAGCGGCGGCGAGGCTGTCCAGAGAGTCTGTATGATGCGCTTCTGGTTTGATCGATATTGCGGTGCCTATCCGCGTGAGCGGATCAAAAAAGCCAAAAAAAGGACCCGGTACGTCGCCGTACCGGGTCTGAGGGTCGTCCGCAGGAGGAACCTGGTTTTGGGAGGCGGATCCAATCGGGAACTGGCCCGCCGCCCGATCTCGTCAATAATTATAGGCACGCTCGCCGTGCTCGCCGAGGTCGAGGCCTTCGCGCTCGACCTCTTCGCTGACCCGAAGGCCGGTGAGCGCCTTGGCGGCATGGATCGCGACGGCGGTGCCGACGCCCGCCCAGACGATCGTCGTGCCGACGGTCTCGAACTGGACGAGCAACTGGTGCGCCATGTCGAAATCGGGCTTGCCCGGTCCGCCGAGCGTCGGCGCGTAGACGATGCCGGTGCCGATCGCGCCGATCATCCCGCCGATCCCGTGCACGCCGAACGCGTCGAGCGCATCGTCATACCCCAGCCGCGGCTTCAGGAACGACACCGCATAATAGCAGACCACCGAAGCGACCGCGCCGAGCACGATCGCGCCGAACGGCCCCGAATTGCCCGCCGCAGGCGTCACCGCGACCAGCCCCGCGACGATGCCCGAACAGAAGCCGAGCGCCGATCCCTTGTGGCCGTTGACCTTTTCGGCGAGCATCCAGAACAGTCCCGCCGAGGCGGTCGCGACGAAGGTGTTGATCATCGCCAGCGCCGCCGATCCGTTCGCCTCGAGCGCGGACCCGGCGTTGAAGCCGAACCAGCCGACCCACAGCAAGCCGGTGCCGACGCCGGTCATCGTCAGCGAATGCGGCACGATCCGTTCGGTCGGATAACCGATCCGCTTGCCGAGGATCAGCGAGGCGACCAGCGCCGACACGCCCGCGTTGATGTGCACCACCGTGCCTCCCGCGAAATCGAGCGCCCCCATCTTGAAGAACAAGCCGCCCGACGCCCACACCATATGCGCGATCGGGAAATAGACGATCGTCAGCCAGACGCTCCCGAACACCATGATCGCGGAAAATTTCATCCGCTCGACGACCGATCCCAGCACCAGCGCGACGGTGATCGCGGCGAAGGTCATCTGGAAACAGATGAAGACATATTCGGGGATCGCGACCCCGGTGGTGAAGGTCGCCGCGGTCGAATCGGGGGTGATGCCCGAGAGAAACGCCTTGCCGAAGCCCGAGATGAAATCGCCGCCGCCGTCGCCAAAGGCCATCGTATAGCCCCACATCACCCAGATCAGCATCGCGAGGCATGCGACCGCGCCGATCTGCGTCATCGTGGCGAGCATGTTCTTGGTGCGCGTCAAACCGCCGTAGAACAGCGCGAGTCCCGGCAGGATCATCATCAGGACGAGGACGGTCGACGTCATCATCCAGGCGGTGTCGCCCTTGTCGACGGTCGGCGCGGGTGGCGTTGCCGCCGCCGCCGCGTCCTGCGCCCAAGCGGGCAGAGCGGCGAATGCCGCGACGCCGAGCCCGGCGGCAATCTTCAAAGCCTGTTTCATCGTGTCCCCCTTCACAGCCCAAGGCTTGTTCGCGCCGCTCACCGCCTGGCGTTTGTTCGCGGCGCTCACAGGGCGGTCTCGTCGGTTTCGCCGGTGCGGATGCGCACCGCCTGGCCGACATCGAGCACGAAGATCTTGCCGTCGCCGATCGATCCGGTGTTGGCCGATGCCTGGATCGCCTCGACGACGCGGTCGGTCAGCCCGTCGGCGCAGGCGACCTCGATCTTGATCTTGGGGACCATGTTGGTCGAATATTCGGCGCCGCGGTAGATTTCGGTCTGGCCCTTCTGCCGCCCGAACCCCTTGACCTCGGTCACCGTCATCCCCGCTACGCCGATCGCAGTGAGCGCCTCCCTCACCTCGTCGAGCTTGAACGGTTTGATGATCGCTATGATCAGCTTCATCCGCGCCCCCTTTCGCAAAACCCGACGGAACACTCAGCAACGACCGTGCCAGACGCGAAACGACCGCCCGCCGCCGTGAGGCGCGCAGGCAATTAGGTTAACGACGCTAGTTTTTGTGCAGTGCGGCGGGATTGCCCGAAAACCGAGCAGATCGATCAGTCCGTCACGATCGCCCGCGCTTCGGCGAGATCGTCCTCGTCGACCATCACCCGCACCGGGATGAGCAGCCAGCTCCCGTCGGCGATGCTCGCACCTCCGTCGAACGCGACCGCCGGGATCCCCTCGCTTTCGAGCCGACCGACCAGAATATGCGCGAGGTTCCGGTCATAGCGGCCCAATTCGACCAGACTCACGACCTGCGCCTCATGCCGAAACCGTCGGGTTGCGCACGGGTAGCCCGTCGATGCTCTTCGTCCGCACCGCATATTTGGCGAAGCGCGTCGCGTCGCCATGCTTCAAATGATATTTGCTCAGCGTCTCGCGCTCGCGGTCGAACGCCATATACGGGACGCCCCAGCCGCACGATGTCTGGAGTTCGTCGATCGCGATCTCGAAAATTTGTCGGGTGCCGGGCAGCACCGTGAAATGCACCGCGAGCTCCGCCCAGCGATCGTCCTGCGGCAGCACCGGGACGCCCCGACCGTAAATCCGCAGGATCAGCGCGGGATTGTCGAATGCGCAAAACATGATCGTGATGCGCCCGTCGGCGATCAGATGCGCGTTGGTCTCGTTCCCCGATCCCGCGACATCGAGATACGCGACGCGCCGGTCGTCGAGCACGCGGAAGCTATCCATCCCCTTGGGGCTGAGGTTGATCCGCGCCCCCTCCGCCGCGGTCGCGACGAAGAACACCGGCTGCCGCGCGATGAAGGCGCGGTGGTCGTCGGTCAGCGCGGGGAAGAATTCCATCGGGCGGCTCCGATTGACGCGCATGATCGATGCGCATAGCTGCGGCCTATGAAGCACGACCCGATCGCGTCCGGCAAGCGCAAACCGGTGAACCTGTCGATCGACACGGGTATCGTCGAGGCGGCGCGGAACGAAGGCGTGAACCTGTCGCAAGTCAGCGAAGTCGCCTTGCGCCTAGCCGCCCGCGAAGCGCGCGACACGCGGTGGAAGCAGGAAAATCGCGGCTGGATCGACGCCCATCGCAAGTGGGTCGAAGAAAACGAACTGCCGCTCGAGCGCTACCGCCTGTTCTGATGGCACGTTTCGACGTCTATCGCCTGGCCGATGGCGGACTGGTCGTCGATTGTCAGGCCAATTTCCTCGACGACATCGGCACGCGGTTCACGATCCCGCTCGTCCCCCGCGGTCACGGCGCGCCGCCCAACCCGCGGATCAATCCGGAATTCGACATCGACGGCGAACGTCTAGTCCTAGTGACGCAACTCGCGTCCGCGATCCGGACCAAGGAACTATGCACCCGCGTTGCTTCGCTCGACGCCGAGCATCTGACGATCACCGGCGCGATCGACGTGCTGATCGGGACTGCCTGATCTGCCGGCTTACGCCGCCGTCCCGCCTACGGTCAGCCCGCTCACCAGCAAAGTCGGCTGCCCGACCCCCGCAGGCACGCTCTGTCCCCCTTTGCCGCACACCCCGATACCCTCATCGAGCGCGAAGTCGTGGCCGACGCCGGTCACCTTGGTCAGCACGCTCGGCCCGTCACCGATCAGCGTCGCGCCCTTGATCGGCGCGCCGAGCTTGCCGTCCTCGATTAGGAACGCCTCGGTGCAGGAAAACACGAACTTGCCCGAGACGATATCGACCTGCCCGCCGCCGAACGACGTCGCGTAGATGCCGCGCTTGACCCGCGACAGCAATTCGGCAGGATCGTCCTTCCCGGCCTTCATGAAGGTATTGGTCATCCGCGGCATCGGCGCGTGCGCGAAACTCTCCCGCCGCCCGTTGCCGGTCGGCTGCGCGCCCATCAGCCGCGCGTTCAGCCGGTCCTGCATCTAGCCCTTGAGGAAGCCGTCCTCGATCAGGATCGTCTCGCTCGTCGGCGTCCCCTCGTCATCGATCGACAGCGACCCGCGGCGATCCTGGATCGATCCGTCGTCGACCACCGTCACGCCTCTTGCGGCGACCTGTTCACCGATCCGCCCCGAAAAAGCGCTCGTCCCCTTGCGGTTGAAATCGCCCTCCAGCCCATGCCCGATCGCCTCGTGGAGCACGATCCCCGGCCAGCCCGGCCCGAGCAGCACGGTCATTTCGCCCGCAGGCGCGGCGATCGATTCGAGGTTGGTCAGCGCCTGCGCCAGCGCCATGTCGATCGCGCGATTCCACGTCGCTTCCTCGAACAGCGAATCGTAGAGATAGCGCCCGCCGACGCCGTAAGTCCCGGTCTCGCGCCGCCCGTTCGCCTCGACGACGATCTGGACGTTGAGGCGCACCAGCGGCCGCACATCGGTCGCGACGAAGCCGTCGGGGCGGACGATCTCGACGACGCTCCACGTCCCCGACAGCCCCACCGAAACCTGCGCCACCCGCGGATCGCGCGCGCGCGCCGCGGCGTCGATCGCCTGGCACAGGTTCACCTTGTCGGCGAAGGGGATCAGGTCAAGCGGGTCAGCGTCGGTATAGAGGTGCCGGTTGGTCCCCTGCGGCGGCGGCGCCTTGGCGGATTTCGTCGGATCGATCAGCGCCATCGTCTCGGCGGCGCGCTTGATCGCGGCTTCGCTCAACTCGTTGGCGTGCGCAAACGCGGTCATCTCGCCCGAGACCGCGCGCAAACCGAAGCCAGCATTGGTGTCGTAGCTCGCGGTCTTCAGCCGCCCGTCGTCGAACCCGAACGCCTCGGACTTGCGATATTGCAGATAGAGTTCGCCATCGTCGGCGGCGTTCAGCGCCTCGGCGGTCAGGCGCTTCGCGGCCTCGGGATCGAGCGTGTCGCGGTACAGGAACGAGCGGGGATCGGTGGCGGTCATGCCGCCCGATATAAGCCGCCTATCTCCCTGCGCCATCCCCATGATCGGGCAGTGTCGCCTGATCCGCCCCGTCCGCGCCGCCGCCGATCAGGATAAAGCGCCGGTCGCAATAGCCGCAATCGACATAGCCCGCCTCGTCGATCTCCAGCCACACCCGCGGATGACCGAGCGACGCGGGCAACCCGTCATGCGCGCCGTCGCAAGCGACACGGGTATGCGAGACGCGGGTGGTTTCGGGCGGAGGCTGCATGGGGGCCGGATAGCAAGGGAGGGCGAGCGCAGCAATCTCCCAACAGAACTTGCCAAACTTCTATTTGGCTAGGGTCAAAACCCAATCAGAGACTTGAAGGAGAGCGGATTTCCTGATTCACAGGCGGTGTGGATCGATGGAGGTGGGAGATGGCGCTGTTTTGGTTGTCGGACGAGGCGTGGGCGGCGATCGCGCCGCATCTGCCG
>JBBSTE010000032.1:0-36979 GCA_038236185.1 Sphingomonadales bacterium | reverse complement strand
GATGCAGGGGCTGTCCCCGTCATTCCAGGCCGACGCAACCGCAAGCGTGCCATCCGCTACGACCAGGACCGGTATCGCGGCCGCCACCTCATCGAGAACGCCTTCTGCCGTCTCAAGGACTTCCGCCGTGTCGCCACCCGCTATGACAAGCTGGCCGCAAACTTCCTCTCAGGCGTCGCCCTCGCCACCGCCATCGCCTTCTGGCTGTGAATGAGTCTGGACCCTAGAAACCGCCGCTCGCGTTCGACATGCGAATATTTGTGCGAGCGGAGTTCCTCGTCGAGTCCTCGTATCATATCACCGCGTCAGCTTCTTATACGCCAGCCGCGTCGGCCGGTCCGCCGCATCGCCCATGCGACGCCGCTTGTCCTCTTCGTAGCTCTCGTAATTCCCTTCGAACCACTCGACGTGGCTGTCCCCCTCGAACGCGAGGATATGCGTGCACAGCCGGTCGAGGAAGAACCGGTCATGGCTGATCACCACCGCGCAGCCCGCGAAGCTCTCCAGCGCCTCTTCCAGCGCGCGCAAGGTCTCGACGTCCAGATCGTTGGTCGGCTCGTCGAGGAGCAGGACGTTGCCGCCTTCCTTCAGCATCTTCGCCATATGGACGCGGTTGCGTTCGCCGCCCGATAGCTGGCCGACCTTCTTCTGCTGATCGGGCCCGCGGAAATTGAATGCGCCGACGTAAGCGCGCGTGCCGATCTCCTGCTTGCCGAAACGGAAAATCTCGACCTTGTCGGAAATCTCTTCCCACACGTTCTTGTTGGCGTCGAGATCGTCGCGGCTCTGGTCGACATAGCCGAGCTTGACCGTTGTCCCGACCTCGATCGTCCCACCATCAGGCTGTTCCTGCCCGGTGATGAGCTTGAACAAGGTCGATTTGCCCGCGCCGTTCGGCCCGATCACCCCGACGATCCCGCCCGGCGGTAGCGTGAAATCGAGATTTTCGAACAACAATTTGTCGCCATACGCCTTGGTCAGGCCCTGCGCTTCGATCACCTTGCCGCCGAGCCGTTCGGGAAGCTGGATCAGGATCTGCGCCTTGCCCGCGACGCGGTTCTCCTGCTTTTCCATCAATTCGTCGAACGCGCGGATGCGGGCCTTGGATTTGGTCTGGCGCGCCTTGGGGGTCTGGCGCATCCACGCCAGTTCGTCGGCGATCGCGCGCTGCTTGCCCTGCTCCTCGCGCTCTTCCTGTTCGAGCCGCTTCGATTTCTTTTCGAGATAGCCGGTGTAGTTCGATTCATAGGTGTAATAGCGCCCGCGATCGAGCTCGAGCACCCAGTTCACGACATTGTCGAGGAAGTAGCGGTCATGGGTGACGAGGATGACGTTGCCGGCATATTCGACGAGATAATTCTCCAACCACGCGACGCTCTCGGCGTCGAGGTGGTTGGTCGGTTCGTCGAGCAGCAGGATATCGGGCTTTTCGAGCAGCAGCTTGCAGAGCGCGACGCGGCGCTTCTCGCCGCCCGACAGCTTCGAGACGTCGGCGTCGCCCGGCGGGCAGCGCAGCGCCTCCATCGCCTGTTCGAGCTGGCTGTCGAGCGCCCAGCCGTCGACCGCGTCGATCTTCGCCTGAAGGTCGCCCATTTCCTCCATCAGCGCGTCGAAATCGGTGTCGTCCTTCGGATCGCCCATCTCCGCCGAGATCGCATTGAAGCGATCGACGAGATCGGCGACCGGGCGTACGCCTTCCTTGACGTTGCCCATCACGTCCTTCGACGGATCGAGCTGCGGCTCCTGCGCGAGATAGCCGACCTTGATTCCCTCGGCCGCCCAGGCCTCGCCGGTGAAATCGGGATCCATCCCCGCCATGATCTTCATCAGCGTCGATTTGCCTGATCCGTTCGGCCCGATGATCGCGATCTTCGCGGACGGGATGAACTGCAAGTGGATGTTGTTGAGAACGGGCTTGTTGGCGCCGGGGAAGGTCTTGGTCAGGCCTTTCATGACGTAGGTATATTGGACGGCCATGGTCGGCTCGCGCTCCGTATTTGAAATGAGGCTGGAAAGTCGGTCGCGCATGTAGTGAGGGCACGCGGCGTTGGCAAACCGCGTGCGCGAGCCTAGGCGGGCGGGCATGACGAAACGCCATCTGCTCGCGGCCATCGCCGCATTCGCCCTTTCCACTCCTTCCTTCGCCCAGCGCGCCGCCCCTGCCGCCACCGCGGTCGATCCCAAGGTCGCGGCGCTCCGCGACAAGGCGCTGACCGACGACACCGCTTATGCGATCGTCGAAGGCCTCACGACCGAGATCGGCCCGCGCATGACCGACGGCTCGCCGGCGCAGGCCCGCGCACGAGATTGGGCGGTGGCGAAACTCAAGGCACTCGGGTTCAAGAACGTCCGTATCGAGCCGTATCAGTTGCAGAACGCCTGGGAACGCGGCGCGGAGAGCGCAGAAGTGGTCGGCGCGCACGCACAGCCGCTCCGCCTGACCGCACTTGGCGGATCGGGCGCGACGCCCGCCGCCGGGCTGACGCTGCCGGTCGTCTATTTCGAGACCTTCAACGACCTGCAACTCGCCCCCGACAGCAGCCTGAAGGGCAAGATCGCCTTCGTCTCGAACCAGATGGCGGCGACGCAGGACGGATCGAGCTACGGTGGCCAGGGCCCCGCGCGCTTTACCGGCCCGAACGTCGCCGCGAAGAAGGGCGCCGCCGCGATCGTGATCCGCTCGATCGGCACCGACCACGGCCGCGGACCGCACACCGGCGCCACCAACTTCGATGCCGGGATCGCGCCCATCCCCGCAGCCGCGCTCGCAACGTCCGATGCGTCGAACCTCGAACGCATCGTAAAGCTGGGCGCGCCCGTCACGCTCCACCTGACGCTCACTCCACGCTTCGTGGGTCCGCGCATGTCAGGCAACGTCGTCGCCGAAGTGCCGGGCAGCGACAAGAATGCCGGCATCGTCCTGATCGGCGGGCATCTCGATAGCTGGGATCTCGGAACCGGCGCGATCGACGACGGCGCAGGCGTCGCGATCACCACCGCCGCGGCAAAGCTCATCATGGAGCAGCCCGGAATACCGCGCCGGACGATCCGTGTCGTCTGGTTCGGCGACGAGGAAACCGGCGGGCATGGCGGCGAAGCCTATGCCAAGGCGCATGCGAGCGAGCGCCACGCCGTCGCCGCCGAATCGGATTTCGGCGCGGATCGCGTCTGGCGCTTTCAGAACGGCTTCGCCGACAGCGCCAAACCCGTCGCGGATCGCCTCGCGACCGCGCTCGCACCGCTGGGAATCGTCCGCGGCACGGGTAAGCCGAACGGCGGCACCGACGTCGAACCGACGATCGCGCTCGGCGCCGCCGCTATTGATCTCAATCAATCAGGTTTGCGGTATTTCGACTGGCACCATACGCCGGAGGACACGCTGGACCGGATCGATCCCGCGCAATTGCGCCAGAATGTCGCCGCTTGGGCGACGATGCTCGCGATCGTCGCGAACGCGCCCGAGGCCATCGGGCCTGCCACACAAACGCCATAAACATTGCTGCGCCATGAATTTCGGGTTTGACGGACCGCGAACCTACGCTATTGGGGCGGCTTCGCGCCGGCAACAGGGTCGGGAGCGAAAATGCTTTACGTGGGGAGCACCCGAATGAAGAAGATCGCGCTCATTGTTGTTGCCGCCGGCCTAATGTCGGTTGCCGCTTGCACCAAGTCGCCCGAAGCCGCCGCTGTCGAGAGCAACGCCGACATGATGGCCGACAACATGGAAATGCAGGCCGACAACATGGAAATGATGTCGAACACCACCATGGATCCGACCGCTAAGGACGGCATGGAAATGAAGGGCGAGAACATGGACATGATGGCCGACAACGTCCGTGACGCGGGCGAAGAAAAGGCCGACAACATGTGATCTCGCTCCGTGTCGTTGTGGCACGGAAGTGAATGACCATATGAAGATCACCACAATTTTCCTCGCAGCCATCGGCCTATGGTCGGTGGCTGCTTGTTCTTTGTCTCCCGAGGCGAAGTCGATCGAGACCAACGCCGACATGCTGGCGGACAATCTCGAAATGCAGGCCGACACTCTCGAAATGCTCGCGGACAATGCCGCGAACGCGACCGCCGCCGCGATGATCGAAAACGCTGCGGCCAATCTCGACGATTCCGCGGACAACGTCCGCGACGCCGCCGACGCCAAGATCGACAACCTGCAGCAATAGGTATTAGCCGCGAGCTCGCCTCACCGCGGCCCGCGCCAAATCCTCAGCCGAGCCGAGGGCGCCAACCCGCTCTGATGCGCCGGGCAACGCGCATAGCGGAAACTCTTGTCGAGGCAGATCCACACCTCGTCGAGCCAGCCCCGACGATCGGCGGTGACCCGCATCATGTTCGCCGCCAGCCCCGGATTGACGTGCGCCAGCGCCTCCGCGAACCCCCCGGCCGAAAGCGGCCGCCGCGACAGCGCCGTCATGTCGGGATAGCGCAGCCGACCGTACATCGCCCCGCTACGGCGAAAATAGTCGATCGGTCGCGTGTTCGTCATGCACGTCCCATGCTTCGCCCATTCGTGCTGGAGCAATTGCGCCGACGGTGTCTCGCAAAGGGCGCCGCGGATCATCGGCTGCGGCAAAAGTGCGGTTGCGCGGCAATATTGCGGCCAATCCTTCCCCACGCCGTCGGGCCAAAGCCCGTGCAGCGTGAAGCCGAACCAGTTGCCGGATCCGCACTGGAATCGCGACGACGGCTGGCGGCTATGGCGGCGGCAATATTGCGGGGACCAGCTGATCGCGAGCGTGTAGCCGCCAATCGGCAGGAGGCGTCGGGGAGCGTCGGCGGTCGGCAAGTCGGGATGGAGCGGCTGCGTCGCGGCGGGGATCGCGCAGCGATAGGCTTGCGCCACCACGGGGGCAGGCAAGGCCAGCGCGGTAAGGAGCGCCGCCGACGCTACAGTCTTGTTACCTGATCGTATTCGCATCGATGCAATCTCCGCTTCAAACGCTGGCGAAATCCAGCCCGATATCCGCCGCCGGCGCCGACTGCGTCAGCCGCCCGACGCTGACATAGGTCACGCCGGTTTCGGCGATCGCGCGGATCGTCTCCAGCGTGACCCCGCCCGACGCCTCGGTCGGCACCCGCCCGCCGACCAAGGTCACCGCACCGCGCAGCGTCGCCGCGGACATATTGTCGAGCAGCAGATGCGTTGCCCCCGCCGCGAGCGCAGGCGCGATCTGGTCGACGCGATCGACCTCGACGATGATCTCGGCGATCCCCGCGGCCCTGGCGCGCGACACCGCTTCGCCGACGCCGCCCGCCACCGCGACGTGATTGTCCTTGATCATCGCCGCGTCCCACAGGCCCATCCGGTGGTTCTTCGCCCCACCCATCCGCGTCGCATATTTCTCCAGAACGCGAAGCCCGGGGATCGTCTTGCGCGTGTCGAGCAATGTCGCGCCCGTCCCGGCGATGCGATCGACATACTTCCGGGTCAGCGTCGCGATCCCCGACAGATGCTGGATCGTGTTGAGCGCCGATCGCTCCGCGGTCAGCATCGCGCGCGCCTTGCCTTCAAGGCGGATCAGATCGGTTTCCTTCGGCACGCGATCGCCGTCCATGACAAGCCGCGTGATCGCGACGTTGCCGTCGAGCGCGCGAAAGAACGCCTCGGCGATTTCCAGCCCGGCGACGACGATCGCGTCGCGCGTGTCCATCACTCCGGCAAAGCGCGTGCCCGCCGGGATCACCGCTTCGGAGGTGACGTCCGTCTTCCCCGCCAGATCCTCTTCGAGCACCCGCGCGACGAAACCGTCGATGTCGAATCCTTCGATCACGGTAGCGTCTCTTCGGCCTCGATACCCCACAGATGCCCGAACTCGACGTACCCCGCCTGCCCGCGCACATCGAACCGGCACCAGCCGTTCGCGCACTGGCTCAGCCGCCCGACGACGCCCGGCTGGGCGCGCCACATCACCCGCGCGCTCTCGGCGGGCCGCTCGCGCAGCTCGGCGATGTCGCCGGTGACATAGCCGGTGCGCGTCTCGCTCAGCAGGCCGCCGAGCATCCACCCCTGCGTGCCGCCCGGATCCTCGACCTTGCGCCATTCCTTGTACACGTCGATCACCTTCACCGGCAGATCCGGGCGAACATAGAGCCAGCTCGCGGGATAGGTGCGCCCGGGGCCGGTCCGCATCCTCGCTCGCCCCGCCGAGATCGACGCGAAATAGGGCGTCTTCTTCTTGGCCTGTGCGGGCAATTCGGCGGGGAGCGCCACCGCGCAGGCGGTCAAGACCGTCAGTGCAAAGCCGATTCGGCGCATCGCATCGTCCCCCTGAACGCGTTCGCGCGACCCTAGCGCACCTGCCGCGCGCTTCAACCGCCGTTGACGCCGCAACCGCGCTTCGCCAATCCGCTGACATGGCCGACACGCGATGCTGCCCCAACCCCAAGGTGATCGTGACGCGCGAGCTGCCCGACGCGACGATGGACCGGATGGAGGCGCTGTTCGAAACGACCAACAACCGCGGCGACGTGGCGATATCCGCCGGTCAGCTCGCGACGGCGATGGCGGATTGCGACGTATTCGTTCCGACCGTTACCGACACGATCGACGCCGCGCTGATCGAAGGCGCGGGCGATCGCCTGAAACTGATCGCCAATTTCGGCGCGGGCGTGAACCATATCGATCTGAAGGCGGCGCGCGCGCGCGGTATCATCGTCACCAACACCCCCGGCGTCCTGACCGAAGACACCGCCGACATGACGATGGCGCTGATCGTCTCGGTCCCGCGGCGTCTGGCGGAGGGCGAGAAGCTCGTCCGCTCGGGCCAGTGGGCCGGCTGGAGCCCCGGCGGAATGCTCGGCCACCGGATCGGCGGCAAGGCGCTCGGGATCATCGGCATGGGCCGGATCGGTCAGGCGGTCGCTCGCCGCGCCCGCGCCTTCGGCCTTTCGATCCATTACCACAATCGCCATCGTCTGCCGAAGGTCGTCGAGGCCGAACTGCAAGCGCAATGGCACCCCAATCTCGACGAGATGCTAGGCAGCATCGACGTGCTGACGATCCACACCCCGCGCAACGCCGATAGCGAAAATCTGATCGACGCCGCGCGAATCGCGTTGCTGCAACCCCATGTCTTCTTGATCAACGCCAGCCGCGGCGGCATCGTCGACGAGGACGCGATGATCGCGGCGCTTCAGGCGGGCAAGCTCGCGGGCGCCGGCCTCGACGTCTGGAAACACGAACCGGTGATCGACGCGCGGCTCCTCGCGCTCCCCAATGTCGTCATGACGCCGCACATGGGTTCCGCGACCTACGAAGGCCGCATCGCGACCGGCGATAAGGTCATCCAGAATATCCGAATGTGGGCCGACGGACACCGCCCGCCCGATCAGGTGCTGGAGGGGTGGACGTGATGCGAAATCGGCCAATCCTCCCCCGCCAGGGGGAGGATTGAAGGGCCGATCCACTACCGCGAAATCGGAACGATCACCTCGTCGGGATGCGCGACGTTCAACTCCTTGCGCACCAGTTCGTCGACGAGATCGGGATTGGCATGCCGCGGATCGAGCAGCGCCACGCGATTCTTCAGCATCTCGCGCTTGGCATCGACCGCGGCGTAATCGCGGTTCTTCTTCGCAAGCTGCCGTTGATAATCCCCATACGCCAGAACGCCGTTCGGCCCGAGCACCGCATAGGCACCGAAGAATGCCATCACCGTCAGCGCCGCCGCCGGGAACAGCGCCCGGCGCAGCACCAAACGAAATCGGGATGGTTTCCGCGTCATTAACCGCGATTCTTCGCGCAAGTGCGACTCGCGATCAAGCGATTTCAGGCGCGCAGCACCGATCGACCGGCGAAATGCGCCGCGTCGCCCAATTCCTCCTCGATCCGCAGAAGCTGGTTGTACTTCGCCAGCCGGTCCGATCGCGCCAGGCTGCCGGTCTTGATCTGCCCGCAATTCGTCGCGACCGCGAGGTCGGCGATCGTCGAATCCTCGGTTTCGCCCGACCGGTGCGACATCACCGCGGTGTATCCAGCGCGCGACGCGACAGCCATCGCCTCGAGCGTCTCGGTGAGCGTCCCGATCTGGTTGACTTTGACCAGCACCGAATTGGCCAGCCCCTTGGTGATGCCCATCTTCAGCCGCTCGGGATTGGTCACGAACAGATCGTCGCCGACCAGTTGCACCTTGCCGCCGATCGCGTCGGTCAGCGCCTTCCAGCCCTCAAAATCGTCCTCGGCCATGCCGTCCTCGATCGACAGGATCGGGTAACGCGCCACAAGATCGGCGAGATAGTCCGCCATCGCGCCGGGTTCGAGCACCCTGCCCTCGCCGGAAATTTCGTACTTGCGATGCTTGAAGAATTCGGTCGCGGCGCAATCGAGCGCCAGCATGACGTCGTCGCCGGGCTTGTACCCCGCGTTTTCGATCGAGCGCATGATGAAATCGAGCGCATCGGTGGTGCTCGCGAGGTTCGGCGCGAACCCGCCTTCGTCGCCGACCGCGGTCGCCAGCCCCTGCTCGCTCAGCGCTTTCTTGAGCGTATGGAATATCTCCGCACCGCACCGCACCGCCTCGGCGAGCGTGGCCGCGCCGACCGGCATCACCATGAATTCCTGGAAATCGATTGGATTGTCGGCGTGTTCGCCGCCGTTGATGATGTTCATCATCGGCACCGGCAGCACATGCGCGTTGACTCCGCCGACATAGCGATAGAGCGGAAGCCCGCGCGAATCCGCCGCCGCCTTCGCCGCGGCAAGGCTGACCCCGAGGATCGCGTTGGCGCCGAGCCGGCTCTTGTTGGGCGTACCGTCGAGCGCGATCAGCGCCGCGTCTAGCTCGCGCTGATCCTCGCCCTCGAACCCCAGCACCGCATCGAGGATCTCGCCGTTGACCGCATCGACCGCGCCATCGACGCCCTTGCCGAGCCACCGCGCCTTATCGCCGTCACGCTTTTCGACCGCCTCGTGCTTGCCCGTCGAGGCGCCCGACGGCACCGCCGCGCGCCCGAAACCGCCGTCCTCCAGCATCACCTCGACCTCGACGGTCGGGTTGCCGCGGCTGTCGAGGATCATGCGCGCGTGGATGTCGATGATTGCGGTCACGAAACGATCCTTGTAGCTGCTGGATGAGAGATCGGCGCCGCCTCTATCGCCCCGACGCCTCTTCGGCAAACCCGATGGAACCGGTAACGCAGCCACCGGTTCTCATTACGATCAAGGAAGGATTTTTTTCCGATGGCCGACACGACCGATCCCGACGCGCTGAAACCGATGACCGACGGCGACGTCTCAGCCAGCGCCAAACCCAAGGCCGCCGCTCCGCTCAAAGGCGCGACCACTGGCGAAGGCGGAACGCTGTCCGGCGCGACGCAAACGCTAAAAGACAAGACCGCCGATCTGCGCGGCCAGGCGACCGACAAGGCGCGGCTCTATGCCGAGGACGGCAAGGCGAGGGCGTCGGGTGCGCTCGAACAGCTCGCCCAGATGCTGACCGACGCCGCAGGGCAGGTCGACGAGAAGGTCGGCGCGCAATACGGCCAATATGCCCGCACCGCCGCGGACAAGGTCCAGGGCTTCTCCTCCTCGCTCAACGATCAGTCGGTCGACGACATCGTCGATACCGCGCGCGATTTCGTCCGGAAGAGCCCAGCCGTCGCGATCGGTGCCGCCGCCGCGCTCGGTTTCGTCGTCGCGCGCCTGCTTACCGCCGGGCTGGACCAGCGCGATAAGGTGTGACGCGTGGCCGAGGGGGATCCGATCATCGAGCATGACGTCATCGACCGCGAGCCGGGGCTGACCGATCTTTTCGGCCAACTCGCGACCGAGGCGCGCGATGTCGCGCGCGCCGAACTGGGCGTCGTAAAGGCGCGCGCGCTCGACACGGTCGATCGGTACAAGACGGCGGCGATCCTCTTCGCCGCGGCCGGGACGATCGGCCTCGCAGTCTTGGTGGCGCTGCTGGTCGGCGTTATCCTGACCCTCATTCCTTATATCGGCGCAGGCTGGGCGACGATCATCGTCGTCGGCGGGTTCGGGCTGATCGCCGTCATCCTGGGGCTGCTCGGCAAATCACGACTGTCCTCGGCGAAACCCGATGCATGAAACCGGCAGGATTGGCAAAGCCGACGCACGCTTGACGGACGCCAAACAGCGAATGAAGGACACGCTGCTGACGTTGCGACACCGTCTGGACCCGCACAGGGTTGCCAAGGACGCGGTCGAGGGTCTCGTCGATCAAGGCGCCCAGGCGTTGCAGGCCGGCGTGAAGACCGCGAAACGCAATCCTTTACCATTGGTCGGCGCGGTCGCGTTTCTCGCCGCGTTTTTGAACCGGAAGAAGCTGCTCGGCTTGATCCGGCGCAAACCCGAACCAAAGTCCAAGAAACCCGCACCCGCCCCGCGCGTTCGATCAACCAAGACCCGGCGGACCTCGCCGAAAAGGATTTCGAAATGACCGACACCAAGACTTCCGGCGATCCCCACGGCAAGCTCCGCGACGGAATCGACAGCGTCCGCGACAAGGCTGCGGAGGCCGCCGACGCATCGCGGGAGAAAGCCCGCGACGCGGCGCGGCAGACCGCCGAGACGATCGAATCGAACCCGATCGGCGTCATCGTCGGCGGGCTCGCGCTCGGCGCGCTGGTCGGCGCGGCCATCCCGCGAAGCAACCGCGAGAAGGAATTGCTCGCGCCCGTCGGCAAACGCGTCGGCGTCGCCGCCGCGGCTGCGCTCGCCGCCGCCCGGGAAGCGGGCAAGTCCGAACTGGCTGACCTCGGCATCAGCCGTACCGCCGCGAAGGATCAGGCCAGGTCGTTGTTCGACGGGATCATCAAAGCCGCTTCGACGGCCGGAAATGCTGCCGCGCAGGCCGGCAAGGACGAGATCAAGGCGCGTTGAAGCGGTGAGCAAGCTCCACCTCGTCTTCGGCGGCCGCGTCGGCGATCCGCGTGCGCTCGACTTCGACGATATCGCCTCCATCGAGATCGTCGGCGTCTTCCCCGATTACGCCAGCGCCGAAGAGGCCTGGCGCGCCGCGGCGCAGCGCACGGTCGACGATGCCGAGATGAAATTCGTCGTGGTCCATCTCCACCGCCTGCTCGAACCCGATCTGCTCGCGCCCGCCAAGCCGTGACGCCTTGGCGTCAAGCGCCGCGATAGCGCCACAGCAACAGCGGCCGCGCGAGAATGAGGCCGCCGATAAAGCCGCCGATATGCGCCCCGATCGCGATCGCACCGAAGCCGCCAAGTCCCGCCACACCGATCAGCGCCTGAATGCCGATCCAGGCTGCGGCGAGCCAGACGACGTGCACGACGCCGGCCGGAACCGGCCCGATCGCTTTCGCGCGGCGCTCGCCGAACAGCAGCGCATAGGTAGCGAGGACTGCGGAAATCGCCCCCGACGCGCCGATCACCGGCGTCACAGAATGCGGGCCGAAACTCCAATGCCCGAGCGCCGCGGCGTAAGCGCCGATCAGATACAATGCGATCAGACCAACCGTGCCGATCGCCCGCTCCACCGCAAACCCGCAATAAGCAAGAATCACCAGATTCAATGCGATGTGCGCAATACCGCCGTGCAGCAACGTCGCGGTCAGCGGCGTCAGCCACGCCGGTATAATGAAGTCATGCGCGCCAGAGAAGGCGGGATCGAACCGTAGCGGAATGAACCCGCCATAGAATGCCGCTTCGCCGAGATGGCCCGATAGCAGCACCGCAGCCGACACCAATACCGTCACGATCGTGATCGCGACGGTCGCCGGCGCCTCGGCTAATCGCATCTTCGTCAGATGAATTCGATCTTCGAGACGACGTAATAGCGGTCGCCCGCGGGCACCGACACCTCGACCTCGTCATCGACGCTGCGCCCGATCAGCGCACGGCCGAGCGGCGAATTATAGCTGATCCGCCCGGTCCGCGCATCCGCCTCGGTCTGGCCGACGATCTGATACTTCACCGGCTTCTCGGCATCGTCGAGCAAGGTGACGGTCGCGCCGAACACGATCCTGTCGCCCGAAAGATCGCGCGGATCGATGATCTGCGCGCGGCTCAACTTGTCCTCTATGTCTGAAATCGACGCCTCGACCTGGCCCTGACGTTCCTTCGCCGCATGATATTCGGCGTTTTCCGAAAGATCGCCGTGCGCGCGCGCTTCCTCGATCGCATCGACGATCGTCGGGCGCTCGGCCTTGAGGCGCTTCAAATCCGCGGTCAGCTTCTCATAGCCCTCCTGCAGCATCGGCATCTTCTCGACGGTCGCCATCGTCAGTCCTTCGTCAAAGCCCCTGCCCCAAGCGACCCCCTGAGGTCGCCCGCACGTCAACAGATTGTCTGGGGGATCAGTTGTGCGAGTGCGAATAATAGGACTGGAGCGGTCGCACTTCAAGGTCGCGCCCCGAACCGCCCTTCGCGGTCGCCACGATCGCGCGCGCCGCCTCCAGACTCGCCGAAGCGGTTGTGAAGTAAGGAATGCGCTGCGCGACCGCCGAGGCGCGGATCGGCTGCGAATCCTTGAGGCTCTGCCATCCTTCGGTGGTGTTGAAGATCAGGTCGACGCCGCCGTCCTTGATCCGGTCGACGATATGCGGTCGCCCTTGCGCGACCTTGTTGACGCGCTCGACCGGAAGCCCGGCGCGATCGAGATGATCCGCGGTACCGCCCGTCGCGACGATCGTGAAACCGGCATCCGCGAGCGCGCGGACCGCCGGGACGATCGCGGCCTTGTCGCCGTCCTTGACGCTGACGAACACCGCCCCCGCGCTCGGCAGGATCATCCCGGCACCAAGCTGCGCTTTGGCGAAGGCGGTGGTGAAGTCCTGCGCAATTCCCATGACTTCGCCGGTAGACTTCATTTCCGGCGACAACACCGGATCGATCCCCGGGAAGCGATTGAACGGGAACACCGCCTCCTTCACTGCGAAATAGGAAATGTGGCGGTCGATCGGCGGCAGATCCTTGAGCTTCTCCCCCGCCATCACCCGTGCGGCGATCTTGGCGACCGGAACGCCGATCGCCTTGGCGACGAACGGCACCGTCCGGCTGGCGCGCGGATTGACCTCGATCAGATAGACGAGGTCGTCCTTCACCGCGAACTGGATGTTCATCAGCCCGACCACGCCGAGCGCATGCGCGAGCGCCTCGGTCTGGCGCTCGATCTCGGCGATGATCTCGGGCGAAAGACTGTACGGCGGGATCGAACAGGCGCTGTCGCCCGAATGGACCCCCGCCTCCTCGATATGCTGGAGCACGCCCGCAACGACGACATCGGTCCCGTCACAAATCGCATCGACATCGACCTCGATCGCGTCGCGCAGATATTGGTCGATCAGCACCGGGGAATCCCCCGACACCTGCACCGCGGTCTGGATATAATCGTCGAGCTGCGCCGGCCCGTCTACGATCTCCATCGCGCGCCCGCCGAGCACGTAGCTCGGCCGCATCAGCACGGGATAACCGATCCGCTCGGCGGCGGCGATCGCCTCGTCCCGGCTGCGCGCCAGCCCGTTCGACGGCTGACGCAACTTCAACCTGCTCACCAGCTCGGCGAATCGCTCGCGATCCTCGGCCAAGTCGATCGCTTCGGGTGAGGTGCCGAGGATCCGAATTCCCGCCGCCTCCAGAGCGCGCGCGAGGTTCAGCGGCGTCTGTCCGCCGAACTGGACGATCACCCCGACCACCTCGCCGTTCTGCTGCTCGATATGAAGGATTTCGAGGACATCCTCGGCGGTCAGCGGCTCGAAATACAGCCGGTCCGACGTGTCGTAATCGGTCGACACCGTCTCCGGATTGCAATTGACCATGATCGTCTCATAGCCCGCGTCGGCCAGCGCGAAGCAGGCGTGGCAGCAGCAATAATCGAATTCAATCCCCTGCCCGATCCGGTTCGGCCCGCCGCCGAGAATGACGATCTTGCGCCGATCGCTCGGCATCGCCTCATTCTCGGGTTCGCCGAAGATCGGCGCCTCGTAGGTCGAGTACATATACGGCGTCCGGGCGTCGAATTCGGCAGCACAGGTGTCGATCCGCTTGAACACCGGCCGAACTCCCAGCCGGTGCCTGAGCGCGCGCACCTCGTCCTCGGTCACGCCGCCGGTCATCGCGACGACAGCCTCGTGGATCAGTCCCGATCCCCGCGCGATCCCGCGCCGCATCCCGCGTAAATTGGCGGATTGCAGCGCGAGCCAGGCGAGGTGCTTGTCGCTGAACCCCATCGCCTTCAGCCGCCGCAGCCCCGCCGCCTCGATCGGCAGGCCGTTGGCGCAGACCTCCGCCTCCGCCGCGACGATCTCGGCGATCCGGTCGAGGAACCACGGATCGTATTGCGCGATCGCATTCACCTCCGCGACGGTGAACCCCTCGCGCAACGCCTGCGCCGCCACCAGCAGCCGGTCGGGCGTCGCGGTCGCCAGCGCCGCCTCGATCTCCGCGCGCGGCGCGCCGACCAGCCGATCGACGATGTTGAAGCCGCTTAGTCCGGTCTCCAAACCGCGCAGCGCCTTCTGCAAGGACTCATGGATATTGCGCCCGATCGCCATGACTTCGCCGACGCTCTTCATAGCCGTCGAGAGCACAGCCTCCGCCCCCTTGAACTTCTCGAACGCGAAGCGCGGAATTTTGGTCACGACGTAATCGATCGTCGGCTCGAAGCTCGCAGGCGTCGCGCCGGTGATATCGTTGAGGATCTCGTCGAGGGTGTAGCCAACCGCCAGCTTCGCCGCGACCTTGGCGATCGGAAACCCCGTCGCCTTCGACGCCAGCGCCGACGAGCGCGAGACGCGCGGGTTCATCTCGATGACGACAAGGCGTCCGTCCGCGGGGTTGACCGCGAACTGAACATTCGACCCGCCCGTCTCGACGCCGATCTCGCGCAGCACCGCGATGCTGGCGTTGCGCATGATCTGATATTCCTTGTCGGTCAGCGTCAGCGCGGGGGCGACGGTGATACTGTCGCCGGTATGCACCCCCATCGGATCGACGTTTTCGATCGAACAGATGATGATGGCATTGTCCGCGCGGTCGCGGACCACCTCCATCTCATATTCCTTCCAGCCGAGCAGCGATTCCTCGATCAGCACCTCGGTCGTCGGCGACAGATCGAGGCCGCCACGCACGATCGCCAGGAACTCCTCGCGATTGTACGCGATGCCCCCGCCCGATCCGCCCATCGTGAAGCTGGGACGGATGATGAGGGGAAGTCCGATCTGCTCCAGCCCCGCCAGTGCCTCCGCCTCGTTGTGCGCGATCGCCGAGCGCGCGCTCTCCAGCCCGATCCGGTCCATCGCGTCGCGGAACTTCAACCGATCCTCGGCCATGTCGATCGCCTCGGCATCGGCGCCGATCATCGTCACGCCGAACCTTTCGAGTGTCCCATCACGGAACAGCGCCAGCGCGGTATTGAGCGCGGTCTGCCCCCCCATCGTCGGCAGCACCGCGTCGGGGCGCTCCTTCGCGATGATCGCCGCGACCACCTCGGGTGTGATCGGCTCGACATAGGTCGCGTCGGCCAGTTCGGGATCGGTCATGATCGTCGCCGGGTTGGAATTGACCAGGACGACGCGATAGCCCTCCTCCTTCAACGCCTTGATCGCCTGCGTCCCCGAATAATCGAACTCGCACGCCTGCCCGATGACGATCGGGCCGGCACCGATGACCAGGATCGAGCTTATGTCGGTGCGTTTGGGCATGAATCTTTCCGTTATTGATGGTCGCGAGACGCTCACGTTGTTGCCGTTATGCATCACCTGAGGGGGTTACCGCACAGCGCAGGCGCGCCGCGCTTCGGATATTTTTCCCCTTCGCACCAGTCCTTGGAGCGAAAACCGTTGCCAGCACTGATTTCCTGCGCAATTAGTACGCGTGGAATTGAAGGCCTAAATCGGGAGAATATCATGAAATCGTTTAAGCAGCCTGATGCTCAGGATGCCACCGGGGGGGATATCCTCTATTTCAACGCGTCGCAGAACAAGCCGGCATCGGTCGACCTCGGCCAAGGGTATGACACGGTTTATGTGTCGGCAGCGGACGGCATTAGCCAGGTCCGCCTGACGTTCACCAGCGCCGAAGTCGGCAATTTCAACGCCAATGATTCGGGCGGGTTGCTGAATCAGGACGGCGGCCTCGCCGTTCGCATGCAGCTCGAGGGCACGGACGGCAATCTGAAGGGCGCCGAGCACCGCTTCGACGACGAAGGGATTCGCTTTGTCGCCGACGGAAATCTCACCTTCGACGTGCGCGATCTCGTAAGCGGTACCGAGCGCGGCAGCCTGTTCAGCGTCGTCAGCCTTGGCACTGCCGGCGCCGACCGGCTTTCGGAAAAAGGGTCTGCCCTTGCCGCCTACATCAATGGCGGCCTCGGCGATGATCGCCTGACTGGCGGGTCGGGCGACGATTTCCTCGTCGGCGGTGCGGGTAACGACCGGTTGAACGGCGGCGCGGGCAACGACACCTTCATCGGCGGCGCGGGTAACGATCGCATCACCGGCGGGATCGGCGCGGATACGGTGTTTTACAACGCGTCCACCGACGGCAACGATCGTATCGATCTCGGCAACGGCGACGATGTCGTCAACATCTCGGCGGCGGCGGACGTCACCCAGGTCCGCCTCACCTTCACCAGTTCTGAAGTCGGCAACGGTTCGAGCAAGGATGGCAATACCGACGGTACACCGCAGGACGGTGGCCTCGCGGTTCGCGTGCAGGCGGAGGACGCCAATGGCGTTGCCAACGGCGCGTTCGCCCGTACCGACGACGAGGGCATCAGCTTCGTCGCATCTGCGGGTCTGACGTTCGACGTCCGCGACCTGGTGAGCGGCGCGCAGCGTGGCGACACCTTCCAGGCGGTCCATCTCGGCACCGCCGACGACAATACGTTCGATCGTACCGGCGTCGTGGTTGCCGAATATATCAACGCCGGCCAGGGCAACGACACGATCATCGGCGGATCGGGCCGGAATTTCCTGGTCGGCGGCGGCGGTGACGACACCATTGTCGGCGGCGACGGTGGCAACAGCGTCATCGGCGGCTTCGGCGACGACACGATCACCGGCGGCTCGGCTGCGGACACGGTCATCGTCAACGTCTCGACCGACGGTGCCGATACGGTGGATCTCGGCGACGGCGCCGATACGGTCAGGGTATTAACCACGCCCACGGAGGACGGCTCGACGACGCAGGTCCGGCTAACCTTCGACAGCGCCAGTGTCGGTGACGATCAGGGGACCTTCGGCAACCCGGACGGCCCGTTGGCGGTGCAAGTGCAGGTCGAGGACGCGTCGGGTATGCCGACCGGCGCGACCAGCCGGTACGATGACGAAGGCACGACCTTCGTCGCCACCGACGGTACCGCGTTCGATGTCAGCGAACTGGGCAACAGCGCCAGCATTGGGGGCGCCTACGGCATTGTGTCGCTGGGAACCGGCAATGACGACGTGCTCGATTACTCGACCGCTACCCAAAACGTCTACCTCAACGGCGGGCTCCTTTCCGATGTGCTGACCGGCGGCGCGGGCACGGATTACCTAGTCGGTGGCGGCGGCGTCGATTATCTCGATGGCGGCGCTGGCAACGACAAGCTGATCGGCGGCTCGGGCGCCGACCATTTCGTCTTCACCGGCTCGGCCGGCAATGACGAGATTCTCGACTTCCGCTCGGGCAAGGACGTGATTGATCTGAGTTCCTATGGGATCAGCTCGGCTAACGTCAGCACCACAACGATCAACGGCAACACCTTCGTGTTCGTCGACAGCGACGCCAACGGCAGGATCGACTTCACGATCACGGTTGATAACACGACCGTTAAACCCGGCGACTTCGCCTTTTGATCAAACGACCGACTGGCGAACCCTCGGGCTCGCCGGTCGGTTGATGCCGAGAGAAGAGGCGCGTGATCCCCGGATCGCGCGCCTTTTTCTTTGCGCCGCGATGCGTCCTGCCAGGTGCGCGCCGTTGCTAGTCCAACATCCCGACAAAGCGCTCGAACAGGTAGAAACTGTCCTGTGGCCCCGGACTCGCCTCGGGATGATATTGTACGGAGAACGCCGGGCGATCGATCAGCTCCAGCCCCGCGTTCGATCCGTCGAAAAGCGACACATGTGTTTCGCGAACGCTGTCGGGCAGGCTCTCGCGGTCGATCGCGAAGCCGTGGTTCATGCTCGTAATCTCGACCGTCCCATCCGACAGGCGTTTCACCGGATGGTTCGCCCCGCGGTGGCCCTGGAACATCTTGGTCGTCCGCGCCCCCACCGCCAGCCCGAGCAACTGGTGGCCGAGGCAGATGCCGAACAGCGGCTTCCCCGTCCCCAGCAGCGCCCGGATCACCGGCACCGCATAAACCCCCGTCGCCGCCGGATCGCCGGGGCCATTCGACAGGAAAATGCCGTCTGGATTCAGCGCCATGATCTCGTCGAACGTCGCGGTCGCGCCGACCACCGAAACCTTCGCGCCCGCCTTGACGAGGTTGCGGAAGATATTGTGTTTGCTGCCGTAATCGACCGCGACGACATGCGGCCGATCGGCGCCCACATCGTCGCGATACCCGAAGCCGAGCCGCCATACGCCCCCCGCCCAGCCGTAATGCGTCTCGGTAGTGACCTCGCGCGCGAGGTCCATCCCCTCGAGTCCCGGCCAGGCGCGCGCGCGCTCGACCAGCGCCTTGATGTCGAACACGCCGCCCGCCGCATGCGCGATCACCCCGTTGGGCGCGCCGCCCCCGCGAATCCGCCGCGTCAGCGCGCGCGTGTCCACCCCCGCCAGCCCGATCCGCGCGTGCCGCCGCATCCAGCCGTCGAGCCGTTCGACCGCGCGAAAGCTCGACGGCGCGGTCGGCGTCTCGCGGACGATGATGCCGAGCGCGTGCGGCATGTCCGCCTCGACATCGTCGGGGTTGGTCCCGACATTGCCGATATGCGGAAAGGTGAAGGTGATGATCTGTCCCGCGAAGGACGGATCGGTCATGATCTCCTGATAGCCGGTCATCGCGGTGTGGAAGCAGACCTCGCCCACCGCCTGCCCCTCCGCGCCGAAGCCAAGCCCCCACGCGACCTCGCCGCTGGCCAGAACGAGCGCGCCCGTCGCGCCGCCGGGATTCTCGACAGGCATCAGCCGGCCGCACCGGGCGCGTAGGGGGACGTGGCGTCGGCCATTGCGGGCGGGCACTCCTGAAATTGCGGCGATATCGCTAAGTTTCGTTCGCTAAGCTGGCACATTTGGCGCGTCAATCTGTTACACTTCAAAGAAAACAGGAAGGGCGCATGATTCGGGACGAGATAAAGGCGGCGCAGATTGCCGCGATGAAATCGGGGGACAAGGCGACGCGCGCGGCGGTCGGGCTAATCCAGGCCGCGATCAAGAATCGCGATATCGAGGCGCGTACCGGCAATGTGCCGGCGGACGACGACACGCTCGTCGTCGAGGTGCTCCAGAAGATGGTCAAGCAGCGCCGCGAATCGATCGCGATGTACCAACAGGGGGGGCGTCAGGAGCTCGCCGACGCCGAGGCCGCCGAGGTCGCGGTGATCGAACGCTTCCTCCCCGCGCAGATGGACGAGGCCGAGACAACCGCCGCGATCGAGTCGATCAAGACCGAACTCGGCGCGTCGGGCATGAAGGACATGGGCCGCGTGATGACCGAGCTCAAGGCGCGCCACGCGAGCGAACTCGACATGAGCAAGGCCAGTGCGCTGGTGAAGGCGGCGCTCGCCTGATGCCGCAATTCGAAGGTGAGACCGTCGCCGTCGATTTCGAGGGCGTGCCCTTCGAAATCGACGCCAGCCGCAGCGGTGATCCCGCGTGGTTCGTGCTGGGCATCCGCAAATCGGGCAGCTCGATGTTCAATCGCGCGCTGAAGCTGATGGCCAAGTTCAACCGCGTCAATTGGGTCGATATCCCGGGCGACCTCTTCTCGAACGACGTGCCGGTGCCACGCTGGCGCGCGAACCCCGCCTCGCCCGGGCTGCTGCGCGGCGGCAACGTCTACGGCGGCTTCCGCGATTTCCCCGAGGGGCTGGGGGAAAGCCCGGTGTTCAAGAACGCGATCAAGGTGCTGCTGGTGCGCGATCCGCGCGACGCGATCGTCAGCGAATATTTCTCGACCCGCCAGACGCATTCGCTTCCCCAGGGCGAGGACGACGACGGCGCGCGCGCCGACATGCTGCGCCGTCGCGAGGCCGCGCAACAGGTAAGCGTCGAGGATTTCGCGCGCGCCGAAGCCGGCAAGATGGCCGACACGATCGAACGCTATATTCCTCTGCTCCACGATCCGAAGCTGCTGCTGCTGCGCTACGAGGACGTCGTGTTCGAAAAGGCGCGGATGATCCGCGACGTGACCGCGCATTTCGGCTGGGTCATCCAGCCGCAGCAGATCGACAACATCCTGAAATGGATCGACGTCATTCCGGAAGAGGAAAACCCCGACGCCTTCATCCGCAAGGTGACCCCGGGCGACCACCGCGAGAAACTGTCGGACGCAACGATCGCGGAGATCGACACGACGCTGGTGAGTGCAATGGAAGCATTCGGGTACGCTTAGGCGTTCCGGATCGATCGAGGTTAAGCTATGCCGCGGAGGTGACGTTCACCCCCGCCTTCCTCGACGAACTGCGCGCCCGCACGCCGCTCTCGACGCTGGTCGGCAAGACGACCAAACTCACCAAGGCGGGCCGCGAATATAAGGGCTGCTGCCCGTTCCATCAGGAAAAGACCCCGTCGTTCTACGTCAACGACGACAAGGCGTTCTATCATTGCTTCGGTTGCTCGGCGCACGGTGACGCGATCCGCTGGATGACCGATCAGCGGGGCTTGCCGTTCATGGACGCGGTCAAGGAACTCGCCGCGGCGGCGGGGCTGGAAATGCCCGCGATGGACCGCCAGTCCGCCGAGAAGGCGGAGCGCGCGCGCGGACTCCACGATGCGATGGCGGATGCCGCCGCGTGGTTCACCGAACAACTCGGCGGCCTCGCCGGCGCCGAGGCGCGGACGCTGCTCGACCGCCGCGGCGTCACCCCCGAGACCGCGCGCGCCTTCGCGCTCGGCTTCGCCCCCGATTCGCGCGGGAAATTGAAGACTGCGCTCAAGGATTACGGCGACCCGATGCTGGTCGAGGCGGGGATGCTGATCCAGGTCGAGGGCAAGGAGCCTTACGACCGCTTCCGCGGCCGGCTGATGATCCCGATCCGCGACGCGCGCGGCCGCACGATCGCGTTCGGCGGCCGCATCATCGGTGACGGCGAGTCCAAATACCTCAACTCCCCCGACACCCCGCTCTTCGACAAGGGTCGCACGCTTTACAACCTCGATCGCGCGCTGCCCGCGGTGCGCAAGGCCGACCGGGTGTTCGTCGTCGAAGGCTATATGGACGTGATCGCGCTGGCGCAGGCGGGCATCGCCGAAGCGGTCGCCCCCCTCGGCACCGCGCTGACCGAGCATCAGCTTGAACGGCTGTGGCGGATGGTCGACGTGCCGATCCTGTGCTTCGACGGCGACGCCGCCGGCCAGAAAGCCGCGATCCGCGCCGCCCACCGCGCGCTGCCGATGCTAGCACCGGGCCGCAGCCTCGCGTTCGTGACGCTCCCCGAGGGAGAGGATCCCGACGATCTCGTCCGCGCGAAAGGCGCGCAGGCGTTCGAAACGCTCGTCCGCGCGGCCGAGCCGCTCGTCGATCGGCTGTGGAAGCACGAACTCGCCGCCGAAGTGCTCGACACACCGGAGCAAAAGGCCGGACTCAAACGCCGCCTCGGCGAACTCGCCGGATCGGTCGCCGACCCCTCGGTCCGCACCGAATATCACGCCGAATTCCGCCGCCGCTACGACAAAGCCTTCGCGCAAGCGCGCCGCCCGTTCATCCCGTTCGAGAAGCGCAAAGGCCCGTGGAAGCCACCCCCCGCCCCCGTCACCGCCGACGCCAAGGCATTCCGTGCCGCCGGCGGCATAGATCGCGTGCTCGCCAAGGCGGTCCTCGCCGGCCTCATCCGTCACCCCGTCGAAATCGCGCGCCACATGGAGGTGCTCGGCAGCTTGCGCTTCGTCGACGGCGCGCTTGGGCGCTTGTTCGAGGCGGTCGTCGATCTCGCGCTGGAGGACACTGCGCTTGATAGCCGCGGCCTCGTCACCATATTGGCGAAATCCGGTTTCGAAACGGTCGCATCCGACCTGCTGAGAGCCGATACGATGCCATATTCCTTCACGCAGAAAACGGGGGACGAACGGCGGGCACGCGACGATCTCGACGAGGCAATCGCGATCCTGATCGCCCGTCCCGAGGTCGATGCGGCATTGGCGGATGCAACTTCCGCGATGCAGGCGCGCTTTTCCGAAGATGCGTTTCAAAGGCAGGTGGCATTGGTGAACGAACAGCGCGCGCTCGACGAGCGGCTTGCAAATCTGGTGCAGGCGAACGAAGACGCCCGCGCCCTGGGTACCGAGGACGATTGATGGCGAAGGCGAACATTGCGGAAGCTCCCGAGACGACTGAAACCGGGGATGCGCCGCTGATCGACTTGAACGATGCGACGCTGAAGAAGCTGATCGCGCGCGCGAAGAAGCGCGGCTACATCACCTACGACCAGCTCAACGAAGCGCTGCCGCAGGACGTGATGTCCTCCGACCAGATCGAGGACATCACCTCGGCGCTAAGCGAAATGGGCATCAACATCGTCGAGAACGAGGAAGCCGGCGAGGACGGCGAGACCGAGGAACGCGCCGACGACGACGATGCCGAGCCCGTCGATGCCGGCGCGGGTGGTGAGGACAATGCGCCCGTCGTCGAGAAGAAGAAGGAGACGGTCGATCGCACCGACGATCCCGTCCGCATGTACCTGCGCGAGATGGGCGCGGTCGAATTGCTCAGCCGCGAGGGCGAGATCGCGATCGCCAAACGGATCGAGGCCGGCCGCGACACGATGATCGTCGGGCTGTGCGAATCGCCGATCACCTTCAACGCGATCATCGACTGGTCGACCCAGCTCAACGAAGGCACGATGCAGCTCCGCGAGATTCTCGATCTCGACGCGATGCTCTCGAAGGGTCCGTCGCCCGAACAGGTCGCGAGCGCCGAAGAGGACGACACCGGCGAGATCAGCGAAAAGACCGCGGGCGCCAGCTTCAAGGAAGAAGCCGAGCCCGAGGAGGTCCAGGCGGTCGACGAAGACGAGGAAGAGCTCACCGAACGGCGCACGCCGCGCCCGTCCGACGACGAAGAGGAGGATAACACCCTTAGCCTCGCGCAGATGGAAGAGCAGTTGAAGCCGATGGCGCTCGAGGCGTTCGCCAGCATCACCGGGCTCTACAAGAAATTTTCGAAGGTCCAGCAGAACCGGCTCGACGCGATGAGCGCGGGCGGCGAGCTGTCGGCGGGCGACGAGCGCAAATATCAGAAATTGCGCGAGGAGCTGACCGCGCAGGTCGAGAGCGTCCAATTCCATCAGGCGAAGATCGAATATCTCGTCGACCAGCTCTACGCCTTCAACCGCCGCCTGACCGCGCTCGGCGGCCAGATGCTGCGCCTGGCCGAGCGCCACAAGGTGCCGCGCAAGGATTTCCTCGACCGCTATATCGGCCATGAACTCGACGACACCTGGCTCCAGACCGTCGGTAGTCTCGACAAGAAATGGACCGCGTTCGCGAGCAACGAGGCCGACGCGGTCGACCGCATCCGCACCGAGATCGCGGAGATTTCGCAGCAGACCGGCATGGCGCTCGGCGAATTCCGCCGCATCGTCAACATGGTCCAGAAGGCCGAGCGCGAGGCGCGGATCGCCAAGAAGGAAATGGTCGAGGCGAACCTGCGGCTCGTCATCTCGATCGCGAAAAAGTACACGAATCGAGGGCTTCAGTTCCTGGACCTCATCCAGGAAGGCAACATCGGCCTGATGAAGGCGGTCGACAAGTTCGAATACCGCCGCGGCTACAAGTTCAGCACCTATGCGACGTGGTGGATCCGCCAGGCGATCACCCGCAGCATTGCTGACCAAGCAAGAACGATCCGCATCCCGGTCCACATGATCGAGACGATCAACAAGCTGGTCCGCACCAGCCGCCAGTTCCTCCACGAACAGGGCCGCGAACCCACGCCTGAGGAAATGGCCGAGCGGCTCTCCATGCCGCTCGAAAAGGTCCGCAAGGTGATGAAGATCGCCAAGGAGCCGATCAGCCTCGAAACGCCGATCGGCGACGAGGAGGATTCGCACCTCGGCGATTTCATCGAGGACAAGAATGCGGTGATCCCGGTCGACGCCGCGATTCAGGCGAACCTGAAAGAAACCGTCACCCGCGTGCTGGCCAGCCTCACCCCGCGCGAGGAACGGGTGTTGCGCATGCGTTTCGGCATCGGCATGAACACCGATCACACGCTCGAGGAAGTCGGTCAGCAATTCAGCGTGACCCGCGAACGCATCCGTCAGATCGAGGCCAAGGCGCTGAGGAAGCTCAAGCATCCGAGCCGCAGCCGCAAGATGCGGTCGTTCCTAGATCAATAAGGCTTGACGCGCCCGCACTAATGTAGCAACGTATCTACATGACTGTGACGATCAGCAGCCGGGAATTCAACCAGGACGCGGCCCGCGCCAAGCGCGCCGCGCTTGATGGCCCGGTGTTCATCACCGATCGCGGGCGACCAGCGCATGTGCTGATGACGGTCGAGGACTATCGCAAGCTGGCGCACAGGGAAAAATCTCTTGTCGAGCTGCTTGCCGGCGACGCCGATATCGGCTTCGATCCGCCCCCGCTCGGTTTGATCGGCTTTCGCCCCGTCGATTTCGACGAGTGATCCTGCTTGACACCAATGTCGTTTCCGAACTCCGCAAGGGCGCGAAGGCGGACGAACGGGTGACGCAATGGACTACCGAGCAGTCGCCCGCGACGCTGTTCCTGTCGGCGGTCACCATCCTGGAACTCGAGATCGGCATCCTGCGAAAGGAGCGGCATGACGAACGCCAAGGTCAAAGCCTGCGAGCATGGCTGGAGGATCGCGTTCTGCCCGCGTTCGAAGGAAGGATTCTGCCGTTCGACGCCGCGGTCGCGCGCCGCTGCGCCGCGCTTCACGTTCCCGATCCCAAATCCGAACGCGACGCGATCATCGCGGCGACGGCGCTCGTTCACGGGCTGATGCTCGCCACGCGCAATGTAGCGGATTTCCGATTTATCGGCGTCAAGCTCACCAATCCGTGGGAAGCGTTGGAGGGGTGAGGACAGGCGATAATCTTCTGATAGCCATCGTTCTCCGCCACGCGCGCGCCAATTGTTCGCTAACGCCGCGTAAACCGCGCCTTTACGCGCTTTGGTATAAGGCTGTGGCGGAAAGGACCGGAGAACGGACTGGCGATTGGGTGCCGGTTCCGTGAAATCGGGGGTCTATGAGCCTGCAGATCGCACCTCAGCATCGCGCCGAACCGACGATCGCGGATCTCGTTCGCATCGAGGGCAGCGCCGCGTCGCCTTGGGCCGCCGCGCTCGCCAGCGCCGGCGCCCAGCGCGACCTTGCGGATGCGGCGCACGCGCTGTGCACGATGTATGGAGCGCATCCGGGCCTGATCGACGCCGCCACCGATCGCGGCGACGGCGCGCAACTTCATGCCTGGTTGCTTGAGACGACCGCTGCTTTCACCGAAGAACGCAGCCATCTCGCCACCGTCGTCGCCTCGGCAGGGCCGCTCCCCTCAACGCCGGGTCATGCACAAACCGAAGCAGCGATCGCTGCGCAACGCCACGCGCTTGACATGCTCGCGCATTCCGATCGGGCGGGTTGCGCGGTCGGGGCAGCGGTGGCGCTTGCGCTCGATTGGCGTCACGTCCGCCCGATCGTCGAAGCGGTCGCCGGGCGCGCCGGTCTCTCGTTGCCCGCCTGCGCGCTCCCCTCCGCGCCGCCACCGGCCAGCGCCGACGCCGCGATCGACCGCGCGCGCATCTTCGGCGCGCGCCAGTTGCTCACCCAGCAACGCGGCCTCTGGGCCCTTCTCGAAGCGCGCTCGATCGCCCGCAACGCGGGGTAAACCTCACGCTTGCGCCGCGGCGCGCGTTGCCGCTATCGCCGGACCCGATCTTCAACAAGGACGGGAATGGGCATGAAGCGCTTCGAGGGCACCGAGAGCTACGTCGCGACCGACGATCTGAAGGTCGCGGTCAACGCCGCGGTGACGCTCCGTCGCCCGTTGCTCGTCAAGGGCGAACCCGGCACTGGCAAGACCGTTCTGGCCTATGAGATCGCGCATGCGATCGGCGCCGAACTGATCGAATGGAACGTCAAGTCAACGACCAAGGCGCAACAGGGCCTCTACGAATATGACGCGGTCGCGCGGCTGCGCGACGGCCAGCTCGGCGACGAGCGCGTCCACGACATCTCGAACTACATCCGCCGCGGCAAATTGTGGGAGGCGTTTACCCGCCCCTCCCCCCCCGTGCTGCTGATCGACGAGATCGACAAGGCCGACATCGAATTCCCCAACGATCTCCTCCAGGAGCTCGATCGGATGGAATTCCACGTCTACGAAACCAAGGAAACGGTCCGCGCCGCCGAACGCCCGATCGTCGTCATCACCTCGAACAATGAGAAGGAACTCCCCGACGCGTTTCTGCGTCGCTGCTTCTTCCATTACATCAAATTCCCAGACCGCGCGACGATGCAGGCGATCGTCGATGTGCACTTCCCCGGCATCCAGAAGATCCTGGTTTCGAAGGCGATGGATATCTTCTACGACGTCCGCGATGTTCCCGGTCTCAAGAAGAAGCCGTCGACCAGCGAACTTCTCGACTGGCTGAAACTGCTGCTCCACGAAGACATGCCGCTCGACGTGCTCCAGAACCGCGATCCGACGAAGGCAATTCCGCCGCTTCACGGCGCACTACTGAAGAACGAGCAGGACGTGATGCTGTTCGAACGCCTCGCCTTCATGGCGAAGCGCGCCGCAAACAAGGCCTGACGCGGCTCGAGTATAAGATGTGAAGAACGATCGCGCACCGAGCGTACTCTTTGTCGTCGGCCTACCCCATTCCGGCGCGCGAGAGCTGACCCAGACGCTCGCGAACGCAGGTGCGGCGCTCGCACGCGACGCATCGCGCGATCGCATCGATTTCGGAACGCCCAACGGGATCGCGCGCCTCAACGCGAAGATGCTCGATTCGATCGGGGCAAGCCTGGCAAATCCCGGACCGCTGATCGTCAGCGGCGAATCGCTCGCACGCGTTCGCGGCGATCTTACCAAACGCCTTCTAAAGTCGCGCGGGAAACGAGCCGCGGCGCGGCTCGAGCAGGCGCTGACGCCAGAAACTACGACGGTGATTTGCGATCCACAAATCGCGCTGCTGTTGCCCTTCTGGCGTAGCGTGATCGCTAGCACGGGCATCGACGCGCGGTTCGCCTACGTCCACCGGAACCCGCTCGCGCGCGCGGATATCTCGCGCCAGCAGTCGCAACAGCCCGTGCGGCGCGGCTGGTTCCTCTGGCAATATCTGACGATCGAAATTCTCGAAGCCGCGCCCGAAACCAAAGTCGTCAAGGCCACCGACCTGATGCGCGATCCGGCCACGGTCGCGCGATCGCTCCTTCCCGATGCGAAGCCGCCACAAGGTGCGAACCACGTTCCTGTCTTGGAGGAACATCCGCGCGACAGCGACACGTTGGAGGACGTTCCGCTGTTTGCGCGCCAGGCGCGCGATCTCCACGCGTTGCTCGAACGATGGCCCGACGCGACGGTCGCGGATCGCACCGCCGCCGTCGCCGATCTTCGCGCGCGGTTCGACGATGCGATGCTCGTCGGCGGGATGGGGCGTCCGTCCAAGCAGATCGAAATCACTCTCGAACCCGAGGAAACGGTCGGCCCGACGCGCCCGCTGATCCTGCATTATCATTTGTTCAAGAACGCCGGCTCGTCGATCGACGCGATGCTGCGCAAGAATTTCGGCGATCGCTGGACCGAGCATGAATTCGCGCGAAAGGGGCGCGACGCCAATCGGGGGGCGCTGATCGATTTTCTCGAAGAACATCAGGCGATCGACGCCTTTTCCTCGCACACCATGCTGCTGCCGCTCCCGAGCGTCAACGGTCGCTCGATCATCCCGATCATCTTCGTGCGCCATCCGCTCCTGAGAATGCGATCGGCCTATGGCTTCGAACGCCGCCAGGACGCCGACACCAAGGGCGCCAGGCTCGCCAAGGAACGGGATTTCACGGGTTACGTCGCGGCACTACTCGAGGAGCCGCGGAACCGCCAGGCGCGCAATTTCCAGACGGTGCGGTTCGCCTTCGGCACGCCGGGCAGCCCGACGCACGAGTTCGAGCGCGCGATGACGACGCTCGCGTCGCTGCCCTTCGTCGGCCTCGTCGAGCAATACGACCGCTCGGTCGCGCGACTGTGCGACTTGGTGAAGCCCGCGTTTCCCGCCTTCGAGCCGCTTATCGTCCGCCGTAACGCCGAAAGCCCCGCGGATACCCGAACGATCGACGAGCGGATCACCCAGGTGCGCGCCGAACTCGGTGAGACGATGTACGAGGCGCTCGTTGAGGCGAATCGCGACGACATCAGGCTGTTCGAGCACGTCTGTACGCTCTATCCCGGCGATACCGACTAAAGCCCGGTTGCCGGATCGACGACCAGCGGCAAGAAAACCGGCAAAATTTTGCCGGGTTACCGGCATTTAACCACCTCCGGAAAGGCGCGACTCATGCCTGATCGCCTATGCCGGACACATGAAGTGCGTTTCCCTGGCATGTGCCCTGCTGTTGGGCGCCACTCTCTCTTCCGTCGCAACGGCCGGGTCACTGCTCGATTACGTTGGTCAATGCGTGCCCTTCGCGCGTAACGCGTCAGGCATCGAAATCTACGGTGACGCCTGGACGTGGTGGGATCAGGCCGACGGCCGCTACAAACGCGCGCACAAGCCCAAGGTCGGCTCGGTCGTCGCCTTCGCCAAGCAATCGCGCCTCCCCCTCGGCCACGTTGCGGTCGTCAGCCGCATCGTCGAAAAGCGCGTGCTGATGCTCACCCACGCAAACTGGTCACGCCAGAACGGCGCGCGCGGCCACGCCGAACAGGACGTCACCCTGTTCGACGTCTCGCCCCAAAACGACTGGAGCGAGGTCAAGGTGTGGTACCGCGACTCGAACGGCCTCGGCAGCACAACCTATGCGGTCAACGGATTCATCTATTCGCCCGAAGGCCCCACCCCCGGCCTCACCAGCCGCAACCCCGATTATGTCGGTGCGCTGATCGACGCCTATGTGCCTGGCGCCGGAGCCGCGACCCGCTAGACAGCATCGCATCGCGCCGCCACAACGCGGCGATGTTTCTCAACTTCCTCGACGAGCTCCGCGCCGCGGGCATTCCCGCCAGCATGAAGGAGCATCTCGTCCTCCTGGAGGCGCTCGACCGCGACGTGATCGCGCGGACGCCTGAGGATTTCTACTACCTCAGTCGCGCGGTGTACGTGAAGGACGAGGGGCTGCTCGACAAGTTCGACCAGGTCTTCGCCAAGGTCTTCAAGGGCATCGCCACCACTTACGGCGCGCATACCGCGGAAATCCCCGCCGGCTGGTTGAAGGCAATCGCCGAGAAATACCTCACCCCCGAGGAGATGGAGGCGATCAAGTCGCTCGGCTCGTGGGACGAGATCATGGACACGCTGAAGAAGCGTCTCGAAGAGCAGCAGGGCCGTCACGAAGGTGGCAACAAATGGATCGGCACCCGCGGCACCTCGCCCTACGGCAACAGCGGCTACAACCCCGAAGGCGTCCGCATCGGCGGCGAAGGCGGCCAGAAACGCGCGCTGAAAGTCTGGGACCAACGCGAGTTCAAGAATCTCGACAACACCAGGGAACTCGGCACCCGCAACATCAAGATCGCGCTGCGCCGCCTGCGCCGTTTCGCGCGCGAGGGCGCCGCCGACGAACTCGATATCGACGCGACGATCGACGGCACCGCGCGCCAGGGCTGGCTCGACGTCGTCATGCGGCCCGAACGGCACAATGCGGTCAAGCTGCTGCTGTTCCTCGACGTCGGCGGATCGATGGACCCGTTCGTCAAGCTCTGCGAAGAATTGTTCTCGGCCGCGACCGGCGAATTCAAGAACCTCGAATTCTTCTACTTCCACAATTGCCCGTACGAAGGCGTGTGGAAGGACAACCGCCGCCGCTTCAGCGAGCGCACGCCGATGTGGGACGTACTCCACAAATACGGCCACGATTACAAGGCGGTGTTCGTCGGCGACGCGTCGATGAGCCCGTATGAGATTACCCATCCCGGCGGCTCGGTCGAACATTTCAACGAGGAATCGGGCGCGGTGTGGCTGCACCGGCTGACGACGACCTACCCGGCGACGGTGTGGCTCAATCCCGTCGCCGAAGCGCAATGGGGCTATTCGCAGAGCGTGAAGATCATCCGCGAATTGATGACCGACCGCATGTATCCGTTAACGCTCGCCGGTCTCGACGAAGCGATGCGCGAACTGACCCGCAAGCGGTAAGCTTCAGAAATCGAGGCCCAGTCGCGCGATGACCTTGGCAGGCCGGATGCGCGCCCATTCCTCCTCGAACTCCGCGAGTAGCCGTTCCTCGTCGGCGGATTCGACTTCGGTCTTCTCCTCGCGCGCGACTGCGGTGCCCGCCTGCGAATCCTCGGTCATTCGCTCCGCGATGCCGGCGCGTTCGGCCTCAGTGGTGTCGCGCCGATCACCACCTCGACCGCGGCGACCGGATCATCGACGACCGATTCATAGGAGATGACTGTCATCTCCGGCAGCAGTTCTTCATGTGATCAAGCGCCATGACGCCTTGCAGCAGCCTTCCCGCGATCACCTTGGGCTTCATGTTGAACGAGCGAAGCGTTGATCGCGCCCAGGCGGCGCGGCGGCGACCTGCGTCAACGTATCCGGTTCCGAGATCGAGCGTGGCACCGCGACCTTCAGCAACGAATGGAACAAGGTGGAGCCGGTCCGCCCGATCGACATCAAAAAGGTCAACGGCGCATCCGGATCATATTCGCCGAAGATGCGATTGAGCTTTTGCAGCGGGACGCATGCGATCATCCGCGCCAAGTCGCGCTGCCCTTCGTAGAGGAACGGCCGGTCAAGCACGACCTGGGGCTTCAGCAGCAGCGTGAAGAGCATCTCCTGCGCGTCGAGATCCCAGCAGAACGGCAGCGCCAGCGATTTGGGAAACGTCCGGACGGGAACGCCGTCGGTGAACTCGAACTCCCTCGGCGAGGCGAGCCGGGTGGAGTTGGGGCGGACCTTCGACCAGGTGTTATAGACGACAGCCACCTGCTGCTTGTCCTGCTTGATGCCGAAAGCGTTGGCGAGCATCCGTTCGATCTCTTCCGCCTTATTGCTCTCGTCGGCGGCGTGGCGATAATTGCGCCAGCTCGGGTTCCGCCAACCGGTGCGGGCCTGGATCAGAGGGATCAAGGCGAAATCGCGCAGTTCCTCCGATTCCATTAACGCGACGGCGTAGCGTTTCATTGCCGACAGCTGATGACGGAACTTGGCCTCCTTGACTTCGCCCAGTTTCTTGCGGTTTCCCTCCAGCCAGACGTCGAGAGTCTGGACCGGGTGATAGATCAGCCCGTCGGGTTCGGCGGCGGTCAGTTTGTTGCTGTCGAACGCAGCGCCGTTGCGGAAGGACCGGCCCGAATAGAAGGCGCGTCCGCGATCGTTGAAGTCGCATGCGACCAATCCCTCGGCCATCACGGTCGAGGCGGTGAACGATTCGTCGTTCGGCCATTCGTCCCTGATCTCGTCTGACGCGCCGACGCTCGCCTCGCGCCGCTTCGCCAGCAGCCGGTCGATCGCGCGCGCCGACAGACGGGAGATCGAATAGACGCAGCCGTACACCGCTTCGAACCGCTCGCTGACGGTGTGGTACCAGACCCATACCGGGGTCTGCGGCGCAATCCTGACGCCGAGCAAATCGACGTGTCGGCGGACCAGAAGTCGAAGAAGTCCTTGAGGTTGGAATGGTTCAAATAGACGTCGGGCTCGATCAGCCAGTAGAAGTCGTAGTCTGGCCGCGCATCGCGCGCCGTTTAGTAAAAATAGTCCCACATCTCCACCCGGCTTGGGGGTGCGGATAGAGGCAGAGTCCCGTCAAAAATTCCACCGTCATCGAAATCCGGTCACGGTCGCCCGGATCGACCGGCGCCTCGCGCTCGTCGGTCACGAACACGACATCGTGCCCCCGATTCCCGCTCATATGCGTCGAACGCTTCGAGCGCAGAATCGCTCGCCACGTGCGTTCGAACAATGATCAAGACACGCATTCAGGCTCCCGGCGACAGCTCGCTCGCCGCCGGGCCTATGCTGGATCCCCGAAGATCAAGTCAACCGCTCGAAGGCCGCGGTCAGTAGAGCAAATGCGCCTGCCTCATCGCGTACCAGCCGCGTTCATTAACGCGCGCGGCCACGTCAAGATCGCCGGGCACGGCGCCGGCATCGTCCACCCATTCGCGCAGCCCCGGCCCGCCGTTGATCACGTCGATCGCCAGTTTGCCGAACTCATACTCGTACGAAAAATCGCGCCACAGGTCATAGTCCGGATAGAGCCGCCGGATCGCCTTGAACGCCAGCGCCTGCACCCGCCACGGCCGGAACGCGGCATGATCGTACGCCGCACCCTCGGCGTGGATGAAGACGCCGTTGCAGAGCGTCCCGACGTGCTTGTGGAAGGTCGGCTGGAACCAGATGTCGCGCAGTGTGCAGCCCGCCAGCCATTCGGGCGCGAACCGCCGCATCTCCGCGATCACCGCCTTCGCGTAGATGTCGGGCGCGCCGAACAGCTCGAGCGGCCGCGTCGTCCCGCGCCCCTCGCTGAGCGTCGTCCCCTCGAGCATCACCGTCCCGGCATAGGCGCGCGCCATATTGACGTTGGCGGCATTGGGGCTCGGGTTGATCCACACCCGCTCCGCCGGCCAGCCATAGCCGGGCGCGGCGTCGGGCTCCCACCCCTCCATCGCGACCACGCGATAGTCGACGTCGAGCTTGTAGTGATCGACGAACCAAAGCCCGAGCTCGCCGAGCGTCATCCCGTGCCGCATCGGCATCGGCCCCGCCCCGACGAAGCTCTCCCATCCCGGCAGCAAGGTCAGCCCCTCGACAGGCCGCCCCGCCGGATTGGGCCGGTCGAGCACCCACACCGATTTGCCGTGCCCCGCCGCCGCTTCCAGCACGTAGAGCAAGGTCGTGACGAACGTATAGATCCGGCACCCGACATCCTGCAGGTCGACCAGCATCGTGTCGAACGTATGCATGGATTGCCCGCTCGGTCGCCGCAACTCGCCGTAGAGGCTGAACACCGGAATGCCGTACGCCGGATCGGTGAAGTCGGGCGACTCCATCATATTGTCCTGCAGATCGCCGCGCACGCCATGCTGCGGCCCGAACATCGCCGAGACGGTCAGCCCCGCCGCGATCAGCGCGTCGAGCGAATGCGTCAGATCCGCGGTCACCGACGCCGGATGCGCGAGCAACGCGACGCGATTGCCCTCCAGCGGCTTCCGCAACGCGGCGTCGGCGAGGAGGCGGTCGATACCGAAGTTCATAGAAGCTCAGGTGCCGTCATACGCGCCGCAAAACAATCCGCGTTGTGGAAATCGGGTGCCCCGGGCGGATGCCGAAGCGCCCAACAGGATTTGCTGCCATCCTTGGCCACGATGATCGCCGACAATCCGACACGCCACTCTCGGGGTTCGGCCAGTTCGGGCACGACGACGAAGATTTTCATCGCCGAAGGCGGCATATTCCAGTTCCCATAATGCGTGACATCCTCGATTTTCCGCATCCCCGAACGATATCCATCAAAGCGATACGCCGCCCACGCTGCGGATGACGCGAAATTGAGTTCGCAATAGCTCGGCTGATCGACGAAGCCGACGAATGCTTCGAAGCAGGTGTGTTGCCACAGATCGTCGGCACGGCGCGATCCGTCACCGAATTCGGGCCAGATCACCGCATCCAGATCGCCCTCGACATAGTAGCGCAGCGCCAGTTCGCCGCCGCTTCGTCGACCTGCGTCCACCGTGATCGCGCGTACCGCCACACTAGGGAAATCGGGATGGGGATGAAGCTGGAGTCCGCCCATTCCCCGCTTCCCCGGCGAAGGCCGGGGCCCAGTCTCGTCGTCGGTCATGGCCGGGCGATCCGCTCGTAAAGATCATCCCAATCCGGATTGAACCCCTCGATCTCGCGCAACTTCCAGGCGCGTTTCCATTCCTTCATGCGATACTCACGCTGGCGTGCTGTCATCAGGTCTTCGTGCGGTTCGTACCAGACGAGCAGCTTGCATCGATAGCGCTTGGTAAAGCCCTCGATCGCACCGCTACGATGCTCCCAGACACGGCGCACCAGATCATCGGTCGATCCGAGATAGATTGTGCCGTTGCGCCCGCTGGCCATGATATAGACGAACGCCTGCTCGAACATCGGAACCTTGCGAGACTGGACCCCGGCCTTCGCCGGGGAAGCGGACGCTATAGGAAAACGCAGCGACAAACGCTATGTCTGCCATCTTCCCATGGCAACAATCCTCCCCTCCCCGCCGCGCGTCGGCATGGTGTCGCTCGGCTGTCCCAAGAACCTCGTCGACAGCGAGCGCATCCTGACGCAACTCCGCGCCGACGGCTATCAGATGTCGCCCGATTACGCCGGTGCCGACGTCGTCCTCGTCAACACCTGCGGCTTCCTCGATTCCGCCAAGGAAGAATCGCTCGAAGCCATAGGCGAAGCGATCGCCGAAAACGGCCGCGTCATCGTCACCGGCTGTTTCGGCAAGGAGGCCGACGCGATCCGCGCACGCTTCCCGCAAGTCCTCGCGATCACCGGCGCGCACGAATACGAACAGGTCGTCGAGGCAGTCCACGAAGCCGCCCCCGCCAGCCTCTCGCCCTATCTCGATCTGATCCCCGACGCGGGCCTGAAACTCACCCCGCGCCACTACAGCTATCTGAAGGTCAGCGAGGGCTGCAACCACCGCTGCGCCTTCTGCATCATCCCGTCGCTACGTGGCGACCTCGTCAGCCGCCGCCCCGACGCGATCCTGCGCGAGGCCGAAAAGCTCTTCGCCGCGGGCACCAAGGAACTGCTGGTCATCAGCCAGGACACCTCGGCCTACGGCATCGATATCCGGGGCGAAACCCGCCAATGGCACGGCCGCGAAGTCCGCCCGCACATGACCGATCTCGCGCGCGAACTCGGGGCAATCGCACCCTGGGTCCGCCTCCACTACGTCTACCCCTACCCCCACGTCGATCAGGTCATCCCGCTGATGGCCGAGGGGCTGGTCCTCCCCTATCTCGACATCCCGTTCCAGCACGCCAGCCCGTCGGTCCTCCGCGCGATGAAGCGCCCCGCCAACGACGCCAAGGTCTTGAGCCGCATCCACGCTTGGCGCGACATCTGCCCCGACATCGCGATCCGATCGACCTTCGTCGTCGGCTTCCCCGGCGAGACCGAGGCCGATTTCCAATACCTGCTCGACTGGCTCGACGAAGCGCAACTCGACCGCGTCGGCGCCTTCCGCTTCGAACCCGTCGAAGGCGCCAGCGCCAACGCCCTCCCCGATCCGGTCCCCGAAGAGGTCAAGGAAGAGCGCTACGCCCGCCTGATGGAGCGCACCGCGGCGATTAGCACCGCGAAACTCCAGGCGAAGATCGGCCGCACCCTCGACGTGATCATCGACGCGGTCGGAGAGGACGGCGCCACCGGCCGCAGCTACGCCGACGCCCCCGACATCGACGGCGAGGTCCATCTGCGCGACGCCGGGCATCTCGCTGAGGGCGATATCGTCGCGGTAACGATCGAGGACGCCGACGAACACGATCTATTCGGAGTGCCGACGCCGCGCTAATATAATCCTCCCCCGCCAGGGGGAGGTGGCAGCCGCAGGCTGACGGAGGAGGAGGACGGCGGTGCGCCTCGAAGGGTCCGAACACGGCCGCCGAAACGCCAAACGCCTGCGTAGGGAAATGACACCGCCCGAAATCGCCCTCTGGCTGGCGCTGCGCGCGAACACGCCGGCCTACGGTTCCGCAAGCAACACGCGGCTCGCGACTACGTGCTCGACTTCTACTGCGCGCCCGCACGCCTCGTCATCGAAGTCGACGGCGAGGCGCATGCGCGCGGCGATCGACCTGCGCGCGATGCCGTCCGCGACGCGTGGCTTCGCTCGAAGCGATTGCGCGTGCTACGCTATTCGGTCGCCGATTTGCTGTCGAACGTTGACGGCGTCGTCCAACAAATCGTGAGGGTTGCAATCGAGCGCCGGGCAAAACCGCAGAGCTGATCGCATCCTCCCCCTCCGTCGCGCTCCGCGCGCCACCTCCCCCTGGCGGGGGAGGATCGACGAACGTGTCTGCCAATGGAGCGCTCGCCAACCACGCCCGGCTCCTCCCTTTCAGGGAGGGGAGAAGATAAGGCTATCGTCCACACATGGGGCGTTAACTGCGGTCAGGTCGAGCGCGGGAATTGGTAGTCCAAGCTGCAAATCCCGCTGCGGCACCGCATAGGGCGTAAGGAAGGCCGTTGAGCAGCACATGCCAAACGCCGAAATAGCTGTTCAAATTTGTGAATAGCCAAAGCGTAATCGGCGCAAAAAATCCGATCGTAATCGCGCTGCGCCGATTGGCGAGATTGACCTTCTCAAGCAATAGCCAAACGGGCGCTAAACAAGCCGAGATAAGAAGCGCGTAGGTAAGCGACACCATGCAGGCTATGCGAACCCCGGCACTCAACGGAACGAGGCAGTCCCTGATGCCACAACCTGCCAATAACCCCTCGCAATAGGTATAGGCCGTCACGAGGAAAACGCCAGTTACAACACCAGCGGAAAGTGCCCGGACACCATTGGCGAGAAGTTTGAGGCGACTGGCCATGTTTCAACTCTACCGCCCGGCACGGAGTTGAGAAAGCGGAAAAGTCTGCTATTGATGTCGTGGACGGCTCTCCATTCTTCGCAGGATAATCTGCGAGTCGATCAGGAGGAGAGAGGACATGGAACGCGTGGTTACGATTGGGTTGGACCTGGCGAAGTCGGTTTTTCAGCTTCACGGAGTG
>JBBSTE010000031.1:0-37365 GCA_038236185.1 Sphingomonadales bacterium | reverse complement strand
TAACCTTAGGCCGTGAGGCCCTCAGTTACGCCGCAATCGCGAGTGCTTCGTTATCGTTGGCACTTGTGTATGGGCCGTCACGGTGGTCCCATTCCGAGCGAAAAACTGCGCCTTTCAACACACGTCGATCCTGGTTCGGCCCCGTCGAAGCCGGTCCTGACGGGCCGGTTTTGGTGGAGCCGCCGGGTACTGCCCCCGGGTCCGCTGCGCCTATTTTACGCCGCTCTTTATCGCCATAGCCGGGCGAACCCGGCAAAACCCATATAGGTCTGTGGGTTTCGCGGCGCAAACGCCTTTCGCTCGCCACATTGCCGGTGCATAGACGTACCCGTTATGTTGACCCAGCGTTCCCGCTACGCGCTCCGCGCGATGCTTTATCTCGCCGATGTGCCGCCCGGCAGCCCGCCCACCCCGATGCACCGTATCGCCGCGCAGGCCAACGTCCCGCGCAAGTTCCTCGAACTGATCCTCGCCGATCTGCGCGAGGCGAAACTTCTGTTGAGCACGCGCGGCAAGATGGGCGGTTACAAACTGTCGCGGCCCGACCATCTGATTTCGCTCGGCGAGATCGTGCGGGTGATCGAGGGGCCGCTGGCGCTCGTCCCCTGCGTCAGCCGGACCGCCTACCGTCCCTGCAAGGATTGCCGCGACGAGGCGACGTGCGCGATCCGCCTCGCGATGCTGCGCGTCCGCGACGAGACCGCCCGGATCCTCGACGGGACCAGCCTGGCAGACGCGAACGCCGAGGACTTGGCGGCGGCGTAGTTATTTGATCCGCTCACGCGGATAAGACGGCCGAGAGGCCGTCAAGGACATCAAACGCGCCGCGCCCTCAGTTCGTCCCTGATCCCGCGCAGCAGCACGACATCGGCGGGATCGCCGGGCGCCACCACCTCAGGCTTCGGCATCACCTTGTTCACCGCGCGGATGATCAGGAAGATGATCAAGGCGATGATCAGGAAATTGACCGCCTGGGTGATGAACTCGCCGTAGCCGAGCAGCGGAACGCCCGCCTTCTTCAGCGCGGCGTAGTTGCTGGATCCCTGCAACGCCTCCGGCACCGGCCCCATCGTCAGGAAATAGCTCGAGAAATCGAGTCCGCCGAACAATTTGCCGATGATCGGCATCAGTATGTCGTCGGTCAGCGAAGCGATGATCTTTCCGAACGCCGCGCCGATGATCACCGCGACCGCGAGATCGAGCACGTTGCCGCGCATGATGAAGGTCTTGAATTCCCTGAACATTGCGATCCCCCGATGATGGTTGATGCAGATTAATCGTGTTTTGCCTCTTCGCCAAGCGCCTTGCGTGTCCTACATGGATGACACAGGCCCTTTGGAGGATCGTTCCATGTTTCGACCCGTCGCCGTTTCTGCGCTCATGCTGACCCTCTCCGCATGCGGCATCAACAGCGTCCCGACCGCCGAAGAGAACGTCAAGGCGCGCTGGGCCGACGTCCAGAACCAATACCAGCGGCGTTCCGACCTGATCCCCAATCTCGTCGCGACGGTGAAGGGCGCGGGGGCGCAGGAGAAGGACATCCTCGTCCAGGTGACGCAGGCGCGCGCGGGCGCGAACCAGGTCAAACTGTCGGGCGAGCAATTGACCGACCCGAACGCGGTGGCAAATTTCGAGCGCGCGCAAAGCGCGGTGACGCTGTCGTTGCAGCGGCTGCAGGAGGCGTATCCCGAGCTCAAGAGCCAGGGCAATTACACCACCTTGCTGAGCCAGCTCGAAGGCACCGAGAACCGCATCACGATCGCGCGGACCGACTATAACGGCGCGGTACAGGCGTATAACACGCGCATCCGCACTTTCCCCGACGCGGTCGGTGCGAAGATTTTCTACGGCGCGAAGCCGATGGTGCCGTTCCAGGCGACGACGCCGGGCGCCGAGACCGCGCCGACGGTGAATTTCGGGGCCTAGGCCGTGCCAAAATCCGCCCCGTCACCCCGGACTTGTTCCGGGGTCCACCGTGCCGCGCATAAACCGTCGGTAGCTTTGGCGGCACGGTGGATGCCGGAACCCGTCCGGCATGACGGGTTCTGGGTAGCGCTGTGCCTTGCCCTGATGCTGGCGCTGGCGCTGGCGGCGGCGTTTGCCGGAGCGCCCGCCTCCGCGCAGACCTTTCCCAAGTTCACCGGCCTCCTCGTCGATGACGCGAACGTCCTGCCGCCCGAGGTCGAGGCCGACCTCACCGCCAAGCTGGAAGCGCTCCAGAAGGACACCAACCGCCAGCTCGTCGTCGCGACGATCGGCGATTTGCAGGGCTATCCGCTGGAGGATTACGGCTACAAGCTCGGCCGTGCCTGGGCCGTCGGCCTGAACTATGTCAACAACGGCGCGATCCTGTTCGTCGCGCCGAACAATCCCGCCGGGCAGCGCGGCCCGCGGATCGAGGTCGGCACCGGACTCGAGCCGGTGCTGACCGACGCCTTGTCGAGCGTGATCATCAACAACAACATGATGCCCAAGTTGCGCGACGGCGACATTCCCGGCGCGATGAGCGCGGGCGCGGACGCGATCATCGCACAGCTGCACGCCTCGCCCGACGAGGCCAAGGCGCGGACCGACGCGGCGGTGGCCGAGTTCGACAAGACGCACCGGCGTTCGGGCAACCGGAGCGGCGGCTTTCCGATCGGCCTCGTCTTCTGGCTGTTCGTAATGGGGTTCGTGTTCCTGTCGTCGGTGCGCGGCGGAGCGAAGGGCCGGCGCTATCGCGGTCGCGGGAGCGGGCTCGGCTCGGTGGTCCTGTGGTCGGTCGCCAACGAAGTCGCGCGCGGCGCCTTTCGTGGCGGCGGCGGTGGTGGCGGCTGGGGCGGAGGTTCCGGCGGTGGCGGCGGTGGCGGCGGATGGGGCGGCGGTGGCTTCTCGGGCGGCGGCGGCGGCTCGTTCGGGGGCGGCGGCGCTTCGGGGAGCTGGTGATGCGACTGTCCGAAGCCGACCACGCCAAGGTGACCGCGGCGGTGACCGCGGCCGAGGGCGACACCGCGGGCGAGATCGTGACCGCCGTCGCCGGACGGTCCGACAAATACAATGACGTGGCGGCGCATTACGGGGTGCTGGCGATGTTGCTGGTGCTCGCGATCCTGTCGGTGTGGCCGGGGATTGCCGAGGCGATCCACGCGCGACTTTGCGACCACTGGGGTGAAGCCGCGCATCCGTCGATGCTGTTCACGATCGCGCTGATCCTGTGTGCGCTCGCTTTCCTGCTGGTGCGGCTCGCATTTGTGTCGGATGCGTTACGCTTTGCGCTGACGCCGGGCGCGACCAAGGCGCGGCGTGTCCGCGCGCGCGCGCTGACGCTGTTCCGGACGAGCGCAGAGCAGCGCACCGTCGGGCGGACCGGGGTGCTGCTCTATTTGAGCTTGGCCGAACATCGCGCCGAACTGATCGCGGACGAGGCGATCCATTCGAAGGTCGCGGACGACACATGGGGCGCGGCGATGGCGGCGCTTGTCGCGGCGGTGAAGGAGGATCGCGCCGGCGACGGGATGGCCGAGGCGGTGAGGCAGATCGGTATCGTCCTCGCCGAACATTTCCCGCGCGCGGACGACGACGTGAACGAACTGCCCGACCGGCTCATCGAACTGTGACCCTTCGACAGGCTCAGGGCGAGCCGGAGACGCCGTGGGAGGGCCACTTCATCAAGGTGATGACGCAGGGCCGATGGGAATATGCCGCGCGGACCCGCAACATCCAGGCGGCGGTGATTCTGGCGATAGATGACGGCCACGTTATCCTCGTCGAGCAATATCGCGTGCCGCTCGGTCGTCGGTGTCTCGAACTGCCTGCGGGCCTCGTCGGCGACGAAGAGGCGGGCGAGGCGGTGGCGGGTGCTGCTGCGCGAGAGCTGGAGGAGGAGACCGGCTATCGCGCGGGCCGTGTCGAGGAACTCGGCTTCTTCCATGCCTCTCCGGGGATGGTAAGCGAGGGCTTCACGCTCGTCCGCGCGCACGACCTGACACGCGTCTCGGACGGCGGCGGCGCGAGCGACGAGGACATCGCGGTCCACCGCGTCGCGATTGGGGATGTCCCGACTTTCGTTGCGGCGAAACGCGCCGAGGGCGTCGCGATCGACGTCAAGCTGCTGTTGCTGCTGGCGGACACGCTGCTGGCTTGAAGCCGTCTCGCGGATCGGCCAACCTGCCGGTCATGCGAGTCCTCCTTCCGATCGCCGCCGCCGGGCTCGTCGCCGCGGCCCCTGCCCCCGTCCGACCCGCCCCCACCGACGCCCAGTTCCACAAAATCTGGAGCGACGAATGGGTGTGGCGCGTCAGCGAGCGGATCGCAGATACCGAAAGCAATGTCGTCCAGCCGCATATCTCCGACGTGTCGGCGTCGGCGCATGCCCGCTGGGCGGCGAAATGGACCGCGACGATGCGGGCGCTCAACGCGATCGACCAGACCCGGCTTTCGCCCGAGGCGGCGGTCAACTATCAGGTCTATCGCGCGCAGATCGCGGGGTTTCTCGACGAGGAGAAGTTCCGCGAATGGGAAAAGCCGGTCAACGGCGACAGCGCCTTCTGGTCCGACATGCAGGGCGCGGCGCGCGGCGATTTCGTCCACGGCGAGACCGATTATCGCGCCTATTTGACGTGGATGGGTGACCTGCCGCGCTATTTCGCGCAGCAGACCGACAATATGAAGGCGGGGCTAAAGCGCGGCTTCACGCCCCCCGCGATCGTGATGCAGGGGCGCGAGAAATCGGTCGCGACGATCGCCGAGGCGACCGATCCGACAAAGACGGTCTATTACGAACCCTTCGCCAAGCTGCCCGCGACGATTCCGGCGGCGACGCGGCAGGCGCTTCAGGCGCAGGCGAAACAGGTGATCGCCACGCAGGTGATCCCCGTGCACAAGACGTTGCTCGCGTTCCTGCGCACGGCCTATCTGCCGGGGCTGACCAAGAACCTCGCGGCGGAGGATTATCCCAACGGCAAGGCCTATTACCAGAGCCGGATCAAGGCGTTCACGACGCTCGACATAACGCCAGACCGAATCCATCAACTCGGCCTCTCCGAAGTCGCGAAAATCCGCGCCGAAATGGAGACGGTGAAGGCGGACACGCGGTTCAAGGACGACCTGCCCGCCTTCCTCCATTTCCTCAGGACCGATCCGCAATTCCACCCGAAGACCGCCGACGCTTTGCTGAAGGAGGCGGCGTGGGAGGCGAAGCGCTTCGACGGGATGGCAGCGAAATGGTTCGGACGGTTGCCGCGCCAGCGCTTCGCGATCGTCGAGGTGCCGCCCGATATCGCGCCCTTCTACACCGCCGGTCGCGGCGGGCCGGGGCAGTATCTCGTCAATACCTACGACCTGCCGTCGCGATCCTTGTTTCAGATGCCCGCGCTGACGCTCCATGAATCGGCGCCGGGACATGCGTTCCAGATACCGCTGGCGACGGAGAACACCAGTCTGCCGCCGTTCCGGCGCAACAGTTATATCTCGGCCTATGGCGAAGGCTGGGCGCTCTATTGCGAGCGGCTCGGCGACGAAATGGGTTTCTACCGCACACCGTACGAGCGATTCGGGATGCTGAGCTATCAGATGTGGCGCGCGGCGCGGCTGGTGGTCGATACGGGTATTCATTCGAAGGGCTGGACGCGCGAACAGGCGCAGAAATATTTCCACGACAATACCGCGCTCAGCGACCACGAGATCATGACCGAGGTCGATCGCTACATCGGCTGGCCGGGGCAGGCGTTGAGTTACTACATCGGCGAACTGACGATCCAGAAGGCGCGCGCGAAAGCTGAAAAAGCGCTGGGCGCGAAGTTCGACATCCGCAATTTCCACGATACCGTGCTGTCATTGGGCAGCGTGCCGATGCCGGTGCTCGAGGCGCGGATCGACCGGTTCATCGCCGAAGGCGGCAAGGGGCCGTATCCGGCGGCGTGAGCCGACGGGCGGCGAGCAAAGGTCACACTAAGGTCACACCAACGCGTGTAAAGCGACGCGCGGCGGGCGGGTCGGAACGCGCCCTGGATTTAGTCCGAACCGGACATAATCGGAGCCGGCGGCGATACTAAAGAGCGTAGCGGGACGGTCCCCGCGATTCGGCACGATAGCATGACCGGGCGGTTGTAGGACAGCGCAGGACGGAAACGGTTTTCCGGCGACGATTCGGCGAGCGCCGCAACGATCGTCAAGCATTGCCGCTTCGCGACAATTCCGCCCATTTCGCGTCGCCGGTGTTCATCAGGAGGATCGCGTCCTGCGTGGAATCGGGCAGGAAATCGCCATCCAGCTGCAGATTGCCGCCCGCCGCGTTATCCTTGACGGTGACGGGCGGGCTGGTCGACGCGGTTCCCATCACGATCAGGTCACCGGGTCGACCGCCGACGACGCTTTTCACCGCCGTCGCGCCGCCGGTCAGGGCGGCGTAGCTTGAAAGCGGCGCGTTCGTCGCCATGCCCGAGACGGGGAGGCTCGTCGCCGCGCCGAAACCGATCGCGGTGCGGCGGGTGTCGCCGTAATTGTGGCCCAGACGGTATGTCGCGGCGGGATCGACGACGAACGCGGTCGCGATCCCCGACAGATCGGCGCCCGCCACCGAGACATTGCGCGCGTTTCCCGTCAGCACGAACGCGGTGGCCTGCTCGGGACTCTTTTGGGAGATCATGCCGCGCACCCACGTGCAGCTCGACGCCTTGTCCACGACGGCCCCGATCTTGCCGTTGCGCACATCGGCGATCGCGACATCTTCGAACACGACATTACGGCAATCGGGATTGCCGATCGGCGCAATCGTATCGCCGAGGACGACGGCGGGCTGCGCGTTTCCGGCACTCAGGCGAAGGCCCTCGAATATGCCGCCGGTCAATCGCTCGATACTGATCGCGGGCGCGACCTGGCCCCTCGGGTCGACGATGCCTCCGCCGCGCCAGCTGATATCCTGGATCGGCCCGGACGACGTGACGGCGACAATGGTATCGGAATAGACCGCGAAAGCGATGTCGGATGGCGTGCCGATCGTGAAATTTTCGAACCGCAGCCGTGCGATCCGTTTGGCCGGATCGTCGAAATCGTTACGGATCGACACCGCGCGCGCGGCGACGCTGCCGTGGCTCACCGCGACATCGCGAAAGGCGACGTCGGCGATCGCGCCGCCGGCGCCACCGTTGTCGGCGATGTTCTGGACACGGATGCACTCGCCGTCGCCGTTCGTGCTCCCGGAAATACCGATGAAGCGCACGTCGCGTATCGCGGTGTCGCTGGTGCCAACGAGCATCATCCGGCCGTCCTGCGAGGAGCAGCGGGTGCAGCTGATCGCCCCGTCGGTGATAGCGATCGAGGGAACGCCGCCGAACCGCCCGGTCGAGAACTGGAGCGCGGCTTCACCGCCCGAATCGACCGACCCGCCACGGCAGCGAAAGCCGGTGCCGCCGAACATGCGGATGCCCGCGCCGTTTTCGGGAAAGGGATTAATGACGGTGGAATTGACGATGTGGATGCGATCGCCCGACACCGCGATTGCGATGCCGCCCTTTTTCTGAGTCATCGTATCCGCCGCGCCGAAACCGTCGATGATCACGTCTTCGAGGAGGAAATCGTCGCCCCGAAGGTGAAACCCTGATAGAGATAGAACAGGTCTCTGCCGTCAATTGAACGCATCGTTGCCGCCGCCGCCGCGCACAATGTCGTCGCCGCCCTGATAGACCCAGAACAGGTCTCTGCCGTCGGTGCCGACGATATGATCGTCCCCCGCCGTGCCGATAAATTTGGTCCTGCGCTCCACCACGGCGAGATCGACCATGCTTGTCCGGTCCTCGAACGCATTCCGCCAGTTCCAACGCATGATCCTACTCCTTCGAGGCCAAGCCTCGTCTAATCATGCCGTGATTATGCACCTGACGGGGCACATCTGGCAAGCAATCCACGCCGGATCACGCATTCTTGCTCGCCGCGACCTCGATCCATTCGATTCCCGTGCAGATCAGGGTTAGTGTATCCTGCCCCCTGCCTTGTGCGACCACGAAAGAGCATCGTTGATCCTCACCATGTTGGTGATGTAATCCGCCGCGGTCGCGCCGTCCTCGTTGGCCTTCACCAGAAATTCTTCGAACGTGTAAAACTTCACTTCGGTACGTGTTGGAGGCGGCGACATTTTCTATTCTCCCAAAATGGTGTGGGTCGTTCCTACTCCGCCGCTGCCGCTTCCACCCCCGGCCCCCGCTCCTCCCACACCAGCACCGGCCTTCGCGCCGCCAGCGTTTCGTCGAGCCGCGACCGTGGCGCGAAATGCGGTGCCGTCTTCAGGCTCGCGTCGCCCGCCTTGGCGCGCTCGGCGACGCTGCGCAGCGCGGCGATGAACTGGTCGAGCGTCGCCTTCGATTCGGTCTCGGTCGGCTCGATCAGCATCGCGCAGTGGACGACGAGAGGGAAATACATCGTCATCGGGTGGAAGCCCTCGTCGATCAGGCCCTTGGCGATGTCGATAGTCGAGAAGCCTTCCGCGACACCTTCGTCCGAGAACAGCGCCTCGTGCATGCACGGGCCGCTTTCACCGAACGGGGCGACGAGGACGTCGTCGAGGCTGCGCAGGATATAGTTCGCGTTGAGCACCGCATCCTCGGCGACCTGACGGAGGCCGTTGGCGCCGTGGCTGAGGATGTATGTCAGCGCCCGCGTGAACATGCCCATCTGGCCCTGGAAGGCGGTCATCCGGCCGAAGCTGTCGGCGTGATGTTCGCCCGCGGTTTCCTCCTCGACGAGATGGAAGCCGGCCTCGGTCTTTTCGACGAAGGGGAGCGGTGCGAAGGGGGCGAGCGCTTTCGACAGCACGACGGGGCCGGAACCGGGGCCGCCGCCGCCGTGCGGGGTGGAGAAGGTCTTGTGGAGGTTGATGTGCATCGCGTCGATGCCGAGATCGCCGGGCCGGACGCGGCCGACGATCGCGTTGAAATTGGCGCCGTCGCAATAGACGTATCCGCCCGCGGCGTGGACCGCGTCCGAAATCGCCTTCATGTCGCGCTCGAACAACCCGCAGGTGTTGGGGTTGGTGATCATCACCGCGGCGACATCCGGTCCCAGGCGGGCCTTGAGCGCGGCGAGATCGACGCGGCCTTCGGCGGTGGCGGGGATGTCCTCGACCGCGAAGCCGGCGAAGGCGGCGGTGGCGGGGTTCGTGCCGTGCGCGCTTTCGGGGACGAGAACGACCTTGCGGCTTCCCTCGCCACGCGCCGCGAGCGCGGCCTTGATGCACAATATGCCGCAGAGTTCGCCATGCGCGCCGGCCTTGGGACTCATCGCGACGCTGTGCATGCCGGTGAGCGCGATCAGCCACTCGGCGAGCTGGTCGATGACCGCGAGCGCGCCCTGAACCGTATCTACGGGTGCGAGCGGGTGGATGTCGGCGAAACCGGGGAGCCGCGCGACCTTTTCGTTTAGGCGCGGGTTGTGCTTCATCGTGCACGACCCAAGCGGGAACAGACCGAGGTCGATCGCGTAATTCTGGCGGCTGAGGCGGGTGTAATGGCGGACCGTTTCGGGCTCGGACAGGCCGGGGAGGCCGATCGGGGCGGTGCGGGCGAGCGCGCCAAAGCGATCCTTGAGCCCTTTCCCTTCAGGGGTGAAAGTGAAATCCACCCCCGTCGTGTGCGTATCGCCTATCTCGAAGATCAGCGGTTCTTCGAGCATCAGCGCCTTGTTGCCGGTGCTGGTCTGCGCGCCGGTGCCGCCGGATTCAGGCGCGGTCGGACGCCAGCCGGATTGGTTCAAAGCCATGATCTCAATTCCCGTTCGGGCTGAGCTTATCGAAGCCCTGCCCTTCCTTTTCGACGGCGGAGACAAAGTGCAGCACTTCGACAAGCTCAGTGCGAACGGAGAACGACGGGATCATGCCAGCACCTCCTCGAGCGCCGTCGCCAGCGCCTCGACATCCTCGTCGGTCGTCGTTTCGGTGACCGCGACAACGAGGCCGTTTTCGAGATTCGCCTCGCCCGGATAGAGCCGCCCGAGCGAAACCCCCGCGAGAATCCCCTTGTCCGCCAAGGCTCGGACGATCGGGCGCGCCTCCTTGCCGAGATCGAGGGTGAATTCGTTGAAGAAGGTGTCGTTGACGACGCGGACGCCGGTCACGCGCGCCAGCCGTTCGGCGGCGGCGGCGGCGGCGGCGTGGTTGGCCTCCGCGAGCGCGCGAAGGCCCGCCTCGCCGAGCAAGGTCATGTGAATTGAGAAGGCGAGCGCACAGAGGCCCGAATTGGTGCAAATGTTCGACGTCGCCTTTTCGCGACGGATATGTTGCTCGCGCGTCGAGAGCGTCAGGACGAAACCGCGGCGGCCGTCGGCGTCGACCGTCTCGCCGCACAAGCGGCCGGGCATCTGGCGGACATATCTGTCCTTGCAGCCGAACAGGCCGACATACGGCCCGCCGAATTGCAGGCCGACGCCGATCGACTGGCCCTCGCCGACGACGATGTCGGCATCCATCTCGCCGGGGGATTTGAGCGCACCGAGCGCGACCGGTTCGGTGACGACCGCGATCAGCAGCGCCTTGGCGGCGTGGCACGCGTCGGCCAGCGGGGTGAGATCGGCGATGCGGCCGAGGATGTCGGGATATTGCACGACGACGCAGGAGGTGTCGGCGTCGATCTTTGCGATCAGCGCGTCGATGTCGGTCCGTGCAGTCAGCGTCGGCGCGGACGTGACCAGCGCGTCGCCGGTGAATTTCGCCATCGTCTTCGCGACCGAGACGTAATGCGGGTGGAGGCCCGACGACAGGATCGCCTTGCCGCGCTTGGTGATGCGCCGCGCCATGCCGATCGCTTCCCAGCACGCGGTCGAGCCGTCGTACATGCTGGCGTTGGCGACATCGGTGCCGAGCAGCCGCGCGACCTGCGTCTGGAACTCGAACAGCATCTGGAGCGTGCCCTGCGCGATCTCGGGCTGGTAGGGCGTGTAGGCAGTAAGGAATTCGCCGCGCTGGATCAGGTGATCGACGCTGGCGGGGACGTGGTGGCGATACGCGCCGCAGCCCAGGAAGAAGGGCGCCTCGCCCGCCGACAGGTTCTGCCGCGCGAGCGCGGTCATGTGGCGTTCGACCGCGAGTTCGCTGGCGTGCATCGGGAGGTGGTGGATCGGGCCGTCGAGGCGCGCTTCCTCAGGGACATCGACAAAGAGGTCGTCGATCGAGGACGCGCCGATATGGGCGAGCATCGCGGTGCGGTCGGTTTCGGTCAGGGGCAGGTAGCGCATCGGCAAATCCCGTCGCCCCGGCGGAGGCCGGGGCCGCTATGATCTTGGCCGTGGCGCTTCCCAACGAAGCGGCCCCGGCCTCCGCCGGGGCGACGGCAGGTCACAGCTTCGCGACGAACGCCTCGTAGGCGGACTCGTCCATCAGGTCTTCGAGTTCGCTTGGGTCGCTCAGCGTCAGCTTGTAGAACCAGCCGTCGCCCTCCGCGTCGGAGTTCACCAATGCGGGTTCGTCGGCGAGCGCGGGATTGCCTTCGATCACCGTCCCCGACACCGGCGAATAGACGTCGCTCGCCGCCTTGATCGATTCGACGACCGCGGCCTCGTCGCCCTTGGTCAGGTCCTTGCCGTCCTCGGGCACGTCGACGAAGACGATGTCGCCGAGCTGGCCTTGCGCATAGTCTGAAATGCCGACGGTGCCGATCTCGCCATCGACATCGACCCATTCATGATCTTCGGTGAAATAACGGCTCATCACTGGCTTCCTCTGAAGTAGCGGTGGGGGACGAAGGGCAGCGTGGTAACGGTGGCGGAATGGACCTTGCCGCGTTGCGTCAGCTGGATGACGGTGCCGGGCGCCGCCATCGCGAGCGGAACGTACGCCATCGCGATCGGTGCCCCGATAGTCGGCGCGAAGCCGCCCGAGGTGACCTTGCCGACATCGGAGCCGTCGGCATCGACGACGATCGCGCCTTCGCGGACCGGCTGGCGGCCCTCGATCAGGAGGCCGACGCGTTTGGCGATCGGGCCGTTCTCACGCTCGAGCAGGATGCGTTCGGCGCCGGGGAAGTCGGCAGCCTCGCGGCGGCGCTTGAACAAGGCGAAGCCGAGATCGGCCATGACCGGGGTGGTGTCTTCGTCGAGGTCGTGGCCGTAGAGCGGCAGACCCGCCTCGAGCCGCAGCGAATCGCGCGCGCCGAGTCCGATCGGCTTGACCTCGGGTTCGGCGCAAAGCGCATCGGCGAGCGCCTCGACCGCGTCGGCGGGGACCGAAATCTCGACCCCGTCCTCGCCCGTATAGCCCGACCGGCTGATCCACAGATCGTGGCGCTGCCACTCGAACCGCGCCGCGTGCATGAACACCAGCGCTTCGACGCCGGGGATCAGCCGCGCAACCGCAGCGACCGCCTTCGGCCCCTGCACCGCGAGAAGCGCATGATCCTCCATCAAATTGAGCGTGACCTCGTCGGGCAGATGCTCGATCATATGGCCGATATCGTCGTATTTGGTCGCGCCGTTGACGACCATGTAAATGCTGTCGCCGCTGCCGGACGAGGCGTCCCCCGGACGCCTCGTCAGCATCAGATCGTCGAGGATTCCGCCGTTGTCGGCGAGCAGCAACGAATAGCGCGCGCGATTCATCGCCAGCCTAGCGATGTCGGCGGGCATCAACGCCTCGAGCGCCGCGACAACGCCTTCTCCGGTGAAGGTGAGTTGCCCCATGTGGCTGACATCGAACAGCCCGGCAGATTCCCGCGTCCATAGATGCTCGGCCATTACGCCTTCGTATTGGACGGGCATGTGATAACCCGCGAACTCGACCATCCGAGCGCCGTGGGCGCGGTGCCAGGCGTCGAGCGGCAGCGTCTGGATTTCGATCTCTTCTGGTTCGTCGTCGCTCATCACCGGCTTTCCGCCAAAAGGGCCGACCACGCGCGGGCGATCCCCGCGAACGATCCGATACCCCCTCTGTCGCGGAACCTGAGAGCTTTCGCCGATCATACACGACCGGCTTACCCCTTCGGTGGGCGCCGCCTCAAAGGCGGTGCCGCTTTCCAGAGTGTCAACGGCCCGCGCGGTCCCGTTTGCCTGAGAGATTCCGGGGTGGTTGCTCCTTCGGCGCCCTGAAACTGGTCCAGGGTCTCTCCCGCGCGCGCCATCCCGGTTGCCCGGAATAGACGCTTTCGCCTCTGGCGAGGCGCGCCTCCCGAGTCAATCGCGGATCAGCGAGGCGCGCCTCCCGAGTCAATCGCGGATCAGCGAGTCGCGTTATACTTCAGTTGCTCGTCGGTGAGCTGAAAGCCGACAAGCGCCTCGAACGTCGCCGACAGCACCGCCTGACGAATATCGGGCTGCGCCAGCGGATCGAGCGCGGCGTCGTCGTCGCCGGCCTTGCGCTTGCGGGTCAATTTCTTGCGGATGTCTTCGGACAGCGTCGCGGCGGCGCGGGAGACGCTGGCGGTCGCCTGGCCATTGGCCGTCGCGAGCGCTTGCCCCGCGTCGAAATGGACGTTCACCCGGCTGATGCGTTTGGCGATCACCGCGGTACCGCCGCGGACGACGGTGATGAAATACGGCAGCGTCACGTCGCGCGCCGCATCGGTCCGCGTCCGGCGCGCGCGCACGTCGAAGGTGACGGTGGTGACGACGTCGGCGCCGCTCTCGTCGCAGGTCGAGCGGACGTTGGTGATGGTGGCGGTCACGTCGATCGCCGCGGCATCGCGGCTCGCGGGAGGATCGAACAGGGTGATGTCGCCGGTGCCCGCGGGCACCGCGACGGTCGAGCAGGCCGATCGGACCGCAGTGATGCCGACGCCGCCCTCCGCGCTGATGTCGCCGGTATGCGTGCATCCGGCCGCGACGAGGACGAGAGCGAGAGGAACGACTTTGCGCAGGATCACCGGGATACTCTCTTCAAATTCGGATGCGGAGCGCCCTTTGGGAAGGCCGCCCCACGTCACGTCAGCATAAGCGGGTTTCGCGCACGCAGGCAATCGCGTAAGCATCCAGGGGCAATGAACAAGCCGCCGCTCGAGCTCGTGATCGCCGCGCCGCGCGGTTTCTGCGCCGGGGTCGATCGTGCGATCCGCATCGTCGAACTGGCGATCGAGAAGCATGGGCGCCCGGTCTATGTCCGGCACGAGATCGTCCACAATCGCTTCGTCGTCGATGCGCTCAAGGCGCAGGGCGCGGTGTTCGTCGAGGAGCTCGACGAGGTTCCAGATGGCGCGCCAGTGGTGTTTTCGGCTCATGGCGTGCCCAAGTCGGTGCCCGCAGAAGCGCAATCGCGCGGGCTGGAATATCTCGACGCGACCTGTCCGCTCGTCTCCAAGGTCCACCGCCAGGCCGAGCGGCTGGTCGCGGCGGGACGGCATATCGTCTTCATCGGCCACGCCGGACATCCCGAGGTAATCGGGACGTTCGGACAGGTGCCCCAAGGCTCGATGTCGCTGGTCGAATCGGTCGCGGATGCCGAGGCGTTCATGCCCGCCGATCCGGACAATCTCGCCTTCCTCACGCAGACGACCCTGTCCGTCGACGACACCGCCGCGGTCGTGGCGGCGCTGCAATTGCGATTCCCGACGATCCAGGCGCCGCGCGGCGAGGACATTTGTTACGCGACTTCGAACCGGCAGGCGGCGGTGAAAGCGATCGCCCGCGATGTCGATGCGTTGCTGGTGATCGGCGCGCCCAACTCGTCGAATTCGCTTCGCCTGGTCGAGGTCTCGATGCGCGAGGGCACACCGGCGCGCCTCGTGCAGCGCGCCACGGACCTGAACTGGGCGTTTTTGGACGGCGTAAGCGCACTCGGCATCACCGCAGGCGCCTCCGCTCCCGAAACGCTCGTCCGCGAACTCGTCGCGCTGCTCGCGACGCGCTACGAAATCTTCGAGCGCGAAGTGGAGACGACCCGCGAATCGATCGCGTTCAAACTGCCGCGCGGTTTGGAGGCAGCCGCTTGAACCGCAACCGTCACCCCAGCGAAGGCTGGGGTCTCAGGCCGCATGAGTGCGTTCGAACAACCGGGAGATGCCAGCTTTCGCTGGCATGACGAAATAGCGTGGCGGTCTATACGCATGTTTCGGCGGAGGCGCTGGAGGCGTTCCTGACGCGGTACGATGTCGGCGAACTGGTGTCCGCCAAGGGCATCGCCGAGGGCGTCGAGAACACCAATTATCTGGTCGATACGACCAAGGGCCGGTTTATCCTGACGCTCTACGAGAAGCGCGTCGCGGCGGACGATCTGCCGTTCTTCATGGCGCTGCTCGATCATCTCGCGGCCAAGGGGTTGCCGGTGCCGCCCGCGATCAAGGATCGCGATGGAGTGGAGATACAAGAACTCGAAGGACGGCCGGCGTGCTTAATCCAGTTCCTGCCCGGCGTGTCGGTCTCGCACCCCACTCCTTCGCAAGCCCGAGCTGCCGGAGAAGCTCTTGGTCGGCTACACGCCGCTGTCGCCGACTTCGCGCCGCAACGAGCAAACACCCTCGGCGTCGATAGTTGGCAACCACTGCTAGATCGCTGCGGCGCAGCGCTAGACCGCATCGCCGCCGACCTCCACCGTGATCTCTCTTTCGCGCTAGACGAGGTGCTATGCTTCTGGCCGGAAGGTCAGGTTTATGCAGACACCGGGAATCCGGTTGGGCCTCCCTTGCCGACCTGCGCGATCCATGCCGACCTGTTCCCCGACAATGTGCTTATGCTCGGCAACCGCGTTACCGGTCTGATCGACTTCTATTTCGCCTGCACTGACATTCGTGCCTATGATCTAGCAGTTATGCACACGGCGTGGGCGTTCGACGATGTTGGTGTGCCACTCGACCCAACGATCGGACGCGCGCTGATAGAAGGCTATCGTTCGGCAATTGAACTGGACGACGCCGAACTCCGGTTGCTGTTGGTGCTGGCAAAAGGCGCGTGTCGTCGCTTCGCGCTGACGCGTGCCTGGGATTGGCTTAACACCCCGCCCGACGCGCTGGTGACACGCAAAGACCCGCTAGCTTATGTTCGCCGGCTCGAGTGGTACAGTCATCACCTCAACGCTGCTGCTGCCTTCGCATGAACGAGCTTCCCAAGATCGAGATCTTCACCGACGGCGCGTGCAAGGGCAATCCCGGTCCGGGCGGCTGGGGCGCGGTGATCCGTAGCAGCGAACGGGAGAGGGAATTGTCGGGCGGCGAGGCGCTGACCACCAACAACCGGATGGAACTGACCGCCGCGATCGAGGCGCTCAACGCGCTAAAGCGGCCGTGCGCGGTGAAGCTCTCGACCGACAGCCGTTACGTGATGGACGGGCTGACCAAGTGGATTCACAGTTGGCAGAAGAACGGCTGGCGCACCGCCGACAGGAAGCCGGTCAAGAACGCCGAACTGTGGCAAGCGCTGCTCGCCGCGGTGAAGCCGCACCGGATCGAATGGCTGTGGGTAAAGGGCCACGCCGGCCACCCCGAGAACGAACGCGCCGATCGGCTGGCCAGCGACGCGGCGATGATGGCGGGGCAGCGGCGAACGTCGATTCCAGGAAACCCTGTCCCCCCTTCGCGGGAGAGGGACGGACCCGCGTAGCGGAAAGGGTGAGAGTCTTCTTCTTCACGGAGGTCGAAACAGGACGAAGACCCTCACCCAACCCTCTCCCGCAAGCGGGAGAGGGCTCAAGGACGGAAACGCGCGGGGGAATAACGCTGCGAATCGATCGATGCGGCCGAAGGATCGGGCGATGCGCCGAGTAGCAGCGCGGCGCCGATCGCGGCGGCGGCGGGGGCGGTCTGGATGCCGAAGCCGCCCTGCCCCGCGAACCAGAAGAAGCCGGGCGCGGTCGCGTCGAAGCCATAAACGGGAAGGCGATCGGCAGCGAAACTGCGCAGTCCCGCCCATTTGCGCTCGACCGCCGCGACGTGCCAATCGACCGCCTGTTCGAACCGGTCGATCGCGATCGCGATATCGATTTCCTCGGGCGCGGCATCGCAGGGATCGCTGGCGATCTCGTCGTGCGGGCTGAGCCATAGCTTTCCGCGGGCCTCGGGCTTGAAATAGAAGCTCCCGGAGAGGTCGGCGACGTGGGGCATCGCGGGAGGCGGCGCGGGATCGGTGCGGAGTTGCGCCATCGTCCGGCGGTACGGCTGGATTCCGATGGGCGAAACGCCTGCCTCGCGCGCCACGACATCCGCCCAGGCGCCCGCCGCGTTCGCGATGATCGTCGCATCGTAACGACCGGCGGTCGTGTCGATCGACCAGCCGATCGGCGTGCGCTCCGCCGATCGGACAGCGGCGCTCAGCACGATCGTCGCGCCGGCGCGGCGCGCGGTTGCCAGTGCGTCGGCATGGAGGCGGGCGACATCGATATAGGCGCAACTCGGCTCGAGCAGCCCGATCGTCCACTCTTCGCGGAGACCCGGCACATAGGCAGCGGGCTCGACTCGCTCCAGCGGCACGCCCGTTCCGGCGAATTCCGCGAGCACGACGTCCGCCTTCGCAGCATCGAGCGCGCGGCCGATGTGGAGCGATCCGAGCGGCTCGAGATAGCCGCCCGCGCGCAACACAACCCCCGACGCGCTCGTGAGCGGCTGAACGTCGGGTCCGCCGTAGGTCTCGGACCAGAAGGCCGCGGATCGGCCGGTCGCATGATAGCCGGGCGTGTCCTCCGCCTCGAGGAGCAGCACCCGTGCGCGGTTGCCGATCGCCGCCGCCAACGTCGCGCCCGCGATTCCCGCGCCGACGATCGCAATGTCGAATTGCGTCACGCGGGGCCCGCTCGCGCGGCGAGGAACGTGTCGATCGCGTCGAGCGCGCGATCGCGCACCGGATCGGCCTCGCGCAGGATCTCGTGTGCCGATTCGCGGCCGAATCGGACCAGCTCGACATCGGGCAGTTGCGCCGCGAGCGACACCGCCGCGCGCGGATCGACCAGCTCGTCGGCATCGGCGACCAGCATCATCACCGGCGTGGCGAGCGTCTCCAGCCCAGGATCGGCGCGCTGTTCGCGCGTCGCCGCGAACGCCTCGGCGAGCCACGACCAGCTTGGCGGCCCGAGCTTGATGTCGGGAAGTCGATCGTACCAATATTGCTCGTCGTCGTAACGCGAGACGTCGCTCGTCAGCAGTTTCTGGCGGTCAATTCGCGTCCCCGGGCGCTCGTTTCCCTTCCAGGCCGCGCGCGCGGGATCGCCGCGATTACGCATGAAGCGCGCGACCCATTCGCCGAGCCTCGGACTCAGCGGCGCGCGCAGGCCGAGCATTGGCGCGATCAGAATCGCCGCGTCGGGGGCGATCGCCGATTCGAGCAAAGCCTGGAGAATCAGGTGTCCGCCCATCGAATGCCCCATAACGACGCGCGGGCCGCTATGGTCGGCATGCCAATCGACCCAGAACGCTTGCAGATCGGCGATCCACGGCGCGAAATCGATCGCGTGGCCGACGCGGGCATTGTCCGACAGCCGCCCCGATCCCCCCTGCCCGCGCCAGTCGAGCGAGGTCACCGACCATCCCGCGTCATGCCAATGCGCGAAGCTTTCCAGATACTTCTCGAAGACGTCGCCGCGTCCACCCTGGAACAGGATCGACCCGCGACCGCGTCCCGGCCACTCGAAGCGGCGCAGCGGCCAGCCGTCGGGGGCCTGCCATTGGGTGATGCTGGCGTCGCTGGGGATAGCGCGGCGGAAGCTCGTCGGGGCGTTCATCGAATCTCGTGGTTACGATTTGGCAAGCCATGCCCTCTACAGCGCCAATCCGATGGGGTGGGATCATTTTTCTTTGGCGTTGCTGGGCGCGCTCGGCCTCTTGCTGGTGTCGGCGGGTATCGAGGACGCGCGCCGCCGCGAGATCGCCAATTGGAAGAACGCCGCGATCGCGCTTTTGGCTCCCGCCTTCTGGTGGTCGAGCGAGCTTTCGCTGTGGCCCGACATGGCGATCCAGGTCGGTGTCGCTGCCCTTGTCTTCGCGCTGTTCTGCATTGCGTTCCACTTCGGTCAGATGGGCGGCGGCGACGTCAAATTGATCGGCGCTTTGGCGCTGTGGCTGCCGCCGATGCCGCTGCTGAGCATGCTTCTCATCATGTCGATCGTCGGCGGGATCGTCACGATCATCATGGTCGTCGAAAAGAAATTCAAGAAAAACGAAGCGCTTGTCGAGATTCCTTATGGTGTCGCGATTGCCGCCGCCGGGCTTCTCGCCCTTCGCGAACCGCTTCTTAACCAATTAACGTAGATGTTGTGGCCGGGAAACCGGTCGGGATTTTTCCGAAAGGCAAATGGTGAAGCATGGATAGTCGCAAGGTCATATTGCTGGTCGGTGCGCTGATCGTCGCGGCGATTACCGCATTCTTCGCGCGTACCCTGATCATGGGGAGCTCGGCGCCGCAGGCGAACGCCGCGGTGGCGGCACCGATCGACGGGCCGCAAGTGCTGGTCGCGACGCGTGCGCTGCCGATCGGCACGATCCTCGATGCGACCGCGCTGAAATATCAGCCGTGGCCCAAGGAGCTGGTCGACAACGCCTATTTCCTCAAGGACAAATCCGATCTTCAATCGCTGATCGGCACCGTCGTCCGCAATCCGGTCACCGCGGGGCAGCCGGTCACGCAGGGGGCGCTCGTCAAGCCTGGCGATCGCGGCTTCCTGGCCGCGGCGCTCGGCGCGGGGATGCGCGCGGTGACCTTTCCGGTTTCGGCCAATACATCCGTCGCAGGCTTCGTGTTTCCGGGCGACCGGATCGACCTCGTGCTGACTTCCAGCGTTCCCGGTGGCGGCGATGGCCCGCCGCTCAAGACGTCCGAAACGGTGATGCGCAACCTGCGGGTGCTCGCGACCGACCAGCGCACCGACAATACGGTCGGCGAGGACGGCAAGACCGAGGTTCGAACCTTTTCGACCGTGACGGTCGAGGCGACGCCGAAGATCGCCGAAGAAATGGCGGTCGCGCAGACGCTCGGCTCGCTGTCGTTGTCGCTGCGATCGATCGCGGACAATCAGTCCGAACTCGAACAGGCAATCGCCTCGGGCGACATCACGGTGCCCGAAGGCAGCGATCCGAAAGCGGAAAAGGCGATGATGCTCCAGGTGGCGAGCCATCCGCAATCGGGCAGCTCGAGCTACGTGACCGGTGCCAACGTGTCGCGCTTCCAGCGCAGCACGGTGCCCGGCAAAGCGGATGAAGGCGTGCCGGGTGCGGGGGCCGCGCCGGTCGGCGGGTTCCCCGGCGGGGCGCCACGAGTTGCAGGACCGGTCGTGCGCATCGCGCGAGGCAATACGGTCACCGAAGTTCCGGTTGGGGGGAAGAATTGACATGCGTGATCGCCTGAAGCCGATCGGGTGGCCGCTTGCGGTCGCGCTCGCGGCGTCCACTCTTGGCGCGGTGCCCGCAGCGGCGCCAGCCCAGACCAGCGCCCGCGGCGGCGCCACCGTCGAGGTCGCGACCAATCGTGGCCGGTTGATGACGCTCGCCCGGCCGATGACCGACCTGTTCGTCGCCAATCCGGACATCGCGGATGTCCAAGTGCGGTCGCCGACCAAACTCTACATTTTCGGCAAGAAGCCGGGTGAGACGACGGTTTCGGCGACATCCAAATCGGGCGCGGTCGTCTTCGCCGCGACGGTGCGGGTCGGCAACAATTACGATTCGCTGGGGCAGATGCTGCGGCTGGCGATGCCCGACGCGCAGATCACAGCAACGACGATGAACGGCCTCGTGCTGTTGACCGGAACCGTCGCCGGACCCGACGACAGCGCCGAGGCGGAACGCCTGGTTCAGGCGTTGGTCGGCGCGGATACCAAGGTGCTCAGCCGTCTCCAGACCGCGACGCCGCTGCAGGTCAATTTGCAGGTCAAGATCGCCGAGGTCAGCCGCAGTTTCGTCAAGAACATCGGCGTGAACCTGCAATCGTTCGACAGGACGGGCGGGTTCAAATTCGGTATCGCGCAGGGCCGTATCGCGACGCAATATGCGCCGAACGGCGGCCTGTTCACCGGCGGCACCACCGCGAGCGACGGAACCACCCTGCTCCAGAAGGGCGCAGGCTCCACGCTCGGCGTCGCGGGTCACCTTCTCGGCCTCGACGTGCTCAGTTCGCTCGATCTCGGCGAAACGATCGGCCAGGTCACGACGCTGGCCAACCCGAACCTGACCGCGCTGTCGGGCGAAACCGCGACCTTCCTGGTCGGCGGTGAAATCCCGATCCCGATCAGCCAGGCGCTCGGCACCGTGTCGGTCGAGTACAAGCAATACGGCATCAGCCTCGCCTACACGCCGACGGTGCTCTCCAACGGGCGCATCTCGCTCAGGGTCCGGCCGGAAGTGTCGCAGCTGACGTCGGACGGCGCGGTTCAGCTCAACGGGACTACGATTCCCGCGCTCAGCACGCGCCGCGCCGAGACGACGCTCGTCATGGGCTCGGGCGAGAGCATGGTGATCGGCGGATTGCTGCAGAACAGCCACAACAACTCGATCGACAAGACCCCGGGTCTCGGCGACATTCCGATCCTCGGCGCGCTGTTCCGCTCGAACGGCTGGAAGCGCAACGAGACCGAACTCGTCATCGTGATCACGCCGTATCTGGTGAAGCCGGTCAACGCGAGCGAGATCGCGTTGCCGACCGACGGCTACAAGGGTCCGACCGATCTCGGCCGGGTATTCCTCGGCCAGCTCGGCGACGGCGCCAGCGGCGCGCGGCGGCCCGTGCCGACGATGGTGCCCGGGGTTCCGGTGGGGCCGACGATCGGCGCCAGCGCGCCGGTCCTGCCCGCCCCACGCTTCAATGACGAAGCGGTCGTCACCGACAAGAAGGCGAAGCGGAAGAAGGGCGATGCCCCCAACCCCGGCTTCTCGATCAATTGATGTCGCGCGATCACGAGGATCCCATGATGCAGATTCGTACTTTTCTCGTCGCCGCCTCCCTCGCGCCGGCGCTCGCGCTCGGCGCATGTGGCCCAGGCACCGAAAACCGCGGCCTCGAATCGGTCTACCAGCCGGTCGTCGAGCGAACCGATTACGTCTTCGACGTGAACGCCGGACCCTCCGGGCTCGCCCCGGGCGAGGGTGCCCGACTGGGTGGTTGGCTCGAGTCCCTGCGGCTCGGCTATGGCGACAAGGTCGCGGTCGACGATCCCGCCAATGGCGGCTTCGCGATTCGCAACGACGTCTCGCGCGAAGTCGCGCGTTTCGGCCTGCTGTTGTCGCGCGAAGCTCCGGTGACAGCGGCGCCCGTGGCGCCCGGCACGGTCCGGATCGTCGTCAGCCGGATGCGCGCGTCGGTTCCCGGATGCCCCGATTTCAGCCGCTATAGCGGCACCGAATTCGAGAGCAACACGAGCTCCAACTACGGCTGCGCGACGAACACCAACCTTGCCGCGATGGTCGCCAACCCGGCCGATCTCATCCGCGGCGAGCCCGGAGCCGAGCGTTACGATGCGGCGCAAGGGACCAAGGCAATCGAAACGTATCGCAAGGCGGCGCCGACCGGCGCCGGCGGCACGGTCGTGAAGGCCGAATCGGCGAGAGGCAAATGATATGAACGCGCCATGGAAACCCGCCGGAACCGCGCACCGCGAGCCGTTCGTCGCCTATGTCTGCGACGAAACGACCGCGGAAGCGATCCGTCCGATCGTCGCCGAACTCGGCTGGTCGCCCGACAAGGTCAACAAGGGCGGCCTGCGCAATGCGGTGCAATCGCTCTCGGTCTCGGCCAGCCCGAACATCCTGTTCGTCGATCTCGCCGAATCGGGCGATCCGCTCAATGACATCAACGGCCTCGCCGAAGTCTGCGAACCCGGCACCGTCGTGATCGCCGCGGGCCAGGTGAACGACGTGCGGCTGTATCGCGATCTCGTTGCGAGCGGCATCCACGACTATCTGCTGAAACCGCTCAACGCCGACATGCTGCGCGAGGCCTTCACGCAGGCGCAGGTGATGCTGTCGACCCCCAAACTCGCCGAGGCGTCGACCGAACGGCCGCATTGTTCAACCGCGGTGATCGGCAGTCGCGGCGGCGCGGGCGCATCGACCCTCGCGACGTCGCTCGCGTGGCTGATGAGCGACCGGGAGCGCCGCTCGACCGCGCTGCTCGATCTCGACGTGCACTTCGGGACCGGCGCGCTGACGTTCGACCTTGAACCCGGCCGCGGGCTGACCGACGCGATCGACAACCCCAGCCGCATCGACGGGCTGTTCATCGAACGCGCGATGGTGCGCGCCTCGGAGAAGCTCGCGGTGCTCTCGGCCGAAGCGCCGATCAGCTCGCCGGTGGTGACCGACGGCGCCGCGTTCTACCAGCTGCAGGAAGAAATGCGTTCGGCGTTCGAATGCACCGTCGTCGATCTGCCGCGCGCGATGCTGGTCCAGCATCCGCATCTGATCAGCGATGTGCAGGCCGCGGTCGTCGTGACCGAGCTGACGCTCGCCGCCGCGCGAGATTCGATCCGCATCCTGTCGTGGTTGAAATCGAACGCCCCGAACACCCAAGTCGTGGTGGTTGCCAACCGCGTTCCCGCGGGGGGCCAGCTCGAGATCAGCCGCAAGGATTTCGAAAGTTCGATCGAGCGCAAGATCGATTACACGATTCCCTACGACCAGAAGCTCGCGACGCAGGCGGCAAAGCTCGGCAAGCCTTTCGCGGAAGCAGGCAAGTCGAGCAAGACGGTCGCCCCGCTTGTCGAACTCGCCTCGTGGATCTGCGCGATCGCCGATGTCGACGGTGGTGACGGGAAGGCCGGGAAGAAGGACGGCGGACCTTCGCTGATCGGGAAATTCACCGATCTGAAGGGTCTGTTTCCCAAGAAGGCCAAGAAGTGATCGAGACGCCGCTCCTTGACGGCGCCGCGAAACGAGGGCGCTGAACGATGCCGATGATGTCGCTGATCCTGCTCGCGGCCGGTGCGCTCCTGGTGCTCGGCATGATCGCGTTCGCCTTCGCGGGCCCTTCCGCGGAACGCGCGGGAACGCGGCGTCTTTCGGCGCTGCGCGAACGGCATTCGACCTCCGCGACCGCCGCGGTCGAAGCGCAGCTGCGCCGGATCACCGGCAAATCCGCGACCAGGGCGGACCAGGCGGTGATGCGGTTCCTGCCGAACCCGGCGCAGCTCAAGAAGCGGCTGGCGATGACCGGCAAAAGCTGGACGATCGGACATTATGGCATCGCAACCTTGAGCCTGACGCTGGGCGTCGCCGCCATCGTCGCCTGGAGCGGGCTGTACCTGCCGCTCGCAATCTGCCTGGGCCTCGCCGTCGGCGCGGGGCTGCCGCATTTCGTCGTCGGCTTTCTCATCAAGCGCCGCATCGCCAAGTTCACCGCCAAATTCCCAGACGCGATCGAGTTGCTCGTTCGCGGTCTTCGCTCGGGTCTGCCGATCAGCGAGACGATGGGCGTCGTCGCATCCGAAGTCCCGGGGCCGGTCGGCGAGGAATTCCGGTCGGTATCCGACAAGATGAAGATCGGGCGGTCGATGGACGCGGCGTTGCAGGACACCGCCGACCGGCTCGGTACGCCCGAGTTTCAGTTCTTCGTGATTTCGATCGCGATCCAGCGCGAAACCGGCGGCAATCTTGCCGAGACGCTGCAGAATTTGGCGACGGTGCTGCGTCAACGCGGCCAGATGAAACTGAAGATCAAGGCGATGTCGTCCGAATCCAAGGCGTCGGCGTATATCATCGGCTCGCTGCCGTTCATCGTCTTCGTCCTGATCTGGTTCATCAACGGATCGTACATGCAGACCTTCTTCACCGACCAGCGGCTGATGGTGGCGGGGATGGGCGGCATGGTGTGGATGTCGATCGGCGCCTTCATCATGGCTAAGATGATCAACTTCGAGATCTGAGGAAGCGGCGATGGGCGAGACAAACGGACCGACGCTCCTTGGGTTCGACGTAATCTGGGTCGCGACGTTGCTGTCGGCGGTCGCGGCGATGGCGGTGATGCTGGCGGTGTATGCCGCGATCAGCGTACGCGACCCGATGGCGAAGCGCGTCAAGGCGCTCAACGACCGGCGCGAACAGCTGAAGGCCGGCATCACCGCCTCTACCAGCAAGCGCCGCGCAAAGCTCGTCCAGAAGAACGAGACCGCCGACCGCATCCGCAGCCTGATGTCGTCGATGAAGGTGCTCCAGGACAGCCAATTGAAGGTCGCGCAGACCAAGCTGCTCCAGGCCGGCATCCGCAAGAAGGAATGGGCGCCCGCGGTGATCTTCGGGCGGCTGGTGCTTCCGGTGGTGTTCGGCCTCTTCATCATCTGGGTCGTCTACGGCACCGATTACTTCCCGACCTGGGGGCCCCTGAAGCGGTACGGCGCCGTCGCGGTGACCGTCATCCTAGGCTACAAAGGACCCGACATCTGGCTGAAGAACAAGATCACCAAACGTACCAATGCGATCCGCAAAGGGCTTCCCGATGCGCTCGACCTGCTGGTGATCTGCGCCGAGGCGGGTTTGACCGTCGATGCCGCCTTCCACCGCGTTTCCCGGGAACTCGGCCGCGCCTATCCCGAACTCGGCGACGAATTCGCGCTGACCGCGATCGAGCTGGGTTTCCTGACCGACCGGCGCGCGGCGTTCGAGAATCTCGCGTTGCGCGTCCCGCTCGACGCGGTTCGCGGCGTCGTCACCACGATGATCCAGACCGAGAAATACGGCACGCCGCTCGCCTCCGCGCTGCGCGTGCTGTCGGCCGAATTCCGCAACGAAAGGATGATGCGCGCCGAGGAAAAGGCGGCGCGGCTCCCGGCGATCATGACGGTGCCGCTGATCTGCTTCATCTTGCCCGTGCTGTTCGTCGTCATTCTCGGTCCGGCGGCGTGCTCGATCAAGGACGCGTTCATCGGCGGGAGCGCGTAGGAACGCGGAAGCGTTCCGATCGTTGAGCCTGCGTAACAGGAGTTCAACGATGCTTTTCACCACCACGACGCAATATGTGGCGCTGGCGGTCGCGCTGATCGCGGGCTGGCTGTTCGGGCTGGCGAGCCATCCCGGCGGTCGCAAATGGCAGCAGCGGTACGCCGACGAGCGCGAGGTCCACGCCGCCAATCGCCGCGAGTTCGACGCGCGGCTGGCTGAAGCGAACGCACGGATCAAGGAACTCGAGACCGAGAATGCGCGGCTCGGGCGAGCGGCGCCGGTGACCGCGTCGACGATCGCGCCCAACGCGCATGCGGCGACGGCGTCGGATTCCTCGTACGTCGAGCGCGCGACGACCGAGGAACCCGTATATGTCGAACGGACCGGCACGAACCGCGGCTGGTTCGACTGGCGCAACCGGCCCTAACCGGCCCTAACCGGCCTTGAGCGCCGCTTGCGCTGCGGCGAGGCGCGCGATCGGGACGCGGTACGGCGACGCGGACACGTAATCGAGTCCGACCTCCTCGCAGAACGCGATCGATGCGGGGTCGCCGCCGTGTTCGCCGCAGATGCCGAGCTTGATGTCGGGGCGGGTCGCCCTGCCCCGCTCGACCGCGATCCGGACGAGTTCGCCGACGCCCTCGATATCGAGGCTGACGAAGGGGTCGCGGGCGTAGATGCCTTGCTCCACATACGTGCCGAGGAACCTGCCCGCATCGTCGCGGCTGACGCCCAGAGTGGTTTGGGTGAGGTCGTTGGTTCCGAAGGAGAAGAATTCGGCCTTTTGGGCGATTTCACCAGCACGGAGCGCGGCGCGCGGCAATTCGATCATCGTACCAACGAGATACTCGATCGTCTTGCCACGCTCCGAGAACACCGTCGTCGCGGTCTTATCGACGAGCGCCTTCATCAATTCGAGTTCGCGCTTTGTCGCGACGAGCGGGATCATCACTTCGGGGATCGGCGCGCTGCCCGATTTGTTGGCGACGTCGAGCGCCGCCTCGAAGATCGCGCGCGCCTGGGTCTCATAGATTTCTGGGTAAGTGACGCCGAGCCGGCACCCGCGATGGCCGAGCATCGGGTTGAACTCGTGGAGTTCGGCGGCGCGGCGCTTGAGCGTGTCGATATCGACACCCGCGGCCTCGGCGACCTCGGCGAATTCGGCTTCCTCGTGGGGCAGGAATTCGTGCAGCGGCGGATCGAGCAGGCGGATCGTGACGGGCAATCCGGCCATGACTTCAAAGATTTCGGCGAAGTCCTTGCGCTGTTCCGGCAGGAGTTTGTCGAGCGCGGCTCGCCTGCCCTTCTCGTCCGACGCGAGAATCATCTGTCGGACGGCGGTGATCCGCGCGGCATCGAAGAACATATGTTCGGTGCGGCATAGCCCGACGCCCTCCGCGCCGAATTCACGCGCGATGCGGCAATCGTGCGGCGTCTCGGCGTTGGCGCGGACCTTCAGGCGACGCACCGCGTCGGCCCATTCCATCAGGACGCCGAAATCGCCTGACACTTCGGGCTGAACGGTCGCGACTTCGCCCGCCATCACTTCGCCGGTGGTGCCGTCGATGGTGATCGTGTTGCCTTCCTTCACCGACCGGTCGCCGACGCGCATGACCTTCGTCTTCGCATCGATCGACAGCGATCCCGCGCCTGATACGCAAGGCCGCCCCATGCCGCGCGCGACCACCGCGGCGTGACTCGTCATGCCGCCGCGCGCGGTGAGGATGCCCTTCGCCGCGTGCATGCCGTGGATATCCTCGGGACTGGTCTCGGTGCGGACGAGGATCACCGCCTTGCCATCGGCGGCGGCGCGTTCGGCGGTGTCGGCGTCGAATACGACGGTGCCGCTCGCCGCGCCGGGCGACGCGGGAAGCCCCTTGGTCAGCACGTCGCGCGTCGCGTTGGGATCGAGCGTCGGGTGCAGGAGCTGATCGAGCGCCATCGGATCGATCCGCGCGATCGCCTCCTCGCGTGTGATGAGCCCCGCCTCCGCCATCTCGACCGCGATCTTGAGCGCCGCCTTGGCGGTGCGTTTGCCGCTCCGCGTTTGCAGCATCCAGAGCTTGCCCGCCTCGACGGTGAACTCGATGTCCTGCATGTCGCGGTAATGCGTTTCGAGCGTCTGGAAGACGTCGGCGAGCTCGGCGTAGACCTCGGGCATCGCCTCTTCCATCGACGCAGGTTTGGCGCCGGCTTCCTCGCGCGCGGCCCTGGTCAGATATTGCGGGGTGCGGATGCCGGCGACGACGTCCTCGCCTTGCGCGTTGATCAGGAACTCGCCGTAATAGGCGTTGCTGCCCTTGGCGGGATCGCGGGTGAAGGCGACGCCGGTGGCCGAGGTGTCGCCCATGTTGCCGAACACCATCGCCTGGACGTTGACCGCGGTCCCCCAGGTGCCGGGGATGTCATTGAGGCGGCGATAGACTTTCGCGCGCTCGGACTGCCACGAGCCGAACACCGCGCCGACCGCACCCCATAACTGGTCGTGGACGTCTTGCGGGAAGGGCTTGCCCCAGTGCTTTTCGACCAGCGTCTTATACTCGCCGACGAGCGCTTTCAGATGTTCCGACGTCAGATCGGTATCGAGGAAGAAGCCGTTGTCTTCCTTGACGATCTCCAGCGCGTCCTCGAACGCGCCGTGATCGAGTTCAAGGACGACGTCGGCGTACATCTGGATGAAGCGGCGGTAGCTGTCCCACGCGAACCGCGCGTCGCCCGAGGCGGTGGCGAGACCCTCGACCGTCTCGTCGTTGAGGCCGAGGTTGAGGACGGTGTCCATCATCCCCGGCATCGAGACGCGCGCGCCGCTGCGGACCGAGACGAGGAGCGGGTTGGTGGTGTCGCCGAAGGTCTTGCCGGTGACCTGCTCGATGTGCGTCAGTCCCGCGGCAACCTCGTCGCGCAGGCTGTCGGGGAAATGCTCGCCGTCCGCGTAATAGCGCGCGCACATCTTGGTCGAGATGGTGAAGCCGGGGGGCACGGGCAGGTTGATCGACGCCATTTCGGCGAGGTTCGCGCCCTTGCCGCCGAGGAGATTCTTGTCGCCCTTGCCGCCGTCCCAAACTCCCCCGCCGAAGCGGTACACGTATTGCGTCATGGTCTTGCCCTTCAAGTCGCCGGTTCGCTGCGGAGGCGGGCCAAAAGTAACGAAAGTAACGCCAAGATCAGCTTTCGATCCGCGAGAAGTCGGCGACATTGTGCACCGCAGCACGAACCCGCGCGAGCAAGGCGAGGCGGGCGGCGCGCTTGTCGGCGTCGGCATCGTTTACGGTCACGGTTTCAAAGAACGCATCGATCGGTGCCCGGAGCGTGGCGAGCGCCGCCATCGCCGCTGCGAAGTCCTCTGCCGCGACCGCGCGGGCGGCGGCGGGCTCGGCGGCGTCGAGCGCGGCGATGAGCGCGGCTTCGTCCTTTTCGAGCGTGTAGGAAAGGAGTTTGTGCTCCGGCGAAGGCCGGAGCGTTGGGGTTTGTAGCGCTTCGTCGGCCAACGCTCCTGCCTTCGCAGGAGCACGGGGGGTTTCATACCCCTCCTTCTTCAAAATATTCGCGGCGCGTTTGTAGCCGGCGAGGAGGTTCGCGCCGTCCTCGGTTCCGATGAAGCTTTGCAGCGCGTGGACGCGGGCGAGGAGGCGGACGAGATCGTCCTCTCCCCCGAGCGCGAACACCGCGTCGATCAGGTCGTGGCGGACGCCGGCTTCGCGTTGCTGGACTTTGAGGCGGTCGGCGAAGAAGTCCTGTATGGGATACGCGACGCTGTCCCTCACAAAGGTGAGCAGCTCAGTTTGCTTCATTCGATCACGGCGATGTGCGTAAAGATTTAGCGCCTCGTCGAACATTTTTTGCCGCGTCTCGTCCGAAACTTGATCTTTCACAGATGCGGTCGTAGCCCACGTCGTCAGGACTTGCCGACGATCAAACTGCTCCTGAATCTCAAAATAATCGGCGATGATCGCTGATAGCATCGGTAACCTGATGGCATTTTCGAGCAGGACAGAAATTACACCCAACGCTGAACGGCGAAGCCCGAAAGGGTCGCGTGATCCTGTCGGTCGTTCACCGGCAGCCCAAAGGCTCACGAGGCTATCCAGCTTGTCCGCCAGCGACACCGCCACCGTTACCGGATCGGCCGGCACCTCATCGCCCTGCCCCACGGGCTTGTAGTGATCGCGGATCGCCGCCGCGACCGCGGGATGCTCGCCCTGGGCGGCGGCGTAATAGCCGCCGATCACACCTTGCAATTCGGGGAATTCGCCGACCATGCCGGTGACGAGATCGGCCTTGCAGAGCCGCGCGGCGCGTTCGGCGAGCTGCGCTAACTCATCATTCGTCACCCCCGCGAAAGCGGGGGCCCAGCTTCCGCCGTCGCCGGATGCGGCCGCGGCAGTTTGCGAAGCACCCGCAAGAGATGGGTCCCCGCTTTCGCGGGGATGACGTTGGTTGGTTGCGGGCTCAGGATTTGAACCAACGATCTCCTCTTCCACCAGCCACCTTGCCAGTTTGGCGACGCGGTCGACCTTGTCGGCCACGGTGCCGAGCTTTTCGTGGAAGACGATGCGGTCGAGTTTTTTCGCCTGCTCCTTCAGCGGCACCTTCACATCGGTTTCGTAGAAGAAGCGCGCGTCGCTGAGGCGGGCGGCGAGGACCTTGCGGTTGCCCTCGACGATCGTCGCGCCGCCGTCGTTCGCGTCGATGTTGGCGGTGCAGACGAAGGCGTTGGCGAGCTTGCCGTCGCCGTCATGGCAGACGAAATACTTCTGGTTCACGCGGGCGGTGAGCTGGATCACCTCGGGCGGCACGTCGAGAAAGGCTTCGTCGAAACGGCCGAGCAACGGCACCGGCCATTCGGTGAGGCCCGCGTTTTCGATCAGCAAGCCTTCGTCGTGGACGAGGGTGAGGCCGGCCTTGCCGGCGGCCATCGTCGCGCCGAGCGCGATGATCGAGCGACGTTCGTCCTGATCGACGATGACGTGGCAGGCGCGCAGTTTCTCGACGTAATCGGACGCCGAGCCGATGGTGATTGGGCCGGGGTGGTGGAAGCGGTGGCCTAGTGTCGCGGCGCCGCTGGTGATACCCGCGATCTCGCACGGCACCACATCTTCGCCGAAAAGCGCGACGATGCCTTGCAGCGGGCGGACCCAGCGCAGGCTTTCGGTGCTGGTCGAGGCTTCGCCCCAGCGCATCGATTTGGGCCAGGGGAAGGCGCGGATTATCGCGGGGATCGCCTCGGCGAGGACGTCGGCGGTGGCGCGGCCGGGCTTTTGGGTGACCGCGTAGAGCAAGCCGTCGCGTTCGGTGAGTTGCTCGCGGGTCAGGCCGGTCTTGCGGAGGAAGCCTTCGAGCGCCTGCGGCGGGGCGCTGAGTTTGGGGCCTTTCAGCTCGTCGCTGACCGCATCGGTCGCATCGGGCAGGCCGCGCGCGATGAGCGCGAGGCGACGGGGCGTGGCGTAGGTCTGCGTTTCCCCCGGCGTGAGGCCGGATTTGGCGAGTTCTGCGGCGAAGAGTTTCGCGAGATCCTCGCGCGCCTTCGCCTGCATCCGCGCGGGGATTTCTTCGGAGCGGAGTTCGAGGAGGAAGTCGGTCATAGAAGAAGAAGACCCTCACCCCGGCCCTCTCCCGCGAAAAGCGGGAGAGGGAGAAGAACGACGGTTGCGGCCATATTGCCCTCTCCCGTCTTCACGGGAGAGGGTTGGGTGAGGGTCGTCTTCTGCTGAAAACTCACGCCGCCCACTCGTTCTTGTCCATCCACGCCGCGCAGCTTGCCTTCGCGAGATCGCGGACGCGGCCGATGTACGCCTGGCGTTCGGCGACCGAGATGACGCCGCGCGCCTGGAGCAGGTTGAAGGTGTGGCTGGCCTTGATCGCTTGTTCGTAGGCGGGGATCGGGAGTTTCGCTTCGAGGCAATTCTCGCATTCGGACGCCGCCTTGCGGAAGGCGTCGAACAGCGTGTTGGTGTCGGCGATCTCGAAGTTCCACTTCGACATCTGCTTTTCGTTTTCGAGGAACACGTCGCCGTACGATACGCCCGCGTCGTTGAAGGCGAGATCGTACACGTTGTCGACGTTCTGGATGTACATCGCCAGCCGTTCGAGGCCGTACGTCAGTTCGCCCGCGACTGGCTTCATGTCGAAGCCGCCCATCTGCTGGAAATAGGTGAATTGCGTCACTTCCATGCCGTCGCACCACACTTCCCAGCCGAGGCCCCAGGCGCCGAGCGTCGGGCTTTCCCAATCGTCCTCGACGAAGCGGATGTCGTGGAGGCTCATGTCGACGCCGATCGCGGCGAGGCTGCCGAGGTAGAGGTCCTGCAGATCGGCGGGGCTTGGCTTCAGGATGACCTGATATTGGTAATAATGCTGGAGGCGGTTGGGGTTCTCGCCGTAGCGACCGTCGGTCGGGCGGCGGCAGGGCTGGACGAAGGCGGCGTTCCAAGTGTCGGGGCCGAGCGCGCGGAGTGTCGTCGCGGGATGGAAGGTGCCCGCGCCCATTTCCATGTCGTACGGCTGGAGAATGACGCAGCCGTGATCGCTCCAATAGTGATGGAGGCGCAGGATGATCGCCTGGAAGCTGAGCGGAGCGGGCATTGTGGCCCCGCGCTTAGGCGGAAGCGGCGCGGTCTAGCAAGTGTTGCGGCGCGGCATTAGGACGCCGTTCACTCACCCTGTGGGATGCCCGCCGTCATGCTGAAACTCTCCCGAGCCGCGTTGACGGCCATCACCCTTTCCTTGTCGCTCCCGGCGTGCGCGAAACCCGCGCCGGCGCCCGCGAAGGCGGCGGACGATGCCGATCCCGCGCTTTGGGTGGTCAAGGATGCCGACACGACGATCTATCTGTTCGGGACGATCCATGTCCTCAAACCCGGATTGACGTGGTTCGACGAGGCGGTGAAGGCGGCGTTCGACAAGAGCGACACGCTCGTCATGGAGATGGTCCAGCCCGATCCGGCGGCGATGCAGCAGCTGGTGATCGCGACGGGGCTGACGACGAGCGGGCCGACGCTTTCCGAGCAGGTGCCGGCGGACAAGCGCGTGGCGTACGACAAGGCGCTTGCCGATCAGGGGGTGCCCGCCGCGACGTTCGATCATATGAAGCCGTGGCTGGCGGCGGTGACCTTGTCGCTGTCGCCGCTCGAGGCGCTGGGGTACAATGTCGTCAACGCGCCAGAGACGGTGCTGACCAAGGCGGCGATAGGCGAGGGCAAGAAAATCGCCGGGCTGGAGACCGCGGCGCAGCAGTTCGGCTATTTCAACAGCCTGTCGAATGACGCGCAGATCACCTTCCTGACATCGACGATCGACGACCTGCCGACGACCGGCGCGACGATGGCGAAGATGGTCGCGAACTGGTCGAACGGTGATCCCGACGCGCTGGCGCGCGAAATGAACGACGATCTGAAGGACTCGCCCGAGGTAGCGAAGACGATCCTCTACGATCGCAATGCGCGCTGGGCGGGGTGGATCGCGGAGCGGATGAAGGCGCCGGGGACGGTGTTCGTCGCGGTCGGCGCGGGGCATCTCGCCGGCCCGGACAGCGTGATCGCGAAGCTCAAGCCATACAAGTTGGAGGCGGTGCGGGTGAAGTATTGAAATCCTCTCCATTCATGGGGAGGGGGACCAGCCGCAGGCTGGTGGAGGGGGCGGGCCACGAGCGCTTCGTGCGTGGATGACCCCCTCCACCATGCTTCGCATGTGTTCGAGCGAGATCGTGTCCCCCGGACACGATCTTGGCAGGCTGGGAGCCTGCCAAAGCTCGAACACCCTCCCCGTGAACGGGGAGGAGTCGGTTGCGCTTCCCTGCCCCTTCGGCTAAGCGCCGCCGCTTCCGGCCATGGTCATCCCTGGAGGCGTGGCGGGAAGGACACTTACGTTTCGGAGAATGCAAATGAGCGACGCTGTTACGCTCGCCGCCGAGACGCGTGACCGGGTTGGCAAGGGAGCCTCCCGTTCGCTGCGTCGTCAAGGCCGCGTGCCCGCCGTGATCTACGGCCAGAACAAGGAGCCCACCGCGGTTCACCTCGAGGAAAAGGCGCTGGTGAAGGCGCTTTCTACCGGGCATTTCATGAACACCGTCGTGATGATCGGCAAAGAGCGCGCGCTTCCCAAGGACGTCGCGTTCCACCCCGTCAGCGAACGACCGATGCATGTCGATTTCCTGCGCATCTCGGCGCACGCGACCGTCCATGTGTCGGTGCCGGTCAACTTCATCGACGAACATGAATCGGTGTACCTCCGCAAGGGCGGCGTGCTGAACGTCGTGCGTCACGAGGTCGAACTGGTCTGCGACGCGTCCAAGATCCCCGGCGAGATCACGATTTCGCTTAAAGGTCGCGAAGTCGGCGATGCGATCCATATCTCGGACGTCGATCTGCCCGAGGGCGTCGCCCCCGCGGTCGACGATCGCGACTTCACGATCGCGACGATCGTGCCGCCGACGGTGCCGACCGCCGAGGACGACGCCGCCGACGCCGAAGTCGCCGAGGCGCAGGCTGCGGAGACCGACGAGACGACCGAGGTGATCAACCAGGAAGCCGACACCGTGATGGGTCACGAAGCCGGCGACGGGGACAAATCGGACGACTGAAGCTCTCGCATGGTCCGCGAGCGACAGCTACAAGGGGTAGGTGGCGGCGACGTCCCCTGCCCTTTGATTTGAAGGACGAAGCCGGATGCAGCTCTGGGTCGGCCTGGGAAATCCCGGTGCACAGTACGCGATGCACCGGCACAATGTGGGGTTCATGGCGGTCGATGCGATCGCCGCGGTCCACGGTTTCGCCGCGCCCGCGAAGAAATTTCGGGGCTGGGTCCAGGAAGGGCGCGTCGGCGGCGACAAGGTGCTGTTGCTGAAGCCCGCGACCTTCATGAATGACAGCGGGCTGAGCGTCGGCGACGCGCTACGTTTCTACAAGCTCGGCATCGACGCGCTGACCGTCTGCCACGACGAGCTCGATCTCCCCGCGATGAAGGTCAAGGTGAAGCGCGGCGGCGGGACCGCTGGGCATAACGGGCTGCGCTCGATCGATCAGCATCTCGGACCCGATTTCCGCCGCGTGCGGATCGGCATCGGGCATCCGGGACACAAGGACCGCGTCACCGGCCATGTCCTCGGCAATTACGCGAAATCCGAGATCGAACCGCTGAGCGATCTGCTCGGCGCGGTCGCGGCGGAGGCGGCGTGGCTCGCCGCGGGCGACGACGTACGCTTCATGAACGACGTCGCGATGCGGCTGGCCGAGGCATGATGCGCGATCTGTTCGCGACGCAATTCTATGAGGGTGCGCTAAGTGACGACGCGCTCCTCATCGAACTCGCCGACGCCTGTCGCGACATCGCCCGCGAGGACCGCGCCGGGCAGCATTGGTCGAAGGAACATGGGTATCGCGGCTACACTTCCTACGCCTCGCTGAACGACCTGCGCGTGCGCGATCCGCGGTTCGGCGATCTCGTGCGGGTGCTGAATGCCCATGTCACCGCTTTCGCGAAAGATTGCGGGTTCGAACTCGGCAAGAAGCTCAAGCTCGACAGCTTGTGGATCAATATCCTCAAAGCCGGCGGCACGCATTCGGGGCATATCCATCCGCACAGCATCGTCTCGGGCACGGTCTACGTTGCGGTGCCGCCGGGTTCGGGCGCGCTGCGGCTCGAGGATCCGCGATTGCCGCTGATGATGGCGGCGCCGTCCCGGCCCGGCACATTCCATCACACCGAGCCCGTCGCCGGATCGATCCTCCTGTGGGAGAGTTGGCTTCGGCACGAAGTGATGCCGAATGCGGCGAAAGAGGACCGGATCAGCCTGAGCTTCAACTATAGGTAGCGGTCGCTTGCGGGATTCCACGACGAACGGAATCGACCCGCCGATGAACGGCCCGATGAATGACGGGGCCACGCTGCGTTCAGGCGCGGTCGGGCAAAAACGGCAGGCAAAGGAGTAGAGCAATGAGAAACGCGTTCCCGATCAAGACGTCCCTGGTCGCGCTGGTGGCGACGCTGGCGGTCGCCGGCTGCAATAGAGCGCCGACCGATGCCGCCGACAACGCGCAGGTCTCCTACGCTCTGCCCGAGCTTCCCGCGACGCTGCCGCTTCAGGCGGGCACCGGCGAACCGATCTCCTACGCGCCCGAAGCGTCGGCGCTGCCCGATGCCGAACCGTTGCGCGTGGCGCGGGTGGCCGATCCGCGGCAGGCCTATGGCTATGCCGACGCGGCCTATGAATATACCGATGCGCTGGGCGAAGCGCCGCCCGACTATGCGTTCGACTATGACGGCGTCGAGCCGTGGGCGTGGCAGGGCTATGACAATTCGCTCGCCTTCGCCGAGCCGATCGACGACGGCTATCGGACCTATTATTACCGGCCCGGCGCGTCCGAACCCTATTTCATCCGCGATCCATACTATTCCTACGGCTTCGCGAACGGCTTGCTCGCGGTGATCTACGCCGCCGACGGCGGGATCGTGCCTTACGCCGATTACGGCCCGCGGCTCGCTTATGCTTCGCGTTATTATGCGCGCGGCCGCAATCTCTATCAGACGTCGCGGCGCGGAAATCGGCGTGCGATCTACGCTTCGAACTGGCGCGCGCAGAGCCCCATCATCTTCGCCTCGCGTCAGCGGTGGGGCGCGGGACGTGCGCATCAGCCCGCGTGGGGGGCGTATCACAACGCGAACCTCGTCCGGCAGCAGCGCTATTGGCGCCAGGAGACGATCCGGCGCCGCGCGGACACGCAACGCTTTGCAACTTGGCGTAGCAACGATTTCCGCACGCAGGCGCCGCCGCGCGCGATTCCGGCGGCGTGGACCAACGCGAAATGGGCGAGGGACGAGCGCAAATTCCGTCCCGCCGGCGACAACATCCGTCAGGCGGTGCTGGAAGAACGCCAGCAGGCGGCGCGCAAGGACGAGCGCGCGGCGGCCGCCGGCCAGAAAGCGGCGCAACAGCGCGTCGCCGAGCGGAAGGCGTTCAAGCAGAACGCCAAGCGCGACCGTCAGCAGGATCGGGCGAAAGCGCAGCGCCAGGAGCAGCGGGCGGATCGCCTGCAGGATCGGGCAAAGCAACAACGGCAACAGAACCGACGTCAGCAACAGGCCGACCATCAGCCAGATCGCACGCAGGCGCAGCGGCAACAGGCGCAGCGCCAGCAACAGACCGAGCGCAAACAGCAGCGCGCGCAGGCTCAACGCCAGCAACAGCGTAAGCAAGATCGCACTCAGGCCGAACGGCAGGCGAAGCGCCAGCACGCGCAACAGCCGCGGGAGACCAATAACGCGCAGGAGCAGCGTCAGCAGAAGCGCGCGCAGGCTCAGCAGAAACAACCGCGACAGCCCGCCGCGAGGATCGAGCAGAAAAGCAATAAGGCAGCCGAGCGCGCGCAACAACGCCAGCAAGCGCAGCGACAGCAGGCGCAACAGGCGCAACGCCGGCAGGCCCAGTCGCAACGCCAGGCAGCGCGCGCCGAAACGCGCCCGCAACCCGAACGCGCGAGTCAACAGCCGCAATCCCAGGCGCAGCCGCGTCCGCAGGTGCAGCAAAGGCAGGAGGCTCGCCAGGAGCGTCAGGCCGCCCGCCAGGCCGCGCGCCAGGAAAAGCGCGCGGATCGCCCGCAGCGGCAATAGCCGCGGGGTGGCGTTGCGCGCGCCGACGCCC
>JBBSTE010000030.1:0-39988 GCA_038236185.1 Sphingomonadales bacterium | reverse complement strand
CCTCATCGAGAACGCCTTCTGCCGTCTCAAGGACTTCCGCCGTGTCGCCAACCGCTATGACAAGCTGGCCGCAAACTTCCTCTCAGGCGTCGCCCTCGCCACCGCCATCGCCTTCTGGCTGTGAATGAGTCTGGACCCTAGGGAGTGTAAATTCGTGATCAGTGAGACGCTCTATTCCCGCGACCACCGCGCCCAGATCGCGGTCGGCAGCACCAGCCCGCGCGCTTCCTCGCGGACGCTGAGCTCTCCCGCTTCGACCGTCCCCGGCAAATCCGCGAACGCCTGGGCGAGCATCTCGCCGATCGCGAGCGCCGACATACGGACCGCGTAGACGGTGAGGAACAGGTAGCGCGAGTTTTCGTCGAGCAATTTGCGGCAATCGGCGATCAGGCGCGGCAGATCCTCCTCGAGCCGCCATACCTCCCCATCAGGGCCGCGGCCGTATTTGGGGGGATCGAGCAATATACCGTCGTAGCGGCGCGCGCGGCGCACTTCGCGCGCGATGAATTTCGAGGCGTCGTCGGTCAGCCAGCGGATCGGGGCGTCCGACAGGCCCGAGAGCGCGGCGTTGGCGCGGGCGGCCTCGACCGATTTCTTCGAGGCGTCGACATGGACCATCTTCGCGCCCTTGCTCGCGAGCGCCAGCGTGCCGACGCCGGTGTAGCCGAACAAATTGAGGCATTCGGGCGCGTCCAGCCCCGTGATCCGTTCGCGCATCCAACCCCAGACCGGCGCCATGTCGGGGAAGAAGCCGAGATGGCGGAACGGGGTGGTCTGCGCTGTGAAGGCCACGTCGTCCCATTTGAGTGTCCAGCCTTCTCGTGGGGTCGGCTCGGCGAATTGCCAGCGGCCACCGCCGTCCTCGTCGGCGCCCGGGAGAAATTCGGCGGTGGCTTTCCAGGTGTCGGTCGCGGGGGACCAGAGCGCTTGCGGCTCGGGGCGGATGAAACGGTAGCGACCGTAGCGTTCGAGTTTTCGGCCGTTGCCCGAGTCGATCAGGCCGTAATCGGGCCAGGGGTCTCCGATGAGGGTGGTGAGGTTCACTGCTTGCTTCCGTTCGTTTCGAGCGAAGTCGAGAAACGCTGGCGGGGCGAAGCGCTTCTCGACTTCGCTCGAAGCGAACGGATGTGGAGAGTCATGCGCGCGCCACCGCGCGGTCCGCGATGTACCCACTCACCGCCGCAAACGTCGCATCGAGCGTCGCGAACCGCTCCTCGCGCTCGAACAAATCACCGATCCGCGCGGGAAGCGACGGCCGCATCCCCGTCGCGCGTTCGACCGCGTCGCGGAACTTCGCGGGGTGCGCGGTGGCGAGGGTGACCATCGGCGTATCCCCACCCGCGCGGCGCGCGGCGGCGATCGCGATCGCACTGTGTGGGTCGATCACTTGCCCGGCATTTTCGTGCGCCCAGCGCATCGCCATCGCCATTTCGTCGGTGTCGATGCGGTCGCTGGCGAACAGCGGCGCGGCGCCCTCGCACTGCGCGTTGGTCAGGCGCATCGCCTTGGTCGCCTCGAACCGGTGCATCTGTGCGGCGAGCGCGTGGCCGTCGCGTCCGCCGAGATCGAACAGCAGGCGCTCGAAATTGCTCGACACTTGGATGTCCATCGACGGCGTCGGGGTCGCGATCACGGCGCGGCTCGAATAATCGCCAGTCGAGAGGGCTCGCGCGAGGATGTCGTTGACGTTGGTCGCGACGATCAGTTTCGCGATCGGCAGCCCCATCTTCGCCGCGACGTAGCCTGCGAAGACGTCGCCGAAATTGCCCGTCGGGACCGCGAAGGCAATGGCACGATCGGGCGCGCCGAGCCGGACAGCGGCGTAGAAATAATAGACGATCTGCGCCATCAGCCGCGCCCAGTTGATCGAATTGACCGCGCTGAGCGTGAAGCGCTTCGAGAAAGCGGCGTCGTTGAACATCGCTTTCACGAGCCCCTGCGCGGTATCGAAATCGCCGCGGATCGCGATATTGTGGACGTTGGGGCTGCCGACCGTCGTCATCTGACGACGCTGAACGTCCGATACGCGGCCCTCGGGGTGGAGCATGAAGATATCGATGCCTGCGCGCCCCGCGACCGCGTCGATCGCGGCCGAGCCGGTGTCGCCGCTGGTCGCGCCGATGATCGTGAGATGATCGTCGGTGCCGGTCAGGAAGCGTTCGAACAGCAGCCCGAGCAGCTGGAGCGCGACATCCTTGAACGCGAGCGTCGGGCCGTGGAACAGTTCGAGCAGCCACTGGTCGTGGTCGAGCTGGACGAGCGGGGTGACCGCGGCGTGCGCGAAGCGGCCATAAGCCTGGGCGCAGAGGCCGCGCAGGTCTTCGCGCGTCAGGCAATCGCCGACGAACGGCGCCATAACCTCAACCGCGGTCTCGACGTACGACAGCCCGGCGAGCGCCGCGATCCCGTCGCGGGTCAGCGTCGGCCATGCGTCGGGGACATAGAGGCCGCCGTCCGACGCCAGCCCCGCCAGCGTCGCGCCGCGGAAATCGAGCGGCGGGGCTGTGCCGCGGGTGCTGACGTAGCGCATCGCTTGGCGCCTAGCCGCGCCTCCGATGCGCGACAAGCCGGTCAGGCGCGATCGACCCGCGCGGCGTAGCAGCCCTGTTTGGCGAAATGCAGGTGGATGTACGCGACCGCCGGATCGGCGAAGAGCGCGGCGATGCCGTCTTCGAGCATTGTCCCATCGGCGAGATCGGCGGCGAGCATCATGCCCTCCGCGTCGAATCCGCGCAGCGACAGGATACGTTTCCGAAGCTGCTCGGGCACTTCGTCCGCGTCCGGCTGCGCCTGCACTGCCCCCTCGCGGACATAGATCGCATGCCCGGCGCGGAACGGCGTATCGGCGCGCTGATGCTCGTAATGCGTCAGGATCAGCGTGTCGCCGGGGCGGGCATCGGTCAGACTGACGCGACATGGGGCGGCGCCATCGGCGATCACCCGGCGCGTCTGGTGTTCGGCGAGCGTCATCTCGTCGAAGTTGAACAGCGGAGCGAACGGCTCCATCGGCAGAGCGGAGATACGAAACATGCGAAAATTCCTTTCGCCGGTCGAAATAGCGCTCAGCGCTCCGCGCCGCTTCCCACGGCTTGCGCTCGAAGCCGCTTCCTGACCGCCAGCGTGTAGATCACCGCAGCGACCGCGGCGAAGAAGAACCATTGCCACGCATAGGCGAAGTGATTGTTCGGCACGATCCCGATGTCGGGCTGGGTGTTGGCGGTCAGCCCGGCTGCGGGCGTGTCGGCGACCAGCAGCATCGCTTGCGGCGCGCGGCGGAAAATCTGGCCGATCAGCGGCGTCGCGTCGGGGGCGTGGCTGATCCACCCGCTGACCGCGCCGCCGCGCCAGTTCAGCCGGAAACTGGGGTCGTGGGTGGTGCCGAGCTGGACCTTGATGCCGGTGCGGCAGGACGCGATCAGGCGAAACCCGGCGGCGCCCGCGCCGGCCGTGCTGATCGAAACGGGTTCGAGGCACATCGCCTTGGTGCGGCGAAACAGCAGGCGGTCGTCGGGCGTGGCCGGGAAGGTGACGACCGGTTTCGCCGGATTGCCGGCGAGCTGCGCGAGATAAGCTTCCTTCTCGGGCAGGCGGATGAGGAGTTGCCACAGGCCGAGCGCGATCATCGCGGCGATCGTTAGCGTCACGACGATCGTCGGGATGACGGGAATTCGCCTCATGTGATCCGCCCCTCGCGCGCGGCGTTCCTGTATTCGAGCGCTATGAGCCAGCCCTTGGCGAGGCGCAGGCTGAGGATCACGCCAGCTGCGGTGATCGGCGGCCAGAGGATCAGATGGACCCAGAACGGCGGTTCGGCCGACAGCTCGAGCGTGATCGCCAGCGTTACGACGATCGCGCCGAGGATCAGCGTCAGGAAGGCGGCGGGGCCGTCACCGACGTTGAAACCGGCGATCTCGAGGCCGCAGACGCGGCAGCGGTCCGCGAATTTGATCCAGGTCGCGAACAGCGCTTTCGCGCCGCAGCGCGGGCACAGCCCCTTGAGCCCGCAGTCGAGCGGACGCGGCTCGCTCGCCGCGCCCTCCGGTCTATCCACCGTGGACGGGTGCGCCCCAGCCGCCCCAGACGTAGATGCTGACGAACAGGAACAGCCACACGACATCGACGAAATGCCAATACCAGGCCGCGGCCTCGAAGCCGAAATGCTGGCGCGGGGTGAAATCGCCGCGGTAGGCGCGGAACAGGCAGACGCTCAGGAAGATCGTGCCGATGATGACGTGGAACCCGTGGAAGCCCGTCGCCATAAAGAACGACGCGCCGTAATTGATGCCTTTGAACGGGAACGGAGCATTGGCATATTCATACGCCTGGATCGACGAGAACAGGATGCCGAGCGCGATCGTCAGCCATAGCCCTTTAAGCACGCCGTCGCGATTTCCCACGCCGAGCAGACCCCAGAGGCCGGTCTTCTCGCCGCCGCGCTGGTTGTGGATCAGCGCGTGGTGCGCCCAGGTGACGGTCGTGCCGCTGGTCAACAGGATCAGCGTGTTGAGCAGCGGGAATTCGAAGGCGTTGAGGACTTCGAGGCCCTTGGGCGGCCATTGCGCGACGACCGCCGCGCCCTCGGCGGCGCGTTCGACCTGACCATCGACGAAGGTCATCGCGACCGGGAACAGCGAGAAATCGAAGAACGCCCAGAACCAGCCGACGAAGAACATGACTTCGGAGGCGATGAACAGGATCATGCCGTAGCGCAGATGGAGTTGGACGACCGGCGTGTGATCGCCGGCATGCGCTTCCCTGATGACGTTGCGCCACCACGACAGCATCGTGAACAGGACCATGCCGAGCCCGAAGAAGAACAGGAAACCGCCGCCGTTGGGCTTTCCGACGTGCCCGCCGTGCATCCACGAAATCCCGCCCGCAGCCATCGCCAGCGCCGAGAAAGCGCCGATGAACGGCCAGATGTCGGGGGGAAGGATGTGGTAATCGTGGTTCTTGGCGCCGGCCATCGTCGGTTCCCTGTCTAGGATTGGTGTGCCTCTAATCGGGTTTTGCGCCGCGGCAAAGCGTCAAAAAGCTATCCGGCTTTCGCGGTCCGGCCCGGCGCGCCGACAGCATCGGACGGGAAGAAAGTGTAGCTCAAGGTGATCGTCTGGACGTCCTTAGTGTCGGGATCCTTGTCGATTCCGGGATCGACGAAAAAGATCACCGGCATCCGCGCGGTCTCGCCGGGTTTCAGCGTCTGCTGGGTGAAGCAGAAACACTGGATCTTGGTGAAATATTTGCCCGCGATCGCCGGCGTCACGTTGTAGGTCGCGGTGCCGGTGACGGGCTTGTCCGAAGTGTTAGTCGCGATGAAGAACGCCATGTCGCGCGCGCCGACATCGACGGTGTCCGACGGATTCTCGGGTCGGAACTTCCACGGCATGTTGGGGGCGACGTTGGTGTCGAACTGGATCACCATCTTGTGGTTCACCCCGCCCGGCGCGGCGAGCGCGCGGTTGGTGGTGCCGTTCAGCCCGGTCGCCTGACAGAACAAACGGTAGAGCGGTACGCTGGCGAAGGCGAGCCCGGTCATGAAGCAGATGCCGAGCACCGCGAAGAACGCGGTGCGCTTGGGGCCTGCGACTATACGCATCAGTGCGGCATTCCTTCGGTGATCTTCACGATCGAGATCGCGAAGACGAGGATGACGAACGCGCCGAGCAGCAGCGCCATGATCCGCGCGCGCGATTTCTGGCGGGCGCGGATGAGGTCTTTCTGATCGGGGGTCATGCGACCCACCGATCGACGACGAGGGCGCCGAAGATCACGAAGAGGTAGAGGATCGAATATTTGAACAGCGCCTTCTCCGGCGTCATCTTGTCCTCGGGCGCGCTCCGCCGCGTCGCGACGCGCGTCGCCAGCCAGGCGAACCACGCCGTCGTCGCGATCGAGACGATCCCATAGATCGCACCGGTCAGTCCGAGCGGCCAGGGCGCGATCGCGGCGAGGACCATCGGGATCGTGTAGTACCCGATCTGCTGCCGGGTGACGCGCTCACCCGCGACGACGGGGAGCATCGGCACGCCGGCGTTGGCGTAATCGGTCTTCACGAACAGCGCGAGCGCCCAGAAATGCGGCGGCGTCCACAGGAAGATCAGCGTGAACAGCAGGATCGGCAGCAGCGTCACGTCGCCGGTCGCCGCGGCCCAGCCGATCAGCGGCGGAAACGCGCCCGCCGCGCCGCCGATGACGATATTCTGCGGGGTCCGGCGCTTGAGCCAGACGGTGTAGATCAGGACGTAGAACAGGATCGAGACTGCCAGGATCGCAGCGGCGACCACATTTACCGCCAGCCCCATCAAAATCACCGAGAAGACGCCGAGACCCACGCCGAAATGGAGCGCCGATTGCCGGTCCATCCGGCCGCCGGGCAGCGGGCGTTTCGCGGTGCGCTTCATCACCGCGTCGATATCGGCCTCATACCACTGGTTAAGCGCGCCGGCCGCGCCCGCGGCGATGGCGATGCACAGGATCGCGGTGAAGCCGATCACCGGGTTGATCGCGACCGGAGCAGCGAGCATCCCACAAAGCGCGGTGAAGACGACGAGCGTCATCACCCGCGGTTTGGTGAGCGCGAGGAAATCGCGCCAGTCGGCTGGCGGCAGCAGGGGGGCGGCGATGGTCATGGTTGCGCGCGCCTATAGGCGCATGATCGGTGCGGGGAAAGACGTGGCGTCACGTCATCCCCGCGAAGGCGGGGATCCATAATCTCGAACGATTCGACATTTGCGAAGACCAGCCAGTATGGATTCCCGCCTTCGCGGGAATGACGAAGGGATATTGACTGAATGTTGATTGGTCCTACCCGTCGGGATTGGCGAGATACCCCTGGATCGTCGCGCCGATGCGGCGGACGATGAAATCCCGGTCGAGCGCGACGACCGCGGGCAGCCGCAGGACGTAGCGGGTGAGCGCCAGCCCGACGAGCTGGCTCGAAATCAGCGCCATGCAGGTCGCCATTTTTCCTTCGGGGCAGATCGAGGCGATCATCGGCGAGACCTGCTGTTCGACCGTCGCGAGATATTTGCGCCGCGCGCCTTCGTGGCTGGCGGCGGCGCGGAGCATCACGGGGAGTTCGTCGCCTGCATCCGGCCCCTCCCACCTCTCCAGGAAGCGCGCGACGATCGCCTCGCCGCGGCAACCCGGCGCGACGGCCTGGAGGTCGGGAATCCGCAGATCGATGTCGGTGGCGGCGGCGAACAGACCTTCCTTGCTGCCGTAATAGCGGATGACCATCGACGGGTTGATGCGCGCCGCGCTGGCGATGCCGCGGATCGTGGTGCGATCGAACCCCTGTTCGGCGAATTGCCGTCGCGCCGATTCGAGGATGCGTTCGCGTGTCGCGTCGGAGCGCTTCACTTCGCCGGTTCCGCGGCTTCCCAGCCGCCGCCCAACGCCTTGAACAGCGACACCGTCAAGCGGCGCAACTGATCGTCGCTCGCCGCCTGTTGTTCTCGCGCCGACAGGACATCGACCTCGGCATTGAGGAGTGAATCCTGCGCGACGAAGCCGGTGCGATATTGCGCCTCGACCGAGCGCGCGCTGGCGACCCGGTCTTCGACCGCTTGCGCGAGCGTGGCGTTGCGCCGCCGCTCGGCATCGAGCCGGACGAGCGCATCCTCGACGTCGCGCAACGCGCCGAGGACGGTGGTGCGCCACTGGAGATACGCCTGCTCGCGATCCTCCTTGCGCAAGCCGACGGTCGCCTTGCGGCGGCCCCAGTCCAAAAGCGGGAAACTGGCCTGTCCGCTGGCGGTCAATTGCAGGCTGTCGCCGGTGAACAATGTGCGCAGCGCGGTCGAGATCAGGTCGGCGATGCCGGTCAGCTGGATCTTGGGATACAGATCGGCGGTCGCGACGCCGATATCGGCGGTCGCGGCGGCGAGATTGCGCTCGGCGGCGCGGACGTCGGGGCGGCGGCGGATCAGGTCGGCGGGAAGATCCGCCGGGACGATCGGCACCGCGTAGGTCGAGGCGGGGGCGGGGAGGACGAGCGATTCGGGTGTCTGACCGAGCAGCACCGCGAGCGCGTGGCGCTGGACCTCGATATCGGCACGGACCGGCTCGGCGCGCGCGAGCGTCGCGGTGATCGAGCCGCGCTGGCGGACGACGTCGCTGTCGGGGACGAGGCCGACCTTGGCGATATGCCCCGCGATGTCGAGGCCGCGGCGCTGGCGCGTGATCTCGTCCTCGATCACCGCCAGTTGCAATTGATCGAGGCGAAACGCGAAATAGGTCGAGGCGACTTCCGACGCGAGCGTCACCGCGGCGTCGCGCCCGGTCCAAACCGCCGCCTCGGTCCGCGCCTTCGCCGCCTCGACGCCGCGACGGCCGCCGCCGAACAGGTCGATCTCCCAGCTCGAATCGAACCCGACCGAATAGGTGGTGATGCCGCCGCCGGGGAGTGCGATACCGCCCGGCGCCTGGCCGCTCCCGCCGCCCGTCCCCCCGGTTCCGCCGCCGGAGAATTGCTGGGCCAGCGTCGCGAACCCCGCGTTCTTGCTGAATTCGACATGGGTGGCGCCCGCGGTCGCGCCCACGGTCGGCTTGTTCTTCGCGCCCGCGATCACCTCCTGCAACCGCGCCTGGCGGACGCGCGAGGCGGCGGTGGCGATGTCGGGCGAGTCCTTCAGCGCCTGCGCGACCAGTCCCTCGAGCGTCGGGTCGCCGAACAGCCGCCACCAGTCCGCGACCGCGGCGGCCGTGCCGACAGGCTGCGGCGCGGAGAAAGCGGCGGGGATTTCGGGCTCGGGCGGCCGGTAGTTCGGGCCGACGGTGCACCCCGCAAGCAGAAGAAGCGGGATCAGGCGTTTCGCGATCAATGCATTCCTCCCGCGGGGCCGCCCGCGCTCTTTTTCGGCGCACGCATCAGGAAAACCAACGGCACCGAGCACAACACCACGATCATCAGCGTCCGGTAGACGTCGAGAAAGGCGAGCATCGCCGCCTGCCGCTGCACCGTCTGATAGAGCACCGCGAGCGACGTCGTCATCGTGTCCCCGGCGCCCGCGAACGCACCCTGCGCCTTGGCAAGCCAATCGGTATAATTCGGGTTCAACGGATTGAGCGTCTGGACCAGCTCCGATTGATGCCGCTGAATCCCGCCCGCGAGCAGGGTCTGCGAGATCGAGATGCCGAAGGTGCCGCCGAGGTTGCGGGAGACGTTGAGCAAGCTCGACGCCTGCGCGGTCTGGCTCTGCTTCAGCCCGATATAAGCGACGGTGTTGATCGGGATGAACAGGAACGGCAGCGCCATCGCCTGATAGAGCCGCGCGATCGCGGCGTCCTGAAAACTCAGGTCGATGCTCAACTGGCTGAGGTTCCACAGCGCCGCCGCCTGGACGATCAGTGCGCCGCCAAGCAGGATTCGGACATCGACCACGCCGGTCAGCCGCCCCGCGAACGGCACCGCGACGAGCGTCGCGAGCCCACCCGCGGTGAGCGCGAGCCCGGCGTCGAGCGCGGTGTAGCCAAGGACTTGCTGGAGCATCTGGGGGATCAATTGCGTCGTGCCGAACAGGATCAGCCCGGTCATCGCCATCACCGCGAGGACGGCGGAGAAATTCTTGTTCCTGAGCATCTTGAGATCGACGACGGGATCCTTGTGATTGAGTTCCCAGATGACGAGCGAGATCAGGCTGACCGCGGCGACCGCGGCAGTGAAAACGATGAAGCCGCTGGCGAACCATTCCGCGCGCTGACCGCGATCGAAGGTGATTTCGAGGAAGCCTAGGCCGAGCGCGACGAGCGCGACCCCGACGAAATCGATGTGAAGCCCGTCCTTGAACTTCGCCGCGCGGTCCTTGGCGAGTTGTTCGGGCTCGTCGATGACGGTCGCTGCCGCGAAAAAAGCGGCGATGCCGATCGGCACGTTGATCAGGAACACCCAATGCCACGTCGAATGCTCGACGATATAGCCCCCCGCCATCGGCCCGAGCACCGGCCCGACGACGACGACGATCGCGAAGGCGGCGAACGCCATGCCGCGTTTTTCTGGCGGGAAGGTGTCGGCGAGCATCGCTTGTTCGACCGGCGCGAGCCCGCCGCCGCCGATTCCCTGAAAAACGCGCGCGATGACCAACGTCGTCAGGTTCGGCGCGATACCGCACAGGAACGACGCGACGGTGAACAATGCGATCGAGATCAGGAAATAGCGTTTCCGCCCGATCGCGTCGCTGAGCCAGCCCGAGATCGGGATGACGATCGCGTTGGCGACGAGATAGCTGGTCAGCACCCACGTCGCCTGATCGACCGTCACCGAAAGCCCTCCCGCGATATGAGCGAGCGCGACATTGGCGATCGAGGTGTCGAGCACCTCCATGAAGGTGGGAATCGAGATGATCGCGACGAGCAGCCACGGGTTCATCCCCCCCGCGGCGGAGCGCGCCGGAGTCCAGTCGCTGCCGCTGGCGGCGGACGCCATCCTACTTGTCCCGCACCCTGACCGTCGGGACGACCGACATGCCCGGGCCGATCGGATAATCCGCCGGGTTCACGTCCTTCGTCCGGTCGAATTCGATCCGGACGGGAACGCGCTGGACGACCTTGACGTAATTGCCCGTCACATTCTGCGGCGGCAGCAGCGCGAACGCCTGGCCCGCGCCGCGCTGGATCGAATCGACGTGGCCGACGAATTTCACGTCGGGAAACGCATCGACCTTGATATCGACGTGCTGCCCGCGCTTCATCAGCTTCAGCTGTGTTTCCTTGAAATTGGCGGTGACCCAGAAACGGTCGGGGACGATCGCCATCAATTGCGTGCCGGGGCCGACATAGCTGCCGAGGTTGACCGAGCGGTTGACGACCTGCCCCGAGACCGGCGCGGTGAGGCGCAGATTTTCGATTGTCACGTTGGCCTGGCTGACCGCGGCGCGACGGGCGCCGACGGTCGCTTCCGCCGCGCGGGCGGCGCGGCGTGCGACCTCGACCTGCGCGTCGGCATTGTCGATCTGGCGGCGCGCGGCGGCGGCATCGGCGGCGGTCGAACGCGCGGTGGCGCGCGCGGCATCGAGCTGCTGCCCGGCAACCGCGGCGGGATCGAGGCGGAGCAATGCCTGATAGCGTGACAGATCCTGCTGCGCCTTGACCGCGATGGCCATCGGCGCGCGGGCGGAATCGGCGGCCTGGCGGCGCGTCGCGATCGCCGCATCGATGCTGGCGCGCGCCTGATGGGCCTCGGCCTGCGCGGTCACGACATTGGCGCGCGCCTCGGCGAGTTGCGCCTCGGGGCCGGAAGGTTCGATCACCGCGAGCAGGCGACCCGCCTGGACGTGCCGGTTGTCGACGTCGGCGACCTGCGTCAGCGTCCCCGCGACCTGCGGTGCGATGCGGACGATATGCGCGTCGACGAAGGCGTCGTCGGTCGATTCGTATTTGCGCGCATTCAGCCACCACAGGGTGCCCGTGATCGCGATCGTCACGACGACGACGATCAGGATGATCCAGAACAGCGGCTTCCTGAAGACCGACTCTTTCTTTTCGCCCCCCTCCTTCTCGTCGTCGGGCGCGGAACTCTCGGTCGAATCGTGCTTTTTGTCGTCGCTCATTCCAGCCGAATCCCTGCGCTGCTGCGTCGCCACATAAAGGTTGCGATGCGAAATGCAAACGCTTGTTTACAACAATGAGTGATCGAGGTTTGCCCCCTACCCATTCGTCGCATCTTGGCGCACAAACCGCGCTTCGAATTCGCGGGAGACGGTGATGCGGTGGATAATGCTGGCGGCGCTATTGGCGAGTGGAAGCGCGGTCGCGCAGGAGGCGGCGAAGCCGCCGGTCGCCGCGAAAAAACCGCATGTCGTGAAAGCGCCGTTCGGGGCGGAGCGGCAGGACCCCTATTACTGGCTGCGCGACGACACGCGGAAGAATCCGGAGATGCTGGCGTATCTCGCCGCCGAGAATGCCTACACCGATGCGAGGCTCGAATCGCTCGAGCCGCTCGAGAAAAAGCTTTTCGACGAGACGGTCGCGCGGATCAAGCAGGACGATTCGACCGTCCCGTATTTGAAGCACGGCTATTATTATTACACCCGCTTCGAGACCGGGGCGGATTACCCGATCGTCGCGCGGCGCAAGGGCGCGATGACCTCCCCCGAGGAAATCCTGTTCGACGAACCCGCGATGGCCAAGGGCAAGGGCTTCTTCCAGATCGGCGACTGGGCGGTCAGCCCCGACGGCAGCAAGGTCGCCTGGGCCGAGGATGTCGTCGGGCGGCGGCAATATACCATGAAGGTGAAGGACATCGCGACCGGTGCGATGGCGCGCGATACCGTCGCAAACGTCGAGCCGAACCTGATTTGGGGCGACGATAACAAAACGGTCGTCTATGTCGATAAGGATCCCGTCACGCTGCGCAGCGCGCGGATCAAGTCGCACCGGCTCGGTGTCGCAACCACCGCCGATACGCAGCTTTACGAGGAGCCTGACCAGAGCTTCTACATCGGCGTCGGCCGAACGACCGACGACAAGTTCGTCTGCATCGGCGAGCAGAGTACGGTCAGCAACGAATATCGCTGCGCTCCGGCGGGAGATCTGTCGAAATTCACCGTCGTCGCGGCCCGTGAGCGCGACTTCCGCTACGATGCGGACCACAACCAAGGCAAGTGGATCGTCAAGACCAACTGGAACGCACCCAATTACAAGGTCATGACCGTCGCCGATGCCGATGCCGCGAAGGGCCGGGCGGCGTGGAAGGATCTTGTGCCGGTCAGCGCCGAGACCTTCATCGAGAACGTCAAGCCGTTCGACGATTTCCTGGCGATCGAGGAGCGGAATGGCGGCAACAAGCATATCCGGCTGCTCAAGGCCGACGGGACGAGCACGCCCGTCGTCGCCGACGAGCCCGCCTTCGCGATGGCGCTCGGCACCAACGAGGAACCCGCGAGCGACTGGCTGCGCTACACCTATACCTCGCTCGTCACCCCGACGACGACCTATGAGGTCAATGCGAACACCGGCGAACGCCGCACGCTAAAAGTCCAGCCGGTGCCGACCTATGATGCGTCGAAATACGCCACCGAACGCGTCTGGGCGGTGGCGCGCCACGGGACGAAGGTGCCGGTCAGCCTGTTCTACAAGAAGGGTTTGAAGCGCGACGGCAAGGCCGCGTTGTTCCAATATGCCTATGGCAGCTACGGCTTCTCGAGCGATCCCAATTTCTCGGTGAGCTATCCCAGTCTCGCCGATCGCGGGCTGGTCGTCGCGATCGCGCATATCCGCGGCGGGCAGGAGATGGGCCGCGCCTGGTATGACGACGGCCATCTGACGAAGAAGATCAACACCTTCACCGATTTCGTCGACGTGACGCGTTATCTGGTGAGGCAGAAGTACGCTGCGCCCGGCCGCGTCGCGGCGGCGGGTGGTAGCGCGGGCGGCCTGCTGATGGGCGCGGTCGCCAATATCGCACCGCAGGATTACCGCGTCATCGTCGCGCAGGTGCCGTTCGTCGATGTCGTGACGACGATGCTCGACGCCTCGATCCCGCTCACCACCAACGAATATGACGAATGGGGCAATCCCAACGAAAAGAAATGGTACGACGTGATGCTGGCGTACTCGCCGTACGACAATGTGAAGGCGCAGAAATACCCTGCGCTCTACGTCGGCACCGGGCTGTGGGACAGCCAGGTGCAATATTACGAGCCGACGAAGTGGGTCGCGAAACTCCGCGCGACCAAGACCGATACGAATCCCTTGGTGTTCCGGGTGAACATGGAAGCCGGGCACGGCGGCAAATCGGGGCGGTTCGAACGCTACAAGCAGAACGCCGAGGCGCAGGCGTTCATGCTCCAGCAGCTGAAGGTAGAGGGGTAAGGCGCGGCGGCGCTCGCCCAACGACGTCATCCCAGCGAAAGCTGGGATCTCAGAGAGGCGCGCATAACGGCTGCCCTAAGCCCGACTTTCGCACCACCGCTTGAGACCCCAGCTTTCGCTGGGGTGACGCCCTTGGTTGACGGTGCTTAGACCGGCGCCGCGTCAGCCCCTGCGCCGTAATGGTGCCACGTCAAAATCGCGAGCGCGCCGCGGTGCGGGCGCCACGCCTCGGCCAGTTCGCGGGTCAGCTTTTCGCTCGGTCGCGCCTCATGCCCCAAAATCCGTCCGAGCTCGATCTGCACCGCTAGATCGCCCGCCGGCCAGATGTCGCCGCGCCCCTCGGCGAACAGCAGATAGATTTCGGCCGACCAGCGCCCGATCCCTTTTACCCGGACGAGCGCGGCGATTGCTTCCTCGTCATCCTCGGGCAGGTTCGCCAGATCGAGCCGCCCGTTCGTCACTTCGCCGGCGAGGCTTTTCGCATAGGACGATTTCTGCCGCGAAAAGCCGCACGCGCGCAACGTCTCGTCGCTCGCCGCCGCCACCGCGACCGGATCGGTCGGGTCGCCGATCGCCGCCTCGAGCTTGCGCCATACCGAATCGGCGGCCTTCACGCTGACCTGCTGGCCGACGATCGTACGCAGCAACGTCGCATAACCGCGCTCGCGAATCCGTGGCGGGGGATAGCCGACCCGGGCGATGGCGGCGGCGAACAGCGGTTCGCGCGCGGCGAGCGCATCGAGGCTCTCGCGAAGAGCGCTCTCACTTAGCCCCATTGCGGCCTCGGGCGGATGACGGCATGGGACGGGCTGACTTTCGAGGAGTGCATGATGCCAAGGCTTATCGTCGTGACGCGCGATGGGGAAGAACGCGAGATCATGGGCGAGACGGGCCTGTCGGTGATGGAGGCGATCCGCGACGCCGGGATCGACGAGATCCTGGCACTGTGCGGCGGTTGCTGCAGTTGCGCCACCTGCCACGTCCATGTCGAGCCGGAATTTGCGGCCAAACTGCCGCCGATGAGCGAGGACGAGAACGATCTGCTCGATTCGTCGAGCGACCGCAACGAAACTTCGCGGCTGTCGTGCCAGCTTCAGATCACCGACGCGCTAGACGGGCTGAAGGTCAAGGTCGCCGAAGAAGACTGACCCGAAAGCGGACGGCGCGACGTCCGTAAGCCGTTGACTCTCCCGCGCCTTACCAAGATGTTGCATAGCGCATCCAAGGGGGGGCGATGGAGCAGGGGACGGCGGAGGCCGAGGCGTCCGGAGAGGCGATCGGCGAAACATCGGTTCGCATCTATTTGCCCGACGAGCGGCTGCGCAGTTTCGCGACCTTTTACTATTTCGTCGAATGCCCCGGCCCGCTCGAGGATTTCCTCTACCCCGAATGGGGCAACGTCCGCTTCCTGCTCGGCGGGTCGTGGTGGGTCGAATCGCGCCAGATCCGCGCGCGGGTGCCGCCCGACGGTGCGCTGTTCGGTCCGACCGACCGAGCTGCCAAGATCGTCGCGCGCGACGGCAAACCCGCGGGGTTCGGTCTGACGCCGCTCGGCTGGCAGCGCTTTCTCGGCATTCCGGCGGCACCGTTCGCCAATTGCATCGGGCCGCTCGGTACACGCTTCGGAGAGCCGGCGCCGACCTGGCACGCCGAGCTTCTCGCGCAACGGAGCGATGCCGAGGGCGTCGCGCTGTTCGACCGGTTGTTGCTCGATCGATTGGTGGCCACTGCTCCTAATACCGACCTCGCGATCACGATCGACCGCGCGTTGCGCGATCGGCCGCATGACGTCGGCGCCTTCGCCGACGCGGCGGCGGTGACACCTCGCGTCTTGCTGCGCGTGTGCAAGCAGGTGTTCGGGTTCGGCCCGAAACGCCTGCTCCGGCGCCAGCGCTTCCTCGACACGCTCGGCCGGATCAGAATCACCGAAAAGCCGCGCTTCGACGATCTGCGCGATCCCGAATATTTCGACCAGTCGCATTTCAACCACGAATTCCATGAATTCATGGGGCTCTCGCCGAAGGACTATCTGTCGGTGCCGCGCCCGTTGATGGGCCAGGCGGCGCTGGTGCAATTGCAGGCGGGAATCCCGCTTTCGTTCGCGCTCCCGCCACCGCCGGAGGAATTGGCCGAGCGATAACCCTTTGCTCCGTTCGTTTAGAGCGAAGTAGAGAAACCTCCGTCAGCGTACGGTCAGCGTTTCTCGACCACGCTCGAAACGAACGGAACTTGGCCGACGCGCAACAACTCACGCTCGCGCCGCCACCGCGTAAAGCGCGATCGCCGCGGCGTTCGAAACGTTCAGGCTCTCGACCTTCGGCCCGATCGGCAGCTTGGCGAGTTCGTCGCAATGCGCCTCGGTGTTCTGGCGCATCCCCTCACCCTCCGCGCCCAGCACGATCGCGATGCGCTGTTCGCCCATCACCTGCGCCAGCGTCTGCGGTGCGTTCCCGGTGAGGCCGATGCGCCAGAACCCGGCTTCGGCGATCTCTTCCAATGCGCGTGCCAGGTTGACGACGCGTACCCAGGGCACGGTCTCCAGCGCGCCCGACGCGGCGCGCGCGACGGTGCCCGATTCGGGGGGGGCATGACGATCCTGCGTGACGATGCCCAATGCATCGAACGCCGCGGCCGAGCGCAGGATCGCGCCGACATTGTGCGGATCGGTGACCTGATCGAGCACGACGAGCGGGCGTCGATGTTCAGGGGGGTCGTCGCGGCCCTGTTCGAGCAGATCGCCGAGCCAGATTTCTTCGAGCGCATCGACCTCGGCGACAAGGCCTTGGTGCGGCGCATCCGACGGGACCAGTCGGCCGAGATCAGTGACTTCGGCGTAGACCACGGGCAGCACCGGCGGCAGTGCCAGCGACGACAAGGCCTCGCGCGTCCCCCAGATCTTGCGCACGACACGCTCCGGGTTGGCGAGCGCGGCGGTGACGGCATGGCGGCCCCAGAAGCGGGGACGATTGCCTTGGGTCTGCGAAGGACGATGCCCGCGACGTGCCATCCTCAATCGTCCGCCTTGACCTGATACGGATCGCTTGCGGCGGGCTTGGTCGGCAGCGGTGGGCGCGGCAGCGCGTCCTTCGCGTTCGCCGTATTGAGCAGGAATGCCGCGAGGATCGTCGCACCCTGCCGCATGTCGTCGGCCTTCAGATGATCGAACGTGTCGATCGACGAATGATGCACGCGGCTTTCGTAGTCGAGCGGATCCTGGATGAACTGGAACCCGGGAATCCCGACCTGCTGCATGAAGACATGGTCGGTCCCTTCGGTTCGCTGGATCGCGACCGTCGACATCCCCATCGCGCGGAACGGCGCCATCCATTCCTCGAAGATCGGGACCACCGCGGGATTGTTCTCGGCATAGACGCCGCGCAATTTGCCGCTGCCGTTGTCGATGTTGAAATACGCGGCGAGATCGCCCCAGCCGGGCTGCTTCACGATCGGCCAGCGGTACGGCCAGCTGTAATAGATGTCCTCGCCCTTCGGCCGCGGCTCGCCCGGCGCGCGCGTCGCGAGATGCTGCTCGACATAGGCGAGGCTGCCGAGCAACGCCTGCTCCTCGCCCGCCCAGAGCGCGAAGCGGATCGTGCGTTTCGGGCGGATGCCGGTCGCGGCGAGGATGCGCGCCGCCTCCATGATCATCGCCGAGCCCGCGCCGTTGTCCGCCGCGCCGTCACCCGCGACCCAAGAGTCGAGATGCGCGCCGGCCATGACGTATCCCGCCTTGGGATCGGTGCCGGGGATGTCGGCGATGATGTTGTAAGCCTGCGTGTCGCTGTCGTCGAAATGGACGTTGCTCTCGATCTCGAGCGTCGGATTTTCGCCGACCACCGCGAGACGCACGAGCCGCCGGTAATCCTCTGAAGCGATCTGCACAGCGGGGAGTGGCGAGGTATCGCCGACCGCGTAGCGATACGCTTCGCCCGAAACGAGCTTGCTGTCGCGATACGCCTTGGTGGCATAGGCGACCGCGCCCTCGGCTTTGAGGAATTCCTCGCGCTCCTTCGAGAAATGCGCGCGCTTCAGGTCGCGGTCGAGGTCGGCCGGGTCATAGTGATCCTGCTCATATTTATCGAGCTTCGCCAGATCCTCGTCGGAATAGCGCTGGAAGGCGGGTTCGTCGGGCTCGTCGCCGGTGCCGGGTTCGGAGACCAGCACGATCTTGCCCACGAGCTTGCCGCGCCATCTGGCGAAATCGCGGACCGTCTTCATCGGCGCTACGATCACCGGCGCGGTCAGCGCGCCGTTGGTCGCGGGCGTCCAGGCGATCGGGATCGCGGTCAATTGGACGGCGCGCGGCGTGACCATCCGGACGCTCGATCGTTCGATCCACCAGCCGCGGCCGAAATCGAAGCCCTCCTTGTGGACGTTCTTCAATCCCCATTCGCTGAACTTGGCCTGCGCCCATCCTTCCGCCTTCCGCATCCCCGGCGAATTGGTCATCCTGGGGCCAATGACGTCGGCGAGATGCTCGACCGTCGGCATCACCTGCGAATGGTTCAGCCCTTCGTTCATGATCCGCGCGGTATTCGACGGCGCGGATTGCGATAGGGCGGGAACGGCGATGACGAGCGCCGCGGCGGCGGTGAGCAGATGATGGCGCAACGGCGCTCTCCCTTTGGTTTCCCGTCGCTATGCGCTGGCAATACGCCGCTACGCAACGGGGCGGTGTGCGTTGACACCCGAACGCCGCTTCGGCATTGCGCCGCTTCGCTTTTCGATGGAAGCGACCACGCATGTCCGCGCACTCCGCGGATCCTGGGGACAGGTGGCCGAGTGGTTAAAGGCAGCAGACTGTAAATCTGCCCGTGCAAGCGTACGCTGGTTCGAATCCAGCCCTGTCCACCACTGCTGTATTTCCCGATATTCGCCGGGAGCCGTGAAAGCGTAGGAAAGCTTGGGCTTTTCGCTTACGCGGCGCTTGCCAATGTCCGTTGATATTCGCCTCTACCGCGCTACGGTGTGGGTAAGAGTGTGGGGAAAGACAGCTTGGGTAAGCTCACGGCGACGGCAATTCGGGCGGCGAAGCAGCCGGGTCGCTATGGCGATGGCGATGGCCTGTTCCTCGCGGTTGGCGCGGGCGGCTCCGCCTCCTGGATCGTCAGGGTGCAAAAGGCTGGCAGGCGGCGCGACATTGGATTGGGGAGCGCGAAGAAGGTTTCGCTCGCCACGGCGCGGGAGGCGGCGGCACTGGCGCGGTCGCAAATCGAGGCGGGAGTTGACCCGGTTGTCGAGCGCCGCAAGGCGGAAGGCGTGCCTACGTTCCGGGAGGCGGCGGCGGTCGTTTTCGCCGCTAGCCGCAAGACTTGGAAAAGCAGCAAGCATCAGTGGCAATGGATGCGAACGCTGGAAATGTTCGCCTTCCCCGCCATCGGCGAAGCGCGGCTGAACGACATCACCGCCGCCGATGTGCATGACGTACTTGCGGCGATCTGGCTTGAGAAGCCCGAAACCGCCCGTCGGGTGCGGCAGCGCGTCGGCATGGTCTTGGATTGGGGGTACTCGAAAGGCTATCGTGACGCGGAAGCGCCGATGCGCTCAATTACCAAGGGCTTGCCGCGCCAGCCGCGCAACTCTGGCCATCATGCCGCCATGCCCTTTCCCGACGTTCCCGCCTTCATCGAACGGCTTCACGAAAAGGAGACATGGGGGCGGCTGGCGCTGGAGGCGGCGATTGCGACGGCGGCGCGAAGCGGGGAGATGCGCGGCGCGACTTGGTCGGAGATCGACTTGGAGGCCGGGCTTTGGACGATCCCCGCCGAACGGATGAAGGCGAGCAGGCCGCACATCGTGCCGCTCTCCGCTGCCGCCCGCCGGGTATTCGAGCGCGCCGCCGCATTGCGGACGGCGGGCGCGGCCTATGTTTTCCACGGCGCGACGCTCGCCAAGCCAATGAGCGACATGACGCTGATGAAGGTGCTTCGCGACATGGACGCGGGATGCACCGCGCACGGCTTTCGCTCCAGCTTTCGCGATTGGGTTTCGGAAAGTACGAACTTTCGCGGCGAACTGGCGGAAGCGGCGCTGGCGCACGCCATCGAAAACAAGACGGAAGCCGCCTGCCGGCGCGGCAACCTGCTGGAGAAGCGCCGCGCGCTCATGGACGCATGGGGAGCCTATTGCGACGGCGCGGGCGGCAAAGTGGTAAGGCTGGCAGCAAGCGGCTGATGCCGCCCTTCATGGTTGCGAACGTCCGTGCATGTTCTATAACTGTTCCCGGCGCGGCTAGGTTGGCGCCGAACGGGCGGATCCTGCACGGCCTCGCCGCGCCGCCATCGTGCAGGGGGACGAGCCTAATGGGCGAATTATCGGTGCTTGCAGAGGAATGGGAGGCGGAAGAGTCAATCGCCGAACGGGCAGCCCAGCGGTTTATCCGCCGATCCGACGAGTGGATTAGCGCGCGTCATGCGCGCGCCTGGGTTGTGGAGGAACGCGGCGTATACGACTGGGAGGCGCAAGACGCTCTACGTACTCGTGCTATTGCTATCAGGCCGCCAACGACGAATGATCCGCGAGCGCGCGGGCGAGTGCGATCAGAACTTCGGGGCGCATTTGCACCAGGTAATGCGAGCTGTTGACCTCGACCGCGGCGCCGTGATCGTCACGGCAGATCACGCCGCTGACCAGCCCGTCGCTCGCGCTCCAGATCGCGGTGGCGGGGACGGGTAAGGGCGCCGCGATCTTCTCGCTCCGCGCGATCACCGCCGGGTCGGCGAGGCGTTCGCCGGTCGCGATCTCGAACGCGCGCCAGACGTTGGTCGCGCGCCCATCGCCCGCGAAGGGTGAGGCGATCGTGACGACCCCGCGCACGAGACCGGGGCGGCTATGCGCGACGTGCCGCGCCAGAATCCCGCCAAGGCTGATCCCGACCAGCGTCACCGGCTCGCCCGCGCGCTCGATCCGCGCCATCAGCGCCCCGGCATCGGCGCCGACGGTGCGTACACCGAGGTTGCGCCCGAGCCCCCAGCCCTCGGCGCGATAGCCGAGCCGCGTGAGATAGCGCCGCATCACGAAGGTCGATCGATCGGTGTTGAACAGGCCGGGCAGCACGATCACCGCGCGGCCGTCGCCCGGTGGGACATCGGCGAGCGCGGCGCGGTGCCGCCACCATGTCGCGACCGACCACAGAGCGCGGGGCAGCTCCGCGGCCCACAAGGTCTTCGACGGCGGCGGATGGCGTGTCAGAACCATCGCATCACGCTCCACGAAAACGGCGTCCATGCGCCGACGCGAACCCCGGCATGGCGCAGTGCGTCGCCGGTCCAGGCGTTGCACGTCCGGACCCAGCTATAATGCCCGCGCGAGGTGTAGAAGGCGTCATAGCCGTAATAGCCGCGCAGATGCTCGGGCCGCTCGGCGAAGCTCGCGCGCAGATAGGCGGCGAGGCGGCGGTATTCTCGCGGGCGCAGCACGACCGCGCGGGTGTCGGCGTCGGGGCGCGGGCGCGGGATATGATCGACGTGGACGAGCGTGCGATCGCTGCCCAGCCCAGCGCGAAGAACGGTCAGCGGCTTCACATCGGCCCAGGTCGGCGTCTCGAGATAGAAGGCCCGCTCGCCCCAGCCGAACGCGACATGATCGTAGGCGGCGTAGCGTGGGTCGGCGAGGTGATCGGCGCGGAGTAGCGGACGCCAGTCGATCCCGGCCGCGACTTTGGGAACGACGATGCCGGTGTGCACGCCGTTGGTTTCGATGAAGATCTTGATGCCTTGCGCGGGCGGCGTCCACGCCCGATTCGTCGGGATCGCGCCGCCGATCAGACCGGCGACGATATAACCGACAACGACGATCGCGAGACCCGCGACCACCGTGAGGGCCATCCGGAGGATCGCGCGGGCGTTTCTTCGGTCCACGCGATCATGCTAGGCTATCGCGATGACAGAGGGAATCATGGAACGCGCGCCAGGGGCCGCGACCGACTGGACGATACCGCAGGACTGGGCGCATTATACGCCAGAGGATCATGCGACCTGGGACACGCTCTTCGCGCGTCAGGCGAAATTGCTGCCGGGGCGCGCGTCGGATGCGTATCTGCGCGGGCTCGACGTGCTGAAGCTCTCGAAGCTGGGCATTCCCGATTTCGAGGAACTCAGCGAGCGGCTTATGAAGCTGACCGGCTGGCAGGTCGTCGCGGTGCCGGGGCTCGTCCCCGACGCCGTGTTCTTCGACCACATGGCCAACCGCCGCTTCGTCGCGGGCAGTTTCATCCGCCGCCCCGACCAGCTCGATTATCTCGAGGAGCCCGACGTCTTTCACGACGTCTTCGGACACGTGCCGATGCTCGCCGATCCGGTGTTCGCGGATTATCTCGTCGCCTACGGTCAGGGCGGGCAGCGCGCGCTCGAGCTCGATGCGCTGAAATATCTCGGGCGGCTCTATTGGTACACCGTCGAGTTTGGGCTGATCGCCGAGGATGCGGGCCTGCGCATCTACGGGTCTGGGATCGTGTCGAGCTTCGCCGAATCGAAGTTTGCGCTCGACGATCCCTCGCCCAACCGTATCGCCTTCGATCTCGCGCGCGTCATGCGCACCGAATATCGGATCGACGATTTCCAGCAGAATTATTTCGTGATCCCGAGCTTCGACGATTTGCTGCGGGTGACGGTGGAGACCGATTTCGCGCCGCTCTACGACGCGTTGAAGGCGCTGCCCGACGTGCCGGTGGCGGAGGTGCTGCCCGAGGACGCGGTGATGACCCTGGGGACGCAGACCTACGCCGAAGCGAAAGGTTAGAGGCGGTCGAGCGTCTCCTGGTCGGCCTCGCCGTCGAAGAACCGCGCGAGCGCTTCCGTGAACGGCCCGGGATCGTCGGCGACCGCGGCGAACAAGGTCATCGACGACCGCAGCTTCACCGCATCGACGCCGCCCATGATCTCCGTCGCCGATCCTGCCGCGGCGGTGACCGCGTCGGTCGCCGCGATCAGCCGCGCGCCGAGCACCGGATGCGCGAGATAGGCGCGCGCTTCGGCGGCGTCGCGGATCGCGAAGGTCCGCGCCATCACGCTCGATCCGAGGCCCGCGATCTGCGGAAACACGAACCACATCCAGTGACTGCGCTTGGCCCCGGCGCGCAGTTCGGCGAGCGCGCGGGGGTAGACGCCTTCCTGCGCGGCGACGAAACGGCTGAGGTCCTCCATCGCTTCACGATGCCGACGCAACTCTAGCCACGCAACACGCGTTTGCGATATCGTTCTTCATGCGAAAGGATATTCGTGATGCGTAGTTTGCGGTTCGCGTTCGTCGCCTTCATTCCCGCCATGCTCGTGGCGCAAGAGGTGCCGCCGCCCGGCGTCGGGGTCGATCGCATCGCGCTCGCGCCGGGCGAGACCAAGGCGTTCACGCTCGCGCCCGGCCACGATCACCAACTGTTGCTGCCGACCGACCCCGCCAGGCCCGCGCCCAAGGCGATCGTCGTCCATTACAGCGCCGATGCGAGCGGCTCGACGATCCGCGTCGAGAGCAAGCTCGGCTATCCTACCGGATTTTCGGTACTCGCCGATCCCGATGGCGATGGCGGATTCGCGCCTGCCGGGGATGTCGTCGATGTGCCGGGCGACGGCCGGAGCGTATCCAGAACGTGGCCGATGCCGCTCGGCCGGATCAACGTCGGCGGATTCACCGGGCCGCACGGCGATCACGAGCACGCCCCGGCCGGCGAATAGGCGATGCTCGAACACGTTCCCGGCTGGCTCGGCAAGGCGCTGCGCGGCGTAAGAGCGGGGGCGGACAAGCTCGCCATCACGCAGGACCGGCTCGGTGGCGCGTTCGACGCGATCGACCTGATGAGTCCCGCGTTCGGCAACGATGGCCGATTGCCGCCACGGTTCACCGCCGATGGCGACGGCATATCGCCGCCGCTCGTGTGGGGGCCGGTTCCCGCGGCGACATCGCTCCTGGCGTTGCTCGTCGAGGATGCGGACGCGCCCGCGCCCTCCCCGCTGGTGCATGCGGTCGTCTGGGGATTGCCCGCCGATGCGGGACGGCTGGCCGAAGGAGCGATCGTCCGCGACGGCGGCGGGGACGCGGGTACCGGCGATGTCGGCCGCAATTCGTTCTTCGGCGAAGGCTGGCTGCCGCCCGATCCGCCGACCGGGCATGGCGAGCATCGCTACGCCTTCCAGCTTTTCGCACTCGATGCGGGATGCGGCGATCCGGGCCGCTCGCCGGGGCGCGCGGCGCTGATCGAGGCGATGGCGGGGCATGTGGTCGCGGGCGGATTGCTCATCGGCACCTATTCGCGCGGCGAACCCGGTCGGCCGAAGGCGGGTCAGGCGAAACTGGCGCCGGCGTCGACGTAGAGGAGGAGCGCGGTCGTCGCGACGGCGGCGAAACCGAGGAATACAGGGCGGAACATCGGACGATCCTTCGTATCGAACCTGCCGGTCACGCGACCGGCAGGACGGGGACGGCGGCGCTGATCATCAGCGCGGCGAAGACGAGCGCGCCGACGAAGCTGACGGCGTGGCTCTGGAGGTTGGCGAAGTGAGCGGACATGGCGATTTTCCTTTCGATTGACCGGCTGCGGACCATCCGAAGCGCGGATATCCAGTCAAAAGCAGAGATCGTGCCAGTTTCTGTTATGGCTCTTTATCAGAGACTTACTGAAACACCTGCGATCAGGTTGGGGAAATTGGCCAAGTGACATTGGCGTTGAATACCATCATTCAGCGACCTGAATACAATTGCGGCCCGCGGATTTGGCGGAATAGAGCGCGACGTCGGCGCGGGTCAGTACGTCCTCGAGCGTATCGCTACCCCGCACCGCGGCGACCCCCGCCGAAAGGGTGACGCTGCCCAACAGATCGTTGGTGTCGCGCGACCGGAATCGCTTGCCCGCGATCCGCGCCCGCGCGCGATCGAGCATTGCGAAGGCGTCGTTGGCCGCGCCGGAGATGAGCACGACGAATTCCTCGCCACCGTAGCGCGCGACGAGGCAATCGGCGCAATCCTCGACCAGCGCCTGGCCGATCGCCTTCAAGACTCGGTCACCGATGGCGTGGCCGAACGTGTCGTTGATCGCCTTGAAATGGTCGATGTCGCAGATCGCGATCGCGACGGGTTCGCCCGGCGCAAGCGCGGCGAACGCCTCGTCGAAGGCGCGGCGGTTGGGCAGGTCGGTCAGCGGATCGCGCCGCGCCGACCCGCGCGCCTCGGCGAGCGCGGTGCGCAAATCGTCCGCCTCGCGCGTCGCGGCGTCGAGGCGAATCTCCGCCTCGCGGACGCGCTCGATCATCGTGCTGGTCAGCCGCGCGACCTCGTCGATCGCAGGAAGCGCGCCGCGGGTATCGATCGCCGCCGCGAGATCCTCGCCGAAGCCGCGCGTCTCGGCGTGCATCGCGCGCATCGTATGCGCGAAGCTTTCGACCTGGACCTGGGTGCGCGCGATCAAACCATCGACCGCCTCATCTGCGTGGGCTTGGATCGGCAGCGCCACCGGCACGCCGGGCGCCGCCGTCCCGCCGAAGCGTTCGATATCCTCGCCGCTGAGGCGGACGCCGCCCTCGGCAACCCGCGCGACCCGGGCGGCAAGCGTCCCGTCGGGATCGGAAACGACCGCATAAGCGAATTCGTAATTGGCGGGGTCCGCGCTCAGCCGGTGCTCGGCGAGGAACGCGCCGACCCGCGCGAACACGTCTTGCGACGGTTCGTGCGCGGTGAACAGCCGTGCAGCGTGCATCCCGGTCATCCGGACCCCATCCCCTCGCGCCGAACGGATCGGCGCAATTTCCGGATCGAGGGACTAACAGCCCAACCGCTAATATCCGGTGACCGCTATTTTCCGGTCAGCCGGTGGACCGCGGCGAGCGTCAGCGACACGTGCTCGGCGGGGTTCATGTCGTCGTGGACGAACGCGACCTTGCCGTCGGTGGCGATGACATAGCTCGTCCGGCTGGTGATCGCATGGCCGTTATATTGCTTGGGCAAGGCGACGTCGTAACCCTTGACCACCGCCGGCCCCGCGCTCGCGACGGTGAACTTGCCCGCGCATTCGGCGGAGGAGAATTTGGCGAGCGCATCGACCGGGTCGGCGGACATGCCGATCACCGTCGCGCCGGCCTTCTGGAAATCGCCGATCTTCTCGGCAAAGGCCTTAGCCTCGGCGTTGCAGCCGCTGGTGAAGGCGGCGGGGAAGAAATAGAGGACGACGGGACCGCGCTTCAACTGGCTGGCGAGGTTGACCCTCACGACCTTGCCCGCGACCGCGCCGCGGGTGGTGAAATCGGGCGCGGCGGCACCGGGGGCGAGCGTCGCGGCGGCGGGGGCGGCGATAGCAATAAGGGCGGCGGCGAGGAACGGGCGCATCGGGGGATCTCCAAAAGAGGATGGGTCCGCTTAATCCTTATCGCGGTCGAGCGGAAGCCGCGCGATCGTCGTCGGAGGCGCAGCGGCGATTGCAACGCGCGGATAGTAGCGTCGCGCGCCGTGCTGCGATAGGCGCGCGCAATGCCGATCCGTCCCGCCGATATCGAACTCGCCCTGCAGCTCGCCGATGCCGCGGGCGACGCCATCCGCCCGTATTTCCGCGGCGAGCTCGGCACCGAGATGAAGGCCGACCGCTCGCCCGTCACGCTCGCCGATCGCGCGGCGGAGACGGCGATGCGCCGCCTTATCGAGGCCGAACGCTCGGGCGACGGGATCATCGGCGAGGAATATGGCGAAAAGCGCGGCGTCACCGGACGGAGCTGGGTGCTCGATCCGATCGACGGGACGCGCAGCTTCACCGCGGGGCGCGCGATCTTCGGCACGCTGATCGCGCTCGTCGAGGACGGCTGGCCCGTGCTCGGCATCATCGACCAGCCGGTCCAGCGCGAGCGCTGGCTGGGGGTGACCGGGCGACCGACGACGTTCAACGGCGCGCCCGTCCGGACCCGCGCCTGCGCCGCGCTCGACGAGGCGATCGTCGCGACGACCAGCCCGCATTTGTTCGACGACGGCGACGTGCCGCATTTCATGGCCCTGATCGCGGCGGTCTCGGGCGGATTTCCGCGGCAGGGACCGGTCTATGGCGGCGATTGCTACAATTATGGTCTGCTATCGAGCGGCTATCTCGACGTGGTGTGCGAATCGGGGCTGAAGCTCCACGATTTCGCGGCGCTGGTGCCCATCGTCGAAGGCGCGGGCGGGCGGATGTGCGACTGGAACGGCGACCCGCTGACCGCCGACAGCGCGGGCCACGTGCTCGCGATCGGCGACCCTGCGCGCAGCGACGACGTACTCGAGGCGCTTCACGCAGCGCTGCCTTGACGGCACAGCGCCGCGTTTTTGGTTGATCGCCTCTCGGCGATAGAGCGGCACCAGCCCTCTCCCCCACCCCACCTCCCATTCAGCATAATGTCTTGGGAGATGGGGTGGGGGAGAGGGCTGGTGCCGCATCACGCGCGTGAGCGCGTCAAAAGAGCCTCTAATCCGCGCCGTGGGTCGTCGTCGTGGTGCTTGCCGCGGTCGCGCTGCTTTGCCAGAAATACGGTCGCCGCGCCGCGGTGCCGGTGACCTCCTCGTTCATCGTCGCCGAATCGTAGAGCCGCCCGCCGATCATCACCTTCGACACCTTCTCGCTGTTGCGGATGTCCGCGCTCGGATCAGCGTCGAGGACGACGAGATCGGCGAGCTTGCCGACCTCGAGGCTGCCGATGTCAGCGCTCATCCCGAGCGATTTTGCCGGAACGATCGTCCCCGCGCGCAGCGCCTCGACCGGGGTCATCCCGCCGCGCACGAAGCTCCACAGCTCCCAATGGCTCCCAATCCCCGCCTGCTGGCCGTGCGCGCCGATCGAGATCAGCACTCCGCGCTTGGCGAGCTTGTGCGCCTCGCGCGCATTGTCGTCGTCGACGAAATCCTCCTCCGGCGCCTTGGTCCGGCGAACATTGGCGGCGGCGAGCTGGTCGGGCGGAATGTGCGCGGCGAGCAGCGGTTGGCGCCAGACATCGGTCGCCTGCCGCCAATAGGGATCTCCCGCGAGCCCGCCGTAGCTGACTACCAACGTCGGGGTATTGTTGGTCGTCGCTTGCGACATGAATTGCAGCACATCCTCGTAGAAGGTCGACAGCGGGATATTGTGTTCAAGCGTCGAATTGCCGTCGGCGACGATCGTCATGTCCATCCCGAACAGCGAGCCGCCTTCCGCCACGACCTGCATATTCTCCTGCCGCGCCGCCTGGACGACTTGCTGGCGCTGGTCGCGGCGCGGCTGGTTGTAGTTCTTGATCGAATGACCGCCCTCGGCCTTGATCCGCCGGATATGGCTGAGCGCATCGTCGAGGCTGTTGATCTCGGCGTAGACGTCGGGTGCCTTCGCACCATAGACGATCTCCGCGGTCGAGAAGATGCGCGGCGCGAGCAGCTGCCCCGCGCGTTGCCGCTCCGACGCGACGAAAATCTCGCTCGCCCGCGCGGACGGATCGTGGATCGTCGTCGTGCCGAGCGCGAGATTGACGATCGACGACCAATTCTGCTGGGGCACGAGTTCGTCCTCGCCCTCCGGTCCATGCGCGTGCGCGTCGATCAGGCCGGGCATGATCGTCTTGCCGGTTACGTCGACGGTCTTCGCGCCCGTCGGGATTTGCACCGACGCGCGCGGGCCGACCGCGACGATCCGGTCGCCGCGGATCACGATGACGCCATCGTCGATCGCGCCTGCGCCGTCGCCCGTCCCCGTATCGGTCATCGTCAGGATGCGCGCGCCGGTCAGCGCGACAATGCCGGTCGGCTTCGCGGCGACGACTTCCATCGACAGCGACACGCCGGTCTTGGGGGCGGCGAATTTTGGCGCGTTCTCGGCGGGCGGCGCGCTCGGGAACAGCGCCGAGCGTTCGACGGTATAGACCGTCGGGCCGAGGCTCCAGTGCAGCTGCGCGCCGTCGTTCGACCAGTTCATGTAATCCGCGCCGTCGCCGCTGACGCGCGTCACCGGCAGCGACTTGGCGTCCTCGCCGACGTCGACCGCCTGCGTACCCGGCAACAGCGGCATCGCGAACGCCTCGTAATTCTGGCGGAACGCGATCGTCTGGCCATCGGGCGAAACGATGTAATCGTTGACCAGTTCGCCCTTGGCGTGGACGCGTTTCGCTGCGCCCGAGAAATCGGTCGAGATGAGCGCGCGCTTGTCGTCCTCTTCGCCGACCATGAACACGCGGTCGTTGCTGCTGCCGAACTGCGGCTCGGCGACATCCTTGGCGATGAAGACGGGCGCACCGCCAGCGCTCGCGACGCGATAGACACCGGGGTTGGCCGACCACAGCGGTAAGGTCAGTCCCTCGCTCGCGCGGCTCTCGAAGACGATCGTCCGACCGTCGGGTGAGAAGCGCGGCTTGGCGTAATGGCCCGGATGCGTGGTGACTGTCCGCGGTTTGCCGCCGCTCGCGCCCACCACCTTGATCTCGCCGAGCCCCGCGTCGGTCCAGCCGACATAAGCGATAGTCCGCCCGTCGCGCGACCAGGTCGGGAACAGCTCGAGTTCGTCGCCGCTGCCCGTTAGCCGCTTCGCGGTGCCGTCCGCCATCGGCTTGGTCCAGAGCTTGCCGAGCGTCTCGAACACCACCGTCCGGCCATCGGGCGAGACGCTGGCGAAGCGCGGCATCCTGGTCTCGAACCGGTCGGGCGAAACCGCGATCTGCGGGTGCGGCGCGTCGATCACGCCGCGCGTGTCGCTGACACGGAACGGGATCACCGCGCCGTTACCGCCGTCCGAATCGACGCGCCTGATCTTGCCGCCCGCCCAGAAGACGACGCTCTTCGAATCGGGGGTCCAGCTCATGTTGGGATAGACACCGGTGACCGCCCAGGTCTCCTGCACGTCCTGGTCGAGCGCGTCGTAGATTTTCCGCTCGGCGCCCGAGTCCATATCCTTGACGTAGAGTTTCGACTTCGCGCGCTCGCGCCGGACGAAGGCGATCTTCCTGCCGTCGGGCGACGGCGTCGGCCGCACCGAGCCGCCGAGTCCCGACACCGCGGTCGTCACTTCGCCGGTCTCGAGATCGTAGCGTTCGATGTCGAACAATTCGCCGTTCGAATCCTGCGCATATTCGAAGATCGGCCCCGGCGTGATGTTGCGCGTGTAGAAGATCGACTTGCCGTCGGCGGCGTAAGTCGGCTCGCCGAGTTCCTTCTGGAGCTTCTCGCTGGCGCGCTTGACGAGCTGGACGCCGCCGCCGCCCGCGACCGAATAGAGCCAGACCTCGCCGGTGCCGAGCGAGCGGCCGGTGGTGAAATGCTTCTTCGCCGCAATGAAGCGCCCGTCCTTCGACCATGTCGGCTGGTTGAGGAGGCGGAAATCCTCCTTCGTCACCGCGCGCTTGTCGGACCCGTCGGCGTTCATCAGCCAGATATTGTCGCCACCCCCGCGATCCGAGGTGAAGGCGATGCGCCGCCCGTCCGGCGACCAGCGCGGCTGGACTTCCCAGGCGAGTCCCTCGGCGATCCGCGTCGGCGTCCCGCCCGCGATGGGCATTGTGTAGATGTCACCGAGCAAGGTGAAGGCGATCGTGCGCCCGTCGGGCGAGACGTCGAGATCGATCCAGCTGCCCTCTTCGACATTGATCGGGATCTGGCGGATGACCGCGCCGGGGGGCGCATTGACGTCCCATTTCGCGGGTTTGGCGGTAGCGGGCGCGGCAGCCGCGGCGGGGGTCGGCGTAGGTGCGGCGCGCGTCGCGGGCGGCGGCGTGACGGGCGCTTCGGCGGCGGGCCTGGTCGCCTGATCCTCGGGCGCTTCGGTCGCCTCGACCGGAGTCGGCGGCGCGGGCGGCGCCGCCTGAAGCGCGAGCAGCGACGCGAGGACGGTGGCGACGGACAGATGCATCTCAACCCCTTTGGTATTTTGCCCGCAGTCTTATGCGGTCGATAGGGGCTTGTCACCGCACATCGCCGACACCCCGGCGCGCGCCTCGGGATAGGATTTCTTGGCGTCCATCTTGCCGAGCCGCCCGCGCCGCTCGATCGCCTGCCACGACGCGACCGAACGCCGCACCAGCCCGCAGGCATCGCCGCGCCGCCCGGCCTTGAGCAAGGTATCGGCGGCGCTGGCGAGCCCGATCGCGAGATCGCGCGCGCGGCGCGGATCGTTGGGTTGCCCCGCCGCACGGCGCTCGCGGATCGCGACCGACATCAAGGTAGGCCGCGTCGCGCCGGCATAATCCTTCCGGGCCGTCAGCAGCGATGCTTCCTGATTGTACAGGATCGCGAGCCATTTCTCGGCATTCGAATCGGGTCCGTACGACAGCACGCGCTGCATCGTCCTGACCCCCGCGCGCGCCGACGCCAGCGCGGCGGGAACATCGCGATCCTCGAGGCCGCCGCTGACATACCAGTAGGATTCGCCGTGGCGTTCGAGCCAGGCGAGCGTCTCGCGCTTCGCGAGTTCGCGCCCGATCAGATTTTGCGCGACGCGAAACGTCGCCAGCGAACCGGTGAGATCGCCCGAATAATAAAGCGCATCGCCGAGCCGGTTTAGCAAATTGACGCGGAGCTGTTGTGCATCGTCGCGGTGCGGCGCGTCGATTGGCGCGCGGTTCAGCCGCGCCAGCGCAGTCTTGAGCACGGGGATCGCATCCTTCGGACGGTCCTCGGTCCAGATCAGTTCGAACGCGCGGTTCTTCTCGGTCAGCAGCAGTCCGATCAGCGCGCCCTGGCGTGTTCGGTCGAGTCTCAGCGCGCGCGCGAACGCGGTACGCGCGGTGGCGTTGAGCGCGCTCGACGACGCATTCTCGGGCGCGAGCGTCCAGCGATCGAGCGCGATCGATCCGGCGAGCTCGTTCGCCGCGGCGTCGTCCGGGGCCTCGCCTAACAACGTCCGCGTCATCCGCTCGGCGCGGTCGAGCGAGGCGAGCGCGGCGGAGGGCGCGCCGAGGCTCGCCACCCCCGACACCCCCTGCACCCGCGCCAGCCGCTCATACCCTTGCGCGATCTCAAGCCGCAGCGCGCGCGGTGCCTCCGCATTGTCGGCGAGCCGGTCGAGATAGCGCCCCGCCACCCCGGCGATGCGGACGCGCGGCACCACCGTCCCCGGCGCGTTGCCGAGTTCGTCGTATAGATCGGTCAGCATGAAGCGCGACAGCGCGCGGACATCGTCGAAGCGGCGCTCGGCGACCACGCGCTGGTGCTCCGCGGCGCCCGCCGACAGGAGCGCGGCGACCGAGGTGATCGACAGGAGGATCAGCGCCGCCGCGGTCGCCGCGACGCCGACGCGGTGACGCGTGACGAAGCGCCCGGCGCGATACCGCCACGTCGGCGCGCGCGCGACCACCGGCAGCCGGTCTCGCCAGCGACCGAGATCGGCGATCAGGTCGCCGACCGCGGGATAGCGCCGCGCCTCGCCGATCGCCGCGGCCCTGGCGGCGATCGCGCGGAGATCGGCATCATCGGCCTCGGCGATCAACCCGTGGAGGATTCGGCCGAGCGCGAAGACGTCGTCGGCGATCAGCGGCGCGTGTCCAGAGCGCCGTGCGGGACTCGCATAAGCCGGGGTCATCGGATGCGAAGCACTGCCGCCGGATTCGTCGCCGATCAGCCGGGCGACGCCGAAATCGAGCAATTTTACCCTCCCGTCGGGGCCGACGACGATGTTCGATGGCTTGAGATCGGCGTGAACGACGAGTCGGGCATGCGCGAACTGAACCGCGTGCGCCACCGCGAGGAACATCGCGACCCGTTCGCGTAGCGGCAGGTCCGCCGCGGCGTCGTCGATGTGGCGGCCGGAGACGAACTCCATCACCAGATACGGCACCCCCTCGATCACCCCGCCGTCGATCAGCCGCGCGATATTGGGGTGTTCGAGCCGCGCGAGGATGCGGCGTTCCTCGGCGAAACGCACGCCGAGCAGCACCGGCGCGGTGCGCAGCAGCTTGATCGCGACGGTCTGTTCGAACAGCCCGTCGGCGCGCTCGCCGCGCCACACCGCCCCCATTCCGCCGCTGCCGATCTCCGCGACCAGCCGGAACGCGCCGATCCGTTCGGGAATCGGCAGATCCTGTGCATCGGCGCCGGTGACGATCGTCGGCAGGCTCTCGCCCGCGGTTCGCGCGCAGGCGAGGAGGCGGTGGACCCGCGCGCGAACGCGCGGCTCCTCGCGCGCCAGCGTCGTATCGATCGAACTCAAATCCTCGGCCGATTCAACGAGATCATCGACAAGCGCCAATGCGCGGCGCTCAAGCCCCGGGGGAAGCGGTGGCCAGTTCATCGGGCGGCTCATCGGAAAGGTGATCGTGCAGCCATGCCCGCGCACTCTGCCAGCGGCGCTTGACGGTGCGCGGCGCGATGGCGAGCGCCTCGGCGGTCTCCTCCACCGTCATGCCGAGTGAGAAGCGGAGTTCGACGATCGTCGCATGCTCGGGCGAGACCTCTTCGAGCGCACGGAGCGCTGCGTCGAGCGCCTCCACGTCGATCGCCGATCGGCTGCCGACGACCATCGTCGGCAGGATCGTCGGCATGTGACGTTTGGCGGCGGACGAGCGGCGCACCTCGTCGATCAGGATGCGCCGCATCGTCCGTGCGCCGAGCGCCAGCACATGCGCGGAATCGTTGGCGACCGCGGCATCCGACTGGATCAGCCGGAGAATCGCGTCGTGCGCAAGTTCCGTCGGATCGAACACCAGCCGCTGGCGATCGCCCGACAACATCCGTCGCGCTGCGCGCCGCATCTCGGCATAGCAGTCGGCGCTTACGCGAAAACCGCGGTCGGCAAATTGAGAACCATCGATCGACGAAGCCGGCATGGCACGACCCGTATCCCCCAGGGAATGCGGACCATGCCATACCGACAAGGCTCATGCCAATAGTCGTATCGAACCGACTGTCCCGTGTCAGAGCACGAGGTCGGTGACGACGGGCGCGGACCCGTCGACGCGGATGCTGAAATCGGCGGCGAGATTGGCGTCCCAATTGCCCTCGAGATAGGTGAAGCCGCCCGCCCCGACGACGACGTGAACCTGCCCCGCCGCGGTGAAAGCGGCGCTGCCGATGAAGGTGAACGCCTGATCGCCAGCGGTCGCCTTGTCCGCATCGATCCCGGAAAGATCGATTTTATCGACGCCCGTCTGGAAATCGGTGATCCGGTCGAGCGCAAACGGATCGAGCGGGCCGAAATCCGCGGTTTTGAACACGAAGGTGTCGGCCTCGGTCCCGCCGGTGAGTATATCCGCGCCGGCACCGCCAATCAGGATATCCTTGCCCTGGCCGCCGTTCAGCACGTCGGCGGCGGCGCCGCCGTCGAGCGTGTCGTTGCCGCCGTTTCCGGTCAGCGTGTCACGCCCGTCAAGTCCGACAAGCGTGTCGGCGCCGGTTCCCCCGGCGATGTTGTCGTTGTTGTCGGTGGCGATGATGTTGAAGACTTCGGTCCCGGTGAAGTCGGTGCGGTTGCCGCCATCGATGTAGAAATAGCCCGAGAAGCCGCCGTTCGTGTTGTCCACGTTGACGCTGACTTGCATGCCGCTGTCGGTATCGAGACCCGAGTAATCGACGTTCAGCGTGTCGGTGCCGCCGCCGGCGTTGAAATGATCATAACCGCCATAAGCGTAAAAGGTGTCGTTGCCGCCGCCGCTCGAGACGTTGTCGTTGCCGCTATTGTGCAGCGTGACGAACGTGTCGTTGCCGTTGCTCGTCTTGACGTCGTAGAGATATTCGAAGTTCTTCATCGAACTGCCCGTCGCGCCGAGCAGCTTGCCGGTCTCGAGGTTGAAGGTGATGTTCGAACCCAGCAGCGCGGAAAGATCGCGGCCGATGCCGTCAAAGCCCGCGCCACCGTCATCGACGTCCTTGCCCGAGCCGGTATCCACCACGTCATCGCCGCCGCCGCCCGCCACCTTGTCGTCACCCGTGCGTGTCACGATGGTGTCGTTATACGCCGTGCCGGTGATCGTGAACGCCTCTGTGCTGGTGAAGTCGATGCGGTTGGGCTGGTTGATGTAGAAATAGCCCTGGAAGCCGCCGTTGCTATCGACATTGAAACTGGTCTGAATGCCGACGCCGGCATCGACCGCCGAGTAATCGACGATCAGACGATCCTTACCGATGCCGCCGTCGAACGTGTCGGTTCCCGCGAAAATGGTGAGCGTATCGTCGCCGCCGCCGCCGATCACCGAATCATTGGCCTGCGCGTGCGTGCTGACCAAAGTATCGTCCTTCTGGCTGCCGCTATAGCCCGCGAAATATTCGAAATTGACGATGGTACCGATGCCCCCGGTTGTCTTGTTGGCGGCAAGATCGATCGTAACCGACTTGTTGAAACCGGAGAGGTTCCGGCCGACCCCGTCGATCCCGTCGCCGCCGTCGAGCGTGTCGACACCCGCGCCGGTCTGCACGACATCGTAGCCGTCGCCCGACGAGATGATGTCGTCGCCGTCGCCGGTCTGGATCGAGTCTCCGAATGCGGTGCCGGTGATCGTGAACGCCTCGACCGAGGTGAAGTCGGTGCGATGCGGCTGATCGATGTAGAAATAGCCCTTGTAGCCGCCGTCGTTATCCGCCGTCAGGCTCGTCTGGATACCGGTGACCGAGACCAGGGAATAATCGATGATCGCACGGTCTTTGCCGGCGCCTCCCGTAAAGATGTCGGTTCCCGCGTAGAAACTGGCGGTATCGTTGCCCGCGCCACCGTTGACATTGTCGTTGGCGAGCACGGTGGTGCCCAAGAAAGTGTCGTTCCCGAACCCGCCCTGGATGGCCGAGAAATATTCGAAATTGGTGATCGCGCCTGCGACGCCGGTCAGCGTTCCGGCGCCGAGGTCGACCGTGATATTATCTTCCAGCAGCGAAAAATCGCGTCCGACGCCGTCGACGCCGCGACCGCCATTCAGACTGTCCGTGCCCGAGGACGTATTGATCACGTCGTTGCCGTCACCGCCGTTCACCACGTCGTTGCCGGTGCCGGTCGTGATCGCATCGTTGTTCACGGTCCCGGTCACCTGGAAATTCTCGGTCGTCGCGAAATCGGTCCGGGTGCCGCCGTCGACATAGAAATAACCGTGATAGCCTTCTCCCGAATCCTCAAGAACAAGGCTTGTCTGGACACCCGCGCTGCCGATATATTGCGAGAAGTCGGCGCCTACGGTGTCGTTGCCCGCGCCACCGGTGAATGTGTCGGCGCCGACCGCGAAGAAGGCGCTGTCGTTGCCCTCCCCGCCATTGACGGCGTCGTTCCCGCGCTTGGTGGAACTTACGAACACATCGTCGAAATCGGTCCCGATGACGTTGTGAAAATATTCGAAGTTTTTGACCGTGTTTCCCTTGATGGAGATGCTGTTGGTTTCCAGGTTGATGGTGACGCCGGTGTTCAGCCCGGCGAAACTCTTGTCGTACCCGTCGATCCCGGCACCGCCGTCGGCCTTGTCCTTGCCAAGCCCGAGAATGACAAGGTCGTTGCCGCCGCCCGCGTTGACCGTGTCGGCGCCGTTGCCGACCTGGATCGTGTCGGCATAATCGGTGCCGGTGATCTTGAAGGCGGTTTTGTTCTGGAAGTCGACGCGGTGGTTGGCGTCGATATAATAGCTGCCGTCGTAGCCGCCGTTGATGTCGGCGGTGAAGCCCAGCGTCTGGATCCCGATGCCTTCCTGGAAACTGGAAAAGTTGACGACAAGGGCGGCGCCCCTGGCGGCGCGCGGCGGCGCGAGGAGAAAATCACGCTCGTCGAAGCTGGAAAATTTCCGATTGCCGATGGCCATGTCGTGTTCCCCCAAAAAGGTTGCAAAGAATGCTGACACAGGGAGAAGCGTGATCGGCCGGAGATTCGGGCCACACGGCAGTTATTTTATTCGTGTCGGCCGGGCGCGCGGCGTCGGCGGAGCGGCTATTTCCGCGGGCGCTTGCCCGCCAGCGACGACAGCACCCCACGCATCGTCCGCACTTCCTGGCTCGACCAGCCGGGCTTGGTGAGCAGCGTCCGCAGCGTGCGCCGCGTCACCGGTGTGCGGTCGGGCGGATGGAAGAAATCGGACGCGACCAGCATCGCGTCGAGTTGCGCGATCATGCCGTCGAGTTCCTCCTGCGGCGCGGGCGCGGGCAGATCAGTTTCGGGCGGCTGCGCGAGCTTTTCGCCTTTGGACCATTCATAAGCGATCAGGATCACCGCCTGCGCGAGGTTGAGGCTGCCGAACTCGGGATTGATCGGCACGGTGACGATCGTTCGGGCGAGCGCGACATCGTCGGTCTCCAGCCCCGATCGTTCGGGCCCGAACAGAATCGCGGATCGGCCCGGCGCGGCGCGGATTTCGCCTGCCGCGGCTTCGGGGCTCAGCACCGGCTTGGTAACGCCGCGCTTGCGCACCGTCGTTGCAAAGACATGCGGACAATCGGCGACCGCGTCGGCGACGTTTTCGTAGACCTTGGCCTCCGCCAGAACGCGGTCGGCGCCGGAGGCGGCGGGCCCCGCGGCGGGATTGGGCCAGCCGTCGCGGGGCGTGACGAGGCGCATCTCGGTCAGCCCGAAATTGAGCATCGCCCGCGCCGCCTTGCCGATATTCTCGCCGAGCTGCGGGCGGACGAGAACGATGACCGGGAGCGTCTGGGCCGGATTGCGCGCGGCGAATGTCTCGGCGGGGGATGTCATCGCGACGGCACGTGTCCTGCAGGGCGAACCTTCGTCAAGCCTGGCTTTTCATCCCGGGGGTGCCTTCAAAAAAACGCCCCGCCATCGCTGGCGGAGCGTCCTTCTTTTAATGACCGACGGGCCGCCGTTGCGATTGGGATTATTTGTCGCCGTTGTCCTTGACGCCGATCGTCGGCACCGCGATCGTTTCCTTCTCGGTCTTCACCTTCGGAACATCGACCGTCGTGTTCGTCGTCCCGACGACCAATTCCTTCGACGTCACATCGACGTCGGGCATATCGCCGCCCTTGGCGCTGACATCGACCTGCGGCAGCGCGCCGCCCTTGACGTCCGCGCTCCAGAAACCCGACGCGAACAACAGGCCGACAACGATCAGCACCGCCAGGACGATGCCGCCGATGACCAATCCGGTGTTGTTGCGACGCTCGACATGCGTCGTCGTGCCGTCCGTGTTGCGATACTCGACCATAAACTTACTCCCTGTGATACTGTTTCGCGTAACCGCTGGTGCGGACGGAATGTTCCGTAGACGGAATGGATTGTCGGAGGCTCGTCTGCGGTCCACCGTTCGCGTCGTCGGATCGCGTTGCGTCGCCCCGGCGATGGCGCATCCTCGGCCGCCGCCGCCCCATCGCTTTCCTTATCTCGCCACGTCCGCTAAGGGCCGCCGGCAATCGAACCCGAAAGAGACACTGCTTGGCGAAAGAAGAACTCCTCGAAATGCGCGGGCAGGTGGTCGAACTGCTGCCCAACGCGATGTTCCGCGTCCGCCTCGAGAACGATCACGAAATCCTCGGTCACACCGCGGGCAAGATGCGCAAGAACCGCATCCGCGTCCTCGTCGGCGACGAGGTGCTCGTCGAACTGACCCCGTACGATCTCACCAAGGGCCGGATCACCTATCGCTTCATGCCCGGCCGCGGCGGCCCCGGGCCGCAATAGCCCGCCGCGCCACATGGCGCCCCCCGCACTCGTCCTCGCCTCCGCCTCGCCGCGCCGCCGCGATTTGCTCGCGCGGATCGGCGTCGTGCCGACGCGCGTCATTGCGCCCGAAATCGATGAGACCCCGGCCAAGGGCGAAATCCCCCGCCTCTATGTCGCGCGCATCGCCGCAGCGAAGGCGACCGCGGTCGATCACGCGGACGACGAGGTTGTCCTCGCCGCCGATACGACGATCGCGCTCGGCCGCCGCATCCTCGGCAAGCCTACCGACGAGGCCGATCTCCGCCGGATGCTCGCTTTGCTCTCGGGCCGCCGACACCATTGCCTCTCGGCGGTTTGCGTGATCGCCGGCGACGGCAAGGTCCGCCACCGGCTCAGCGACACCACCGTCACCTTCAAGCCGCTGACGCCTGCCGAGATCGACGCATACGTCGCCAGCGGCGAGGGCACGGGCAAGGCGGGCGGCTACGCCATCCAGGGCCGCGCCGAGGCGTTCGTCCGCTACCTCGCGGGCAGCCATTCGGGCGTTGTCGGCCTGCCGCTGTTCGAAACCCGCGCATTGTTGCTCGCGGCCGGAGTCATCGTTGGCTGAATGGCTCTACGAAGTCGGCATCGGCGAGGTGCGCGCCGCGCTGGTCGAAGGCGGTACGATCGTCGAGGCGACGATCGAGCTGGACGACGATGCGCTTAGGGTGGGTGGAGTGCACGAGGCGCGGCTCGTCGAACCCGACCTGGTCCGGATCGGCGCGCACGAAGCGCAGGTCACCGGAGTTCCATCCAGCCACTCGCTCGGTCGCACGCTCACCGTCGAGATCGTCCGCGAGGCGATCCCCGAGCCCGGCCGCGCCAAACCCGCCAAGGCCCGCGTCACCGAGTCGCCGCTTGCTCTCGCGTCGAGCCTCCTCGAACGGATTGCGGCGACCGGCCTCCCAATCCGCCGTCTCGCGGCGCACGAGCCCGACGCGCTCGAAAGCGCAGGCTGGTCCGAACTGCTCGAAGAAGCGGTGTCAGGCGAGATTGGCTTCTCCGGCGGCGCGCTGCGGATGACGCCGACCCCGGCGATGACGCTGTTCGACGTCGATGGTGGCGGCGATCTCGAACGGCTGGCGGTAGGCGCCGCGACCGCCGTGGCGCGGGCGATTCGCCGGATGCGGATCGGCGGCTCGATCGGCGTGGATGTCCCGACGCTCGTCGGCAAGGCGCCGCGTCAAGCCGCCGCGGCGGCGATCGACGCGACGCTGCCGCAACCCTTCGAGCGTACCGCGGTCAACGGCTTCGGCTTCTTGCAGATCGTCCGCCCGCGCCCGCGCGCTTCGCTTCCCGAACTGCTCCGTGTCGATCCCGTAGGCGCCGCCGCGCGCGCCGCGCTCCGTACGATCGAACGCGTGCCGCCGACCGCGGCGAATCGCCACCGTCTGCCGCCGCCGGTTCGCGAGCGAATCGAACGCCATCCCGAATGGCTCGCCGAACTAATGCGCCGGACCGGCCGAACCCCTATCTTCGATTCATGAGAAAGACCGTATGCCCGATCTGCGGCGCCCCCGTCACCCCGGCGCACACGCCGTTCTGCAGCCGCGGCTGCCGCGATCGCGATCTGCTGCAATGGCTCGGCGACGGTTACCGCATCCCCGGCCCGCCCGCTGATCAGCCCGCGTCCGACGAAGAGTAGAGTTTGATCGCCTCTCGGCGATG
>JBBSTE010000029.1:0-40352 GCA_038236185.1 Sphingomonadales bacterium | reverse complement strand
TGGGTAGCGAGCACTGCGCTCTCGACGCAACGCTCCTGCTTTCGCAGGAGCACAAGCTCGTCACCGCCCGACCGGCAGATCCTTGAACGCATCGTCCTTGTCGGTGCGAATTTCGCCGGGCAGCCCGAGCACCCTCTCGGCGATGATGTTCTTCAAAATCTCGTCGGTCCCGCCCGCGATTCGCAGGCCCGGTGCGTTCATCATCGCCGACTGAAACAGCCCCTTCAGCGGCAGCAGCGCCGGATCGTTGATGATGCCGTATTGATCCTCCGCCTCGACCGCCGAATTGCCGATATCCTGCAACTGGTTCGCGGTGATGATCTTGCCGATCGAGCTTTCCGGCCCCGGGGTCTGGCCGCGCGACAGCGCGGTCATCGTGCGCATCCGCGTGTTCTTCAGCCCTTCCGACTGGACGTACCAGTCGGCGAGCTTCTGGCGGAAATGTGCGTCCTTGATCAGCGGCCCGTCCGCCGCGTCCAAATCCTTCGCCAGCGCGAGAATGTCCTTCGGGCCGACGCCGCCACCCCCACCGATCGCTAGCCGCTCGTTCATCAGCGTGACCAGCGCGACCTTCCAGCCGGCGTCGACCTCGCCCAGCCGTTGCGCATCGGGAATGCGGACGTCGGTGAAATAGACTTCGTTGAAGTTCGAGCCGCCCGACATCTGGTGGATCGGGCGAATCTCGACGCCGGGCGATTTCAGATCGAGCCAGAACATCGTCAGCCCCTTGTGCTTGGGCACATCTGCATTGGTGCGGACGAGAACGATGCCGTAATCACTGTAATGCGCGCCCGAGGTCCAGACCTTCTGGCCGTTGACGACCCAATCCTCGCCGTCCCTGACCGCGCGCGTCCGGATCGCGGCGACATCCGATCCACCCGCGGGCTCGGAGAACAATTGCGACCAGATTTCCTCGCCGCGCAGCGCCGGGCCGACGAAACGCAGCTTGGTCGCATCGTCCGCAAAGGCCATCACGGTGGGCACGCACATGCCCAGCCCGATCGCGAAATAGCCGTATTGGACGGGGTGTTTCGCCTCTTCCTGCCCGAAGATGACGCTGTCGATCGGCGTCCCGCCGCCCCCGCCCCATTCCTTCGGCCAGGTGATCTGCGCATAGCCCGCCGTGGCCTTGCGCGCCTGCCACGCCCGCGCCGCGGCCATGTCATCGGCGTGCGGCAGCGCCTTGTGCGCGGCGGCGTTGGTTTCGAGCCAGGCGCGCGCCTTGGCGCGATAGGCGGCTTCTTCGGGGCTGTCGTTGAAGTCCATGGTTGCGCTCCTCAGGCCGCGTTGCGCTGTTCGAGTTGGGTCACCAGCCGCTCGCGCCACGTCGCCGGCGCGCCCGCAACGAGCGACAATTGCCGCGAGCGCCGGTAATAGAGCTGGGGGTCGGCCTCCCAGGTGAAGCCGATCCCGCCATGCGTCTGGATGTTCTCCTTCGACGCGAACCAGAACGCCTCGCTCGCCGCGACGCGCGCGGTGGCGGCGGCAAGCGGCAATTCCGCCGCGCCCGCGTTAAGCGCCCAGGCGCCGTAATAGGCGTTAGACCGCGCGATCTCGTTCTTGACGTAGATGTCGGCGAGCTTGTGCTTGATCGCCTGATACCCGCCGATCTGCCGCCCGAAGGCATAGCGATCGAGCGCATAGGCCTTGGCCATTTCGAGGCACTTGTCCGCCCCGCCGAGCTGCTCGAACGCGAGCAGCACCGCCGCGCGATCGAACACCGCCTGCATCTGCGCGATGCCCCCCTCAAGACTGGCCTCGCTGCCGAGCCTTTGGGCAGGCGCATCGCTGAAGGTGAGCCGCGCGGCGGAGCGAGTGGGATCGAGCGTCGCCAGCACCTCGGCGGAAACCCCCGCGCCCTTCTCGACGAGGTACAGACCGTCCTTCGCCAGCACGACGATCACATCGGCGATATCGCCGTCGGTTACCGGAATTTTCTCGCCCGACAGCTTGCCCGCCGACACGTTCGTCCGGATCGAGCGCGCGGTCACCGGCCCCTTGCCCTCCGATGTCGCGAACGCGCCGATCGCCTCGCCGCCTGCGATCTTCGGCAGCCACTTCGCCTTTTGCGCGTCCGATCCGAACAGCATCAGCGCCTCGGCGACGAAATAGACCGTCGAGGCGAACGGGATCGGCGCGCAGGCGCGACCCAGTTCCTCCGCCAGCGCGCACAATTCGACATGGCCGAGCCCGAGCCCGCCGTGCTCTTCGGGAATCGCCGCGCCGAGCCAGCCCTGTTCCGCCACCGAGCGCCACAAATCCGCGTCATACGCCCTGGCGTCATCGTCGAGCACGCCGCGCACCACCTTCGCGTCGCACCGCGCGGCGAGGAACTTGCGCGCCTCGCCCTTGAGCATCTTCTGATCGTCGGAATAATCGAAGTTCATCTGCTCCCTCTCCTCTTCAGGGAAGAGGGGCAGTGCGCCGCCTCTCCTCACTGCCCCTCTCCCTTCGCCGCTTCGCGGCTCTTCCCTCTCCCCTGAAGGGGAGAGGGGGTATCTACCGCGGCTGCATCCGGATCGCGCCGTCGAGCCGCACGTCCTCGCCGTTGAGATAACAATTGGTGATCATCTCGAGCGCCAGCCGCGCATATTCCTCCGCTTGTCCCAATCGCTTCGGGAACGGCACCATCGCCGACAGCGCCGCCTTCACCTGCGGCTTGGCGCGAGCGAGCAGCGGCGTGTCGAAAATCCCCGGCAAGATCGTGTTGCAACGGATGCCCTCTCCGGAAAGATCGCGCGCGACGTTCAGCGTCATGCCGACGATCCCCGCCTTGGCGCTGGTATACGCGACCTGCCCGATCTGCCCGTCCTCCGCCGCTACGCTCGCGGTGTTGACGATCGCGCCGCGATCGCCGTCGGCCGTCGGATCGAGCGTCATCATCCCCGCCGCGCTTCCGACGATGCAGCGGAAGCTGCCGATCAGATTGAGCTCGATCGTCTTTACATATTTGTCGATCGGATATGGGACGATCGATCCGTCCTCTTTCGACCGCGCCACCGTCTTGTGCGCGCCGAAGCCGCCGCCCGCGCAATTGACGAGAATACGCTCCTGCCCGTTCGCCGCGCGCGCGGTGACGAACCCGGCGTCGACCGACGCCTGATCCATCACATCGACCTCGCAGAAGGTCGCGCCGATCCCCGCCGCGACATCGGGGCCGATCTCCGCATTCTTGTCGAACAGCGCGACCTTGACGCCCGCCGCGCGCAGCGCGGTCGCGGTGGCGAGGCCGAGTCCCGACGCCCCGCCGGTAACGATCGCGGCGATATCCGCACCGAGTTTCATGGCCTCGCAACCCCTCCAAGTTCTTGAGGATAACATTCGTTATGTTGCCGCTCCCGTCAAGCGCTGCCGCGCGAAGGGAGTTGAACCAAAACCCGCGATTGCGCAGGAGGCGGCGAGAAAGGGAATCGCTTGGTACCGCCGCCCGCCTCCGCCGACATCACCGCCGACGGGGCCGAGCGCTTCCGCTCGCTCGCGGAGAGCCATGCGAGCATCCGCGTGCCGCACGGCGCGGGGTTCTGGCGCAAGCTCTTCGCCTTCGCCGGCCCGGGCTATCTCGTCGCGGTCGGCTATATGGACCCCGGCAACTGGGCGACCGACATCGCGGGCGGATCGGCGTTCGGCTATACATTGCTCTCGGTCATCCTGCTGTCGAACCTGATGGCGATCGTGCTCCAATCGCTATCGGCACGGCTCGGGGTCGGCGCAGGACTCGATCTCGCGCAGGCGTGCCGTCGACATTATTCGCGACCCGTCACGCTCGGTTTATGGGTGCTGTGCGAGATCGCGATCATCGCCACCGACTTGGCCGAGGTGCTCGGCACCGCGATCGCGCTGAAACTGCTGTTCGGCCTGCCGCTCGTCTGGGGCGTCTGCGTGACCGGGCTCGACGTCTTCCTGATCCTCGCGCTCCAGCGCTACGGCTTCCGGCGCCTGGAGGCGTTCATCGTCGCGCTGCTGGTGGTCATCGCGACCTGTTTCGCGTTCGAACTCGCCTGGGCCGGGCCCGATTGGGGCGCGGCGGCGATCGGGCTGGTCCCGACCGCGCAGATCTTCACCAACCCGGCGATGCTCTATATCGCGATCGGCATCCTCGGCGCGACGGTGATGCCGCACAATCTCTATCTCCATTCCTCGATCGTCCAGACCCGCGCGTTCGGCCGCGGCCGCGCCGACAAGCGCGAGGCGCTGAAGCTCGCGACGATCGATTCGACCGTCGCGCTCGGCCTCGCCTTCTTCATCAACGCCGCGATCCTGGTGCTGGCGGCGGCGACCTTCCACGTCGCCGGACGCACCGATATCGCCGACATCGAGCAGGCGCATCAGTTGCTCGCGCCGATGCTCGGGGTCGGCGCGGCGAGCATCGTCTTCGCGATCGCGCTGCTTGCGAGCGGCCAGAACTCCACCGTCACCGGCACGCTTGCGGGGCAGATCGTGATGGAGGGGTTCCTCGATCTCAAACTCCCGCTGTGGCAACGCCGGATGATCACCCGCGGCATCGCGATCATCCCGGCGGTCGCGGTCGTCGCGCTGGCGGGAGACCGAGGCGCGACGCAGCTCCTCGTGCTGAGCCAGGTCGTGCTGAGCCTTCAGCTGCCCTTCGCGGTGGTGCCGCTCGTCGCCTTCACCGGGAGCCGCGCGACGATGGGTGATCTCGTCACCCCGGCGTGGCTCAAATTGCTGGCTTGGGCGATCGCGGTGGTGATCATCGCGCTGAACATGACGCTGCTCTGGGGTCTGGCGACCGCCTGACTCGTCGCCCCGGCGGAGGCCGGGGCGGCTGGGTTGAGTCCGAATGCCTGCCAACCACGCGGCGGCCCCGGCCTCCGCCGGGACGACGCACACTATCTCTGGGTGGCGGCATCTGCTGTCATCAAGCGATCCCTTGGGGAAGAATATTCTCCAGCGCAGGCGGGAGCGTTGGATTGCACCGCCCGCCACACAGCGCTCCGGCTTTCGCGGGAGTACGATCTGCAGCATCGCGCGTTTAATCTGATCCATCCGTCTTTGCGAGCGTAGCGAAGCAATCCAGAGGCCCGCGCGGAACGCTGGATTGCTTCGCTACGCTTGCAAAGACGATTCATAGTTTAGGCGCCGCGCTCTAAGCCTTGGCCTTCGCCTTTGCAGGCGTCTTCTTCACCGGCGCCTTCTTCACCGGCGCCTTCTTCTTCGGCGCCGCCTTCTTCTTGCCCTTCGCCGCGGGTGCCATCGCCGCGCGCGCGTCGATCAGTTGCGCGGCTTCCTCCAGCGTCAGCGCGTCGGGGGCGATCGTTTTGGGGAGCGTCGCGTTGGTCGTGCCGTCGGTGACATACGGGCCGTAGCGGCCCTCCATCAGCTTGAGTTCGAGTTCGGTTCGCGGGTGCGCGCCGAGCACCTTCAGCGGCTCGCGCGACCCGCGTTGCGGGCGGCCGCCGTTCGCCGCCGCCTCGGCGAGTTTGACGACCGCGGCGTTCATTCCGGTTTCGAAGACCTCGGCGGTCGATTGCAGTCGGGCGTATTTCCCGGCGTGCTTCAGATACGGGCCGTAGCGCCCGATCGCGGCCTCGATCGGTTCGCCGCTTTCGGGGTGGGTGCCGATCGTGCGTGGCAGCGACAATAGTTTCAGCGCCCATTCGAGATCGAGGTCGCCGGGCAGGTCCTTGGGGATCGAGGCGCGTTTGGCGTCCTTGCCCTCGCCGAGCTGGATGTACGGGCCGAACCGCCCCGATTTACGCTCGACCTCGAGGCCGGTCTCGGGGTCCTTGCCGAGGCCTTCGGGGCCGGTATCCTCGCTCTCTTCTCCACCGGGTTGCGCGAAGCGGCGGGTATATTTGCACTCGGGATAGTTCGAGCAGGCGATGAACGCGCCGAACTTGCCGCCGCGCAGCGCAAGCTGGCCCTCGCCGCAATTCGGGCAGAGCCGCGGATCGCCGCCGTCGGCTTGTTCCGGGAACAGATACGGCGCGAGGAACAGGTCGAGCGCGGCGGTCACCTCGCTCGGCTTCTGCTCCATGACGTCGGAGGTCAGCGGCTTGAAATCGCGCCAGAACGAATCGAGCACTGCCTGCCATCCGGCGCGGCCGCCCGAAACGTCGTCGAGTTCCTCCTCGAGTTCGGCGGTATAATCGTAGCCGACGTATTTCTCGAAAAAGCGTTCGAGGAAAGCGGTGACGAGGCGCCCGCTTTCTTCGGCGAAGAAGCGGTTCTTCTCGATGCGGACGTAAGCGCGGTCCTTGAGCGTCTTGATGATCGAGGCGTAGGTGGAGGGGCGGCCGATGCCGAGTTCCTCCATCCGCTTGACGAGGCTGGCTTCGGAGAAACGCGGCGGCGGCTGGGTGAAATGCTGTTCGGCGTCGACCGATTTCTTAGCGGGCGCGTCGCCTTCGCGCATCCGCGGGAGGCGGCGGGCGTCCTCGTCCTGGCTGTCGTCCTGGCCCTCTTCGTAGAGTGCGAGATAACCGGGGAAGAGCACGACCTGGCCGGTCGCGCGGAGGACGTGGCGGCCGGTGCCGTCGGCCATGTCGACGGTGGTGCGCTCCATCCGCGCCGACGCCATCTGGCTGGCGAGCGCGCGTTTCCAGACGAGATCGTAGAGGCGAGCGTGGTCGCCGCTCCCCACCTTGTCACGCCCGAAATCGGTCGGGCGGATCGCCTCGTGCGCTTCCTGCGCGTTCTTCGCCTTGGTTTGATATTGCCGCGGCTTGTCGGGGACGTAGCTCGCGTCGTAGCGGTTGGCGACGGCGAGACGCGCGGCGCTGATCGCGCTGTGATCCATCTGGACGCCGTCGGTCCGCATGTAGGTGATCGCGCCATCCTCGTAGAGCTGCTGCGCGATCCGCATCGTGTGATCGGCGGAGAAGCCGAGTTTCCGCGCCGCCTCCTGCTGCAAAGTCGAGGTGGTGAACGGCGGCGGCGGGTTGCGGCCGGCGGGCTTGGTCTCGACCGACTGGACCGAGAAGCGACCGTCCTCGACCGCCTTCTTGGCGGCGAACGCGTCGCCCTCGGCGCCGATCGACAGGCGATCGAGCTTCTTGCCGTCCCACTGGATCAGCCGCGCGACGAAGGGCGTGCCGTCCTGCTCCATGCTCGCGGTGACCGACCAATATTCCTGTGCGCGAAACGCCTCGATCTCGCGCTCGCGCTCGACGATCAGGCGCAGCGACACCGACTGGACCCGCCCTGCCGATTTCGCGCCGGGCAGTTTCCGCCACAGCACCGGCGAGAGCGTGAAGCCGACGAGATAATCGAGCGCGCGGCGGGCGCGATAGGCGTCGATCAGATCCTCGTCGAGCGCGCGCGGGCGCTGCATCGCCTCGGTCACCGCCTGTTTGGTGATCGCGTTGAAGGTGACGCGCTGGACGTCCCTAGGCAGCGCCTTGCGTTTGCGCAGCACTTCCTGGACGTGCCAGCTGATCGCTTCGCCTTCGCGATCGGGATCGGTCGCAAGGATCAGGCGGTCGGCGGTCTTGGCGAGATCGGTGATCGCCTTGAGCTGCTTCGCCTTGTCGGCGTAATTTTCCCATTCCATCGCGAAGCCGTCGTCGGGGTTCACCGATCCGTCCTTTGGCGGCAGATCGCGGACATGTCCGTAGCTCGCGAGAACGCGATAATCGGAGCCGAGGTATTTTTCGATGGTTTTCGCCTTGGCGGGCGATTCGACGATGACGAGCTGCATGGAGGTTTGCGAGAGTCCCTTACGTGTACGCGCGAGGGTGGCGGGGTGCGGCGGTGGCCGTCAAGCGGCTCCGTCAGCGCCTAGGCGTAGCGCGCCAGGCGAGGAAGAAGCCCGCACCGAGGATCAGGTCGATGACGCCGAACGCGAGGAGCATCGCGGGGATTTTGCCGGTGGCGTAGAGGATCGCGACGGGGACGCCGAACACCAGTTTCTCGACGACCGAGACGGGCATCAAGCCGCGATAGCGCGCGGGATCGCCGCCGATCACCCAAAAGGCGAGCTGGAACGCGACCGCGGTGCCGACGAAGCCGTAGAAATTGACCTCACCTCCCGGCGGGGCGGCCTGCGCATATTGCGGCAGCAGGACGGCAAGCCCGTAGATCGCGGCGGCGAGATACCAGAGCGAAACCCAGCGCGGTGCGGAACCGTGGATCATTGCTACTCCCCCTCGATGCGAGATTGCGCTGCGAGCGGCGGCGACGCAAGCTGCGGAATTTGCGACCGCCAATTGCCGTCACCCCGGCCTTGTGCCGGGGTCACCGGGGGCATGCGCACCGCCAAGAGGCTCCCGCGCGGGCATCGCATCTTGGTGGACCCCGGCACAAGGCCGGGGTGACGATATCCTTCGATGCGCACGCTTTCGAGTTTCTAAATCAAGCTCACCCGCCCTCCGGCATGACGCTCCAGCCGTCCGGCCAACTCAAGTTCGAGCAGCACCATATAGACGATCGCGGGGTCGACGCGCGACTGGCGGATCAATTCGTCGACCGCGACGGGGACGGGGCCGAGCAGGTCGGTGATCGCGGTGCGCGCGTCGTCGTCGGCGTCTTCGGGCGGCAGGCCGGAGAACCGATCGACCGGGGATCGGACCGCGCGCGCGTCGATCGGGCGGATCTGTTCGAGGATGTCGGCGGCGGACTGGACGAGCGTCGCGCCGTCGCGGATGAGCTGGTTGCAGCCTTGCGTGCGGGGATCGAGCGGGCTGCCGGGGACCGCCATCACCTCGCGCCCCGCTTCGCCCGCCAGCCGCGCGGTGATCAGCGATCCGGATTTCAGCACCGCCTCGACGACGACGGTGCCGAGCGCGAGCCCGGCAATGATGCGGTTGCGATAGGGGAAATGGCGCGCGTGCGGCTGGGTGCCGGGGGGCATTTCGGCAATCAGCAGGCCTTCGCCGGCGATCCGTTCCTGGAGGTCGGCGTTCTCGGGCGGGTAGGCGACGTCGATGCCGCCGGCGATCACGCCGATCGTCCCCCCTGATCCTTCGACGCCGAGCGCGCCGACGTGCGACGCGGTGTCGATGCCGCGCGCGAGGCCGGAGATGACCGCTGCGCCCTCGTTCGCGAGCTCCAGCGCGAGCTGGCGCGCGAAGCGGCAGGCGGCGGCCGACGCGTTGCGCGCGCCGACCATCGCGATGCCGGGGCGGTGGAGCAGCGATGCGTCGCCGCGCAGCGTGAGCGCGACGGGCGCGTTTTCGAGCTGCGCGAGGAGCATCGGGTAATCGGCATCGTCGAGGAACAGGTGGCGCGCGCCGAATTTGGCGACCGCGGCGATCTCGCGCTGAGCGTCCGATGCACTCGCGACCTTGGGCGCGTGCCCGCCGCCGCGCTTGGCCAGCATCGGCAACGCCTCGATCGCGGCTTCGGCCGATCCGAAGCGCGCGATCAGCTGGCGATAGGTGACCGGGCCGATCGACGGTGTGCGGATCAGCCGCAGCCGCGCGACCGCGCCGCCGCCATCCGAACCATCAGCCACGCGCGCGCCCGACCCTCGGTTCCTCGCCCGCGAGCAGGCGCTCGATATTGGCGCGGTGTTTCCACACGACGATCAGCGCGAGCGCGATCAGCAGCGGCACGAGATCGAACCGGCCGAACGCCGCCGCCGCGACCGGCGCGCCGATCGCCGCCGTCATCCCGGCGAGCGACGAGATGCGCGACAAGGCGAGGACGCCGAGCCAGAGGAAGGCGTAGACGAGCGCGATCGGCCAATGCAGCGCGAGGACGATTCCCATCAAGGTCGCGACCCCCTTGCCGCCGCGAAAGCCGAGCCAGACAGGATAGCAATGCCCCGCGAACGCTCCCGCGGCGGCGAGCGCCGCATTGCCGGGGAACAATCCTTCGACGAGCAGTACCGCCGCCGCGCCCTTGGCGAGATCGAGCAGCAAGGTCGCGGCCGCAAGGCCCTTGCGGCCGGTGCGGAGCACATTGGTCGCGCCGATACTGCCCGATCCGATCTGGCGGAGGTCGCCCGCGTCGAATGCACGGGTGAGCAGGATTCCGAACGGAATCGAGCCGAGCAGATAGCCGATCAGCAGCGCCGCGGCGGGCGATATCCAGAGCACCTCTGTGGCCAAGCGTTCCCCCTATGAGCCGGTGCTAGCCGATCGCGTGCGGGTGCGCCACTGACCATTATCAACGCCCCGTCATTCCCGCGAAGGCGGGAATCCATAAGCTCGAACGGCCTGGCTCTTTCGCGGAGCGCAGCCAATCTGGATTCCCCCCTTCGCGGGAATGACGATCGAGAGGTTTGGCCTGAATCCGGATCGGTTCTAGGAGATCGCGGCATGAGCGACGCCCGACCCGTCCTGTTCTTCGATTCAGGCGTCGGCGGCTTGTCGATCGTCGCGCCGGCGCGCGCGCTGCTTCCGCACGCGCGGTTCGTTTACGCCGCCGATTCGGCGGGTTTTCCTTACGGCACCAAGAGCGAGGCCGAGATCGCGGCGCGGGTGCCCGCGTTGCTCGGGCGGCTGGCTGAGCGGTATCGGCCGCGGCTGATCGTCATCGCGTGCAACACCGCCTCGACGATCGCGCTGCCGGTGGTGCGCGCGGCGCTCGATCTGCCGATCGTCGGGACGGTGCCCGCGATCAAGCCCGCCGCCGAGGCGAGCGTCACGCGAACGATCGGCGTGCTCGGCACCGAGGCGACGGTGCGGCAGGCCTATGTCGACGATCTCGCGGCGCGGTTCGCGGCGGATTGCACGGTGATCCGCCACGGCTCGGCCGAGTTGGTCGAGTTGGCGGAGGCGAAATTGCGCGGCGAAACGCTCGATCCGGCGCGATTCGGCGCGGTGCTCGCCGGGTTGTTCGGGCAACCGGGCGGCGACGCGATCGACGTGGTGGTCAACGCCTGTACGCATTTCCCATTGGTCGAATCCGAACTCGCCGCCGCCGCGCCGCACCGGGTGCGTTTCGTCGACGGCGGCGCGGGGATCGCGCGGCGGATCGCGCATCTGACGCAGGGGCAAGACTGGACCCGCGACGGTCCCGACGTCGCGGTTTTCACGCGCTTCGACGGCAGCGCGGTGCTGGCGCCGGCGTTCGCACGATACGGTTTTGCAGCAATCGAAGCGCTATAAAGTACGGAATCGATCATATCGCGACAGGGAATCCGCTGGATATCTTGCCGACACAAGGGTAAGCGCGCGTGCCATGAGCGTTGAAGGCTTAACCGAGTTTGGAGCTGTAGCGGGGGTCGATTACGGTCGCGTGTTCACGCAGGCGATCGATCGTCTGCACGCCGAGGGGCGTTACCGCGTTTTCATCGATATCTTGCGCAACAAGGGCGCATACCCCAACGCGCGCTGCTTCGCCGGGCATAACGGGCCTAAGCCGATCACCGTGTGGTGCTCGAACGACTATCTCGCGATGGGGCAGCATCCCAAGGTGATCGCGGCGATGGAAGAAGCGCTCCACGACGTCGGCGCAGGGTCTGGCGGCACGCGCAACATCGGCGGCAACACGCATTATCACGTCGATCTCGAGGGCGAGCTCGCCGACCTTCACGGCAAGCAAGGTGCCTTGCTGTTCACCAGCGGCTATGTCTCGAACGAAGCGACGCTGGCGACGCTCGCCAAAGTGCTGCCGGGATGCATCGTCTTTTCGGACGAGCTGAACCACGCCTCGATGATCGCGGGCATCCGCAATTCGGGGTGCGAAAAGCGCGTGTTCCGGCACAACGATCTGGCGCATCTCGAAGAATTGCTCGCCGCCGAGGATTCGGCCGCGCCCAAGCTGATCGCGTTCGAAAGCGTCTATTCGATGGATGCCGACATCGCGCCGATCGCCGCGATCTGCGACCTCGCCGACCGGTATAATGCGTTGACCTATTGCGACGAAGTCCATGCGGTCGGCATGTACGGCGCGCGCGGCGGCGGGATCAGCGAGCGCGATGGAGTCGCCGATCGGATCACGATCATCGAAGGGACGCTGGGCAAGGCGTTCGGGGTGATGGGGGGCTATATCGCCGCCGACACGATGATCATCGATGTGATCCGCAGCTATGCGCCGGGCTTCATTTTCACGACCTCGCTGTCGCCGGTTCTCGTCGCCGGGGTGCTGGCGAGCGTGCGGCACCTGAAGGCATCGAGCGTCGAGCGCGAGGGCCAGCAGGCGGCGGCGGCGATGCTGAAAGCGATGCTGGTCGAGGCCGGACTGCCGGTGATGCTCGGCGAAACGCATATCGTGCCGGTGATGGTCGGCGATCCCGTCAAGGCCAAGAAGATCAGCGACATATTGCTCGCCGAATACGGGATCTACGTCCAGCCGATCAATTACCCGACCGTCCCGCGGGGCACCGAACGGCTGCGCTTCACCCCCGGCCCGACGCACGACGAGGCGATGATGCGCGAGCTGACCGGGGCGTTGGTGGAGATCTGGAGCAGGCTGGAACTGCGCGCGGCCGCATGATGCGGCGTCAGTCGAGAACGATGGTCTTGTCGATTCCGGGGACAGCGAGCGGTTCGCCGAACTTGACGATTGCGACGCTTTTGTAATCGCCGTTCTCGGGCCGATCATAGACGTGAGTGACCGAGCGGTCGCCATCGACGACCCAATAGGTCGGGATGCCCGCTGCGGCATAGCGAAGTCGCTTCATTCCCAAGTCACGATCGCGCGCCGTTTCGGCGATTTCAACAACGAGCAGGATTTCGTCAGCGCGGACCAATGTGCCATTGCCGTCGTCATGCGCCAGAACCGCCGTATCGCAAGCAAGGACGGTGTCGTCCCCCAGATCGATGCCGACGTCGCCGAACAGCCGCGTCTCGCCAACCAAAGCCCCGAGGCGCAACAGCAGCTTGACTTGATGATTACCGTGCGCGCGTCCGGGTGGCGGCATACGTTCGAGCCTTCCATCGACCAGTTCGACCCACATATCCTCGAACGCTCCGGTTTCGATCATTCGCGCGAATTCGGTCGCGGAGAACCTTGAGCGGTTCCTCGATCGGGAAAATTCAGTCGCCGGTTTGTTCACACCGCCATTCATACCGCGTTTTCGCGTCGCGCGCGAGTCACCCGCCGCCGTCGAGGTTGATCTTCTGACCGTTGACATACTCCGCCTCGGCCGAGACGAGCCACGCCACAGCATTGGCCACATCCTCCGGCGTCGAGACGCGACCGAACGGGGATTTCGCGTCGAGTTCGTGGATGTCGGCGACGCCCGACACCGCCTTGGCGAGGCGATTGCCCATGTCCGTAACCGTCAGACCCGGCGCGACGATGTTGGTGCGGATGCCGTGGTGGCGTTCCTCCTTCGCCAGCGTCATCGCTAGCGCTTCGGCGGCGGCCTTGCCCATCGTGTAGGGCGCGCCGTTGATCATCGGTGCAAGCGTCGCGACGCTGGAAATGATGACGATATCGCCGCGCTCGGCCTCGCGCATCAAGGGCAGAACCAGCTTCGACAGGTAATGCGGCGCGAAGGCGTGCGTCCGCATCACGCGCTCGAATTCCGCCGGATCGGTGTCGGCGACGCTGTGGCCGCGGCTGGCGATGCCTGCGTTGTTGACGAGGATGTCGACGCCACCGAAATCCGCGATGATTGCCGCGACCATCGCTTCGCAATCCTCCCAGCGATCGACCGAGGCGGCGTAGGCGCGCGCGGTGCGGCCCATCGCTTCGATTTGCGCCACCACCTCCGCCGCGGCGTCTGCATCCCGCCGATAGTTGACCACGACATCGGCGCCGTCCTTCGCCAGCCGCAGCGCGATCGCGCGGCCGATGCCGCGGCTCGCGCCCGTCACCAATGCGACGCGACCCTTCAGGCCATCCACCATTCGATCCTTCCTCTTGCTCCGTAACCTTTGTTACGGCACGATCACCCGAAAGCAAGGAGCTGCGCTGATGGCCTGCGAACAGATTCGGTACGATGTGGCGGACGGAATCGCGACGATCACGCTCGATCGCCCCGACAAGCTCAACGCCTTCACCCCGACGATGATGCGCGAACTGATCGCGGCGTTCGACGCGGTCGATGCCGACGATGCGGTGCGCTGCGTGATCGTGACCGGCGAGGGCCGCGCGTTCTGCGCCGGCGCGGATTTGTCCGCCGGCGCAAAGACCTTCGACTATGAAAATCGCGGCGACACGTCGCCGGTCGGGCCGAACGGCGAGTTGCGGTACTACAGCGAGAGCGCGCGCGACGGCGGCGGGCGCCTGACCTTGCGAATCTTCGAATGTCTGAAGCCCGTGATCGCCGCGATCAACGGCCCCGCGGTCGGCATCGGCGCGACGATGACGCTGGCGATGGACATAAGGCTGGCGAGCGAAACGGCGCGTGTCGGCTTCGTCTTCGCGCGGCGCGGGATCGTGCCCGAAGCATGCTCGTCGTTCTTCCTGCCGCGCATCGTCGGGATCAGCCAGGCGCTCGAATGGTGTTATTCGGGGCGGGTCTTCGATGCCGCCGAGGCGCTGAAGGGTGGCCTTGTGAGCGAGGTGCTGCGGGCGGATCGGCTGCTGGCGCGCGCGCAGGAAATGGCGCGCGAGATCGCCGATAATACCGCGCCGGTTTCGGTCGCGATGATCCGGCAGATGATGTGGCGCGGGCTCGGCATGGCGCACCCGATGGACGCGCACAAGGTCGACAGCCGCGGCATCCTGTCGCGCGGGCGTTCGGCGGACGCGAAGGAAGGCGTGACCTCGTTCCTCGAGAAGCGCGCGCCCGTCTATCCCGACAAGGTTTCGCGCGACATGCCCGATTTCTTCCCCTGGTGGGAGGAAGCGCGCTACAGCTGATCGCGTGACGATCGACGAGGACAAGCGCCTGGCCGCGGAGGCTGCGGTCGCCGAGGTGGCGGACGGGATGCTGGTCGGGCTCGGCACAGGATCGACCGCGGCATATGCGATCGCGGCGCTTGGCCAGCGGGTGCGCGACGGCTTGCGGATCGAGGCGGTGGCGACGTCGCTCGCGACCGAAGCGGCGGCGCGCGCGGCGGAAATCGCGATGATCGATTTCTCGCGGATTGCCCGGCTCGATCTCGCGATCGACGGCGCCGACGAGATCGACCCGCGGCTCTTCGCGATCAAGGGCGCGGGCGGGGCGATGCTGCGCGAGAAGGCGGTGGCGGCGGCGGCGGACCGGATGGTGGTGATCGCCGACGGATCGAAGCGCGTCGAGGCGATCGGCGCCGCGAAGATCCCGGTCGAGGTTCTCCCGTTCGCGCGGGGCTTCGTGGTCGCCGCGCTGGAGACGCTGGGTGCGACGGTGGCGGTGCGCGAGGGCTATGCGACCGACAATTGCAATCTCGTCGCGGACTGCCGATTTGCGACGCTCGACGACCCCCGCGCCCTCGCCAGCGCAATCGACGCGATCCCCGGCGCGCTCGGCCACGGGCTGTTCCTCGACGAGTTTGACGCCGCATATGTCGCGACCGACGGGGTCGTTACGAGGCTGGAACGTAACCGGTCGATTCGCTAGGGCGACACGGATTCGGCAACCCCGCGCCCGCGGGTGCGTTGCAGCTGAAACCGAACGAGGCCCCATGACCGATACCGCCACCGCCGCGCCCCAATCCAGCCCCGAATCTACCGACGTTCACGAGGACGGATCGCTCGCACGTCTGACGATCGACACGATCCGCACGCTGTCGATGGACGCGGTGCAGAAGGCGAATTCGGGGCATCCGGGGACGCCGATGGCGATGGCCCCGGTCGGCTACACGCTCTGGTCGCAATTCCTGCGCTACGATCCCGCCACGCCCGACTGGCCCAATCGCGACCGTTTCGTGCTGTCGGTCGGGCATGCGTCGATGCTGCTCTATTCGTTGCTGCATCTCGCCGACGTCGAGGAGATCGACCGCGACGGCAGGAAGACGGGCAATGCGGCGGTCAGCCTGGCGGATATCGAGAATTTCCGGCAGCTCGGATCGAAGACCCCGGGGCATCCCGAATATCGTCACACCACCGGCGTCGAGACGACGACCGGGCCGCTCGGTCAGGGCTGCGGCAATTCGGTCGGCATGGCGATCGCCGAGCGCTGGCTGGCCGCGCGGTATAACAAACCGGGCTTCGATCTGTTCGATCACGACGTCTATGCGCTGGCGGGTGACGGCGACATCATGGAGGGTGTCAGCCAGGAAGCGGCAAGCCTCGCCGGGCATCTGCGGTTGTCGAACCTGTGCTGGATCTACGACAGCAACCACATCACGATCGAGGGCAAGACCAGTCTGACCTTCGACGAGGATGTCGGCAAACGCTTCGAAGGCTATGGCTGGAACGTCGTGCATGTCGATGACGCCAACGATTGCGCGGCGCTGGCGCAGGCGTTCGACGCGTTCCGCAAGACCGACGACCGTCCGACGATCATCATCGTCCATTCGATCATCGGCTATGGCAGCCCGATCGCGGGCACGGCCAAGGCGCATAGCGACGCGATGGGCGAGGACGTGATCGCCGAGACCAAGCGCGCCTACGGCTGGCCCGAGGACAAGACCTTCTACGTCCCCGATGGCGTGATCGAGCATTTCAACGGCGCGATCGCCGACCGCGGTCGCCCGGCACGCGAAGAATGGGAGAAGATGCTCGGCGCGTATCGCACCGCACATGCCGATCTCGCGGCGGAAGTCGATGCGATGCTGGCGGGCGCGCTGCCCGATGGCTGGGACGCGGACATCCCGGTGTTCGAGGCCGATGCCAAGGGTCTCGCCAGCCGCGACGCCGCGGGCAAGGTGTTGAACGCGATCGTGCCGAAATTGCCGTGGCTGATCGGCGGATCGGCCGATCTCGCGCCATCGACCAAGACCGACATCAAGGGCGCGCGGTCATTCGAGCCGGGCAGCTATGGCGGCTGCAATTTCCACTTCGGCGTGCGCGAACACGCGATGGGCGCGGTGGTCAACGGCATGACCCTGTCAGGCCTGCGCGGCTACGGCTCCACCTTCTTCGTGTTCCTCGATTACATGCGGCCGCCGGTGCGATTGTCGGCGCTGATGGAGATCGGCGCGGTGTGGGTCTACACGCACGATTCGATCGGCGTCGGCGAGGACGGGCCGACGCATCAGCCGATCGAGCAACTCGCAATCCTGCGCGCGACGCCGGGGATGGATACGATCCGGCCCGGCGACGCCAACGAGGCGGCGGCGGCGTGGAAGGCGATCGTCGAGGATGGCGACCATCCGACGGCGTTGGTGCTGTCGCGTCAGGCGCTGCCGACGCTCGATAGAACGAAATACGCCGCCGCGGACGGGCTGGAAAAGGGCGCTTATGTCCTCGCCGACAGCGATGGCGCACCCGACGTGATCCTGATCGCGACGGGTTCCGAAGTCTCGCTGGCGGTCGAAGCCTATGAACAGCTGAAGGCGGAAGGCGTGGCCGCGCGCGTCGTCTCGATGCCGAGCTGGTTCCGTTACGAACAGCAATCCGACGCGTACAAGGAAAGCGTGTTGCCCAAGGCGGTTGCCGCGCGTGTCTCGATCGAGATGGCGAGCGAGATCGGCTGGGATCGCTATATCGGGCTGGAGGGCAAGGCGATCAGCATGGCGACGTTCGGCGCTTCCGCCCCGCTTGCCGGGCTGAAGAGCAAGTTCGGCTTCACGGTGGAGAATGTCGTCAAGGCGGCGAAGAGCGTGATGGAGAAAAAGTGATGGGTCGGCTCAACGATCTCGAGGCGCTCGGGCAGGCGATCTGGCTCGACTTCGTCGATCGCAAGTTCATGGACGAAGGCGGCTTGAAGAAGCTCGTCGAAGAGGATGGGCTGACCGGGGTCACCTCCAACCCGTCGATCTTCGAAAAGGCGATGGGCCACGGCGACGCCTATGACGAAAGCCTCGCCGAATTCGACAAGGCCCATCCCGATGCTTCCGCGATGGCGCGGTACGAGCATCTCGCGATCGAGGATATCCAGGCGGCGTGCGACACGCTTCGCCCGGTCTACGACCGGCTCGACGCCAAGGACGGCTATGTCAGCCTCGAAGTGTCGCCCTATCTCGCCAACGATACCGATGCGACGATCGCGGAAGCCGCGCGGCTGTGGGCGGCGGTCGACCGGCCCAATCTGATGATCAAGATTCCCGGCACCGCTGCGGGGGTTCCCGCGATCGCGGCGACGATCGATGCCGGGATCAACGTCAACGTCACGTTGCTGTTCGCGATCGACGCGTATCAGGCGGTGGCGGAGGCGTTCGTCGCGGGACTGGAAAAACGCGCCGGGCGCGGCGAAACAATCGACCGCATCGCCAGCGTCGCGAGCTTCTTCCTCAGCCGAATCGACACCAAGATCGACGACAAGATCGAGACGATGGAAAAGGCGAGCGAAGACGAGGCCGATGCGCTTGCGGCGATCAAGGGCAAGGTCGCGATCTCCAGCGCGAAGGCGGCATATGCCTGGTATCGGGACTTCGTCGCTTCGAATCGCTGGCGGAAGCTAGCCGACAAGGGCGCAATGCCGCAGCGGCTGTTGTGGGCGTCGACCGGCACCAAGAATCCGGCCTATTCCGACGTACTGTATCTCGACACGTTGATCGGGCCGGACACGGTCAACACCGTGCCCCCCAAGACGCTCGACGCGTATCGCGACCACGGCACCGCGACCGCGACGCTCACGGCGGATGTCGATGGCGCGCGGCACGTGCTGGCGGAGACCGAGCGGCTGGGGCTCGATCTGAAGGTCGTGACCGATACGCTGGTGCTGGAAGGCGTCGCATCGTTCGCCAAAGCGTTCGACGATCTGCTCGGCGCGATCGCGGCGAAGCATCCGGCGGAGGCGTGAAACCGATCACGGTGCCCCGGCGAATAGAGAACGACGCCCGACCCCAATTCCGTTTGCCCTGAGCCTGTCGAAGGGCTGCCTTCTTCTCTCCGCTGCGGAACAAAGAAGAAGGACAGGGCTTCGACAAGCTCAGCCCTAACGGGCTTTTCCAACCGGAGACTCACATGAAACTCGGAATCATCGGCCTTGGCCGGATGGGCGGCAACATTTCGCGACGGCTGATGAAGGCGGGGCATGAGACCGTCGTCTGGGACCGCAACGACAAGGCGATCGCTGACCTGAAGGACGAAGGTGCCACCCCCGCGACCGGGCTCGACGACATGCGCGAGAAGCTCGGCACGCCCGCGATCTTCTGGGTGATGCTCCCCGCGGGCGACCCGACCGAGCAGACGATCCAGTCGCTCGCCGACACCTGCGTCGAGGGTGACGTGGTGATCGACGGCGGCAACACCTTCTACAAGGACGACATCCGCCGCGCCAAGCAGCTCCGCGAGAAGAAGACGCATTACGTCGACGTCGGCACCTCGGGTGGAGTCTGGGGGCTGGAGCGCGGCTATTGCATGATGATCGGCGGCCCCAAGGAGGTCGTCGACATGCTCGATCCGATTTTCGACGCGCTCGCGCCCGGGCTCGGCAACATCCCGCGCACGCCCGACCGGATGGGTCAGGAAGGCGAGGATCCGCGCGCGGAGAAGGGTTATATCCACGCCGGGCCGGCGGGCTCGGGCCATTTCGTCAAGATGGTCCACAACGGGATCGAATACGGGCTGATGGAGGCCTATGCTGAGGGGTTCGACGTGCTCGCGGGCAAGAACAAGGATATTCTGCCAGAGGATGAACGGTTCGACCTCAATTTGACCGACATCGCCGAAGTGTGGCGGCGCGGCAGCGTGATCTCGTCTTGGCTGCTCGATCTGTCCGCGGCGGCGCTCGCTAAGGACCAGAGTCTAGAGAAATTCTCGGGCAAGGTCGCCGATTCGGGCGAGGGGCATTGGACGATCGCGGCGGCGATGGAGCAGGCGACCCCGGTCAACGTGCTGACCGCGGCGCTGTTCTCGCGCTATCGCAGCCGCGTCGATCATACCTTCGGCGACAAATTGCTGTCGGCGATGCGGTACGGCTTCGGCGGGCATGTCGAGATGCCGCAATAATGCGTTCGATCAAGCTGGTGGTGTCCGATGTCGATGGGACGTTGGTCGACAAGGAGAAGAAGCTCACCGCCGCGACGGTGGATTCGGTAAAGCGGCTCACCCCGGCGGGAGTCGCCTTTACCATCGTCAGCGCGCGGCCGATATCGGGGATGATGCCGATCGCCCATCGGCTCGGACTCGACGGCGCGATGGGGGCGTTCAACGGCGGGCTCGTGTTTCGCCGCGACGGGACGGTCATGGAGCACCACACGATCGACGAGACCGTCGCGCGCGGGATGTTCGATCTCGTCAGCGACGCGAAGGTCGATCGCTGGGTGTTCGCCGACGACAGATGGTACGCGTCGTCCGACGAGGGCGTCCATGTCGAACACGAACGGATCGCGTCGAACCAGGCGCCGATCGTGACGCAGGATTTCGACGCCCTGCTCGATCATGCCGACAAGATCACCTTCGTCAGCGATGACGAGAATTTGCTGGGCGAACTCCACGAAAAGGCGCGCGCGAAATACGGCGACGCGGCGACCGTGGTGCAATCGCAGACCTATTATCTCGATGTCACCGCGCTTGAGGCTAACAAGGGCGACGGCATCACCGCGCTCGCCGCCGCTTTCGACGTGCCGCTGTCCGCAACCGCCGCGATCGGCGACCAAGCCAATGACGTCGCGATGCTCGAGATCGCGGGCGTCTCGATCGCGATGGGCAACGCGCCCGACGCGGTGAAGCAGGGCGTCGATCACGTCACCCTTGGCAACGACGAAGACGGCGTCGCACACGCCATCGACACGATCATCCTCCCGAAAACCGGAGTATCGCCATGAAGAAGCTGGTCGCGTTCGATCTCGACGGGACGCTCGCCGAGAGCAAGCAGGCGATCAAGGAGGATATGGGCGAGGCGCTCGCCGATCTGCTCGCCGTGGCGAATGTCGCGGTGATCTCGGGCGGAGACTGGCCGCAGTTCGACAAACAGGTCGCGAGCCGCCTGCCCGCGCGCGCCGATCGCGCGAAACTGTGGCTGATGCCGACTACGGGCACGAAGCTCTACACGTACAAGGACGGCAAATGGTCCGCGGTCTATGCCGAGCTGTTCAGCGACGACGAGAAAAAGACCATCATCGACGCGTTCGGCCAGTCGCTCGAGGCGACCGGGTTCGTGCCCGAGAAGACCTGGGGCGAGCGGATCGAGGATCGCGGTAGCCAGATCACCTTCTCCGCATTGGGCCAGCAAGCGCCGATCGACGCCAAGGAGACATGGGATCCCGATTTCGCCAAGCGCAAGGTGATCCAGGCCGACCTGAAAAAGCGCCTCCCCGGCCTCGCGATCAACATGGGCGGGACGACCTCGATCGACATCACGCGCGAGGGCGTCGACAAGGCATATGGCTTGAAGAAGCTGCGCGACGAAAGCGGCATCGCGCTCGACGCGATGATGTTCATCGGCGACGCGATCTTCCCGGGGGGCAATGATTATCCCGCGAAGGAACTGGGGCTCGACACGGTCAAGGTGCGCGATCCGAACGAGACGCTGAGCGTGATCGCGACCGTGGTGGCGTGCCAGTCACCCGGAGTCGGCGAACCGAACATTGCCTGAAATCGCCGTCCGCGCGGCCGTCACCGCGAACATCCCGACAGTTCACGCGCTGATCGAACGCGGTTATCGCGGCGACAGCGCGCGCGGCGGCTGGACACACGAGGCCGATCTGCTCGGCGGGCAACGCACCGATGTCGCGGCGTTGGCGGGTATCCTCGCCGATCCCGACCAATGCATGCTCATCGCGGAGCAAGAGGACGCGATCATCGGCTGCGTCGTCGTGCAACGAACCGACGATGCGCGCGCGTATCTCGGGATGCTGACGGTCGATCCGGCGCTTCAGGCCAAAGGACTGGGGCAGCGGCTGATCGACGCGGCGGAGGCGCTGCCCCGCGAGTGGCGGCTGAGCGCGATCGAAATGACGGTGATCGCCCGGCGGACCGAACTGATCGCCTGGTACGAGCGCCGCGGCTATCGCCTGACGGGCGAGCGGCGGCCGTTCCCGCTCGAGAACCCACGCTTCGGCCTGCCGAAGACGCGCGATCTGGACTTCGTGGTGTTGGAAAAGCGGCTTTAGGCCGCGCGGCGCTGCGTCATCGCCAGCCAGGCGCGGGCGGCGGCTTGCGCGGTGGCGACTTCGCGTGCGGTCATGTCTTCGGCGATGTCGCCGCGCGCTTCCTGCGCGGCTGCATGCCCAGCGACCGCCGCGAGATTGAACCATTTGTGCGCCTCGATCAGGTCGTAGGCGACGCCGCCGGTGGCGGTCGAATAGAACACACCGAGATCGTAGCACGCATTCGTATCGCCGCGCGCCGCATCGGCGATCCGGCTCTCGATCAGGAACTGCGCGCTCTTGAGACTGCTACCCATATCCACCCCCGTCTTCCCATGGAAGCCGATGTGGGGCGATTCGTCTCTACAAATGGTTAACGCGGTTAAGGGTGTTTTTATTTGGCGCCCTCACGGGCGCGTTGCGGCACCAGCCCACAACCCCCCCCCCCCACCCCTGTCAGCATATTATAAAAGTGAGGCGGGGTGGGGGGAGAGGGCTGGTGCCGCCCATCGCCGAGAGGCGATCAAACAAAAACCCACCTACTCGACCGCGATGTTGTCGATGAGCCGCGTCGCCCCCATCCGCGCCGCCGCGAGCAGCCGGCGCGACCGATCTGCCACTGGCTCCACCGCGAGTGTCTCGGCATCAACCAGCGCGACATAATCCACCTCGAACCCGACTGCGACGAGCGCGGAGCACGCCTCCTCGACCGCCGCCACCGGATCGTCCCCGCGCGCGATCGCCTTCGCCGCCACGCCGAGCGCGCGCGGCAATGCCACCGCCTTCGCGCGCTGTTCCTCGTCGAGGTAGATGTTGCGCGACGACAGCGCGAGACCGTCGTCCTCGCGTTGCGTCGGCACCCCCACGATCTCGATTGCCATATCGAGGTCCGCGACCATCCGCCGGATCACCGCCAGTTGCTGGAAATCCTTCTCGCCGAAATAGGCCGCGTCCGCGCCGGTCTGGTTGAACAGTTTCGCCACGACCGTCGCGACGCCGTCGAAATGCCCCGGCCGCGCCGCGCCGTCGTGGAGGTCGCTTACCCCCGACACGCTGACGTTGGTCGCGAACCCCGCCGGGTACATTTCGTCCCCACCTGGCGCCCACAGCAAGTCGCACCCCGCCTCGGTCAGCATCCGAACGTCGGCCGCCTCGCGCCGCGGGTATTGCGCCAGATCCTCGTTCGGGCCGAACTGCCTGGGATTGACGAAGATCGAAGCAACTACCGCAGTGTCGCCGCGCTTCGCTGCTTCGACCAGCGCGAGATGCCCGGCATGTAGCGCGCCCATCGTCGGGACCAGCGCGATGCGCTTGCCGTCGGCGCGCAGCCCCGCCAGCGCCACGCGCAGCGCGCTCAATTCCCGGACGATCTCCACGCTTACCCCCTCGTACTCTACGGGGCGGGCTTCTATGGGGGGTGTCCGACGCGATCAACAAGGGATGCGACGAATTGCCCAGCGGGTCCGAAAAGACACACGTGATCGTCTTCGCCAACGAGAAGGGCGGGACGGGGAAATCGACCACCGCGGTGCATGTCGCGATCGCGCTGGCGGTGAAGGGCGCGCGCGTCGCGTGCCTCGATCTCGACCATCGCCAGCGGACGATGGGGCGCTATCTCGACAACCGCACCGCGACGGTGAGGCGCACCGACGCCGATCTCGCGACGCCGCGCCACGCCACCGGTGACGGCCGGGCGGACGGCAATTTCGCGGATCTGTTCGCCGAACTCGCCGAGGACGCCGATTATCTCGTCATCGACACGCCGGGCCGCGACGATCCGGTGGCGCGCACCGCCGCGACGATGGCCAACACACTCGTCACGCCGATGAACGACAGTTTCGTCGATTTCGACCTGATCGGCCAGGTCGATCCCGAAACCTACAAGGTCACCCGCCCGAGCTTCTACTCCGAGATGATCTGGGACGCGCGCAAGGCCCGCGCCAAGGCCGACGGCGCGACGATCGACTGGGTCGTCCTGCGCAACCGGCTCCAGCATATCGAGGCGCGCAACATGCGCCGCGTGTCGGAAGCGCTCGACCAGCTCGCCAAGCGCGTCGGCTTCCGCATCGTCCCCGGGCTCGGCGAGCGCGTCGTCTATCGCGAACTCTTCCCGTCGGGCCTGACGATGCTCGACGCCAGGGATTTCGGCGCGATGGCGCTCAGCCATGTCGCAGCGCGCCAGGAATTGCGCGAGATGATGGCGGCGCTGGCGCTCCCCGAACCCGCGCTTCCCCTGTTCGCGTGAAGAGCGTCGCCCGATGATCAACCTCCTGCTCGCCTTGCTCGTCGCCTATGCGGGCTGGAAATTGTGGAAGGGGCCGGCGAACCGAAAACCCGCACCGCCGCCGCCGCGCCGCACGCAGGAGGACGCGGCGATCGCGCGCGACATCCTGGGCGTCTCCGCCGACGCCGACGCCGCCGAAATCCGCGCCGCGCACCGCCGCCTGATCTCGCTGGCGCATCCCGACCACGGCGGTTCCGACGAAGAGACGCGCCGACTGAATCTCGCGCGCGACATCCTGCTCAAATCGCCGGGTTGACGCGTGGCGCACCGGTTCGATCCTACGATCCTGCGCGAATATGACGTCCGCGGCGTTGTCGGCGGAGGCCTCGATACAGCCGATGCGCATGCGATCGGCCGCGGCTTCGCGACACGCGTCCGCCGCGCCGGTGGCACACGCGTCGCGGTCGGCTGCGACGGGCGGCTGTCCTCACCCGAGCTGGAGGCGGCGCTGGTCGCGGGGCTGACCGCGTCGGGGGTCGACGTCGTCCGGATCGGTCTCGCGCCCTCGCCGATGCTATATTGGGCCGAGGCGACGCTGGAAGTGGATGGCGGCGTGGAGGTGACCGGCAGCCACAATCCCCGCGATCAGAACGGCTTCAAGATGGTCCTGCAGCACCGCGCCTTTTTCGGCGAGGATATCCAGGATCTTGCCGCGCTGGCCGAGGCGGGAGACTGGGAGGACGGCGCCGGGTCGGTCGAGACCGTAGATGTGCTCGACGGCTATGTCGGCCACCTCTTCTCGCGCTACGCCGGCGGCGCCTACCGGATCGCGTGGGACGCGGGCAACGGCGCCGCCGGCCCGGCGATCGAGCGCCTGACGCAACTCCTGCCGGGTGAGCATCATTTGCTCTTCATCCAAGTCGACGGAAATTTCCCGAACCATCACCCCGATCCTACCGACGAAGCGAACCTTGCCGATCTGAAGCGCCTCGTCGCCGACAAGCGGCTCGATTTCGGACTGGCTTTCGACGGCGACGGCGACCGGATCGGCGCGGTGGACGGGGCGGGACGGGTGCTGTGGGGCGACGAGATCCTGTCCATTCTGGCGGAATCTGTACTCGCCGAGCATCCCGGCGCGACGGTGATCGCCGACGTCAAGGCATCGCAAATGCTGTTCGATCGAATCGCCGCGCTCGGCGGTGAGCCGGTGATGTGGAAGACCGGCCACAGCCTGATGAAGGAAAAGATGCGCGAGCTTGGCGCGCCGCTCGCGGGCGAAATGAGTGGGCATGTCTTCTTCGGCCCGCCCGACGGCCACGGCTATGACGACGCGCTCGAGGCCGCGGTGCGGCTGATCCGCGCGGTGCATCTGTCGGGCTGGACGCTGACCGAATTGCACGACGCGATGCCCGCGTTCGTCAACACCGCCGAATTGCGCTTTCCGGTCGATCCCGCGCGCAAGGACGAGGTGATCGACGAAATTCTCGCGCGTCTTGCGCGCGAAGGCGCCAATGTCGAGACGATCGATGGCGCGCGCGTCACCACCGAAGACGGCTGGTGGCTGCTCCGCTCGTCCAACACGCAGGACGTACTGACCGCGCGGGCGGAGGCAAGGGATCAGGCAGGGTTGGACCGGCTTATCGTTGCGCTCGATTCGCAACTAGCGAAGAGCGAGATCAGGCGGGGATGAACTCTCCTCCCTGCAAGGGAGGGGAATCTGGCTGGCGCGCAGCGAACTCAGCGCCCACATACCCCGCATGCCGCCGCCTCCCCCCAGTATCGTCCGCGTCATCGACCTGGAAACCACCGGCCCCGCGCCGCCCGCGCATGGCGTGTGCGAGGTCGGCTGGCAGGACGTCGCGCTCGGCGCCGACGGTCGGTGGGAGTTGCAAGGCGACGGCGGCCACCTGATGGTCAACCCCGGCCGCGCGATGCCGCCGATCACCCAGGCGATCCACCATATCCTCGACGCGGAGGTCGCCAACGCGCCGTTGTGGCACGACCTCGCCCGCCCGGTGCTCGATCCGTGGCCGCGCCGCGTCGCGCTCGCGGCGCACCGCGCGAGCTTCGAGGCGCAATTCTGCACGCCCTCGCTCACCCATGGCGCCGACTGGATCTGCACCTGGAAATGCGCGCTCAGGCTCTGGCCCGACAGCCCGAGCTTCTCGAACCAGGTGCTGCGTTATTGGCGCAAGCCCGAGGGGCTGATCCACGAACGCGGCCTCCCGGCGCACCGCGCCTTTCCCGACGCGTACGTCACCGCGCATCATCTGCGCGACCAGCTCAACGAAGCGAGCGCCGCGCAACTGATCCAATGGTCGAACGAGCCCGGCCTGCTGCCGCGTGTCCGCTACGGCCCCGATCGCGGCAAGGAATGGCGCGAGATCGAGGAGGAAAGCCTCGTCAAGTTCATTACCGACCGCGACCCCGATATCCGCTTCACCGCCGAGACCGAATACGCGCGGCGCCGCGGCGGCGGGCACGTCGGGCGGGCGACCGCGCAAGAGCTGTTGCTCTGAGAACCGTATAGAAAAAGGCAGCGAGTTGCGTGCAATGACGACGTGATACAGATCAACATGACGCTACTGGCCAATCGTTACGCCTGCGTTTAGACGCGAACCCGATGGCCTCCGAAGCGACCAAGCGCCTGATTGCACGCGAACGTCGCATCGGCCGCGCATTGATCGCGTTCATGACCTTGGGCTTCCTCGCGCTCGTCGTGGCGGTGGCTGCGGCCGCATGGGTCACGGTGCGCAACCAACAGCACACACGCTGGGTCGACCACACGTACGAGGTCGAACTCGCGATCGCCGAGCTTCGCCGGATCGTCGAACAAGGCGAGACGACGCGCCGCGGCTATATGCTGGCGGGAGAACAAAACTTCCTCGATGCCTACAGGAAGACTGCCGCGGACTTACCGTCGACGATCGCGCGATTGTCGCGTTTGACCGCCGACAATCCGCGCCAGCGAAGCAACATCGCTTCGCTACGCATTTCGATCGCCGAACTGCTCGCATTGCGCGCACACACCAATGCGTTGGTGCAGCAGGGCCGTTCCGATGCCGCGATCGCCGCGTTTCGCCATGACGTCAGCGTCACTCGGATGCGCGATTTGCGTAGACAGCTCGATACGATGGGTGCCGAGGAACGCCGCCTCCTCACCATTCGCGACGCGCAACAAAAAGCCAGCGTCCGTACCTTCTACGCAATCCTCGCGCTCGCCGCGCTGGTGCTGGTCGTCGTCGCGGTGACGTCGTTGCTGACCATCCTGCGCTACACCCAGGATCTCGCCGCCTCGCGCAACACGCTTCGATCCCTCAACGAGCATCTCGAGGAACGCGTCGCGGACCGCACCGCCGATCTCAGCCGCGCCAACGACGAGATCCAGCGCTTCGCCTATATCGTCAGCCACGATCTGCGCTCGCCGCTCGTCAACGTGATGGGCTTCACCGCCGAGTTGGAAACCGCGACCGCCGCGATCACCACGCTGATCGATCGCGCCGAGGCGGAAGCGCCCGACATCGTCACCGAAGAGGCGCGCCTCGCGGCGCGCGAGGACCTGCCCGAAGCGATCGGCTTCATCCGCACCTCGACGCAGAAGATGGACCGGCTGATCAACGCGATCCTGACGCTGTCGCGCCAGGGCCGCCGCGTCCTCGCCCCCGAGCCGCTCGATCTCGCGGAAATCGTCGACGGCATCCGCGGCACGCTCGCGCACCGGCTCGAAGATCAGGAGGCGACGATCGAGATCGACGGCGCGCTCCCCGCGATCACCAGCGATCGTCTCGCGATCGAGCAGATCCTATCCAATCTGATCGAGAATTCGGTTAAATATTTTCAGCCCTGCCGCCCCGGCCGGGTCGTGGTGAGCGGCGCGCGCACCGGCCCGCGCGCGACGATCGAGATCGCCGACAACGGTCGCGGCATCGACCAGCGCGACCACCAGCGCATTTTCGATCTGTTCCGCCGATCGGGCGCACAGGACCAGCCCGGTGAAGGCATCGGCCTCGCGCACGTCCGCGCGCTCGCCTATCGCCTCGGCGGCATCGTCGACGTCCGCTCGACGCTTGGCGAGGGCGCGACCTTCCGGCTAATGCTGCCGGTCACGTTGGAATTACAGGAACCCGCCCAATGAACGCGCACCAATCCGTCAACATCGTGATGATCGAGGACGACGAGGGCCATGCCAAGCTGATCGAGAAGAACATCCGCCGCGCCGGGATTCTCAACGACATCAAGCATTTCCTCGATGGGACGAGCGCGCTCGACTATCTGTTCAACGGCAAGGACGGCCCCGCGCTCAACGGCCCCGCGCTGGTGCTGCTCGATCTCAACCTGCCCGACATGAGCGGCATCGATATCCTGCAGCGGATCAAAGGCAGCGACGGCCCGGTCAGGCGTACACCGGTCGTGGTGCTTACCACCACCGACGATTCGCGCGAGGTGCAGCGCTGCTACGATCTGGGCGCCAACGTCTACATCACCAAACCGGTGAATTACGAAAGTTTCGCGCAGGCGATCCGCCAACTTGGGCTTTTCCTGTCGGTCATCCAGGTGCCGGATATCGCGGAGGACTGATGGCGACGCGGGTCCTCTATATCGACGACGACGCGGGGCTGCGTCGGCTGGCGTCGCGCGCGCTGCGCCGACGCGGCTATGAGGTCGATTGCGCCGAGACCGGCGAGGAAGGTGTCGCGATGGCGACCGCCGAGCGTTTCGACGTGATCGCGGTCGATCATTACATGCCCGGCCTCGATGGACTGGAGACGCTCAAACGGCTGCGCAAGCTGTCGACGCTGCCCTGCATCTTCTATGTCACCGGATCCGAGGAGGGCCGCATCGCGATCGACGCGCTCCGCGCGGGCGCCGCCGATTATGTCGTGAAGACCGTCGGCGAGGATTTCTTCGAGCTGCTCGACGCGTCGTTCAAACAGGTGCTCAAACGCGCCGAACTCGAGCGTCACAAGATCGAGGCCGAAACCCAGTTACGCGCCAGCAACGCCCGGCTCGAAGCGCTATTGGAGGAGGTCAACCACCGCGTCGCGAATTCGCTTCAGATCGTCTCGGCGATGGTCCGCATGCAGTCGAGCGCGCTAACCGATACGCCCGCGCGTACCGCGCTTGAGGACACCCAGCGCCGCATCGCCGCGATCGCGCAGGTCCACCGCCGACTCTACAGCGGCAGCGACGTCGAAAGCGTCGATATGCGGGAATATCTCACCGCGCTGATCGACGAACTTGGCCAAACCTGGTCGACCAAGGATCGCCGGCGCACGCTGACGCTCGCCGCAGAGCCGATCCAGCTGCCGCCGGATCGCGCGGTCTCGCTCGGCGTGATCGTCACCGAACTCGTCAGCAATGCCTGCAAATACGCCTATCCCGCGGGGAGCGGCGAAGTCCGCGTCGCGCTTGCCCGCGACGGCGACGCCCGCTTCGTGCTCGCGGTCGAAGATGACGGCGTCGGCCTGAACGGAGAAATCGCGCCAGGTGGCACCGGCATCGGCACCAAGCTGATTCGCGCAATGGCGCAAAGCCTGCAATCGATCGTGGAATACGACACCGCGCACGCGGGAACGCGCGCGACGCTCAGCGCGGCGTTGCGGTAGGTCTAACCGACACTCGGACAAAATCCCGTTTCGTCATTCCCGCGAAGGCGGGAATCCATATTGGCTGATGCCGACGAGGCTCGAAACGTTCGTGTATAGGGATCCCCGCCGTCGCGGGGATGACGGAAATCCTCGTGTCGCTCCGTCCTACCCCTTCACCGCCAGCGTCGGGAAAGCCGCCTTGAACGCCGCGACCTTGGGCTTGTCCCACATCACGATATACGGGTGATGCGGGTTGCGATCGTAGAAATTCTGGTGATCCGCCGCGGCGGGGTAAAAATGCCCGGCCTCCAGCTTCGTCACGATCGGCTGCGCGAACACATGCGCCTTGCCGAGCTGCGCGATATAGCTAGCCGCGACGACGCGCTGCGCCGGGTTCTGCGGGAAGATCGCCGAGCGGTAACTCACGCCGCTGTCGGGGCCCTGGCGGTTGAGCTGGGTCGGATCGTGCGCGATCGAGAAATAGACGCGGAGCAGCGTCGCATAGCTGACGACGTTCGGATCATAGACGATCCGCACCGCCTCGGCATGCCGTGTCCGCTCGGTCGATACCGCGGCGTAATTGGCGGTGGCCTTTTCGCCACCCGCAAACCCGGAGGTGACCGCCTTCACGCCCTTCACGCGCTCGAACACCGCCTCCATGCCCCAATAGCAGCCCCCCGCGAGCAGCGCGACCTGCGGGCCGCTGGCCTTGGGCATCTGCTTGGCGGCGGCCGGGATCGGCACGGCGCGTTCGGCATGCGCGAGCGCGTTGGGGAGGGCGATCAGGCCGGCGGCGGTGATCGCAGCGACAATGAATGGGGAACGGTTCATGTGATTATATACGCTTGAGCCGCGCGATCGGTTACCGAACCGGTGCGGAAATCGCGGCAGGCGCGACTGGCGATGCATTCGCGGCGGGCTGGAGAACCAACAGACCGGCGGCACCTAGCACGAATCCCCCGGCGAACTGCCACAGGAAGCTGGATTTGAGGATCGTGCGCATGGTTTGTCCTTTTCGAATCTCTGGTGAAACAACTGAGTCCTCGCCGAAGCGACGACATCCGGCGTTATAGACTGTCACGGTGAACCAAGGATGGGCGCCCCGTTCATTGCAGGTCATGGATATGGGTACGGGAGTGCCGCCGGGTAGTTACAGATCCGAAAGAAATCGTTTCCGGATTGATACGCTTTTGGTCGATCGGCTCGCGCCGATGGGCGGTACCAGCGTGCTTTCGTTTGGCGTGCTCACGCGCGCGGGCGGCACCAGCTTTCTCCCCACCCCACCTTGTTTGTGGGGATGCTCCCAAGTCATTATACTGAACGAGATAGGGTGGGGAGCGGGCCGGTGCCGCGACAAATCAAACTTGCGAGTCGGTCGCGCTTTTCGCGAGCGTCCGGTGCGATTACATAAGGGATCCAATGGCACGCAAAATCGACCTCGAAGCTCTGTGCAACCAGAAGGGTCTGCGCATCACCGAACAGCGCCGGGTGATCGCGCGCGTCCTGTCCGATGCGGAGGATCATCCCGACGTCGAGAAGGTCTATGCCCGCGCCTCGGCGATCGACCCCGGAATCTCGATCGCGACGGTGTATCGCACCGTGCGGCTGTTCGAGGAGGCGGGCATCCTCGATCGCCACGACTTCGGCGACGGCCGCTCGCGCTACGAGCCCGCGCCCGAGGCGCATCACGACCATCTGATCGACGTCGAGACCGGCCGGGTGATCGAGTTCGTCGATCCCGAGCTTGAGCAATTGCAGAAATCGATCGCCGAGAAGCTCGGCTTCCGCCTCGTCGATCACCGGATGGAATTGTACGGCGTCTCGCTCAGCCGCAAGGACTGACACGGTCGGTACGCTGCGGCTTGTCCTGCGGCTGATGGCGCTCGTTCTCGCGCTCCTCGTGGCGCTGACGATCCATTTCCTCTGGCGGCTGTTTCGCCTCCCCTCCCCTTGGCCGCGGCTGTTCCTCGGCGCGGTCGGGCGGATCGTGGGGGCGCGGCGGCGGACGATCGGTGTGCCGCTCAAACACGACGCCGTGTTCGTCTCCAACCATCTGAGCTGGACCGACATCCCGATCATCGCGGGCGCGACGGGCAGCGCCTTCGTCGCCAAGTCGGAGCTGCGCGAGGTGCCGCTGATCGGCTGGCTGTGCACGCTCAACCGCACCTTGTTCGTCCGCCGCGACGATCGCCTCGGGGTGATGGATCAGATCGAGGAATTGCGTAAGGCGCTCGCCGAAGCCTGGGCGGTCACCGTTTTTCCCGAAGGCACGACTGGGGACGGCGTCACGTTGCTGCCGTTCAACGCCTCGTTGCTGGCGGTGCTCGATCCGCCGCCGCCGGGGGTCGTCGTCCAGCCGATCTGGATCGACTACGGCGCGGCGACGCCGGAGATCGCGTGGATCGGCGACGAGCTTGGGCAGGACCACGCTAAGCGCGTGCTGAAACGGCGCGGTTCGTTCACGGCGACGCTGCATGTCCTGGAGCCGTTCGACCCGCTCGATTTCGCTGGGCGCAAGGCGGTTGCCGCCGAGGCCAAGCGCCGGATCGAGGCGGCGATTGATTCGAGCGTCTGATCGCGTATCATAACTTTGGTTATGGCAACCGCGCTCGCCCCACGCCCCACGACTCTTGAGGATCGTGCCGCGCTCGTCGAGGCGGTGCGGCGACTGCTCGCGGATCGCTGCGGCGAGGCCGACGTGCGCCGGATCATGGACAGCGAGATCGGGCACGATCCCGATCTGTGGCGGGCGCTCGCCGACATCGGCGTCGCCGGGCTGACGATCGACGCGGCGCAGGGCGGCGCGGGACTCGGGCCGGTCGAACTCGGGTTGGTGATGGAGGAGATCGGCGCGGCGCTGGTGCCGGTGCCGATGCTCTCGACGGTGCTTGCCGCGGCGTTGTTGGAGGCGTTGGGCGAAACGAAGCTGTTGCCGAAGATCGCCGATGGCAGCCGCATCGTAACGGTGGCGCTGACCGGCCCCGCCGCCGACTGGACCGAAGCAGGCGTCGCGGTGTGCGCCGACGGCGACCGGCTGACTGGCGTCGCGCGGTTTGTGAGCGATGGCGCGATCGCCGACACGATCCTCGTCGTCACGGACGCGGGCGTCTTCGCGGTCGATCGCAGCGCGGCGGGGATGGCGGTGACGCCGCTCCCGACCTTCGACCGGACGCGGCGGCTGGCGGATGTGATCTTCGATGTCACCCCTGCGACGCCGCTCGGGGGCGGCTGGCGCGAGGTTTCGACCGCGCTTGATCTGGCGCGCGTCGCGCTGGCGAGCGAGGCGGCGGGCGCGGCGCGGCGGATGCTCGCGATGACGGTCGATTACGCACGCGAGCGTCACCAGTTCGGCCGCGCGATCGGCAGTTTTCAGGCGATCAAGCATATGGCCGCGGACCTGCTGCTCGAAAGCGAAAGCGCCACCTCGGCGGCGCGCAACGCCGCGCAGAAGGTGGCGGACGACGCGCCCGACAAGGATGCGGCGATCGCGCTCGCCGGCTTCGCCTGCGCCGACGCGTTCGTCAGGATCGCGAAGGACGGCATACAGATGCACGGCGGCATCGCCTTCACCTGGGATCATCCCGCGCACCTCTATCTGCGTCGCGCGCGATCGTCGGCCCAGCTATTCGGCACGCCCGCCGCGGATCGCGAGCGATTCGTTCGCGCGCTGGAGACGCGGGTATGAGCGACGACGAGATTCGCGCCGAGGTCGAGGCCTGGCTCGCCGAGAATTGGCAAGGCGTGGTCGCGCACCATGACCAGTTCGGGCGCGATCCGCGCGCCGAGTGGCTCGCGAAGGTCCGCGATGCGGGGTATGCGGTACCGCGTTGGCCCGCCGCCTGGTACGGCCACGACTATACCGACGCGCAGGCGAAGGTCGTCGAGCGTGCCTTCGCGGCGGTCGGTGCTCCAGGAGCAGGGCAGGACCGGACTAACCTCTGGGCGAACACCGCGCTCGCGCATGCGACCGACAGCTTCAAACGCGAGATCGTGCCGAAGCTGCTCGCGGGCGAAGTCGGCATGTGCCTGCTCTATTCGGAGCCCGGCGCGGGCTCCGATCTCGCCGCGATCCGGACGCGCGCCGACGCGACCGACGGCGGCTGGACGATCAACGGCCAGAAGGTCTGGACCTCTGGCGCGAAGGTCGCCGATTACGGCATGCTGATCGCGCGGACCGACTGGGACATGCCCAAGCACCGCGGCATCAGCTTCTTTTTCCTGCCGATGAAGCAGGCGGGGGTCGAGGTCCGCCCCTTGCGCCAGATCACCGACGAGGCACATTTCAACGAGGTGTTCCTGACCGACGTCTTCGTGCCGAGCGAGAATTTGCTCGGCCCGCTGAACGGCGGCTGGAGTGTCCTCCAGACCGCGCTCGCCTACGAGCGATCGGTGATGGGGGATAACGCGCGGGGTCCGCGCAGCGGCGCGGGTGGGCCGAAGGGCGATCTGTCGCTGATGGGGCTGGCGCGCGAGGCGGGCAAGCTCGACGATCCCGTCGTGCGGCAGGATCTCGCGCGCGTCATCGGCTATCGCATGCTCAACCGGCTCAACACGCAACGCGCCAAGGCCGAACTGGCGCAGGGGACATCGGCGTCGATTCTGTCGCTCGGCAAGCTGGCGATGAGCCGCATCCTGCACGAGGAAGCGCGGGTGCGGACCGAATTGCTCGGTGGGGAGAGCCTGCTGGAGGGGCCGGACCATCCCCGCGCGGAGGACGCGAATTTCCTGACGCTCAACGCCTATTTCACCTCGATCGGCGGCGGCACCGACCAGATCCAGCGCAATATCATCGGCGAGCGCGTCCTCGGCCTGCCGCGAGAGCCCGAGATCGACCGGACGATCCCCTTCCGCGACGTGCGGGCTGGATGACTTGCCCGGCAACCTACCCCTCTCCCGCCTTCGCGGGAGAGGGAGGGGCCCATGCGAAGCGTGGGAGGGTGAGGGTCTTCTTCTTCTTCTTCTTCTCGCGAGCGCAGAAAAGAAGAAGACCCTCACCCAGCCCTCTCCCGCAAGCGGGAGAGGGCTCGAAGACCGTGACGCCCGATCCAAACCTTGTGTCTCGACCGGCGATGCCGGACAAGACCCGCAACTTCCTTCCCCGGAGACCCGCCCATGAAGATCGCCCTCCTCCTCGCCACCACGCTCGTCGCTACTCCCGCGGTCGCCGCGCCCGCGCATCCGGCCGCCGAGGCGCAGGCGCTCGATCTGGCGAAGCAGGCGATCTCGCTTCGATCGGTGCGCGGGCCGGGCAACAAGACGTCCGAGGTCGCCGCGCTCTACAAGGCGGCGCTGGTCAAGGGCGGGTTCGCCGATAGCGACATCACGATCACCCCCGTGGACGACACCGCTTTCCTGATTGCGCGCTGGCCGGGGAGCGACGCGAGCCTCAAGCCGCTCGTCATTTCGGGTCACATGGACGTCGTCGAGGCCAATCCGAAGGACTGGCAGCGCGATCCTTTCACCCCCGTCGTCGAGAACGGTTACCTGTTCGGACGCGGGGCGACCGACATGAAGCTCGACGGGACGATCGCAATCGCTGCGCTGATCGAGTTGAAGCGCGAAGGCTATAAGCCGAAACGCACGATCGTCCTCGAATTCTCGGGGGACGAGGAAACGACGATGAAGACATCGGCGATGATCGCCGAGCAATTGAAGAATTCCGAACTCGTCCTCAATATCGACGGCGGCGGCGGGCTGCTCGACGAGAAGACCAACAAGCCCTTGTTCTTCACCTGGCAGGGCGCGGAGAAGACCTATGCCGATTTCGAGCTGAGCGTCACCAATCCCGGCGGGCATTCCTCGGCGCCGCGCACGGACAATGCGATCGTCCAGCTTGCCGAGGCGCTGACCCGGATCGGCCATTATCAGTTCACCCCCGAATTGAGCGACCTCACTCGCCACACGCTGACCGAGGCGGCAAAGTACGAATCGCCCGCCATCGGCGCGGCGATGCGCGCGTTCGTCGCCGACCCGACCGACAAGGCCGCGATCACGACGCTGACCGCCAATCCCGGCACCGTCGGCCAGATCGGGACGACCTGCGTCGCGACGATGGTGAATGGCGGGCACGCGCTCAACGCGCTGCCGCAGCGCGCCACCGCCAACATCAACTGCCGCATCTTTCCCGGCCACAAGCCCGCCGCCATCATGGCCGAGTTGCAGAAGGTCGCGGCGGAGCCTGCGGTGACTTTCAAGGACCTGACCGAAGGTTCGGTCGCGACCGATGCTTCGCCGTTGCGCCCCGATTTCGTCGCTGCGGTGAAGGCGGCGATGGCCAAGACCTATCCCGGCGTGCCGGTATTTCCGGCGCAGGCATCGGGCGCGAGCGACAGCATGTGGTTCCGATCGAAAGGCGTCGGCAGCTATGGCGCGAGCCCGGTGTTCATCAAGGAATCGGACGAATTCAGCCACGGACTGAACGAGCGAACCCCGGTGGCGAACATCGCGCCGGGGATTTCCTATTATCTGTCGCTGTTTACGGATCTGTCGAAATAAGCAGCGCCGCGATCTGACGTTCGGCGATCAGCCGCGCCTCGGCCGCGCTGAAGGTGTCCGGCGACAGACACAACTCCAGCCACAATCCATCGACCAGCGCGGTGATCGCGATTGCGGCGAGCCGCCGCTTCCCCGGCGCGACGCCGCAATCGCCGAGCAGCGATTCGATATCGCGGCGGTACGCGGCGTAGATATCGTCGTGGAGCCGGGCGATCTCGGCGCGCGGGGTGACGAGACTCCAGAACGCGATCCAGGTCGCGAGCAGCGCCGGATCGGCGATCGGGGGGGCGAAGCTCGCGGTGACATAGGCGGTGAGGCGCGTGCGCGGATCGTCCCCCGCCCCCTCGACCGCGGCGGCGAGCGCGGCGCTCACCTGCGCGCCGACATGCGCATAGGTCGCCGCGATCAGCGCATCGACGCCGTCGAAATAATGCCCGACCAGCCCCGGTGAGACGCCAGCCTCGGTGGCAATCGTCCGGACGGATGCGCCCCCCGCCCCCGCACGCGCCAGCACGCGCGCGGTCGCCTCGATCAGCGACAGGCGGCGCGCATCGGGTTCGGCGCGAGTGAAAGCGGGCTTGCTCATCCGGCGAACCTATTATACGATCGTACAACAAGCAACCGGAGCATGTCCGTGGCGCAGCGTTTCGAAGATATCGATGCCGATCCGCAGGCGGACTGGAGCCTGCCCGGCTGGCTCTACACCGATCCCGAATATTTTGCGGTCGAATGCGCCCGCATCATTCGCCCGTCCTGGCAGATCGTGTGTCACGAAAGCGATCTCGCGAACCCCGGCGATTTCCGGACGATCGATTATCTCGGCGAGAGCATCGTCGTGCTGCGCGGCGAGGATAGCGTGGTGCAGGCGTTCCACAACGTCTGCCGCCACCGCGCGATGCGGCTGCTCGAGGGGCGGGCGGGGTGCGCGAAGAAGATCGTCTGCCCGTATCACGCCTGGGTTTATGAAACCGACGGTCGGCTTACTGGGGTGCCGATGCGGCGCGACTATCCGGCGCTCGACATGGCGGCGACCGGGCTGGTGCCGGTCGATGTCGATATTTGGCGCGGGTTCGTGTTCGTCCGGTTGGAGGACGATGGCGGCCCGTCTGTCGCGACGATGATGGCGCCGTACGATCGCGAGATCGCGCCGTACCGCGTCGAGGATATGCGGGTTCTCAGCGAAGTCCGCACTCGCGAGCGCGCGGTCAACTGGAAGAACGTCGGGGATAATTATTCGGACAATCTCCACATCCCCGTCGCGCACGACGGGCTGACGCGGCTGTTCGGCAAGAGCTATGCGATCGAGGCGCAGCCGTTCGTCGACAAGATGTCGGGCCAGATCGTCGACCGCGTTTCGGACAATGTGTGGGAGCGATTCTACCAGAAGCATTTGCCGCGCGCGGAACATCTGCCCGAGGAAAACCAGCGCAAGTGGGTCTATTATAAACTCTGGCCGAACATGGCGTTCGATCTCTACGCCGACCAGGTGGATTTCATGCAGTGGCTGCCGCTGACCCCGACGACGACACTGCTGCGCGAAATGGCGTTCGCGCTGCCTGATGGGCGCCGCGAGATGAAGCTGGTGCGCTACGCCAATTGGCGGATCAACCGGACGGTCAATGCCGAGGACACCTGGCTGATCGAACGCGTCCAGCAAGGGATGGCGTCGTCGAGCTACACCGCCGGGCCGATCGGCGCGAGCGAGGTGTGTCTGCGGTCGTTCGCCAAGAAAATCCGCGCGGCGATTCCCGAGGCGCGACTGGAGCGCGCGCCAGCAGCGGGGTGGTCGCGAAGACCAAGGGCGATCGACAGCTGACCGTCATCCCCGCGAAAGCGGGGACCCATCTCGTTCGGGTGCCGCAATCGCGACCGCTGCGAGTTTGGGCAGAACGGGAGATGGGTCCCCGCTTTCGCGGGGATGACGTGAGAGTTGGAAGGGCCGAACAATGACCAAATCCTACGACGCACTGATCATCGGCGGTGGCCACAACGGCCTCGTCTGCGCCTTCTACCTCGCGCGCGCGGGCCTGAAGGTCCGCGTCCTCGAACGCCGCGCCATCGTCGGCGGCGCGGCGGTCACGGAAGAATTCCACCCCGGCTTCCGCAATTCGACCGCGAGCTACACCGTCAGCCTGCTCCGTCCCAAGGTCATCAAGGACATGCGGCTGCACGAGCGCGGCTGGCGGATCGTCGAGCGGACGATCAGCAATTTCTTCCCGCACGAGGACGGCTATCTGAAGCTCGGCGGCGGGACGGCGCGGACGCAGGCGGAATTCGCGCGCTTCTCGCAAAAGGACGCCGAGACTTTCCCGAAATACGAGGAAGCGCTCGAGCGCGTCGCCGAAGTGCTGCGCGACATGGCCTTGAAGACCCCGCCCAACGCCGGCGGCGGCATCCGCGCGCTGCTCGCCGCGGCGATGCAGGGCAAGCGCCTCGCGGGAATGGACATCGAGGCGCAACGCGACGTGATGGATTTGTTCGTCAAGTCGGCGCGCGATTTCCTCAACAGCTGGTACGAAAATCCATACATCCAGGCCGCGTTCGGCTTCGACGCGGTGGTCGGCAATTACGCCAGCCCCGACACGCCGGGGAGCGCCTATGTGCTGCTCCACCACGTCTTCGGCGAGATCAACGGCAAGAAGGGCATGTGGGGCCATAGCGTCGGCGGGATGGGCGCGATCACGCAATATATGGCCGACGCGTGTGTCGAGCACGGCGTCGAGATCAGCCTCGAGGCACCGGTCGCCAAAGTGCTGGTCGATGGCAAGAAGGTGACGGGCGTCCGGCTTGAAAGCGGCGAAGAGATCGCGGCGCCGATCGTCGCATCGAACGCCGGACCCGCACTCCTCTACCGCCAGCTCGTCGACCGCGCCGACATGGCCCCCGAATTCGCGCGGCGGATGGACAATTTCAAGGCTGGCAGCGGTACCTTCCGGATGAACGTCGCGCTCAGCGAACTTCCCGACTTCACGGTGTTGCCGGGCAAGGAAAAGGCCGAGCATCACACCGCCGGAATCATCATTTCACCGACGCTCGATTACATGGACAAGGCGTTTATAGACGCGAAGGCCAACGGCTGGTCCGACGAACCGATCGTCGAGATGAAGCTCCCCACGTCTGTGGACGACACGCTCGCCCCGCCGGGGATGCACATCGCCAGCCTGTTCTGCCAGCAATTCGCACCGGTTCTGCCCCCAAAACCTGACGGAAGCGCCCGTTCATGGGACGACGAGCGCGAGGCGGCGGCGGACGCGATCATCGATGAGGTGACCAAGCACGCGCCCAATTTCAAGGGCGCTATCATCGCGCGGCAGACCCATTCCCCGCTCGATCTCGAACGCAAGTTCGGGCTGATCGGCGGCGACATCATGCATGGGCATATGTCGCTCGATCAATTGTGGGCGGCGCGCCCGGTGCTCGGCCACGGCGATTATCGCGGGCCGATCAAGGGGCTCTACATGTGCGGCGCGGGAACGCATCCCGGCGGCGGCGTGACCGGCGCGCCGGGGCACAATGCGGCGCACGAGATTTTACGCGACCGCAGTCTCGTGGGGCGGGTGTTTGGGTGAATAAGCCAAATTAATCGAATAGCGGTCGTCAGATTTGGTGGAATGAGACGCCGAAATCGTCACCATTCATTGCAAAAGCCTTGAATTGACGCTCCGGGAAATCGCGAGTGAGCTTGGCTGCTAGCATGTCTGCCATGATGGTGGCGAGATGCTCGGATTGCATGTCCTTCAAATCGGCTTCCGTTGGATCGTTCGGGAACAAATAATCCAACAAATATGCATTCATGGCCGTTTCGACTTGCTGGTGCGTGTGACCTTGATCTTCCCAGCTTCGCAGGCGGGCAACGTCAAGAGGTCCCCGAAGTACATAGGTTTCGAACTGCACGAACTCCGGCCATAGGAATGAGCAAAAGCCAAGGGCGTGATCGGCTCTACCCTCGATGAATATCCAAGCGTCTGGCGCGATCCCCTTCCCGTCGTTCCACAGCCCTAGTTCCGGGATCAGGTTCGAAAGATCTTTCATATCGCACCCCTAGGGTCAGGACCCATTGATCCGAGCGGCATGATCTGATTCAGGCTCCGTGAGGAGACTGGGCATGAGCAACCTTTACTGGCTGACGGACGAGCAGATGGCGCGGCTTGAGCGGTATTTTCCCAAGAGCCATGGGAAGCC
>JBBSTE010000028.1:0-41677 GCA_038236185.1 Sphingomonadales bacterium | reverse complement strand
TAGCGCAACGTTAAACCAGCAGCGTTAGACCCAAACCCACCCGTTCGTTTCGAGCGAAGTCGAGAAACGTGTGCCAGGCGCTGCGCAGCGTTGCTCGACTACGCTCGAAACGAACGGGAGTTGGTTTGTTTTTTCCGGAAGCAGCGCGGGTACGGTCGATGTCGAAAGTTCTCATCATTTTCGGCACCCGGCCGGAAGCCATCAAGCTGTTCCCGGTCATCCGCGCGCTCGCGGACACGCCGGGGGTCGTCGTGCGCACCTGCGTCACCGCGCAGCACCGCGGCCTGCTCGACCAGGTTCTCGCCATCGCCGATCTCAAACCCGACATCGACCTCGACCTGATGGAGCCCGGCCAGACGCTCGACCGCCTCACCGCGCGCCTCCTCACCGGCCTCGGCGACGCCATGGACGCAGAAAAGCCCGATCGCGTCATCGTCCAGGGCGACACCGCCACCGCGATGACCGGCGCGCTTGCGGCATATTACCGCAAAGTCCCCGTCGCACACGTCGAGGCGGGGCTGCGCTCGGGCAATATCTACCATCCCTGGCCCGAGGAGGTGAACCGCCGCATCGTCGCGCCGATTGCCGATCTGCATTTCGCGCCGACCGATACCGCCGCCGCGGCGCTGGCCCGCGAAAACATTACGGCAGGCGTCCACGTCACGGGCAACACCGTGATCGACGCGCTCCACTGGACCGGAGACCGCATCGCCAACGATCTGTCGCTCGCCGCTGGCCTCGATGAAATGGCCGCGCGCTTCGCGGGCAAACGCATCGTCCTCGTCACCACGCATCGCCGCGAGAATTTCGGCGGCGGCATGGAGAATATCGCCCGTGCCATCGCGCGCATCGCCGATCGCGACGACGTCGCGGTTCTCTTCCCGGTCCACCCAAACCCCAATGTCGGCCCGGTGATGGACGCGATCCTCAGCGATCGCGCCAACGTCGCGCGAATCGAACCGCTCGATTACCCGCATTTCATCCGCGCGCTGGGCCTGTGCGACCTCGCGCTCACCGATTCGGGCGGCGTGCAGGAAGAGGCGCCCGCGTTCGGCAAACCCGTCCTCGTCATGCGCGATACGACCGAACGCCCCGAAGGCGTCGAAGCGGGCACCGCGAAACTCATCGGCACCGACGAAGAGCGCATCGTTTCCGAAGTCTTCACCCTTCTCGACGACAAGACGGCCTACGCATCGATGGCGCGCGCCCACAATCCGTTCGGCGACGGCCATGCGAGCGAACGTATAGCGAAGGTCGTCGCCGATGGTTTCGGACTCTGAACTCAATGTCGTCGTCCTCGGCCTCGGCTATATCGGCCTCCCCACCGCCGCGGTGATCGCGCGGACGGGCGCGCAGGTGCTCGGCATCGACGTCCGCCAGTCGGTCGTCGACACGGTCAATTCGGGCAAGGTCCATATCGAGGAAGTCGATCTCGACGGCCTCGTCTCGGGCGTCGTCGCGCGCGGCACCTTGCGCGCCTCGACGCAGATCGAACCCGCCGACGTCTTCGTCATAGCGGTCCCCACCCCGTTTGCCGAGGACCACGCCCCCAACATCGGCTACGTCCTGAAGGCCGCGACCAACGTCGCCGCGGTACTCAAGGCCGGCGACACCGTGATCCTCGAATCGACCTCGCCGGTCGGCACCACCGAACAGGTCCGCGATCTCCTCGCCCAGCTCCGCCCCGACCTTAAAGCGCCCGGCAAATCCGACGGCGCGGATTACGCCATCGCCTATTGCCCCGAACGCGTCCTGCCCGGCCGCATCCTCGTCGAACTCATCGACAACGATCGCGTCATCGGCGGCATAACGCCGCGTTGCGCCCGCAAGGCCCTGACTTTTTACCGCCGCTTCGTCCGGGGCGCCTGCGTCACGACCACGTCGCGCGCGGCGGAAATGACCAAGCTCACCGAAAACGCCTTCCGCGACGTCAACATCGCTTTCGCCAACGAACTGTCGCTGATCGCCGACACGATGGGCGTGGACGTCTGGGAGGTGATCCGGCTCGCCAACCGCCATCCGCGCGTCAACATCCTCCAGCCCGGCCCCGGCGTCGGCGGGCATTGCATCGCGGTCGATCCGTGGTTCCTCGTCTCCGCCGATCGCGCCAACACGCCGCTGATCCGCACCGCGCGCGAAGTGAACGACGGCAAGACCGATCACGTCATCGAGCACGCTGCCGCGCTGATCGAGGCGATTCCCGGCCCGGTCGCCTGCCTCGGCCTCGCCTTCAAGGCAAACATCGACGATTTCCGCGAGAGTCCCGCCATGAAGGTCGCCGCCGCGCTCGCCGCGCGCTTCGGCGACCGCGTCCGCATCGTCGAGCCCTATGCGAGCAGCCTCCCCGCGGATTTCGACGGCACCGGCGCGACGCTGACCGACATCGACACCGCGATCGAGACTTGCGCGACGATGATCGTTCTCGTCGACCACGACATCTTCCGCTCGATCCCGCTCGACGAGCGCGCCGACAAAGCGGTGCTCGACACCCGCGGCATCTGGCCCGATCAGCCCCGTACCCAACCGCAGCCCGTGCCTTTACGTTTAGCCGTCTGAAGTTTGCCGGACGATCAAGCGGGGGTTAAGAGCCCCCGCTGCAAAGGTCGCCCGCGATGTTCAAACACCTCTTCTCGCGCCGCGAGACCAGCCCCGCGCGCACCGAGCTGCCCGAGGGCCACCGCGTCTACGCGATCGGCGATATCCACGGCCGGCTCGACCTGCTCGACGATCTGATCGCGCGCATCGACGCAGACGATTCCGCGCGCGGCGACACCGAAACGACCCTGATTTTCCTCGGCGACCTTGTCGATCGCGGCCCCGATTCGGCTGGCGTCGTCGAACGCCTGCGCCATCTCGCCAGCGAACGCCCCGGCGCGCGCTTCCTGCTCGGCAACCACGAGGAAGTGTTCCTTCTGACGATCGCCGGTGACGAACGCGCCGCGCGGCTGTTCTGTCGGATCGGCGGGCGCGAAACCGCGATCAGCTACGGCATCGCGCCCGACGTCTACGAACAACTGAGCTACGTCGAGATCGCGGACCGCCTCCAGGCGCTCGTCCCGACGAGCCACCGCGATTTCCTCGGCGCGTTCGAGGATTTGATCGTCCTCGGCGACTATGCCTTCGCGCACGCCGGCGTCCGCCCCGGCACGTTACTCGAATCACAGACGACCGAAGACCTGCGCTGGATTCGCGAACCCTTCCTCGATCACCGCGGCGCTCTCGAAAAGACCGTCGTCCACGGCCACACGATCCGCGCCGAAGTCGAGATGCTGCCGCATCGCATCGGCATCGACACCGGCGGTTACGCGAGCGGTACGCTCACCGCGCTGGGGCTGGAGGGCGAGGAACGGTGGTTGGTGCAGACGTGAGTTCCTCCCCGTTCACGGGGAGGGGGACCGTTCGCGAAGCGAATGGTGGAGGGGGCTCTCCGCCAGCGAACCGCCTGCCGCCCGCCCCCTCCGTCAGCGCTGCGCGCTGTGTTCGGGCGAGATCGTGTCCCCCAGACACGATCTTGGCAGGCCGGGGGCCTGCCAAAGCCGAACACTCCCCGCTCCGGGGAGGATTTCCTTCACCCCACCACCTTGTTCGGTCCCGCGAACCCGAACATCCACGCCGCGATCTTGCGCATCTGAATCTCTTCCGACCCCTCGGTGATCCGATAGCGCCGGTGGTGGCGATAGATGTGCTCGAACGGCTTGTGCCGCGAATAGCCCATCCCGCCATGCACCTGCATCGCTCGGTCCGCCGCCTCGCAGCACAGCCGGTTCGCCCAGTAATTGCACATCGAAATCTTGTCCGAGAGTTGCTTTTCCACCTCGGGCTTGGGCATCTGGTCCATCCGCCACGCGGTCTCGCGGATCATCAGCCGTAGCATCCGCACCTGCGTCGCGAGTTCGACGAGCGGGAACTGAATCGCCTGATTCGCCGCGAGCGGCTTGCCGAACGGCTTGCGTTCCATCGCGTATTTCACGCTCTCACGAACGCAATAATCCGCCGCGCCGAGTGACGACGCCGCCTGCCGGATGCGGTTTTCGTGAACGAAATGCTGCGCCACCGCGAGTCCTTCGCCTTCCTTGCCGAGGATCGCATCGGCGGGGACGTAAACATCGGTCACGCTGATCCGGGGATGATCGGTCGGCATGTTGAAGGTCCAGAGGTACTCCTCGATCTTCACGCCGGGGTCCTTGGCGTCGACCAGGAAACACGTGATGCCCTTGGCGTCGCCATCCTTTCCGCTGGTGCGCGTGAACATCATGATGTGCGTCGCGACGTGCATCCCCGTCGTCCACATCTTGCCGCCGTTGATCCGCCAGCCCCCCTCATATTTGGCGCCGTCGCGCACGCCGTGCGTATCCATGAACGTCGCGTCGGAGCCATGTCCCTCCTCGGTCAGTCCGAAGCAGACGCGATACCGCCCCTCGATGATCGCGGGAATGAACTCATCGGCCTGCTCTTTCGTCCCGAAATCGCGGAACATCAGCACTTGCGGGAAATTCGCGATGATCGAATGTTCGTTCTGCAAGTCGTTGTGCAGCCCCAGCCCCTGCGACGCGAAGTGATCGCGGATCACCGCCATCGCCAGGTTCGACCCGTCCTTGCCGCCATACTCCTTGGGCAAGGGGAAGCGCAGGTGCCCCGCCTTGTCGGCGCGCCGCTTCGCCTCACGGAGCAACGCCTCCCACTCCTCGCGCGGCAGGCCCTGATTGTCCCAATCGGTCCGCGCATGTTCGCGGCGATGGTCGAAAAACCTGATATTGTCGTCCCGCCGCTCGAGCGGCCTGATTTCCGTCTCGATGAACGCGTCGAGCTCCGCCAGATAGGCGGTCAAATCGGCTGGCAGGTCGAAATCCATTTGATCCTCTCCGATCGGTGTCTAGTCTTTGCCCTTGCGTAGCGCTGGTTGATGGGTTTGACACCCCGCAATTTTAACACGCGGAGGAATAATGCTTGTCGAACGCCTCAACGCGATCGCGCCGAAACTGGCGCCGGGCGCGACGGCGGTCGCCGATCTCGTTCGGCTCACCGGCGGCGCCAGCATGGAGACATGGGCGTTCGACGCCTTAGGCCCCGGCGGCATCGCCGCCCTGATCCTGCGCCGCCGCACCGCCCCGCTCGACGACCATCCCGGCCGCAAACCGAGCCTGCAACTCGAGGCGGAGGTGATCGCCGCCGCGATGTCGGCCGGCGTTGCCGTCCCCGAAGTCACCTATATATGCGACGACGGCGACGGTCTCGGCGAAGCCTATGTCATGCGCCGTGTCGGCGGTGAGACGCTGGGCAAGCGCATCGCGACCGACCCCGCCTTCGCGCCCGCCCGCACCAATCTCGCCCGCCAATGCGGCGAAGCTCTGGCGCGCATCCACGCAACGCCGCCCGTCGCCGGGCTCACCGCGATCGACGCCGCCGAGACGCTGGCGAATTACGAGGCGACGTGGCGCGAATCGGGCGCGGTCCGTCCGACGATCGAGGCGGCGTTCCGCTGGCTCGAACGCCGCCTCCCCGCCGAGCCGGTCGCGCGGTGCCTCGTCCACGGCGATTTCCGTAACGGCAACATCATGGTCGATCCCGACCGCGGCCTCGTCGCGGTACTCGACTGGGAACTCGCGCACGTCGGCGACCCGGCCGAAGATCTGGGGTGGATCTGCACCAACAGCTGGCGCTTCAGCCGGTCCGCGAAGCGCGTCGGCGGCTTCGGCGATCTCGACGATCTCCTCGCGGGCTACGCGGAGGCGGGCGGGGCACCGATCGACCGCGACCGCGTCGATTTCTGGCAGATGCTCGGTAGCCTCAAATGGGGCGTGATGACGACGATGATGCACGCCCGCTGGGCCGCCGATCCCTCCGCCGGCCCCGAACGCGGGGTCATCGGCCGGCGGTTGAGCGAAACCGAGGCGGACATCGTCGCGATCATCGCGAGGAATTCGGCGTGAGGACTGCGCGCTGCTCCGTTCTTAGCCCTCTCCCGCTTGCGGGAGAGGGTTGGGTGAGGGTGACTAGGTCCGCGCAGAAGGGCGCGAACCAAGTCTCGCTCCTCTCCCGCAAGCGGGAGAGGCAAGTGTCGCTGCCGTGATCACCCACCCGACCGCCCAGGCCCTCGTCGAAGGCGTCGCCACATGGCTCCCGCGCGACGGAACCGCCAGCCCCTTCGCGCTCCGCGTCGCGCGCAACGCGCTCGAGATCGCCGCTCGCGACATGGCGCTCTCCCCCGCCGCCAACGCCCGCGCCGCCGGGCGGATACGCGCGCTCCTTGGCCGCGACGGCACCCGCGAGACCCTCGACATCGCGCTCGTCGAGGCGATCCGCACCGGCGCCATCGCCCCCGATGAGTCCGCGCTCGTCGCGCATATGAAAGCCTGCGCGCTCGATACGCTCGCGATCGATCAACCCAAATACGCCCACGAACTCGGCGACGCCTGAGCCTGTGAAAAGCCGCGCCCTTATAATCCCCCGCAAGATGTGCTACATCACCCGTGCTGACGTCGAGTACGACGGGTATCGGGCTTTCCCCCTTTGTCCTTCTAGCCTTACCGAAGCCGGGATGCGTCGATGTCGATGCATGCCCGTCATACTTGGGACAAGGATTGTCCAAATGACTATCGGAACCGTGAAATTCTTCAACGCCGACAAGGGCTATGGCTTCATCGCGCCTGAGGGCGGCGGTGGCGACGCTTTCGTCCACATCTCGGCGGTCGAGCGCGCCGGGATGCACACGCTGGATAAGGACCAGCGCGTTTCCTACGATCTGGAAACCGACAACCGCGGCAAGACCTCGGCCGTGAACCTCGCCGCCGCCTAAGCGACGCGCGAACGAATACGGACGGCGGGTGCCCTCGGGCGCCCGCCGTTTGCGTGTCCGGGCTCTGGACTTTCGGAGGCTTTCCCCCGTAGCGCACGCGCTCAAGGAGATTTGAAATGTCCGGCATGAGCCGCTTCGACTGGGCCGACCCGTTCCTGCTCGACGAGCAGTTGAGCGAAGACGAACGCATGGTGCGCGATACCGCGCGCGCCTACGCCGAGGAAAAGCTCGCCCCGCGCATCATCGACGCGTTCGCCAACGAACATACCGATCCCGACATCTTCCGCGAGATGGGCGCGCTCGGCCTGCTCGGCCCGACCATTCCCGAGGAGTACGGCGGCGTCGGCGCGAGCTATGTCGCCTACGGCCTCGTCGCGCGCGAGGTCGAGCGGATCGACAGCGGCTACCGCTCGATGATGAGCGTGCAATCGAGCTTGGTCATGTATCCGATCTACGCTTACGGCTCGGAGGAGCAGAAGCGGAAATACCTGCCGAAACTCGCGACCGGCGAATGGATCGGCTGCTTCGGCCTTACCGAACCCGACGCAGGGTCGGACCCCGGAGGGATGAAGACCCGCGCGGTGAAGACCGACAGCGGCTACAAGATTTCCGGCTCGAAGACGTGGATCAGCAACGCGCCGATCGCCGACGTCTTCGTCGTCTGGGCCAAGAGCGACGAGCACGGCGGCGGCATCCGCGGTTTCGTCCTCGAAAAAGGGATGACCGGGCTGTCCGCGCCGAAAATCGAGAACAAGCTGAGCCTGCGCGCCTCGATCACCGGCATGATCATGATGGACGATGTCGAGGTCGGCGAGGATGCGCTTCTCCCCGACGTCCAGGGACTGAAAGGCCCGTTCGGCTGCCTCAACCGCGCGCGTTACGGGATCAGTTGGGGCGCGCTCGGCGCCGCCGAATTCTGCATGCACGCCGCGCGGCAATACGGCCTCGACCGCGCGCAGTTCAACAAGCCGCTCGCCGCCAATCAGCTCTACCAGAAGAAGCTCGCCGACATGCAGACCGATATCGCGCTCGGTCTTCAGGCGTCGCTCCGCGTCGGCCGCCTGATGGACGAGGGCCGGTTCGCGCCGGAAATGGTCTCGATCGTCAAGCGCAACAACGTCGGCAAGGCGCTCGACATCGCGCGGATGGCGCGCGACATGCACGGCGGCAACGGCATCAGCGGCGAATATCACGTGATGCGCCATTTGATGAATCTGGAGACGGTCAATACCTATGAAGGTGCGCACGACGTCCACGCGCTGATCCTGGGGCGGGCGATCACCGGGATCGCCGCTTTCTGATGGCCGCAACGACCCCGTTCGACGCTCAGCCGGTATTGGCGGGCGCCACCGTGACGCTCAGTCCGCTGATGCCCGATGACTGGCGCGATCTGTATGCCGTCGCGTCCGATCCGTTGATCTGGGAAGCCCACCCCGCGCACGATCGCTGGCAGAAATCGGTCTTCAGAGACTTCTTCGCCGAGGCGCTCGAATCGGGCGGCGGACTGGCGATCCGCGACCGGGCCAGCGGCGCGATGATCGGTTCCAGCCGCTATGATCGCAGCCGGACCGAACCCGGCGAAGTCGAGATCGGTTGGACGTTTCTGGCGCGCGCCTATTGGGGCGGCGCGACGAACCGCGAAATCAAGACGCTGATGATCGCGCACGCGCTCCGCTGGTTCGACACCGCAGTTTTCTATGTCGGCGAAAGCAATATCCGCTCGCGTCGTGCGATGGAGAAGATCGGCGGCGAGCTGCTCGATGGCCGAACGATCGACTTCGACATGGCGGGCATAGCGACGCGCCACGTCGTCTACGCGATGCGGCGACCGCCGGTGTGAGCGAGGCAGACACCCCCCTCGCCGGCCTAAAAGTCGTCGAACTCGCCCGCATCCTCGCCGGCCCCTGGGCGGGGCAGATCCTCGCCGATCTCGGCGCCGAGGTCATCAAGGTCGAAAGCCCCGCCGGTGACGACACCCGCACCTGGGGCCCGCCCTTCGTCGAGCATAACGGCGACCGCTCGGCCGCTTATTACCACGCCTGCAACCGCGGCAAGACCGGCATCGTCGCCGATTTCACCGACCCCGAAGATGTCGCGCGCGTAAAATCGCTGATCGCCGACGCCGACGTCGTCATCGAAAACTTCAAGGTCGGCGGCCTCGTCAAATACGGCCTCGACTATGCCAGCCTCGCCGCGGACCACCCTCGCCTCGTCTATTGCTCGATCACCGGCTTCGGCCAGGACGGCCCCTACGCGCAGCGCCCCGGCTATGATTTCATCATCCAGGGCATGGGCGGCATCATGTCCTTGACTGGCGAGCCCGACGGCGCGCCGCAGAAGATCGGCGTCGCCTTCGCCGACATCATGACCGGGCTTTACGCGACGATCGGCATCCAGGCCGCGCTGTTGATGCGCGAACGAACCGGGCGCGGCCAGCAGGTCGACATGGCGCTGCTCGACACGATGACGGGTGTCCTCGCCAACCAGGCCGCGAATTACTTCGCCAGCGGTGTCAACCCACCGCGGATGGGCAACGCGCACGCCAACGTCAGCCCCTACGCGGTCTTCCCGACCAGCGACGGCTGGTTCATCCTAGCGGTCGGCAACGACGCGCAATATCGCCGCTTCGCCGAGATCGCCGGCATCGCGCCCGACGAACGCTGGGGAACCAATGCGGGGCGGATCGACCACCGCGATCCGTTGTTCGCGCTGATCGAGAAACGAACACGGACCTTCCGGCGTGACGACCTCCTTGCGCGCCTCGAATCGGCAGGCGTCCCGGCCGGCCCGATCAACACCGTCGAACAGGCGTTGACCGACCCGCAGGTCGTCGCGCGCGGGATGATCCTTCCGTCGAACGAATCGCGCCCGATCGCCGGCCTGCGTACGCCGATCCGCTTCTCCGAAGCCGATCTTGCGCTCGACAAGGGCGCGCCGACACTCCGTCGCTGACGTCGTCCCGGCGAAGGCCGGGATCGCGGACCTTGGTCGAGACGGAAACCGCACACGGTCCCGGCCTCCGCCGGGCCGACGTAATCGGCCCGATGTAATATTTCCGTCGCATAATTCCAATCGATCTGTCACCGCGACCGGCGGATTCGGGGGACGAAGCGATGCGTGGAAGTTTGGGGATCGTGGCGGCTGTTGCAGGCCTGTTCGCCTCACCCGCCGCCTTCGCGAAAGACGACGCCCAGGTCTGGACGACGGCAAGCGCGACGGTCGAACTCGGCGGCAATTTCCGCCTGTCCGAAGACGTCATCGCGCGCTTCAGCGACACCCGCAACGGCCTCTACGAAGTCGAGATCGACACGCTTCTCGGCTATCGCCTAAGCAAGACGGTCACATTATGGGCCGGTTACGTCCACGATCCGAACTACGCCGGTGGCGACTTCACCGTCCTGGAGCATCGCGGCCGCGAACAAGTGAGCTTCGACAAATTCGCCAAAATCGGCCCCGGCACGCTCAGCGCGCGCCTGCGCCTCGAGCAGCGCTGGCGCGAGGGGTTCGGCGGCACCGGCTGGCGGCTCCGTCCCTACGTCAAGTTCGTCGTGCCGTTCCGGAGCGGCGGCAAGACCGCGCTCGTGCTCAGCCACGAGAGTTTCATCAACCTCAACACCACCGATTTCCAGCGCGTCGGCGGCGAGGAGCGTGTCCGCAATCTGGTCGCGGTCACCACGCCCGTCGCGAAGAACGTCAACGCCGAAATCGGCTATCTCCTGCAGCACGGCTTCGTCCCCAACGGAGACGACAGCAACGATCACGTCGCCTCGGTCGCGCTGAGCTTCGCTTTCTAGAGCAGCTTGCGTTAAATCTGAATCGTCACCCCGGCGGAGGCCGGGGCCGCTGCGTTTGGGGCAATCGTTCCGCAAAACGGCCGGCGGCCCCGGCCTTCGCCGGGGCGACGGATCCTATGGTTCAGATTAAGGGCTCGATGCTCAAGCGGACCGATCCGTAACTTTTGTCATGCCGCCCTTGCGCATCTTTGAGGCTTCCCTCTAACCCGGGGGTAAGCACAGGAGAGCGACGCGTGGCCAATCCCCCCCTGCACGGCATCCGGATCGTCGAATTCGCGGGCATCGGCCCCGGCCCGTTCGCGGGTATGATGCTCGCCGATCACGGCGCCGAGGTCATCCGGATCGACCGCGGCAGCCGCGGTGACGGGATCGGCGTCGCCAACAAGGACCCGCTCCTCCGCTCGCGCAAATCGATCGGGCTCAACCTGAAAAGGCCCGAATCGATCGCCGCGGTCCGCAAGATCGTGGGCGATGCCGACGCGATCATCGAGGGATTCCGCCCCGGCGTGATGGAACGCCTCGGCCTCGGCCCCGACGTGCTGCTCGCCGACAATCCACGGCTCGTCTACGGCCGCATGACCGGCTGGGGCCAGACCGGCCCGATGGCGGCCGAACCCGGCCACGACATCAACTACATCGCGCTCTCGGGCGTCCTGAACGCGCTCGGTCGCAGGGGCGAGAAGCCGACCCCGCCGATCAACCTCGTCGGCGATTTCGGCGGCGGCGGCATGTTCCTCGCGTTCGGGATGCTCGCCGCCTTGCTCCACGCCAAGACGACCGGCGAAGGCCAGATCGTCGACGCCGCGATGACCGAGGGGTCGGCGGTCCTGATGACGATGATGTGGGGGTTCCGCGCAATGGGCCGCTGGTCCGACGAACGCGGCGCCAACCTCCTCGATACCGCCGCGCATTTCTACGACACCTACGAGACCGCCGACGGCAAATTCGTCTCGCTCGGCGCGATCGAACCGCAATTCTACGCCGAATTCCGCAAGGTCATGGGCCTCAATGACGACAAATGGTCGGCGCAGATGGACCCCCGCCAATGGGCCTCGCTGAAAGACGAGGTCGCCGCGCTGTTCAAGACGAAAACCCGCGACGAATGGGTCGCCGCGTTCAAGGGCCACGACGTCTGCTTCGCCCCGGTCCTCGGCTTCGACGAGGCGTACGCCGACCCGCACAACACAGCGCGCGGCGCCTTCGTCGAAGCGGGCGGGGTCAAGCAACCCGCCCCCGCCCCGCGCTATTCCGCCAGCCCGACCGTCGCACCCGCGATGCAGACCGAACGCCATGACGCCGCGGTCCTGCGCGACCTCGGCTTCGATGATGCGGAGATCGTCGCACTCGGCTATTGACGCCTCCGATGACCCGGATGACCGTCAACAATCAACCGATCGAATACCGGTTGCCGCCCGAAACCCCGCTCCTCTGGGCGCTGCGCGACGCGTCGAACCTGACCGGCGCGAAACACGGCTGCGGGACCGGCCATTGCGGCGCCTGCACCGTCGATGTCGACGGCCGCGCGGTCCGATCGTGCCAGTTCACCATCGCCGCCGCCGAGGGCAGTTTCGTCACCACAATCGAGGGCCTGTCGCGCGAACGCACCCACCCGGTCCAGCTCGCCTTCATCGCCGAGAATGTCGTGCAATGCGGTTTCTGCATTCCCGGCATCGTCATGGCCGCCGCCGCACTCCTGAAGACCAACCGCGACCCCGACGAAGACGCCATCAAGGCCGCAATCACCAACCTGTGCCGCTGCGGCATCTACCCCCGCCTGATCGAAGCGATCCAGCGCGCCGGTCGCGCCATGCGGGGCGACGAGACGATCCCGGCGGGCGCGCGACCCGATATCGATCCGGCGGATGCGGCAAGGGTAGTGCCGGCGCTGACGGGGAAGCCGGTGCGATAACTGATATCCCCTCTCCCTCCTCCGCGGGAGAGGGAGGGGCCCGCCGCGTAGCGGTGGGAGAGTGAGGGTCTTCTTCTTTTCGCGAGCGTCAGAAAAAGAAGAAGACCCTCACCAAACCCTCTCCCGTGAAAAACGGGAGAGGGCTAAAAGTGATCGCCCTCAGTCCTCCACGATCCGACTATGCGCCTTGGTATCGCGCATCCCCAGATACACCACCAGCGATACCCCGATCATCCCCGTCACATACCAATAGAACCCGCGCTCGAACCCCACCTTCTTGAACCACAAGGCGATCGCCTCCGCCGTACCGCCGAAGATCGCGTTCGCCACCGCGTAGGGAAACGCGACCCCCAGAGCACGGATATGGGCCGGGAACAGCTCGGCTTTCACGACCGCATTGATCGAGGTGTAGCCGGTCACGATCACCAGCGCGCCCAACACGATCGCGAACGCCGCCGTCGGGCTGCGCACAGACTCCAGCGTCGCGAAGATCGGATAGGTCGCCAGCACCCCGAGCACGCCAAACCCGACCATCAACGGTTTTCGCCCAACGCGGTCGCTAAGAGCGCCCGCGATCGGCTGGATGCACATGAACACGAACAGCGTCCCGGCGCTGATCCACGTCGCGGTCTCGCGAGTGAACCCGGCCGAATTGGCGAGGAATTTCTGCATGTAGATCGAGTAAGCGTAAAAGGCGAGCGTACCCCCCGCGGTCAGCAGCATCACGGTCATGAACTCGCGCGGATGCTCGCGCAGCAACGCGGTCAGGCTCGATCGTGATGCGCCCTCGGCCTTCGCATTTTCGAAGCTCTCGGTTTCCGCCAGCCGCCGCCGCAACCAGTACACCCCGATCGCGAGCACCCCGCCGATCGCGAACGGAATGCGCCACCCCCAGGCGTCGAGCGCCACCTCGCTCATCGTCGCCTGCAAAAACAGCAGCACCGACAGCGCGATCAATTGCCCCGCGATCAGCGTGACGTACTGGAAACTCGAGAAGAACCCGCGGTGCCTCTTCCCCGCCATCTCCGACAGATACGTCGCGCTAGCACCATATTCACCGCCGACCGAGAGTCCCTGCATCAATCGCGCGAAGATCAGCAGCGCGGGCGCGAGCCAGCCGATCGTCTCGCGTCCCGGCGTCACCGCGATCAGCATCGATCCGGCGCACATCAGTGTTACCGACAAGGTAAGCCCCGCCTTGCGCCCGCGCCGATCCGCGTAGATGCCCATGATCCACCCGCCGACCGGCCGCATCACGAAGCCGACCGCGAAAACGATAGCGGTGCTCAGCAATTCGCTCGTGCGGCTGTCGGATGGAAAGAAATGATGCGCGAAATACAGCGTGAACGCCGAATACGCGTACCAATCGTACCATTCGACGAGGTTCCCCGCCGATCCGCCGAGAATCGAACGCAGCCGATTTGGTGGTCTGCTCATGCGGTGACTTCGCCGGGCGGCAACTGATCCACGGACGGCAACCGCCCCGCCAGCGCCGCATCGAACTGTGCACGGTCGAGCTGCCCCTCCCACCGCGAAACGACGACCGTCGCCACCGCATTCCCGATGAAATTGGTGAGGCTGCGGCACTCCGACATGAACCGATCGACCCCGAGGATCAGCGCCATCCCCGCGACCGGCACCGACGGCACGATCGACAGCGTCGCCGCCAGCGTCACGAACCCGGCACCGGTCACCCCCGCCGCGCCCTTCGACGACAGCATCGCGACGCCGAGAAGCAGCAATTGGTCGCCGAGTGACAGATGCACCCCCGTCGCCTGCGCGATGAACAGCGCCGCCAAGGTCATGTAGATGTTGGTCCCGTCGAGATTGAACGAATAGCCCGCTGGCACCACCAGCCCGACGATCGACTTGGGGCACCCGGCGCGCTCCATCTTCTCGACGAGCGACGGCAGCGCCGCCTCCGACGACGAGGTGCCGAGCACCAGCAGCAATTCCGCCTTCAGATACGCGATCAGCTTCAGGATCGAGAACCCCGCGATCCGCGCCATCGCGCCGAGTACGACGAGCACGAAGATCAGCGAGGTCAGATAAAAGGTCGCGACCAGCCCCGCGAGATTGGCGAGCGTCCCGACGCCATAGGTCCCGACGGTAAACGCCATCGCCCCGAAAGCGCCGATCGGCGCCGCCTTCATCAGGATCGCGACCAACCGGAACATCGCAACCGACACGTCATCGACGAACGCGAGCACGCGCTGCCCCGGTTCGCCGACCAGCGACAACGCGACCCCGAACAGAATCGCGACGAACAGCACTTGCAGGATGTTGCCCCCGGTCAGTGCGCCGACGAACGTCTCGGGGATGATCGCGAGCAGGAACCCCGTCAGCGTCGTCTCGTGCGCCTTGGCGGTATAATCCGCGATCTTCCCGCTATCGAGCGTCGCCGGATCGATGTTCAGCCCCGCCCCCGGTTGCAACACGTTGGCGACGATCAAGCCGACAATCAGCGCCAGCGTCGAAAAGAACAGGAAATACGCAAACGCCTTCGCCGCGACCCGCCCGACCCGCGCCAGATCACGCACGCCCGCGATTCCCGAGACGATCGTCAGGAAGATCACCGGCGCGATGATCATCTTGACGAGTTTGATGAAGGCATCGCCGAGCGGCTTCAGCGCGGCGCCTTTCTCCGGCGCGAAATAGCCGACCAGCACGCCGGCCGCGATCGCGACCAGCACCTGCACATAGAGGTGCCGGTACCACGCGCGCGGCGTCTGTGCGGTTTCGGCCGTCGTCGGCAGCATCCCCCCTCCCCTTCGCGCTCCGCATAGCGCGGCCGGGCCGCGCGGCGGAAGGGGGCTTGGGCGTTTGCGCCGCAGTGTGGCGGTACAGGCGATCCTCGTGTGTGGCGGGAGGAACTATTGATCTTCCCTCGATTGCACGGACACTGGGTTAGCCCGTCCTGCGCTGCTCGCCTCACCCAACCCTCGCCCGCGAAGGCGGGAGAGGGCTAAGAACCTCTAGCTCCGCCAGCGCCCACCTCGCCGCCTCGCGCACGACATCATCGGGATCGGCGAGCAACGCCGCAACCGGCGCGACCAGACCCGCATCCCCGCTGTTCCCCGCCGCGATCAGGCAATTCCTGACGAACCGATCCCGCCCGATCCGCTTGATCGGAGAGCCCGCGAACACCTGTCGGAACCCGGCATCGTTGAGCGCGAGCAGATCGGCGAGCCGCGGCGCCGCAAGTTCCGCGCGTAGCGCGAAAGCGATGTTCGCCCGCGCCGCGCTGGCGAACTTGTTCCACGGGCACGCCGCCAGACAATCGTCGCAGCCGTAGATGCGGTTGCCGATCGCGGCGCGGAATTCGAGCGGGATCGGCCCGGCATGTTCGATCGTCAGATACGAGATGCAGCGCCGCGCATCGAGCCGGTACGGCGCGGGGAACGCATCGGTCGGGCAGGCGCGCTGGCAGGCGTCGCACGATCCGCACAGATCGCGCCCCGGCGCGTCCGGCTCCAGATCGAGCGTTGTGTAGATCGCGCCGAGGAACAGCCAACTGCCGTCGTCGCGGCTGACGAGGTTGGTATGCCTGCCCTGCCAGCCGAGTCCCGCCGCCTCGGCAAGCGGCTTTTCCATCACCGGCGCGGTATCGACGAAGACCTTGAGATCGCCCCCCGCCTCTGTCGCGAGCCAGCGCCCGAGCGCCTTGAGCGCCTTCTTCACGACATCGTGATAGTCGGCGCCCTGCGCATAGACCGAAATCCGCCCCGCCCCGCCATCATCCGCCAGCCGCAACGGATCCGCGGCGGGCGCGTAACTCATGCCGAGCGCGATCACGCTCTTTGCCTCGGGCCACAGCCCCGCGGGGCTTTCGCGATGATGCGCGCGCGATTCCATCCAGATCATGTCGCCGTGCGCGCCCTCGGCGAGCCATTGCCGCAAGCGCTCGGCGGCGCGCGGCGCAGCGTCGGCGCGCGCGATGCCGCACGCGGCGAACCCGAGTTCCGCCGCCTTCGCCTTGATCCGATCTTGGAGCTTGTCTTGCGCCACCCTGCCCCGCTACCACGCGACGGAGCCGTGAGGCACGTAATCCTTCCCCGTTCGGGCTGAGCCTGTCGAAGCCCTGTCCTTCCCTTTCCAAGAAGAAAGTACAGTCCTTCGACAAGCTCAGGGCGAACGGTTTTCGAGTGGGGATCGCTTGAGTTCCGCCAATTTCGCCATCACCGCCACCGGTCTCGTCAAACGCTTCGGCGATCGCCGCGTCGTCGACGGCGTCGATATCGCGGTGCCCACGGGCACGATCTACGGCGTCCTCGGTCCCAACGGCGCGGGCAAGACGACGACGCTGCGCATGCTGCTCGGCATCATCGAACCCGACGGTGGCGCGCGAACGCTGCTCGGCTGTACCAACCCGCGCGATGCGAGCGACCGCGTTGGCTACCTCCCGGAGGAACGCGGCCTCTACCCGGCGATGAAGGCGAAAGAGGCGATCGCGTTCATGGGCGCGTTGCGCGGGCTCGACTGGCGGACGGGTCGTGCGCGGGCGGTGGAATTGATGGAGGCAACCGGACTCGGCCATGCGACCGACGAGAAGATCCGCAAACTCTCGAAGGGCATGGCGCAGCTCGTCCAGTTGCTCGGCTCCATCGTCCATCGCCCCGATCTGCTCGTCCTCGACGAGCCTTTTTCGGGGCTTGATCCGGTCAATCAGGAACGGCTCGAGGCGCTGATCGTCGCCGAGCGCGATCGGGGCGCGACGATCCTGTTTTCCACCCACGTCATGGCGCACGCGCAGCGGCTGTGCGACCGGCTGACGATCATCGCGGGCGGCAAGGCGCGGTTCGAAGGAACGGTCAACGACGCGCGCGGGATGCTGCCGCAGCGGGTCCACTACGTGCCGACCAAATCCGATGCGGAGGTCGCGCGGCTCCTCCCGCACGACGCCGCGGCAGAAGCCGAGGGCTGGCGTTTCGAATTGCCGCGCGAGGGCATCGAAGGTCTGCTCAAGCGCCTGATCGACGCGGGCTACGGCATCACCGGCCTGTCGATCGAACGCCCCGGCCTGCATGAGGCGTTTGTTCGGATCGTCGGCGACGCCGACGGGGGTGTCCGCATCGTCGGCCGCGACGCGCTGGAGGTCGAGCGATGACGCGCCTCCGCCGCCAGATCCGTCAGACGCTGACGATCGCGCGGCGCGATTTCATCGCGACCGTCTTCACGCCGATCTTCCTGCTGTTCCTGTTCGCGCCGGTCATCATGGGGTCGTTCGGCGCGATCGGCGGCATGGGCGCCGCGAACGTCGCGGAGACCGCCGCGAAGGATATCCGGCTGGTCGCGATCGCCTCGCCGGCCGATCGGGGCTTGCTCACCGCCGCCGATACGCAATTGCGTCGGGTCTTCCGGCCGCAGGATGCGCCGCCACCGCTTCGTTTCGAGGAACCGGCGGAGGATGGCGCGGATCAGGCGCTCGAATTGTTCGCCAAACCCCGCAACGCCGACGTCGTGGCCACACTACGCGGTCCCCTCGCCAAACCCGATATTCTCTACGTGCCGCAAGGCGCGCGTACCGCCGATTATCTCGCCGCGGTCGCCGACCAGGCGCTGCGTCTGCGCGCGACCGGAGCACAGACCTTCAGCGTTGCGACCAAGACCAGGATCGCGCGTGCGACACCCTCGCAGGACGGGCGCAACCAGGGCGCGTTCCTCGCGGTGTTCGGTATTTTCTTTCTCACCCTGTTCCTCGCCGGGCAGGTCGTCGGCACGATGGCGGAGGAGCGCAACAACAAGGTGATCGAGGTACTCGCCGCGGCGGTGCCGCTCGAATCGGTGTTCCTCGGCAAGTTGCTCGGGATGTTCGGCGTCGCTGTCCTGTTCGTCGGATTCTGGCTGACGGTGGTGACGCAGATCGCCTCGTTGCTTCCCGCAAGCGCGATGGCGGGCCTAGCGGAATTGCGCCCCGCGATCGGCGCCGGACCGTTCGTCCTGCTGTTCGGCGCCTATTTCACGATGGCCTATCTGCTGCTCGGATCGGTGTTCCTCGGCGTCGGCGCGCAGGCTTCGACGACGCGCGAGATCCAGATGCTGTCGCTGCCGATCACGATCCTGCAGGTCGCGATGTTCGCGCTGTCCTCCGCCGCCGCCGCCCGGCCGGGGACGCCACTCGCGACGTTCGCCGAGGTTTTCCCGCTCTCCTCACCTTTCGCGATGGCGGGGCATGCCGCCAACGCGCCCGAAGTCTGGCCGCATCTCGCCGCGCTCGCCTGGCAACTCTTGTGGGTGACGATCTTCATCAGCGTCGGCGCGCGGATGTTCCGCCGCGGCGTCCTGCAATCGGGCAGCGCGAAGGGTCCGTGGAAGAAGCTGTTCGCCCGCGCGGATTAAGGCTGCCGACCGCATTGGCTATTGACAGATTTGTCAGTTAGGTTTTCTCTCGCAACCCAAAAAGGAGAGAGACATGGCGACGCTGGCGAAGGACGCGGTCGAAACCCGGGCGATCGATCCATTCGATGTGAGCCGCGCGGAAATCTACCGCGACGACCTCTGGTACGAGCCGTTCGCCAAACTGCGCCGCGAATCGCCGGTCCACAAGGTCGAGGACTCGGAATTCGGACCCTATTGGTCGGTCTCGACCTACAAGCCGATCGTCGAGGTCGAATCGATCCCCGACATCTACTCCTCCGAAGCCGGCGGCATCTCGATCGCCAATTTCGAGGAGGACAACGGCGTCAAGATGCCGATGTTCATCGCGCGCGACCGGCCGGTCCACACCGGCCAGCGGCGCAGCGTTTCGCCCGCGTTCACGCCGTCCGAAATGCAGCGGATGTCCTCCGACATCCGCCGACGCACCGGCGAAATCCTCGATTCGCTCGAATGGGGCAAGACCTTCGACTGGGTCGATACCGTCGCGATCGAACTGACGACGCAGATGCTCGCGATCCTGTTCGATTTTCCCTGGGAGGATCGCCGCAAACTGACCTTCTGGTCCGACTGGGCGGGCGATATCGAGATCATCAAGAACCCCGATCTGCGCGCCAAGCGACTCGAGCATATGTACGAATGCGGGGTCTATTTCCGCGGGCTGTGGAACGCCAAGGTCGATAAGCCGATGACCCCCGATCTCATCAGCATGATGATCCATTCCGACGCGATGAAGGAAATGGACGATCATGAATTCATCGGCAATCTGATCCTGTTGATCGTCGGCGGCAACGACACGACGCGCAACACGATGTCGGGCCTCGCCTACGGGCTCGACCAATTTCCCGATCAGCGCGCCAAACTGGAGGGTGATTCCTCGCTGATTCCCAATGCGGTGAGCGAGATCATCCGCTGGCAGACCCCGCTTGCGCATATGCGCCGTACAGCATTGCGCGACACCGAATTGATGGGCCAGCAGATCAAGGAAGGCGACAAACTCGCGCTCTGGTACATTTCGGGCAACCGCGACGAGACCGTGTTCGGCGACAATGCCGACGACATCCAGGTCGATCGCCCCAATGCGCGGCGGCACCTCGCCTTCGGCCACGGCATCCACCGCTGCGTCGGCGCGCGTCTGGCGGAATTGCAGATCGGCATCCTGCTCGAGGAGATGGCGGCGCGGCGGATGCGCGTGAACGTCGTGGGTCCGCCCGAACGTGTCGCGGCCTGTTTCGTCCACGGCTTTCGCAAGCTACCGGTAGAGATAGAAAAATTCTGACCGATCCGGCCTAGTTGTAAGAAATGACCGTAGCGACTCGCCGGCATCCGGCGTAATTCTCCCGCACCAGTTTTTCGCGGGGGATATGACATGGCAGTGATAAAAGCAGGCGTCGGCGCGCTCCGGATGGACCTGATCGGTTTCAATGCGCAAAATGGCAGCGTATCGTACGGTCCTACCGACATCACCGTGACGTCAAAGAGCGACAGCTCGGATTACACCAATTTTCACGGTTCCTACGACTATAGCAGCGGCTTCCCGGCCGGCACGGTCGACAACATCGTCGATACGGTCGATGGCAAGACTCACTATTCGGTCACCGGGATGAATGCCGATGCGAGCACGTTGTTCAGCCTTATCCAGCAAGGCCGTTTCATGGACGCCCAAGCGTATGTGCTGCGCGAGAACGACACCGTGATCGGCGGCAGGCAAGACGATTATCTCAGCGGCTTCGGCGGTAACGACGCGATCAAGGGGAGCGGCGGCGCCGACACCCTGGTCGGCGGTGCGGGCCGCGACAAGCTGACCGGGGGCGCGGACAATGACACGTTCGTGTTTCAGGATACCAGCGATTCGACGGTCGCCAAAGGCGGGCGCGACACGATCCTCGATTTTCATCACAGCGAGGGCGACAAGATCGATCTGTCGGCGATCGATGCGAAATCCGGAAGCGACCGCGACGATGCGTTCAGGCTCGTCGATCAATTTACCGGTCGCGCCGGACAGCTCGTGGTGGAGGCGGTCCGTGGTGGCTTCCTCGTGTCAGGCGACACCGATGGCGTGGGCGGCGCGGACTTCTCGATCCTGGTGAAGACCGACGACCTGCAACTCGTCAACGGCGACTTCGCCTTCTGATCGCACGAAGTCGCACAAGGGAAACGGCGGCGGTCCCGGGGGAACGCCGCCGTTTTCGCGTCGAGGGGTTGAGAGCGTCGCCGTTCGCCTTATCATCGCGGCGATGAGCGGGGGATTCGAAGGCGCGGCGGATGCGGTGACGGGTGGCCTGATCGGTCGCGCGGTGGAGAAACGCGCGGGTGAGTCGCATGGCGCTGAGGCTTCGGGCCTGTGTCTCAATTGCGGGACGGCGCTGATCGGCGAGCATTGCGACGCCTGCGGGCAATCGGCGCATGTCCACCGGACGGTCGGCGCGATCGGACATGAGATCGCGCACGGCGTGTTCCATTTCGAGGGCAAGATCTGGCGCACCCTGCCGATGCTCGCGCTGCACCCGGGCGACCTCACCCGCCGCTATATCGCGGGCGAGCGCGCGCGTTTCGTCTCGCCGCTCGCGATCTTCCTGTTCTCGGTATTCCTGATGTTCGCGATCGTCGCGAACCTGCCCGGCTGGCATATTCCGGAGGGCGACTTCCTGAATCCGGGCGTGCAAGGCGGCATGGCCACAGCGCGCAACACCCTGACCGAAACGCACAAACATGCGATCGATGTGCTAACCGAGGCGCGCGCAAGTCTGGCGAAGGCACAAGCGAAACCCGTACCCGACCCGGAACGCATCGCGAAGCTCCGAAAACGGCTCGCGGCATCGGAAAGGTCGCTGAGTCAGATCGTGGCGGCGGAGCGCATCCTGCCCGTGCCGACTACGCTCGACGCCGAGGACGCGCCGCCCTCGTCGAAAAGCAATTGGGTCGAAACGAAATTCCGCCAGGCCAAGGCCAATCCGCAGCTCGTTCTCTACAAGATGAAGATGAGCGCGTACAAATTCAGCTGGGCGCTGATCCCGCTGTCGGTCCCGATCCTGTGGCTGCTCTTCCCGTTCAACCGCCGCTTCGGCCTGTACGATCACGCGATCTTCGCGACCTATTCGCTGGCGTTCATGTCGCTGCTGACGATCGTGCTGGCATTGCTCGGCGCGATCGCGGTGCCCGCGCCCGCGTTATGGACCGCCGCGGCGATCATTCCGCCGATCCATATCTACAAGCAGCTGAAGGGCACCTACGCCCTCGGCCGGCCGGGCGCGCTGGTCCGCACCGTGCTGCTGTGCTGGCTGATCTTCATCGCGATCATCCCGGTCTTCGCGATCGCGCTGGTCTATCTCGGGGTAGCGGACTGAGGCGGATCGACGTTGTCGTTCGATCGAATCCTTGCCTGCCATCCACCGTCATCCCGGACTTGATCCGGGATCCAGGGTAATGGGCGGTGTCGCTTTTGGCTCTGGATCCCGGGTCAAGCCCGGGATGACGGCAAAAAGAGAAAACCTACGCTCCCGCCGGCGCCGGATTGCCGAACGGCCCGTTCGGACGCCGCGTCTTCGGGATCGAGGTGCCGACCGAGGGTGCCGACGGCGCTTTCGGGCCATTGTCGGCCCGCCCGATTTCCTCGCCCGCGATCAGCTTCTTGATCTCGTCGCCCGACAACGTCTCATATTCGAGCAGCGCCCCGGCAAGCAGGTGAAGCTGATCGACATGATCGGTCAGCAATTGCTTGGCGCGGTTGAGGCCGCCTTCGACGATCGCCTTGATTTCGTCGTCGATCAATTGCGCGGTCGAATTCGACATCCGCACCGGCTGCGACGACGAATAGCCGAGGAAGGATTCCCCCTCGGGCTGCGCATATTCGACCGGGCCAACCTTGTCGGACATCCCCCATTTGGTGACCATGTCGCGCGCGAGACCGGTCGCATATTGAATGTCGCTCGAGGCTCCGCTCGAGACCTTGTCATAGCCGAAGATCACCTCCTCGGCGACGCGCCCGCCCATCGCGACCGCGAGGTTCGCGTACATCTTGTCGCGGTGATAGCTGTAGCTGTCACGCTCGGGCAGCCGCATGACCATGCCGAGCGCGCGGCCGCGCGGGATGATCGTCGCCTTGTGGATCGGGTCGCTCGCGAGCTCGTGGATCGAAACGATCGCGTGGCCGGCCTCATGGTACGCGGTCATGCGCTTTTCGTCGTCGGTCATCACCATCGACCGGCGTTCCGAACCCATCATCACCTTGTCCTTGGCCTCCTCAAATTCGGCCATCGCGACGAGGCGCTTGCCCTTGCGCGCGGCAAGCAATGCGGCTTCGTTGACGAGGTTGGCGAGGTCCGCGCCCGAGAAACCCGGCGTGCCGCGCGCGATGACGCGCGCATCGACGTCGGGCGCGAGCGGGGTCTTCTTCATATGGACTTCGAGGATTTTGACGCGGCCCTCGATATCGGGGCGCGGGACGACGACCTGGCGATCGAACCGGCCCGGACGCAGCAGCGCGGGATCGAGCACATCGGGTCGGTTGGTCGCGGCGATGATGATGATGCCTTCGTTCGCCTCGAACCCGTCCATTTCGACGAGCAGCTGGTTGAGCGTCTGCTCGCGCTCGTCGTTGCCGTTGCCGAGGCCCGCGCCGCGATGCCGGCCGACCGCGTCGATCTCGTCGATGAAGACGATACACGGCGCCGATTTCTTGGCCTGTTCGAACATGTCGCGGACGCGGCTCGCGCCGACGCCGACGAACATTTCGACGAAATCAGACCCCGAAATGGTGAAGAACGGCACCCCCGCCTCACCCGCGATCGCGCGGGCGAGCAGCGTCTTGCCGGTGCCGGGCGAGCCGACGAGCAGGGCGCCCTTGGGAATCTTGCCGCCGAGACGCGCGAATTTGGTCGGGTCCTTCAGGAACTCGACGATCTCCTCGAGCTCCTCGCGCGCTTCGTCGATACCCGCGACATCCTGAAAGGTGACCTTGCCTTCCTTCTGCGTCAGCATCTTGGCGCGGCTCTTGCCGAAGCCCATCGCCCCCCCCGCGCCGCCGCCCTTCTGCATCTGGCGCAGCACGAAGAAGGCGATGCCGAGGAACAGCATGAACGGCAGCGACTGATAGAGCAGCACCATCCAGATCGACGGCCCGTCGTCGCGCTTCCCTGAAATCTGCACGCCCGCCTTGCGCAGGCGATCGGTAAGCTGCGGATCGGTGACCGGATCGGTGCGGAACTTGTCGCCCGACGAAAGCGTGCCGGTGATCGTGTCGCGCGAGATCGTGACGTCCTTCACGGTCCCCTCATCGACCTTGTCGAGGAAGGTCGAATAGGCGATCGTGTTGCCCGACGCCGCGGTGGTGCGCCCGTCGAACAACGTGACGACCATCGCCAGCGCGAGCAGGATGCCGACCCAGATGAGCAGGCTCTTCATCCAGGGGCTGGAGGAGCCGCCCTCGGGCTGCTTGTCGTTGTCGTTCATGCGCTACCTTTCACGACGTGCAATGTAGGCGCGCCGAGGTTAATGGCAATGGAACAACGCGCGCGGAAGCGGCCGGTCACGTACCTTGTCGCGGCGGGGCCTGCGAGAATGTTGCCTTCAGTCCGGTTTCGGGATGAAAATGCGTCTCGATCAGGACATTTCCGAGCGTCGCGCGCGGGTGATGACCAAGCGAATGACGCTCGGTCGCGGCGATCATCGCGACGACCCGCATCACCGCCTCGCCGCGCGGATCGGCCAAAGGATCGACGAGCGTGAGGCAGTGGATGACGAGCCGCCGGACGATCTCGGGCGGATGCGTGTCCAGATACAGCGTCACGCCGTATTCATTCCCGACGCAGCAACCCGCGGCCAGTTCGCGGGTGGTCCAGGCCAGCGCCTCCTCGGCGTCGCCGAGCGCGGCGGCGCTACGGCTCCAGCGTTCGGGGTCGATCCATCCCGCGCCCGCACGCGCCTGGCGCAGCCGGGCGCGGTCGAAGCGGTCGTCGCGGTTGCTGGGATCGTCGACCGCCTCAAGCCCGGCCGCGGCGACAATGGCCGCAAGCTCGGCGGGGCGCCATCCGAGCAGCGGCCGCACGATGCGGCCTCCTTTCGGGCGGACGCCGGACAGACCCGCGATCCCGGAACCCCGGTTCAGCCGCATGACCATCGTCTCGAGCTGGTCGTCGGCATGATGCGCGGTCGCGAGCCAGGCCGCGCCGATCTGCGGCAGATGGTCCTCGAGCAACGCGTAACGCAACGACCGCGCGCGCGCCGAGAGGTTCGCGGTACGCCCCACACGCTTCGGCACCGCGCTGGCGAGCGTCGCATGGCCAAGGTCGAGCCGGGCGCACAATTGTGCGACCCACGCCGCCTCAGCCGCCGACTCCGTGCGCAGTCCGTGATCGACGGTAGCGGCAATACAGCGGCGAGCGCCGAGCGCGGCGCGCGCAAGCAAGAGAAGCGCGACGCTGTCCGCGCCTCCGGAAACCGCGACCAGAATACGGTCGCGCTCGACGTCAATCAACCGCGCCAGGTCACAGCGAAACCGCTCGACCGCCGATCCGCTAGGGATCAGCGCGTCACTTGCACTTGGCGGCAATTCGTCCCTTTTCGACATTCGCCTTCATCGTCGCGTCGATCTTAGCGCCGTATACATCGTTCAGCTCGCCATAAACCTTGCAGGCGTCGGCAGGCTTGCCCAGCTTCATCAGCGACTGGCCGAGGAAATACAGGCTGTCAGGCGCGCGTTCACCGTCGGGCATCTTCTTGTAATTGTCGTAAAAGGCGATCGAGGCGAGGCTCGGCTTGCCCTCGTCGAGGTAGCTGCGCCCGAGCAGATTCTGCGCGAAGCTGGCGCGGCGGTGCTTGGGATAATCCGCCACGGTCTTCTTCAACTGCGCCTCCGCCTCCGGATAGCGTTTCGCGGCCCATAGACGATACCCATAGAGATACGAATCCTCGCCCGCGTCGCCGGTATCGGGACGGTCCAGCGCTCCTGTCGGCGCGGCACGATCGACGATCGTGGTCGCGGCGGCAGGCGGCGCCGGGCGCTGTACCGGACCGTTTTCGAGACTGCCGCCGATCGCGGTCGACGGCGCCGCGGCCGAACTCCCCTCCGCGAGCCGCCCGTCATTGGCCTTGCGATAGGCCGCGAACGCGTCCTCGAGCTGACGCAGCCGGTGCTGGCTCTGTTCAATCTGCCCGGTCAGCGTCGACATTTGCGATTCAAGCGAGGTCACCCGGCTCGACAAGTCGATCAGCGCGCTATTGGCGGGGGTGCCCGGCGCCGGCCCGACGGGCGCTTCGCCGGGCGTGATCTGCGGTTCGAGATAGGTGCCCGCGCCGCTCGGAAAAACCTTTCGCTGGACCGCGCGCATCTCGCTCTCGAGCTTGCCGACGCGGCCCTCGACCGCCGATTGCGCGGTCGCCGGCACCGAAACGGTGACGCCGAGCAACGCGACTGTAGTCAGGATCTTACGCATGAACTCCCCCGGGCGCGACTTTATGATTCCGGTATAGAGGCAATCGCCCGCCTATCGCCAGCCTTAAGGTTGCGGCGTCGGGGTCGCCGCGGGCGCCGCGAAGCCTTTTGGCAGCAGGTTTTCGGGGCCGTCACGCGCGGGCGAGCTTTGCGGGCGCGGCGTCGCGGCCGCGCGACGCGACGCCGGTCGGGTCCGAGGGCGCTCCGTCGTATCGCGCGACCGCGACGGCGATGCGAAGGCGGCCGGGACAGAAGCGCTCGGCGACGGCGACGGCGAGGCGAGCGGCGTCCTCGCCTGCCGCGCGGTCAACGCGGCGGCGCCGATCGGCACGTCCTTAATCGCGCGGTCGCCCGCGCCGAGCGGAGCGACCTTCGATCCGTTGAGCATCACCGTCAGCTGATCGGGACGACCGACGTTGATCATCGGGTTGTTCGCGTCCGGTGGCACGTCGAACCGTTCACCGGGCTTCATCGTACCGAGATAGAGCGTCTTGTCGTCCGCGTCATAGACCCGGACCCAGACTTCAGCATTCGCCACGAGCGCGACCTGGCCGCTGGCGACTGGGGTCGATGACGAAACCGGCGCGACGACGACGGGCGCCGTCGCGGCGATCGGAGCGTGCGGGTCCACAGCGCCCCCGCCCCCCCGGAACACACTCGTCGTAAACCACAAAATCGCGAGGACGAGCACCGCGAGGCCAAGCCCGGCGGCGGCGATCACCACGCCGCGCGATGGCACTCGCGACGGATCGGCGATCTCATAGGGTTCGTACTGAGGCTTCGTCCGGACGGTGTTCGCGACTTCGACCCGCGTATCGCGCGCGAGTTCGACCTCGTCCGCGCCGACCGCGCGCGCATAACCGCGGACGAAACCAACCGCATAGGTCGCCGAAGGCAGCCCCGCGAAATTCGATGTCTCGATCGCTTCAAGATGTCGCTGCGGAATCCGCGTCCGCGCGGCGATCTCGGCGAGCGACAAGCCCTGCGCCTCGCGCGCCGCGCGCAGCCGTTCGCCGACCGTTTTCGGAAACAGCGTCGCTTCGTCGCCGCGTTCGGCTTCGGTCATTCTTGTCTCCGGCGAACCGTATCGCAACCCGCTCGCTTGTGCGCCCCCGTGTTTCATCGTGGCGCAACCCTGTCAATCGCGGGCGCCCGCATCCCGTCTCCGCGTCAGGCCAGTTCGACGCCGTGATCGGACGCCCAGTGCGCGAGCGTACCGCGCACGTCGCGCGGCGGAACGCGCAGCAGGTCGGTCATGAACGTCGCCAGTTCCGCGCGATCGAGCGAACGGACCATAGCCTTGATCGGGCCGACCGCGGCGGGCGTGATCGACAGCCGGTCGATGCCGAGACCGATCAGCGCCATCGCCTCGAGGGGACGTCCGCCCATTTCGCCGCACACCGCAAGATCAACGCCCGCCGCGCGCGTCGGCGCGACGACTGCACTCAGGAAGCGCAGGATCGAGACCGACAGCCAATCGTAGCGCTCGGCGAGCTTGGGATTGGCGCGATCGGCGGCGAACAGGAATTGCGTCAGATCGTTGGTGCCGATCGACAGAAACTGGATTTTCGGCAGCAGCAGATCGAGCTGGTACGCCAGACTCGGCACTTCAAGCATCGCGCCGTAGCGGATTTCGGTCGGCAGGCGGCGATTGCGCGACGATATCCACTCGCGCTGCGCTTCGAACAGCGACTTGGCCTCGTCGAATTCCCACGCTTCGCTGACCATCGGGAACATGACGTTGAGTGTCCGTCCCGCCGCGGCGTCGAGCAAGGCACGCGCCTGCGCCTTCATCAGCCCGTCGCGTTCGAGTGCGAGCCGGAGCGCGCGCCAGCCCATCGCTGGATTCTCTTCGCCCTCGGCCTCGACGGTCAGATAGGGGAGCGCCTTGTCGCCGCCGATATCGACCGTACGGAAGATCACCGGACGGTCGCCTGCGGCGTCGAGCACTTCCTTGTAGAGCCGCTGCTGCCGCTCGCGCTGGGGCAGCGTCGCGGAGACGAGAAACTGGAACTCCGTGCGGAACAATCCGATCCCGTCGGCGCCGGTGATGTCGAGCGCGGCGACATCGTCGCGCAACCCGGCGTTGACCATCACGGTGACGCGGTGTCCGTCCTTCGTCTCCGGCGCCACGTCGCGCAGCGCGGCATAGGCGGCCTTGCGCTTCTGACGGAGAAGAAGCTTGGCCTCGAACGCCTCCTCCATCCCGTTCGAAGGGCGAACGAAGGCATTGCCCTCGGTCACGTCGAGCAGGAGCATGTCGCCCTCGGCGATCAGCCGCCGCACGTCGCGAACGCGGCCGAGCACGGGTACGCCCATCGCCCGCGCGACGATCGTCACATGCGCGGTCAGCGACCCTTCCTCGAGGATCACGCCCTTCAGCCGTCGGCGATCGTATTCGAGCAATTCGGCGGGCCCGAGGTTGCGTGCGATCAGGATCGTGTCTTCGCGCAGACCCATCTGCGCAGCGGTGCCCATCTGGCCCGATACGATGCGGAGCAGCCGATTCGCGAGATCCTCCAGATCGTGCATCCGTTCGGCGAGCAACGGATCGTCGATCCGCCGCATCCGCTGGCGCGTGCGTTGCTGAACGCGCTCGATCGCCGCCTCGGCGGTCAGGCCGCTGTCGATCGCCTCGTTGATCCGGCGGCTCCAGCCCTCGTCGTAGGCGAACCTCTTGTAGGTATCGAGCACTTCCTTGTGCTCGCCATCGACGCCGAATTCGGCCTGGCTCGTCATCCGCTCGATCTGCTCGCGCATCTTGTCGAACGCGGCATAGACGCGGTGGCGCTCGGCCTCGGTATCCTCGGCGACGGTATGCTCGATCGTGATCCGCGGCTGATGGAATACCGCGCAGCCCGCGGCCATGCCGTCGACGAGCTTCTGCCCCGGAATCCGCACCGCCGCGGTCGATTGCGGGCGCGCATCGGCGGCGCCGGGGCCGTCGATCAGACCGGCATTGGCGATGAGTTCGGAGAGCACCATCGCGACGGTCTGCAACGCCTCGATCTCGACATCGGCATATCTACGCGATTCGGCGTGCTGGACCGCGAGCACCCCGACCGATCGTTCGCGGCGGATGATCGGGACGCCCGCGAAGCTGTGATAGCGATCCTCGCCGGTTTCCGGCTTGTAGGCGAAATCGGGGTGGCTTGCCGCCTCGTCGAGGTTCAGCACCTCGCCGTTGTCCGCGATCGTCCCGACGAGCCCCTCGCCCATCGCCAGCTTGGTTACGTGGACCGCCTCCTCGGCGAGCCCGCGCGTCGCGAACAGTTCGAGCACGCCTTCGCGCAATAAATAGATCGAGCAGACCTCGCTATCTAGCGCCTCGCCGATGATGTTGACGACGCTGTTGAGTTTGGCCTGCGCGTTGGTTCGCGCCGCCATCACATCGTGGAGGTTGACGAGGATTTCGCGAGCGGAGGCGGCGGCGGAAAGCGGCATGTCACGGGGTTAGCAGGTCGCGCGGGACACCGCCACGCCGACGATCAGAGCGGTAAGCCCAGCCGCGTTCCCGCGGCAACAGTCAGCAGGTACAGAATCGCGGTCAGCGCGCATCCCGCAGCCAAAGCGATCCAGAAACTCGTCCCATGACGCAACAGCGCCGGGATCAGCAGAAACATCGGCAACGACGGGATGACGTACCAGAAGGTCGCCTGCGCATGCGCCGCCATGTTCGCGGGGTCGGGCCTGTCGTGCCACAGCCACATCATCCCGAGCACGGACACAAGTGGAAGCGACGCGATCAGCGCACCGATGCCGGGGAGCCGTCGCGCCGTTTCCGAGGCGAGCGCGATCAGAACGCCCGAGATCGCCGCTTTCAACACGAGATACCACATCAATCGAACAACCCGTCCTGCGCGCCCGGCGGCGGGTTCAGCCCGAGGTGCTTCCAGCCGGTCGCGTTCAGGCATCGTCCCCGCGCGGTTCGCGCGACGAGACCGAGCTGGATCAGAAACGGCTCGATCACTTCCTCGATCGTGTCGCGCGGTTCGCTGAGGCCCGCCGCCAAGGTCTCGACCCCGACCGGCCCGCCGCGATAAATGTCGGCGATCATCGTCAGATAGCGCCGGTCCATCGCGTCGAGACCGAGCGCATCGACCTCGAGCCGGTTGAGCGCGCGATCCGCCGCGACCGCATCGACCGTCAGCACCCCCGCGACGTTGGCGAAGTCGCGCACCCGGCGCAGCAGCCGCCCGGCGATCCGTGGCGTTCCCCGCGAGCGCCGCGCAATCTCCGAGGCGCCCTCCGGAGAGACATGCAGGTCGAGCAAGGTCGCGGCCCGCGTCACCACGCGCTCCAGCTCATCGACACTATAGAATTGCAGCCGGATCGGAATCCCGAATCGGTCGCGCAACGGCGTCGTCAACAACCCCTGCCGTGTCGTCGCGCCGACGAGCGTAAACCGCGGCAGATCGATCCGGACCGAGCGCGCCGACGGCCCCTCGCCGATCATCAGGTCGAGAGCGCGATCCTCCATCGCCGGGTAGAGCACTTCCTCGACCGCGGGCTGAAGCCGGTGGATCTCGTCGATGAACAGGACGTCGCCGTCCTCGAGATTGGTCAGCAGCGCGGCGAGATCGCCCGACTTGGCGATGACCGGACCAGAGGTGGCGCGGAATCCCACCCCCATTTCTCGCGCGACGATCTGGGCGAGCGTCGTCTTACCGAGCCCCGGCGGGCCGAAGAACAAGACATGATCGAGCGCGTCGCCGCGCGCCTTCGCGGCCTGGATGAACACGCGCAGATTTTCGCGCGCTGCCTTCTGCCCGACGAATTCGTCGAGCGTCTTGGGGCGGAGCGCGGCATCGACATCCTCAATGCGGCGGGCGGGCGTGAGAAGGCGATCGTCGGTCATTGTGTTCGACCAAGCGCGCGCTGACTGTCACGCGCGTGATGCAGCACACGAACGATCAAGATGTCATTTCGGCGTGGGATATAATAAATGCGGTGCGAGCGGTGCGGGAAGCTTCGCATACCTTCCGCCAGATCGTCTTCGGCCTCTCCAGCGAAGGAATGATCGAGCAACAGTTTGAACGAGCGACTTAACCCTTCGATATAGTCGAGCGCCGCAGCGGCGCCAAAGACGGATTTGCTATAAACACGAATGTCTCTCAGATCGTCGCGCGCCAATGGCGCAATGCTGATTTTAGTCACGCAGATCGGGATCTTCGGCGATAATGGCGTCGATCACGGTGTCGGCATCTTCTTCCAGGACGCCACTGGCCAGACCTTCGTCGATCATTGCCTTAAGCCAGCGCCGGTCGTCCGCCGATTGGGCCTGGTCGCGCCGCACGAGATCGCGCAGATAATCGGCCGCGTCGGCATAAGCCCCTTGCGCGATACGGGCATCCACCCAGGTCTGCAGCGCGGGCGGCATTGAAACGGAGAGTTGAGTCATGGGGCGAATATAAGCCAGTTACGGTTGCGGTCCAACTCGATCTCTCCCACGGTTAGGGGGACGAAGTGGCTATCGTTGGCGTCACCGGGCCAGCGCCATCTCGACGCGCTGCCACAACCCCGCCACCGCCTCGACCGCCAGCGACGCGCGCGGTGCGAAGGCGCCGACGGGCGCACGGCGGTCGGTCATCGCTTCATAGATGCTCGCCATCGGGATCACCGGCCAGTCGGGGTGCGTCGCCAGCGCCTCGCGGTGGATGACTCGGCGGCGGTCGACCATCGAGAACACGGGAGCGAGCACCACCTTCGGCCCCTTCTTCGCCGCGATATGCGCCGCGATCGTATCGAGCGCGCGACGCGACAGCGGCGAGGGGATCACCGGCACGACGACGAGATCGGCGGCGCGCATGATCTGGTCCGACGTGTCGGTCAGCCCCGGCGGGCAATCGATGACGATCCGGTCGTAGTCGCGCGCGAGGCCCGCGGCGATCTTCGCCAGCCGCTTCTTGCTGTCGATCTCGTGGAAGGCGGCTTCGAGCCCACGCAGCGACGCGTCGGCGGGGAGCAGGTCGAGCCGGTCGATCGCGGTCGGGCGGATCAGCTTGGCGGGATCGGCATGCTTGGTGCTCGCCGCCCGCGCCGCCGCACCCGTCGCCGGATCGTGACCGAGCACCCAGGTCGCCGCCGCCTGCGCGTCGAGGTCCCACAACAATGTCCGCCGTGCCGACAGCGTCGCCGCCGCCCAGGCGAGGTTCACCGCCAGCGTCGTCTTCCCGACCCCGCCCTTCAGGCTATAGACCGCGACGATCATTCGTAGTGCTCGATACCCTCCCCGGCGATTTCCAGCCAGCGATGCTTGCGGACCTCATAGACCGAATAATGCGGCGGCGGGAAATCGGGATCGGCGACCGCGCCGAGCGGGATCGCGATCAGGTCGCGGTGCGGGCGACTGCTGTAATGAACGATCGATCCGCATTCGGGACAGAAACTGAAGACGGCACCCTCGCCGCTGTCCGCGATCCGCGCCCATTCGCGCGACTCTCCGGTGATCCGCACCGAGTCTCGCGGAAATCGCGCCTGTACCGCGAAGGCGCTGCCCGACCGTTTCTGGCATTCGAGGCAATGGCACACCGAGACGCGGACCGGCTCGCCGTCGCATTCGGCGGTCAATTGCCCGCATTGACATGTCGCAAGTCTCGTCATCCGCGCATGATACTCGTCCGGCGCGATGCGGCAATCGCCGCGTTAACACGGCGTTGACCATGCGCGCCGATAAGCGCCGGGTGGAAATGGGGCGGATCATCGGCGAGCGGCAGATCGCGCGGCGGCGATGGGTGGCACCCGCCGCGATCCTTATCGTCGCGATCGTCCTGCGTATCGTCTGCTATCGCACCTATGCGGTGCATCACCCCGACGAGCTGTTCCAATATCTCGAACAGGCGCACCGGATCGCGTTCGGCTACGGCATCGTGCCGTGGGAATATCGCTACGGCATGCGGCCGTGGATCGTGCCGCTGTTCCTGAGCGGACCGATGCGGCTGGGCAATGCCATCGCACCGGGGGGCGACCTGCATCTCATCTTCGCGCAAGGCGCTGCGGCGATCGTCGGCCTCGTGCCGGTCGGCGCGGCCTATGCGATCGGGGCGCGCTGGTCGCGGTGGCATGGGCTGGTCACGATGGCGGTGCTCGCGGTCTGGTATGAGAGCGTCTACTTCTCGCTCCATGTGCTGACCGAGATGCTCGCGCTCGGCGCCTTCCTCCCGGCTGCCGCGCTGCTGGCACGCGATGCCACGAAGCGCCGGTTGCTCATCGCCGGCTTCCTGCTCGGCCTGACCGTCGTCGTGCGCGTCCAGTACGCACCCGCGGTCGCCGTCTTCGCGTTGATCGCGCTGGGTGGGAACTGGCGCGCGTGGCCATCGCTGGTCGCGGGCGGACTGATTGCCCTCGCCTTCGCCGCGCTCGTCGATGTCGCGATGGGGCAGGCGCCGTTCGGCTGGGCGATCGAGAACGTCCGCCAGAACCTCGTCCACAGCCGCGCCGCGGGCTACGGTGTCGATGGGCCGCTTGCTTATTGGCAGGCTCTGCTCGGCCATTGGTGGTGGGCGATGATCCCAATCTTTGCGCTGATGTTGCCCGCGATCGGTCGCTATCCGGCGCTGTTCTGGGCGGCGATCGTCAACATCGGCGTCCACATGCTGATCGGCCACAAGGAATATCGCTTCATCCTGCTCAGCACCGAAGTCTTCATCCTGCTCGCCGCGATCGGCTCGGCGGAGTTGGTCAAGCGACTGCCGGTCGAACGACGCACGGGTATCTGGCTGGCGATCACCGGATGGTCCGCGGTATCCGCCACGCTCGCGTTGAACGCACCGTTGCGACCCGACATCAACCGCTTTGGCGAGTACATCATCCTCGCTCGGCATGCCGGGCAGGATACGTCGGTCTGCGGCCTCGCCACCTACGAGATCGATTATTGGGGTTCGGGCGGCTATGCTTACGTCCACCGGGCGGTCCCGCTCTATCTCGGTTGGGCGCCTCCCGGACAGTCGGCACAAGCCCGACTCGCGGCGGGCCGATCAGGTTATAATGCGATCCTCGCACCCGTAGTCCATCGCGACGAACTCCCTCTCGGTTACAATCCCGCGCAATGTGCCGGGACCGGCCCCGGCAGGCTCTGCCTTTACCGGCGCCCCGGACCCTGCGTGCCGGGCGCGGCGCCCGAACTCCTCCTCCAGAACGCGCTGAACCGCGCCGACCTCTAGCCCCGCGACGCCTTGCGCAAGGCGAGGCGGACCAGCGCGTCGAGCGTAGCCCCCGCCCCCAGCTCCTCCTCCGCAGACGCGACCGCGCTCGCCGCCTCTGCGGGGCGGAAGCCGAGATTGAGCATCGCCGACACCGCATCCGCCGCCGCTCCGACGGGTGCCGCCACCGTCGCCGAGCCAAGCGCCACGGCGATGCCGCCGACCTTGTCCTTCAACTCGCGCACGATCCGTTCGGCGAGCTTCGGCCCGACGCCGTTGGCGCGCGCGACCATCGCCTTGTCCTGGGCGGCGATCGCGCGGGCCAGATCGACCGGCTCGAACGCCGACAGGATCGCGAGCGCCACGCGCGCGCCGACGCCCTGCACGCCGGTCAGCAAGCGGAACCAGTCGCGCTCGTCGGCGCGCGCGAAGCCGACGAGACGGATAAAATCCTCCGCGACGAGCATTTCGGTGAACAGCGTGCACGCCTCGCCGACCGGCCCGATCGCGGCGAGTGTGCGCGACGACGCGCCGACGAGATAGCCGACGCCGTTCACGTCGACCACCGCGTGGTCGGCGCCCGTGGAATCGAGCCTACCCTTGAGATGCGCGATCATCGCCACGACCTACCCCACTCGTCATCCCCGCGAAAGCGGGGACCCATCTCCTGCGTTTGCCGCAAATACGAACGCTACGATTGTGGATGCGACGGGAGATGGGTCCCCGCGTTCGCGGGGATGACGGACATATTTTGGAACATCAGCCGAGCCGCCGCGCCGAGGCCAGATGATGCGCGTGGCAAATCGCCACCGCGAGCGCATCTGCGGCATCGGCGCCGTCGATCTTCGCGCCGGGGAGCAGCCTGGCGACCATCGCATGGACCTGCGCCTTCTCGGCGCCGCCGACGCCGACCACCGCCTTCTTGACGAGCCGCGCGGCATATTCGCCCGGCTCCATCCCGGCGCGCGCGACGCCCAAAAGGATCACTCCGCGCGCCTGGCCGAGCTTCAGCGTCGATTGCGGGTTGGTGTTGACGTAGACTTCCTCGACCGCGGCGGCCTGCGGCGCGTGATCGGCGATCAGCGCGGCGAGTTGCGAATCGAGGTGCGACAGGCGGCGCGCAAGCGTTTCGGTGCTGTCGGTCTTGAGGCGGCCGTTGGCGAGATGCGACAGGCGGTTGCCCTCGGCGCGGATCACGCCCCAGCCGGTCGTGCCAAGACCGGGATCGAGGCCGAGGATGATCATATCCTCCCCGGCACGGGGAGGGGGACCGCGCTCGAAGAGCGTGGTGGAGGGGGGCCTCCACAAACGCTACGCACGCGGCGAGCCCCCTCCACCAGCCTGCGGCTGGTCCCCCTCCCCGTGCCGGGGAGGAATTTCACCCCAGTTTCTCCATCACCTCGTCCGAGACCTCGTAATTCCCCCACACCGTCTGGACGTCGTCGTCGTCGTCGAGGACATCGATCAGCTTGAACAAGTTCGCGGCATCGTCCTCGCCGACCTCGACCATCGTCTGCGGGCGCCAGGCGAGCTTCGCGCCCTCGGCTTCGCCGAGCTTCGCTTCGAGCGCCTTGGCGACCTCGTGCAAATCCTCCATCGCGGTCCAGATTTCGTGGCCGTCCTCGGACGATTGCACGTCCTCCGCGCCCGCTTCCAAAGCTGCCTCGAACACCGCCTCGGCGTCGCCCGCGCTCGCCGGATAAGAGATCAGCCCCTTGCGATCGAAGGCGTGCGCGACCGAACCCGGCGCGCCGAGATTGCCGCCGTTCTTGCTGATCGCCGTCCGCACCTTGGTCACCGTCCGGTTGCGGTTGTCGGTCAGTGTCTCGATGATCAGGCTCGCGCCACCGGGTCCGAACGCCTCGTAGCGGATTTCCTCGTAATTCTCGGCGTCGCCCTTCGACGCCTTGTCGATCGAGCGCTGGATATTGTCCTTGGGCATCGACTGCGCCTTGGCGGCGTTGACCGCGGCGCGCAGCCGCGGGTTCATGTCGGGATCGGGTAACCCCATCTTCGCCGCGACGGTAATCTCGCGGCTTAGCTTGGAAAACATGCCCGAGCGCTTCTTGTCCTGCGCGCCCTTGCGGTACATGATGTTCTTGTATTTGCTATGGCCTGCCATGGGCTTAGCCCCTTTCGATCAATGCAGCCCGAGCGCGTTGCGATAGGTTTCGAGCAGCGCGTCCGCCTCGTCGCGGTGGTGCTTTTCCATCTTCCTGAGGCGCACGATCGCGCGCATCGTCTTGCTGTCGAAACCGGTCGATTTGGCCTCGGCATAAACGTCGCGGATGTCGTCGGCGAACGCCTTCTTCTCTTCCTCCAGCCGCTCGATGCGCTCGATGAACTGGCGCAATTGTTCGGCGGATACGTTGTCGGTCATCGGTCACTCCACGGGAATAGGCCGTGGCGTCTAGGGTTGCGGTACGCCCACGACAACCCCGTGGTGCATCACGAATGACACATGTTCCAGCCGCGTCACGTCGTCGAGCGGCGAGCCGGCGACCGCGATGATGTCGGCGGTCTTGCCGGGTTCGATCGTGCCGATGTCGGTGCGGCCGAGCAGGTCGGCGGCGCTAACGGTAGCGGCGCGGATCGCCTGCATCGGGGTCAGGCCGTTGCTGACCAGCACCGCGAATTCGGTCGCGTTCTGCCCATGCTTCGACACACCCGTGTCGGTGCCGAACGCAACCTTGACGCCTGCGGCATAGGCCTTGCGGTGGCTCGCGACCATCGCCGCGGCGGCTTCCTCGGCCTTGGGGATCGTCGCGGGCGGCAGCGCGCCCGAGCGCGCCTGCGCCAGCGCCGCGATCGGCGCGATCTCGGTCGGGACGAGGTACGCGCCGGTCTTCTTGAACAGCGCGATCGTCTCGTCGTCGAGGAAAGTGCCGTGCTCGATCGAATCGACCCCGGCGGTGAGCGCCGCTTTGGTTCCCTCGGCCGCATGGCTGTGCGCCGCGACCTTGCGGCCGAGCGCGTGCGCGGTATCGACAATCGCCTTCATCTCCTCGGGCGTCATCGCGCGGCCGAGCCCACCCGAGACGTTCGACAGCACGCCGCCCGTTGCGGCGAACTTGATAACCTTGGCGCCGAGCCCGACCTGCGCGCGCACCGCGCGGCGGCAATCGTCGGCGCCGTCGCACAGGTTGATCTCGGTCGCGTGGACCGCCTCGGCATATTCTTCGGCGAGGCCGTTGCCCGCATCGCCGTGGCCGCCGGTTACCGAGATCATCTGGCCAGCATTAATAATGGTCGGCCCTTCGACGATGCCCTGGTCGATCGCGTCGCGCAGGGCGCGGATGCCGCGTGGATCGCCACCGAGATCGCGCACCGAGGTGAAGCCCGCATCGAGCGTCGCTTTGGCGTTGGCGACCGCGGTCATCTCGTCGTCGAACCGGTCGCGGGTGAGTTCGAGGAGGCGCGCACGCATCGGATCGCCGCCGATCCCCCAGAGATGGACGTGCATGTCGACGAGGCCGGGGAGGACGAACTTGTCCTTGAGATCGACGAGCGTGGCACCGCCTTCGGGAGCGATGAAGCCGTCGCGGACTTCGGCGACCTTGCCGTCGCGGACGATGATCGTGCTGTTGCCGCGGGGCGGTTGGCCGGGGCGATCGAGGAGCGCGCCGGCCTGGATGTAGGTGGTTTTAGTGGGCGCGGTCTGCGCGGTCGCCGGAAGCGCGACGGTAAGCGCGAGCGCGGCGGCGAATGATTTGAGCATGATCTCTCCCCTGTTTGCGGTCGTTAGAGAGCGATCAAGCGCGGGACACAAGCCACATCGTCCTACCCACCGTCGTCATGCCGGACTTGATCCGGCATCCAGAGCCAAGGGCGTTATCGTTTGTGACCCTGGATCCCGGGTCAAGCCCGGGATGACGGAGAAGGATCAGACTGCGTTTTTCGCAACACTCTCCGCCATGCGCTGAAGCTGTTCGGGCGTCGCCTCTGCCTGATGCTTCGCCTTCCACCCGGCATAAGGCATCCCGTAGATGGCCTCGCGCGCCGCATCCTTGCCCAAACCGCCCGCCTCGCCGATCCAGTCCGACAGGCAGTTGCGGCAGAACCCCGCGAGCCCCATCAGATCGACGTTCTGCGCATCGCTGCGATGCCTGAGATGGCGCACCAGCCGCCGGAATGCCGCTGCCGCCACGGTGTCGTCGATCGCATCTATCGGGTCCATTCGCCTGCTCCACGGTTGATCGAGGTGAGATAGGGGTTAAGGGCAGCCGCGACAAAGCAGGATGACCGATGACCAAGGCGATCAGCCCGCGCTCCCGCAAAGTCCGCGTCCTCGCGACGCTCGGCCCGGCCAGCAATACGCCCGAAATGATCGCGACGCTCTATCAGGCGGGGGCGGACGCGTTCCGCATCAACATGAGCCACGGCGACCAGCAATCGAAGGTCGCGGTGATCCAGGCGATCCGCGCGCTGGAAAAGAAATTCGGCCGCGCGACGACGATTCTCGCCGATTTGCAGGGGCCGAAGTTGCGCGTCGGGAAATTCGCGGGCGGCAAGACGGTGCTGGCGCACGGATCGACCTTCACGCTCGATCACGACAGGAAGGCGGGCGACGCGACGCGCGTCCAGCTGCCGCACCGCGAGATTTTCCATGCGATCGAGCCGGGCGCGCGTCTGCTGCTCGACGACGGCAAGCTCGTCCTGCGAGTCACCGAACATGACGACGACCGCATCGTGACGACGGTCGAGATCGGCGGCGCGCTCTCCGACAACAAGGGCCTCAACGTCCCCGACGTCGTCGTGCCGGTGGCCGCGATGACCGACAAGGACCGCAGCGACCTCGCCTTCGCGGTCGATCAGGGGGTCGACTGGATCGCGCTGAGCTTCGTCCAGCGGCCCGAGGATCTGTGGGAAGCGCGCAAGCTCATCGGCGGCAAGGCGGCGCTGCTCGCCAAGATCGAGAAGCCCGCCGCGATCGAGCGGCTCGAGGAAATCGTCGAGGCGTGCGACGGCGTGATGGTCGCGCGCGGCGATCTCGGCGTCGAACTGCCGCCGCAATCGGTACCGCCCTTGCAGAAGCGCATCGTCGAGACCGCGCGGCGGATGGGGCGTCCGGTGGTGGTCGCGACGCAGATGCTCGAATCGATGATCAAATCGCCATCGCCGACCCGCGCCGAAGTGTCCGATGTCGCCACCGCGGTCTACGATGGGGCGGACGCCATCATGCTGTCGGCGGAAAGCGCGGCGGGCGACTGGCCGGTCGAATCGGTCGCGATGATGAATGCGATCGGCGATGCGGTGGAGCGCGATCCGGCGCACGGCGACCGCATCCATTTCACCATCACCCGCCCCGATCCGACCACCGCCGACGCCTTGTCGGAGGCGGCCAAGAACATCGCCGAGACGGTCGATGCGAAGGCGATCATCTGTTTCACGATGTCCGGCTCGACCGCGCGGCGCGTGGCGCGCGAGCGGCCCTCGGTGCCGATCCTTGTGCTCACGCCGAAGCTGGAGACCGCGCGACGGCTCGGCCTGCTATGGGGCAGCCACGCGGTCCACACCCGCGACGTCGATTCGTTCGAAGACATGGTCGCCAAGGCCAAGCGAATGGCACTGCGCCACAAGATCGTGGAAGCGGGCGACAGCGTCATCATCATGGCGGGGGTGCCGTTCCGGACGCCGGGATCGACCAACGTGCTCCACGTGGTGCGAATCGTCGGCGACGAGCTCAAGGGCTATGGCTGAGCCGTGCGCGGGACCATCGACAGCGCGGGCGACCTGACGGCGTTCGACGTGCTCGCGTTCAACGACGGTGCGAACCCCTTCAACAACCCGTTCATCGATCGCGGCTTCGAACGAAGCGCGGCGGCATTACGCGAGATCGTCGCGGCATGGGGCTTCAGCGGTTTCGAGCGCGTCGCCGATCTCGGTTCGGGCTTCGCCGCCTGGGCCGTATTTCTCGCAGAAGTGAACGAAACAATTGTCGGCTATGAGCGCAATGCCGGCGCGGTGGCGCTGTCGCGGCGCCTGGCGGCGCATTTCGATCTCGGCAACGCCAGCTTCGAAGTCGCCGATGTCACCGCGCTGCCCTGTGCCGACGAAAGCTTCGATGCGGCGTGGTGCCAGGGCGTGCTGCATATCGTCGACCGGGAGAAAGCGCTGGTGGAAGCACGTCGCATCCTGCGGCCGGGCGCGATCCTGCACATCGGCGAATATAACGGCGCGGGGCGCGTGCTGGAAAAGCTGATCGAAGGTTATCGGGCGGGCGGCCTCGATGACCGCAAGACGCGGTTCGCGCTCAGGATATTGAAACAGGGCTCGCTCGCCCCCGCGGCGAGAGGCAGCTTCGCTGAACCCGAGAGGATTTGGGCGGTGATGGCACGCTCCGGGTTTGGGCCTGATCCAGACCGCGCGATCGAGATCGAGAGGGGTGGCTTGGCGGAGGCGCAAGGGACGCTCGCAACCGATTTCGCGGACCTTCCGCGCTTCGTCGAACAGTTTGAGGCCGATCCCGCCTACGCCGCGGCGATCGTCGCGAACCCTGGTATCGCCGCCGCACTGCCGCGCAATCTGGCGTTCAATGCGATCCGGCTTTGACCGCGCCGCTCAAGGCAGCACACCGAAGCTCGCCAAGCGTTTCCTGAGATCGAGCGCATCGCGAAAGCGAAGACCAACCATGCCCACCGCATTCGCGCCCGCCACATTCTCCGGGCTGTCGTCGATGAACACCGTCCGTTCCGCCTGAAGCCCGAACCGCGCGAGCGCCAGCCGGTAGATCGCGGGATCGGGCTTCGCGATCTTCTCATCGCCCGACACGACGATGCCACGGAAGCGGTCGAACAGCGCAGCCTCCTCCGCGCGGAACGGGGCGAAGAATTCGCCCGAGAAATTGGTGATCGCGTAGAGTATTACGCCCGCCGCATCGAGTTCGGCGACGAGTTCGGGCATTCCCGCGATCGGCCCCGGAATCTGTTCCGAGAAACGCGGACCCCACTCCGCGATCAGATGCGCGTGTTCGGGGAATTTCGCGCTCAGTTCCGCCGAAGTCTCGGCGAAGGGCCGGCCCATGTCGTGCTGAAAATGCCATTCGCGCGTACACACGTCGCGCAGGAACGCATCGAGCGCCTCATCGTCGGGATGAGACGCTCGTAGGGAATCCTGGGATTCCAGTCATAGAGAACATTGCCGACGTCGAAGATGACCGACGTCGGTTTTGTCGCGGTGCCGGCCCGCTCCCCCGCCCGGCCTCCCACAGAATATCCTGAATGGGAGGCC
>JBBSTE010000027.1:0-42389 GCA_038236185.1 Sphingomonadales bacterium | reverse complement strand
TCGGCAGATGCGGCGCGATCGCCGCCCACGCCTCGTCCGACAACCAAAACAGCGCCATCTCCCACCTCCATCGATCCACACCGCCTGTGAATCAGGAAATCCGCTCTCCTTCAAGTCTCTGATTGGGTTTTGACCCTAGCGAGCAAGGCGCTCGTATTGCAATCGGAAAAACCACTTTGGTCTAGATAGATTACGCACCAACACCGCCGCGGCAAGGCCGCGTCGTCGGTCGGCGCTCGTAGCGCCGCCGGCCGGGCGCGCGAGGGGGGCTGGATTTAGCTTCGCTAAATCCTCGCCGCGCGCGTCTCACCACACACGCTCGATCTCGAACGCATCGAACACGCGGTCGTTCGAAACGATCGCGATCCGCTCGACGCGCGCCTGCGCGATCAGCAGGCGGTCGAACGGGTCGCGGTGCGCCATGTCGAGCTTTCCCGCCGCCTCGGCATGCGCGATCGTGATGGGAAGTGCGCGGCAGTTCGCCGCGACGATCGCTTGATCGAACGCGGCGGCAATCACCGCCGCCTGTGGCAGCTTGCCCAGCGCGTGCTTCAGACAAATCTCATACGCCGAGACGGCGCTGACCAGTACCTCGTTGGCCTTGTCGTCCAGCAGATCGGCCGCGCGCGCCGACAAGCGGGCGTTCCCTTCGACCATCCATAAAAACGCATGCGTGTCGAGAAGGACTCTCAATCCCCATCCTTCGGCGCGCTATCCTTCCAGACGCCGAGATACTCCTCCGGAAGGGGATCGAAGAAGCTGTCGTCGAAGGCGACCCGTCCTTCCATGACGCCGACCCGAAACGGCTTCTTTGGCTCCGGCACCTCGCGCACGAGCCGCACGACTGGTTCCTTGTTGCGCGATATCACCACTTCCTCGCCCGCCAGCACCTGCTCGATGAGGCGTGAGAGGTGGGTCTTGGCTTCGTGGACGCTGACAATGGTCATGCGGGGGTACTTAGTCTATGTGTTGACTAAGCTCAAGGTATGCCCCGCGCCTCGCATGTGCTCCCGCGAAGGCTGGAGCCCAGACTGGGCCCCCGCCTTCGCGGGGGTACATTTCTAGGGATGCTCAGACGTAAGGCGGGGAATCGTACCCCACCGGCGATCCGGTAAACACCTCGCACCCATCCTCGGTAATCCCCACCGAATGCTCGAACTGCGCCGAGAGCGAGCGGTCGCGCGTCACCGCGGTCCAGCCGTCGTCGAGCAGTTTCACGTCGGGGCGGCCGATGTTGATCATCGGCTCGATCGTGAAGATCATGCCGGGGCGCAGCTCGGGGCCGGTGCCGGGCTTGCCGACGTGGACGACCTCGGGCGCGTCGTGGAACAGGCGGCCGACGCCGTGGCCGCAGAAATCGCGGACCACGCCGTAGCGGTGGCCTTCCGCATGCCGCTGGATCGCGTTGGCGACGTCGCCCATGCGCTTGCCCGGCCGCGCCTGCTCGATGCCGAGCATCAGGCATTCGTAGGTGACGTCGACGAGGCGCCTTGCCTTCAGCGGCACGTCGCCGATCAAATACATCCGGCTCGAATCGCCGTGCCAGCCGTCGAGGATCGGCGTCACGTCGACGTTGACGATGTCGCCGTGGCGCAGCACCTTTTCGCCGGGGATGCCGTGGCAGACGACATGGTTGATCGAGATGCAGCACGAATAGCCGTAGCCGCGATAGCCGAGCGTCGCGGGGACGCCGCCGTTCGCCTTGATGAAGCCGAAGATGATCCGGTCGATCTCGCCGGTGGCGACGCCGGGCACCATGTGCGGCACGATCATGTCGAGCGTCCTGGCGCAGAGCTGCCCGGCGGCGCGCATACCGGCGAAGGCTTCGGCGCCGTGGAGCTTGATCGCGCCGGTGCGGGTGAGCGGCGTGTCGCTGGTGATCGTCGTGTAATCGGTCATCGGGCGGCGATATAGCGTGGTGCGGGGGATTTTGCGAGGCTGCAGAGCGTTGCGGAATTTGCGGCGAACCCCCGTGTGCTCCTGCGCAGGAAGGAGCGCTGGCCGCCAGCGATGGGCTTTCCACCCAAGGCTCCTGCCTCCGCAGGAGTACATCCCGTTGGCGCAGGGGCAAACGAACGGGTTCAATCTGCCAAGTTCGCGTTCTATGCGAGGCGCCATGACCGAACGCATCTGGACCGCCGCGCTCGTCGTGATCGGCGATGAAATCCTGTCGGGCCGCACGCAGGACAAGAATGTCGCGCAGGTCGCGGCGTGGCTGAATGTCCAGGGCATCCGCCTCGCCGAAGTTCGCGTCGTCGGCGATACGACCGCCGCGATCGTCGAGGCGGTCAATGCGCTGCGGGCGCGCAACGATTATCTCTTCACCACCGGCGGCATCGGCCCGACGCACGACGACATCACCGTCGATGCGATCGCGGAGGCGCTCGGCGTTGGCGTCGTCCATCACCCGAAGGCGGTGGCGGTGCTGGAGCGTTATTACGCGGAGCGCGGCGGCGCGACCGAGGCGCGGCTCCGCATGGCGCGCGTGCCCGAAGGCGCCGATTTGATCGAGAACCGCATGTCGGGCGCGCCGGGCATCCGCATCGGCAATCTCTTCGTGATGGCGGGGGTGCCGCACATCACCGCAGGAATGCTCGATGCGCTGACCGGCACGCTGGAGGGCGGCCGCCCGGTGGTCTCGCGGACGATCGGCTGCTGGGTCGCGGAAAGCGAGGTTGCCGATCTCCTGCGCGAGACGGAGAAGCGCCATGAGGGCGTCGCGATCGGCAGCTATCCCTTTTTCCGCGAGGGGCGGGTGGGAGCGAATTTCGTGGTGCGTTCGCCCGATGCTGCACTGGTCGATGCGTGTGTTGCCGATCTCGTCGCGGCGCTGAAGGCGGCGGGGCGCGAAGTGACTGATGGGGGGATTTGACGATGGGAAATGGCATGACGAACCCGCAGGTTTTCCGGCAATCGCGCCGCGCCGTGCTCGGCGCAGCCGCGCTGCTGCCGTTGCTGTCCATCCCGCGTATCCTACGCGCGGCGGAGCCCGATCTCTCGGCGCTTTCCGACATGACGCGCGACGCTGTGCCGATCTCTAGCGACGAACGCGCCCGCCGCCTCGGCCGCGCGCAGGCTCTGATGAAGGCGAACGGCATCGGCGCTATATTGATCGAACCGGGATCGTCGATGATCTATTTCACCGGCGTGGTCTGGCACCGCAGCGAGCGGCTGACCGCCGCGATCCTGCCGGACGAGGGCGATCCGTGCATCGTCACACCGTTTTTCGAGGAGCCGTCGGTGCGCGAGACGCTCGGCGTGCCCGCGGACGTGCGCGTGTGGCAGGAGGACCAGAATCCGCTTGGCGTCGTCGCGGGGTTTCTGCGCGATCACAAGATCGGCGGCCCGGTCGGCATCGAGGAGACCGCGCGCTTCTTCGCGTTCGACGGGCTGGCCCGGGCGATGCCGGGGGTGAAGCTGGTTTCCGCCAACCCGGTCGTGCGCGGCTGCCGGATGATCAAGACCGCCGCAGAAATCGCGCTGATGCAGAAAGCGACCGACGTGACGATCGCGGCGTACCGCTGGACGCAGCCGCGCGTCGAAGCCGGGATGACCGGCCCCGAGATTTCCGCGCTGATGAATGCCGCGACGCGCAAGCTTGGCGGCGATCCCGAATTCGCGCTCGCGCTGATCGGCGAGGCGAGCGCCTATCCGCACGGCAGCCGCGAGATCCACAAGGTCGCGGACGCGCAAGTCGTGCTGATGGACTGCGGCTGCTCCGTACAGGGCTATCAGTCGGACGTGTCGCGGACATGGGTCCACGGCGCGGCATCGGCGGAGCAGCACAAGGTTTGGAGCGAGGTCGCCAAGGGTCAGAAGATCGCGCTGGCCACGGCGCAGATCGGCACGACTGCGGGCGCGGTCGACGATGCGGTGCGGCATTATTACGAGAGCCTCGGCTATGGCCCCGGCTACAAGCTCCCCGGCCTGTCGCACCGCACCGGCCACGGCATCGGGCTCGACGGGCACGAGCCGGTCAATCTCGTCCACGGCGAAACGACGAAGCTGGCGGCGGGGATGTGTTTGTCCGACGAGCCGGGCATCTACGCGCCGGGCAAGTTCGGTGTCCGGCTGGAGGATTGTTTCCACATGACCGACGCCGGCCCGAAATGGTTCAGTGAGCCGCCGGTGTCGATCGGGAAGCCGGTTTGACGCTTCCGGTCCTCATCAACCGATCGGGCGGAACGGCGTCGAAGCTCGGCGACAAGCTGGAGAATGAGATCGAGGCTGCGTTCAAAGGCGCGGGCCTCGATGCGGCGGTCGAACTGGTCGAAGGTTGCGACATCCGTGCTGCTGTGAAGCGTCACATCGGCGTGAGGACGATCGTCGTCGGCGGTGGCGATGGGACGCTCGGGTGCGCCGCCGACTGTCTTGCGGGAAGCGATACCGCGCTCGGCATCCTGCCACTCGGGACGCGCAATCATCTCGCGCGCGAACTCTGCACTCCGCTCGATCTGCCGGGCGCGGCCAAGGTGATCGCGGCGGGCAATACTCGCAGGATCGACATCGCGCGCGCCAATGGCTGCGCGTTCATCAACAACGCGTCGGTCGGGCTCTATCCCGCCATGGTGATGCTGCGCGACGAGGATCTGAAGCGGCACAAGGTACCGAAATGGGTCGCGGCGGTCCCTGCGAGTTTCGCGGTTCTGAAGCGGATGCGGCACCACCGGATGCGGCTGAAGTTCGAGGGCGCGGACCGCGACATCGTCACGCCGATGCTGTTCGTCGGCAACAATCTTTATTCTCTGGAGGCAGGCCACGTCGGCGAACGCGAGGCGCTCGATGACGGCAAGCTTTCGGTCTTCGCGGTCGCGTCGCGGCGCCGCGTGGCGCTGATCGGGTTCGCGCTGAGGGCGCTCGTCGGACGTGCCGATCCGCAGCGCGACTTCGCGGCGATCGGCGAAACCGCGGCCTTTACGCTAGACGGTGCGTCGCGCGACATCCACATCGCGCTCGACGGCGAGGTCGAGGAGTTGACGCTGCCGATCGCGTTCGAGATCGAGCCTGGCGCGCTCACCGTCGTCGCGTCGCCACGCTTGAGCGCGAAAGAAGGCTCGCCTAAGTCGCGGGGATGACCTCGACCAACGACATCCGCCGCGGCTTCCTCGATTATTTCGCCGGGAACGGCCACACGATCGTGCCATCCGCGCCGCTGGTGCCGCAGAACGACCCGACTTTGATGTTCGTGAACGCCGGGATGGTGCCGTTCAAGAACGTCTTCACGGGGCTGGAATCGCGGCCTTATTCCACTGCGACCTCTTCGCAGAAATGCGTTCGCGCGGGCGGCAAGCACAACGATCTCGATAACGTGGGATATACCGCGCGCCACCACACCTTCTTCGAGATGCTGGGGAATTTCAGTTTCGGCGATTATTTCAAGGAACAGGCGATCACGCATGCGTGGGCGTTGCTGACCAGGGAATGGGGACTGTCGCCGGATAAACTGACCGCGACGGTCTACCACACCGACGATCAGGCGTTCGATCTGTGGAAGAAGATATCGGGGCTACCCGAGGATCGGATCATCCGCATCACGACCAAGGACAATTTCTGGGCGATGGGATCCGACGGGCCGTGCGGGCCGTGTTCGGAGATTTTCTACGATCACGGCGATCATATTCCGGGCGGTCCGCCGGGGTCGCCCGACGAGGACGGCGATCGCTTCGTCGAAATCTGGAACCTCGTCTTCATGCAGTTCATGCAGGAAGCGGACACAATCGTCGGCGAGTTGCCGAGTCCTTCGATCGATACCGGCATGGGGCTGGAGCGCGTCGCTGCGGTCATGCAGGGCGTCCACGACAATTACGACACCGATACCTTCAAGGCGCTGATCGCGGCATCGGGCGCGCTGACGCATACCGCGACGACGGGGGACAATCAGGCAAGCCACCGCGTGATCGCGGATCATTTGCGGACGTCGGGCTTCCTAGTCGCGGACGGCGTGCTGCCTGCCAATGAAGGGCGCGGCTATGTCCTGCGGCGGATCATGCGGCGGGCGATGCGGCATGCGCACCTGCTCGGCAGCAAGGAGCCGTTGATGCATCGGCTCGTGCCCGCGCTGGTTGCGGAAATGGGGGCGGCGTTTCCCGAACTCGTCCGCGCGCAGTCGCTGATCGAGGCGACGTTGCAGCAAGAAGAGACGCGCTTCCGTCAGACGCTCGACAAAGGACTGAAACTCCTCGACGAGGCGACCGCGGGCATGAAGCCCGGCGATACGCTGGCGGGCGAAACCGCGTTCAAACTCTACGATACGTTCGGTTTTCCCTACGACCTGACCGAAGATGCTCTGCGGGCGCAGAACCTGTCGGCCGATCGCGCTGGTTTCGATACCGCAATGGCCGAGCAGAAGCGCGCGGCGCGGGCGGCGTGGAAAGGGTCTGGTGCCAAGGCGTCCGACGATCTGTGGTTCGACCTCGTCGAGGAAGTCGGGACGACCGAATTTACCGGCTATTCTAGCAATGTCGGCGAGGGCGTCGTGCTGGTGCTGGTCAAGGATGGTGCGCGCATCGAGCGGGCCGAAGCTAACGAGGCGGTTGATGTGATCGTCAACCAGACGCCGTTCTACGGTGAGAGCGGCGGGCAAGTCGGCGATGCCGGATCGATGGGCAACGACAGCGGTTTGCGAGCAGTCGTCGACGACACGTCGAAGCAGCTTGGCAAATTGTTCGTCCATCATGCGAAGATCGAGGCTGGCGAACTCAAGGTCGGCGATACCGTGCGGCTCGCGATCGACGTGGCGCGGCGCGGCGCGATCCGGGCGAACCATTCCGCCACGCATTTGCTCCACGAGGCGTTGCGGCAAAGGCTCGGCACGCACGTCGCGCAGAAGGGATCACTTGTCGCGCCCGATCGCCTCCGCTTCGACGTGTCGCATCCCGTCGCGATGAGCGCGACCGAACTTGCCGACGCCGAGGCCGCGGTGAACGCCAAGGTTCGCCAGAACGGCGCGGTGACGACTCGGCTGATGACCCCCGACGACGCGATCGCGATGGGCGCAATGGCGTTGTTCGGCGAGAAATACGGCGACGAGGTCCGGGTCGTGTCTATGGGCAGCGAAGACGACGGCGAAACCTATTCGGTCGAGCTGTGCGGCGGCACGCATGTCGGCGCGCTCGGCGACATCGGACTGTTCAAGGTGGTTGGCGAGGGGGCGGTGTCGTCGGGAATTCGCCGCGTCGAGGCGCTGACCGGCGAGGCGGCGCGCGCGTACCTGACCGGGCGCGACGAGAAATTGCGCGAGGCGGCGGCGGCGCTGAAAACCTCGCCCGACGAGGTGCCCGCGCGGGTGACCGCGCTGATCGAGGAGCGGCGCCGGCTCGAACGCGAACTCACCGAAGCGAAGAAGGCGCTGGCGCTAGGCGGCGGATCGGGAGCCGCCGCGGCGAGCGAGGAAGCGGGGGGCGTCGCGTTCGTCGGGCAGGTGCTCGAAGGCTTCGAGGCGAAGGGGCTTCGCGGCGCTGTCGATGAGACAAAGGCGCGAATCGGCTCGGGCGTCGCGGTGATGGTCGCGGTCAACGACGGACGGGCCTCGATCGCGGTCGGGGTCACCGACGATCTCGTCGCGACCTTCAACGCGGTCGATCTGTTACGACGCGCGGTGGCTGTGCTCGGCGGGCAGGGCGGGGGTGGCCGTCCCGACATGGCGCAGGGCGGCGGACCCGATGGCGCGAAAGCCGCAGAGGCGATCGCCGCGATCAGGGCGGCGCTGGAAGAAAGCCGTCAGGCCGCGTAGGTGGCGGGCCGCATCGCCGCGACGCGCGGCAATGCGGCCAGCTTTTCATTTTTTGGGTGCGGGCGTCGCAGTCGGCGCGGGCGCGGTCGCGGCGTCGAGTTGAGCATCGGTCATGTTGAGCATGACGCCCTTCTCGTTCGACCCGAATCCGCTGATCGGGATGCGGACGTCTGCCTTCGGCGTGGTCAGCGTGACGTACTGGTCGTCGGCCGATTTGATTGTGCCGACCATGTTGCCGCCACTGCCGAACACCTGCGCCCCGGCGACGAGTTTCGACTTCATCGCGGCGCTCGATTCGGCAACCTTCGCACCCGCGGCGGCATCGAGCTGCACCTTGGTCATGGCCAGCGTCGGGCCGGTCGTGCTGTTGCCGAACGAGGTATTGGCGAGCGTGACCTTCACCGTCCCGGTATTGAGCACCGAGTTCGTCCCGTCGTTGCTCTCGATCGTACCGACCGAGACACCGTCCGAGCCGAGAACGTTGGTTCCAGCGGTCAGCGTCGGCTTGCCGGGCGCCGGGGTCGGCTTGGCGGCGGACGGCGTGGCGGCGGCCGGTGCCCCAGCGGCTGGCGTCGCAGCTGCGCTCGGCGCGGGAGCCGGGGTGGGAGCCGGGGTGGTCTGGGCGAGCGCGGCGGCGGGCATCGACACCGCGGCAAGCATGGCGAGAGCAAAACGATTCATGGAATCCTCCGGTTGTTACGCGCAGACAACGGAAAAAGCGGGCTTCGAGTTCCCGCGCCCATCGCGCATGGCGATGCGTTGTCTGTTACGCATGTCTAGCCTTCGACACGGAGTTTTGCCAAATGCCCGACCTCTCCGCCTTTCCGATCACGCGCAAATGGCCGCCCGCGCACGCCGATCGAATCCAATATTACGGTCTGCCGACGCCCAACGGCGTCAAGGTGTCGATCATGCTCGAAGAGACCGGGCTGCCGTATGAGGCGCACAAGATCGACTTTTCGAAGGACGAGCAGAAATCGCCCGAATTCCTGTCGCTCAACCCCAACGGCAAGATCCCCGCGATCCTCGATCCCGACGGGCCTGGCAACAAGCCGATGGCGTTGTTCGAAAGCGGCGCGATCCTGATGTATCTCGCCAGCAAGTCGGGCAAGTTCATGCCGAAGACCCCGATCGGGCGGTGGCAGGCGATTCAGTGGCTGATGTTCCAGATGGGCGGCGTCGGGCCGATGTTCGGGCAGGTCGGTTTCTTCGTGAAGTTCGCAGGCAAGGACTGGGAGGACAAGCGTCCGCGCGATCGCTACGTCGATGAGGCGAAGCGGTTATTGGGGGTGATGGACGGAGCGCTTGGGGGGCGGACGTGGTTTCTGGGGGACGATTATTCGATCGCGGATATTGCGATGATCGGATGGGTGCGCGGGCTGGTGGAATTCTACGGCGCGGGCGAGATCGTCGGGTTCGATGCTTTCGGAAATGTAAAGGCGTGGCTCGAACGCGCCCTGGCGCGGCCGGCGGTGCAGCGGGGGTTGGAGGTAGCGAAGTAGCAGTCCGTTGATCACTGCGATATTTGTTCCCCTCTCGTTCTCGCTCTGCTACACTCCCTCGTATGGCGAAACCCCAAAAGCGCTACGTCTGTCAGGCTTGCGGATCGGTGTCGCACCGGTGGCAGGGGCTGTGCGCCGATTGCGCCGAGTGGAACACGCTCGTCGAAGAGGCCGGCGGCAACGTCACGCCTTTCCAGGCGAAGCACAATCTGCAGGGCGGGGGGCGTGTGGTGGCTCTGGTCGGGCTCGATGCCGAAGTGGCGCTGCCGCCGCGGCTGGCAAGCGGGATCGCGGAACTCGATCGTGCGCTCGGCGGCGGGTTCGTCGAGGGATCGGCTACGCTGATCGGCGGCGATCCCGGGATTGGCAAATCAACCCTGCTGTTGCAGGCGGCGGCGAAGATGGCGGTCGCTGGACTGCCCGTCGCCTATGTTTCGGGCGAGGAGGCCGCCGACCAGATTCGGTTGCGTGCGCGGCGGCTGGGGCTGGGCGACGCGCCGGTCCAGCTCGCCGCGGCGACTTCGGTGCGCGACATTTTGACGACGCTTTCCACCGGACGCCCTCCCGCCTTGCTCGTGATCGATTCGATCCAGACGATGCATTCGGATTTGATCGAGGGCGCGCCGGGGACGGTGAGCCAGGTCCGCGCCTCCGCGCAGGAGCTGATCCGCTTCGCCAAGGAGCGCGGGACCGCGGTCGTGCTGGTTGGCCACGTCATCAAGGACGGGACGATCGCGGGGCCGCGCGTGCTCGAACATATGGTCGATACCGTGCTCAGCTTCGAGGGCGAGCGAAGCCACCAATATCGCATCCTGCGCACGATCAAGAACCGCTTCGGGGGCACCGACGAGATCGGGGTGTTCGCGATGGTGGCAGAAGGGTTGGCCGAGGTGTCGAATCCGTCCGCGCTGTTCCTGACGCAACGCGACGAGGGCGTGACCGGGACGGTCGTGTTTCCCGCGCTGGAAGGGACGCGGCCGGTGCTGGTCGAAATTCAGGCGCTCGTCGTCCGGCTGGCAAGTGGGGCGACGCCGCGCCGCGCGGTGGTCGGCTGGGACAGCGGGCGGCTGGCGATGATCCTCGCGGTGCTCGAGGCGCGGTGCGGGCTCAGTTTCTCGACGTGCGAGGTCTATCTCAACATCGCGGGTGGATATCGCGTGCAGGATCCGGCGGCGGACCTTGCGGTCGCGGCGGCGCTGGTCTCCGCGCTGAGCGAGCGGCCGGTCGCGGCGGACGCGGTGGCGTTCGGCGAAGTCGCGCTGTCGGGCGAATTGCGCCCGGTGGCGCACGGCGCGCTGCGGCTGAAGGAGGCGGGGAAACTGGGGTTCGAGCGCGCGCTGGTTCCGGCGGCGCTTGCGAAGGAGAAAAGCGGGCTGGCGCTGTCGGGGTTCAGGACGCTCGGGAGCTTCGTCGATCATATGCTGGGGCGGGGGTGAGTGGCCGATCTCCCGTCATTGCGAGTGTAGCGAAGCAATCCAGGGCAGCGCACGAGATTCTGGATTGCTTCGCTACGCTTGCAAAGACGATTCCCATTTTGTGCAGCTAGGTCTAGCGAACCCCAATGAACCTCACCTCGCTCGATATCTCGGTCCTGCTGTTCGTCGGCGGCGCGGCGCTGCTCGGGGCGAAGCGCGGGTTCGTCTATGAGGTGCTGGCGCTGTTCGCATGGATGGCGGTCGTCTTCGTCGTGAAATTCGCGCATCTGCCTCTGTCTAAGATGCTGGCCGGGGTCGTCGGCACGCCGTCGGGCGCGGCGGTGCTGTCGCTGGCGCTGCTGACGGGCGGCACCTTCTTCCTCGGGCGGATGGTGGCCAACGCGATCGGATCGCGGACGCGGACGTCGATCCTCGGGCCGGTCGATCGCGCGCTGGGTTTCGGATTCGGCGCGCTCAAGGGGCTGATCCTCGCGAGCCTCGCCTTCCTGCTGATCGTGCTGGTGCTCGACACGATCGGCGGCGGCCCGACGCGGCGCCCGGCGTGGATCACCGAATCGCGGACGTATCCGCTGCTCAACGCGACGAGCGCGAGCATCGCCGATTTCGTCGATCGGCGGAGGAAGGGGTTGCCGGTGTTCGGACCGCGCCATGCGACGGTGCCCGATCCGGAGAATGCATCGTGAGCGCCCGTGCTCCTGCGCAGGCAGGAGCCTTGATTTATACACGCTGAGCCTAACACCCGGCGCTCCTGCTTTCGCAGGAGCACGATGATTTCGAGGGGTGCGCAATCCAGTCACGATCCCTAAGTCCGCGCGGTGACCGAACCGCTCTACAATAGTGAAATCCTCCGCCTTGCCACCGCGATTCCGCACCACGAGCGGCTGGCCGACCCGCAAGGCTCGTCCGAAAAGCGCTCGCCGATCTGCGGCAGCCGGGTGACGGTGGACGTCAATCTCGCGCCCGACGGCACGGTTGGCGAGGTCGGGCTGCTCGTCCGGGCGTGCGCGCTGGGACAGGCATCGTCGTCTTTGCTGGCAGCCAATGTGATCGGTCGCACGCCCGACCAGATCGCAGTAGCCCGCGACTCGCTCACCGCATGGCTCGCGCGTGAGGGCGGCGCGCCGGACTGGCCCGGACTCGACCTCTTCACCCCCGCGCTCGACTATACCGCGCGCCACCCGTCAATCCGCCTCGCGTTCGAAGCGGCGGCGGCGGCGGCGGCGGCGGCCGAGCAAGCCCGGAAGCACTTGGGGGGTAACGGCTGATGCACGACGCGGGCGACCCGACTTCGCTGCTGCGCGACGGGTTCGTCCTGCTCGGCGCCGGGCTGGCGTTCGTCCTGCTGTTCCGCCGCCTCGGCCTCGGTGCGACCTTGGGCTTCCTCGTCGCGGGTGCGGTCGTCGGGCCGCAGGTGTTCAACCTCGTCGGTGATGCCGAATCGAAACTCGGGATCGCCGAACTCGGCATCACGTTGCTACTGTTCATCGTCGGGCTGGAACTCAATCCGACGCGCTTGTGGCGAATCAAGCAGGATATCTTTGCGCTCGGCGGCATTCAGGTCGTCGCGTGCGGCCTGGCGATTACCGCTATCCTGTTGGGAATCGCGGGCTTCTCGCCCGCCGCCGCGCTCGCGCTCGGCCTGCCGCTCGCGCTCTCCTCGACCGCGCAGGTGCTGCCGATGCTGCAATCGGCAGGACGGTTGCGCACGCCGTTCGGCGAACGCGCCTTTTCGATCCTGCTGTTCCAGGATCTGTCGATCATCCCGCTCATCACGATCATTGCCGCGTTGAGCCGCAATCCCGCCGATGCGGGTGGGCCGCCCGGCTGGCTGCTCGTGCTCTACACGATCGCTGCGGTCGGCGGGTTGATCGCTGCCGGGCGTTTCATTCTGCGCCCGCTGTTCCGCGGCATCGGCAACATGGGCGAGCGCGAGATGTTCGTCTTCGCCGCGCTGTTCACCGTCATCGCCAGCGCGGCGCTGATGGAGGCGCTCGGCCTGTCGACCGCGCTCGGCGCCTTCGTCGCGGGGGTGATGCTCGCCGACAGCCCTTACCGTCACGAGCTGGAGGCGGATGTCGAGCCGTTCCGGTCGATCCTGCTCGGGCTGTTCTTCCTGTCGATCGGGATGATGCTCAATCTGACCGCGATCGCCGAACGGCCGTTGTTCGTGATCGCGATGGCCGCGGCGCTGGTCGCGACCAAGACGCTGGTGATCTTCCTGATCGGCCTCGCCTTCAAGATGCGGTGGCGCGGCGCGCTCGCGCTCGGATTGCTGCTGAGCCAGGGCGGCGAGTTCGGTTTCGTGCTGTTCGCGCAAGCGCAGCGCGCGTTCCTGATCGATCCCGAAGCTGCGAGCCTGTTCGGCGCGATCGTCACGCTGTCGATGGCGACGACGCCGTTCCTGATGATGGCGACACGCAAGATTCGCGAGGCACCGGTCGCCAAGGACCAGGAGCGCGAGGGGCCGAAGACCGACGGCGCCAACGCGCTGATCGTCGGCTATGGCCGGTTCGGGCAGACGGTGGGGCAGATGCTGCTCGCCAGCGACGTGCTCGTGACGCTTATCGATACCGATATCGAGATGATCGATATCGCCGGGGAGTTCGGCGCCAAGGTCTATTACGGCGACGGCACGCGGCTGGAACTGCTGCGGCAGGCGGGCGCGGCGGAGGCGGAGCTGATCCTGTTCTGCATCGACGGCGACCAGATCACCCGCGACATCCTGGAGGCGGTGCACGAAGCTTTCCCCAATGCCGCGATCTATGTTCGTGCCTACGATCGCCGGTCGCTGGTCAAGCTGAAGCAGGGGCCGGTGGAGTTCGTCGTGCGCGAAGTGCTCGAATCCGCGGTGAAGATGGCGCGGCTGGCGATGGAATCGCTCGGCATCTCGGAAGAACAGATCGATCATGCCGAGGATATGTACCGGTCCAAGGACAAGGAGCGGCTGCGCATCCAGATCGAGACCGGCGACATCCGCGCGGCGCGAACGCTGACCGCCGAGCAAGTGCCGTGGGGGAACGACCGGTGAAGGGGCGGTCGCTCGGTGAGCGATTGGGTTTCGCGGTCGATGGACTCAAGGCGGGATGGCGTCGCGAGCGCAGTTTTAGGACGCATATCGTCTTCGCCTTTCTGGCCGCAGGCGCGGTCATTGTGCTGCGGCCATCGCCGGTCTGGTGGGGCTTGGTTGCGGTGGTGGTGGCGTTGGTTCTGTCGCTGGAACTACTCAATTCCGCTATCGAGGCGGTGATCGATCTACTTCATCCCGGCCTGCACGACGAAATCAGGGCGGCGAAGGACATGGTGGCTGGGGCGGTGCTGACAATCAGCGTTGCCGCCCTCGTGGTCGGAGCGGCGATGCTGATCGACTGGGGAATGCGATGAACTGGCTGATGATTCTCGCCGCGCTGTCGGGAGCGATGGCGGTCGGGGCGGGAGCGTTCGGGGCGCATGGCGCGAGCGGCGCGGCGCAGGAATGGCTGAAAGCCGGCGGCCAATATCAGCTCGTCCATGCGGTCGCGGCGCTGGTCGCGATGCGGCTGGAGGCGCGCGAGCCGGCGTGGTTGTTCGTCGCCGGCGGGCTGGTGTTCGCGGGGACGCTTTACCTGATGGCGCTCGGCGCGCCGCGGTGGTTCGGCGCGATCACCCCGATCGGCGGGACGCTGCTGATCGCCGGATGGTTGTGGTTGGCGTGGATCGGCGCGCGGGGCTGACCGATCCCCCTCCCTTGCAGGGCGGGGAGTTATTTGGCAGCCGAATCGAGAAACCGTTCGATCGCGGCGAGATCGACGGTCTTGTCGAGGTAGGTCTTGCCGATCCCCTTGGCGAGCAGGAACGGGATGTGCCCTGCGCTCGCCTTCTTGTCGTGACGCATGTGCTCGACGAGGTCTGCCGCAGGAGCATCGATTCCCGATGCGGCGAGCCCGTCGGGGAGGCTGCTGTCGCGCCAGTGCGCGGCGACGCGTTCCGCATCCTCGCGCGGGCAAATGCCCTGCGCCGCCGAGAAACCGAACGCCATGCCGCAGCCCGCTGCCACCGCCTCGCCGTGGAGCAGACGGTCGGAAAACCCCGCTTCCGCTTCGAGGGCGTGCCCGAACGTGTGGCCGAGGTTGAGCAGCGCGCGGCGGCCGAGCGTTTCATATTCGTCCTCGCCGACGATCCGCGCCTTGGCCGCGACCGAATGCGCAATGGCATATTCGCGCGCCTCCGGGTCGCCCGCGAGCAACTTCGCGCCATTCGTCTCGCACCATTCGAAGAAGGCCAAGTCATCGATCAGCCCGTATTTCACGACCTCGGCATAGCCCGCGCGAACCTGCCGCGCCGGGAGCGTGTCGAGAACGTCGGGATCGATGAGCACCATCTTCGGCTGGTGAAACGCGCCGATCAGATTCTTCCCCGCCCGCGCGTTGATGCCGGTCTTGCCGCCGACCGACGAATCGACCTGAGCGAGCAGCGTCGTCGGGATTTGCACGAAGCCGCATCCGCGTTTCAGCACGCTGCACGCGAAGCCGACGAGATCGCCGATCACGCCGCCGCCCAGCGCCACGACATGATCGCCGCGCTCGACGCCGAGATCGAGCAGGCGATCGGTGAGATCCTCCAGCGTCGCCCAGCTTTTCGACCGCTCGCCAGCGGTCAGGACGATCGCCTCGCTCGGCACCCCGGCGGCACCGAGCGACGCACGCAGCGTCGCGAGATGCGGTGCGACGTTTTCGTCGGCGACGATCGCCATGTGCCGTCCTTTGGCGAGCGGCGCGAGATGCTCGCCCGCGCGCGCCAGCAATCCCGATTCGATGCGCAACGGATAGCTGCGGGCGCCGAGATCGACCGTGACGATTTTGCCCTGGGTGCTCATCGCCCGATCGCCTTCAGGATCGCGCGCACTGTGATGTCGTGCGGCGAATGGTTGCTTTCTATCCGCAGCGGCGCGAGCGCGTAGAGCGGGTTGCGCGCGGCGGCGAGATCGCGAAGCACCTGGCCGGCGTCGCGATCGCGCAGCAACGGCCGGGTATCGCGGCGGCGGACTCGATCCGCCAAAACGTCGGGATTCGCGTCGAGCCAGACCGCGAGCGATTCGGCGAGGATCAGCGCGCGCGTCTCGTCGTTGACGAAGGCGCCGCCGCCCGTCGCGATCACCTTCGGCTTGCCGTCCATCAGCCGCGCGATGACGCGGCGTTCGCCGTCGCGGAAATAGGGTTCGCCGAATCGCTCGAAGATATCCGCGATCGTCATCCCCGCCGCGGTCTCGATCTCGTGATCGGCATCGACGAAAGGAAGCGCCAGGCGCGTGGCCAGACGCCGGCCGACGGTCGATTTTCCGACCCCCATCAGCCCGATGAGGACGATCGGCTGCCCGGTCCACAACCTTTGATCGGAGGGGGGCGGATCGACAGGCGGTGCGGGCTGGCTTTGCAACATGGAGCCGCGCGCTATACAGCGCCTCCACGCATCGGGCAAAAGCGCCGCTGCGCGTGTTCTTTTGTCATATCAAGGTTTGCCATGTCCCGCCTGATCGTGTCGGTCGTCGTCGTTCTCGTCATCGTCGTGGGCGGGCTGTTCTACCTTGCCGGATCGGCCAGGGAGCGGCCGCAGACGCGCGTCGAAAAGCCCGTCGAGCTCGGTAACCTTGCGGGTTAGGCTTGCCGCGACGGCGGCGGTGGCGCTGCTCGCGGGCGCCGCGATCGCGCAGAACCAGCAGAGTTCCGGCCCCGAATCGCTGCTGCCGCCGGGGTTCGGCGATCCCGTCGCGCCCGCGCCGGTCGCTACGGGCGGAGCGCCGCTGCAGAACGTGCAGACGATCCCGCTTCCCGAGATCAGTCCCTCGCCGTCGCCGAGCCCGAGCGCCTCACCGTCGCCGATCGACCCCGCGATGCTGGCGCAGTACGAAATGCCGGCGTTCGCCCGGCGTTCGCTCGCCGTCGTCGGAGCGTTGGGGACTACCGAAGGCGGCGTGCCCGAAAATGCGTTCGACACCGCGGACGGGCGCTGGATCGAGGCGCTGATGCGGCGCGCCGCCGTGCCGCTTCCCTCGCGCTGGCTCTCGATCGCGCTCCGGCGCACGCTCGTCTCGCGTCTCGCGACGCCGCGCGGTGTCAATGGCGCCGATTTCGCCGCCGAGCGCGCGTGGCTGCTTCTCAGGATGGGCGAATCGGTCGCGGCGCGCGCGGTGGTGCAAGCGGTCGATACCCGCAACGTCACGCCGAAACTGCGGCAGGTGACGATGCAGGCGGCGCTCGCGACCGCCGATCCCGCCGGTCTATGCCCGCTCGTCCCCGCGGCATTGGCCGAGTCGCCGGCGCGTGGATGGATCCTCGCGCAGGCGATGTGCGCGGGCTTGTCGGGCATCCCGGGAATTGCGCAGCCGCTGATCACCGCGGCGCGGCGCAAGCGTGTCGCCGACGGGATCGATTTCCAACTCGCGCAAAAAGTGGTCGGCGCGGGGGCGGATAGCCGGCAGGCGGTAACGATCGAGTGGGCGCCGGTGGTCCAACTGACCGCCTGGCGATTCGGGCTGGCGACCGCGACCGGGGTGACGGTGCCCGAAGCGCTATACGCGACCGTCGGGCCGCAGGTCGCCGGTTGGCGCGCGCTTTCGCCCGCCATCCCGCTGGCCGACCGCGCCGCGCCCGCCGGACGCGCCGCGGCGATGGGCGTCCTGTCGAGCGCGGCTCTGGTCGATTTCTATTCGGCGGTCGATGCCGCCGACGAGGCGCCCGCCGCGCTCGGCGCGATCACGAGCGATCTGCGCGCCGCTTATGCCGGCGTCGACCGCGACACTCGCCGCGCCGCGCTGAAGCGCCTGTGGGACGGCGCGTCGGCGGGGGCGGGGCGATACGCGCGGCTGGTGCTGACTGCGCGGGCGGCGGCGCGGATTCCCGCGGCGAGCGATTACGACGACCCCGACCGGCTGGTCGCCGCGATGCTGTCGGCGGGGCTCGATCGCTCGTCGCAACGGTGGCGCGACATCGTATCGAAGGGCGGCGAGGCCTGGGCGATGCTGACGCTCGCCGATCCCGATTTCCGCGGCCGCCTGTCGTACCGCGACCTCTCCCGTTATTCCGGCCAGGGCGATTCGGCGCGCAAGCGGCAATTGTTCTTCGCAGGGCTGGCGGGGCTGGGGCGGCTGTCGCCCGACGATGTCGAGCGCGGCGCCGGGTCGCTCGACGTGCGGATCGGCGCGAGCAACGCCTGGACCCGCGCGATCGACCGCGCCGCGGCGCAGCGACAAGCGGGGACGGTGGTGCTGCTCGCAGCGATCGGCATGCAGACGAGCGACTGGCGCGGCGTACCGCCAGAGGCGCTCTACCGCATAGTCGGCGCGCTGCGCGCGGTCGGGCTGGGCGGCGAAGCGCGGATGATCGCGGCCGAGGCGATCGCACGGTCGTGACGGGAGCGCCCTGACGATGGGCGCCGACGATCCACTCATCGAGCGCTTCCTCGAGATGATGGCGGCGGAAGCCGGGGCGGCGGCCAACACGATCGCGGCGTATCGCAGCGACCTGATGCTCGCGTCCGAATCGATCGCGGGAGGACTCGCGACCGCCGATGCCGCAGCGTTGAACCGCGTCGCCGAGGCGTGGCGCGCGCTGGCGGCATCGACCGTCTCGCGCAAATCGGCGGCGCTGCGGCGGTTCTTCGCGTTCCTGCTAGACGAAGGCCTGCGCGCGGACGACCCCGGAAGCGCGCTGCCCCGCCCGGGCGCGCGGCGCGCGCTGCCGCGAACGCTCGACCACGACGATGTCGATCGCCTGTTCGCCGCCGTTGCGGATCGAGTGGCGCGAGAGCCGGTTGATCCCAACGCGTTGCGACTCTCAGCACTGCTCGAACTGCTCTACGGATCGGGGCTGCGCGCGACCGAACTGGTTTCGCTGCCGCGCAACGCGGTTGCACCCGACCGGCCGTTCCTGATCCTCAAGGGCAAGGGCGGCAAGGAGCGGATGGTACCGATCTCGGACCGCGCGCGGGCCGCGGTGGGCGGGTGGCGCGCGCATGTCGCGAGCGACCGAACGTGGCTTTTCCCGTCGGGCAAGGCGCATCTGACGCGGGTCCGCTTGTATCAGCTGCTGAAGGCGCTCGCGGCGGATGCGGGCGTGCCCCCCGATCGGGTCAGCCCGCATGTCCTGCGCCACGCCTTTGCCACTCACCTGCTCGAAGGCGGCGCCGATCTGCGCGCGTTGCAGACGATGCTGGGACACGCCGATATCGCGACGACCGAAATCTACACCCACGTCGATGCGAGCCGACTGGTCGAGTTGGTCAACACCCGCCACCCCCTCGTTGACGCGCCGCGCCGCCGCGCTTAGCCCCGCGCGATGCCCGCCTTCCTAGATTTCGAAAAACCGATCGCCGAACTTCAGGGGCGGATCGACGAGCTTCGCGACAGCGGCGGCGATGTCGATATTTCCGCCGAGATCGCGCGGCTGCAGGCGAAGTCGGACAAGCTGCTTCGCGATACCTTCACCAGGCTGACGCCGTGGCAGAAGACGCAGGTCGCGCGGCACGGCGAGCGACCGCATTTCAAGGATTACGTCACCAGCTTGTTCGAGGAGTTCGTGCCGCTGGCGGGTGACCGCGCCTTTGCCGACGACCAGGCGATCGTCGGCGGCTTCGCGACGTTTCGCGGGCAACGCGTGCTCGTCCTCGGCCACGAGAAGGGCGACGATACCGCAACCCGCCTCAAGCACAATTTCGGGATGGGCAAACCCGAGGGCTATCGCAAGGCGATTCGCCTGATCGCGCTCGCCGACCGATTCGGCCTGCCGATCGTCACCCTGGTCGATACCTCGGGGGCATTTCCCGGAATTCAGGCCGAGGAGCGCGGTCAGGCTGAGGCGATCGCGCGATCGACCGAGGCGTGTCTCGCCGCGGGGGTTCCGTTCGTCGCGGCGATCGTCGGCGAAGGCGGATCGGGTGGCGCGGTGGCATTGGCGTGCGGCAACCGCGTGCTGATGTTCGAAAACGCCGTCTATTCGGTGATTTCGCCCGAAGGCTGTGCGTCGATCCTGTGGCGCACCGCCGACAAGGCGCCCGAGGCCGCAGAGGCGATGAAGATCACCGCGCAGGATCTCAAGACCCTGGGCGTGATCGACACGATCGTCCCCGAGCCGCTCGGCGGCGCGCACCGCGATCCGGCGGCGGCGATTGCCGCACTGGGCGGCGCGATCGAATCGGCGCTCGGCGAGCTGACCGGCCAATCGGCCGATCAGCTTCGCTTAGGGCGACGCGAGAAGTTCCTGGCGATGGGCCGGATCGGTTGAACCGACGGGCTCAGCTCGCCTTCATATTCGTGGAAACGTTGCTGAAGGTCGTCTTCAGCTTGTTGCCCAAGCCCTGCATCGCGGTGATGGCGGCGACGGCGATCAACGCGGCGATCAGGCCGTATTCGATTGCGGTGGCGCCGCGCGTATCGCGAACGGCGCGCAAGATCGTCTTAAGCAAATTTAGTCTCCAGTAATGAAAAGGGGTGGCGAAACTCATGTCTCGCCACCCCCGTGCATTTGGCGAAACGAAAGCTTACGAAGCCTTCATGTTCGTCGAGACGTTGCTGAAGGTAGTCTTGAGCTGGTTGCCCAAGCCCTGCATCGCGGTGATGGCGGCGACGGCGATCAGCGCGGCGATCAGGCCGTACTCGATGGCGGTGGCGCCCTTGCTGTTCTTCAGGAAGCTGCGAATCTTGGTCATGTTCCGGTCTCCGTTGGTTCAAACGCTTCAGTTACCCGGCCGGACCGGGTAGCCGGACCAGCAAACGGGTTTCTACGAAATCGGGGTTTAGAAAAGTTTAACGTCGGACAATAGAATTTACCGATTAGTAGAACTATTCACCGCGCTCTAGTTACTTCGGCGTTAATGTTGTTCCACATTCCGGTAGTCGTCTTGGCGACTTCGAGAATGGCGCCCATCGCGGCGAGCGCGATAAGCGCCAGGATCAGGCCGTATTCCACCGCGGTCGCGCCACGGGTGTTCCGTCCGAGGTGGCGTAGCGAGCCGAGGAGCGTACGGTTGCGCGGGCGTGGCGATCGGACCATGCGGCCATCGATAAGGCGAAGAGGCTTAATGAATGACTGACGCGCGACCGAACAATTCGGGAAACCCGCTTTTTCCGGTCGTCGCGGTCGCGCTGATCGATGCCGACGGACGCGTTCTCGTCCAGCAGCGCCCCGCGGGCAAGACGATGGCGGGTTTGTGGGAATTTCCCGGCGGCAAGATCGAGCCCGGCGAAACCCCGGAAGACGCGCTGATCCGCGAACTGGAGGAAGAACTTGCGATCACCGTCCCATGCGCGTGCCTGTCGCCCGCGACCTTCGCCAGCGCGGCGCTCGGCGACCGGCATCTCGTCCTGCTGCTCTATATCTGCCGAAAATGGGTCGGCGTGCCGCGCGCGCTCGAGGCCGCCGCGCTCAAATGGGCGCGGCCCGCCGAGCTCCATGCCCTCGCGATGCCGCCGGCGGACGCGCCGCTGATCGGCATCCTGGAGATGCTGGTCTAGCGTTCGGTCACGCCCCCGCGTACTTCCAGGCGACGATCATGAAGAAGATGATCGCGACGAGGACGAGGACACGGATCGCTGCGCGCGCCGGATAGGGCAGACGCGCCGCGGCGTCTGGATCGAGCGCCGCGGATTGCTGCGATGCCCAGTCGAGGATGACGTCGAGATCGTCCGCGCTCAATCCGCCGACCGGATCGATTCGATCCGTCTTGTTCAGCGTCCGGCGATACTCGCGCAGGCGATCCAGCGCACCTTCGATCATGCTCATCGCCGGACCCTAGCCGCCGCGCCGGGCTTGGCAAGATGACGCGCGTCGAATCGATGCTGGAGGCCCGACCGGGAATCGAACCCGGGTGCAAGGATTTGCAGTCCTCTGCGTCACCACTCCGCCATCGGGCCCCGATTGCCAAGCGAGCGGGCGCAGATGCGGGCGCGGCGACGGAGTGTCAAGCGGGGAGCGAACCGGCACTTCATTGCTTGGCTGCAACAAAACCGCGCGATACAAGTCGGGCCAGCGATACGTGTATTGCATCACTAAAACAGTTGTGCGACAGGGTTCTGTTATGAGTGTCACGTTTCCGGAATCGGGCCCAGAACCGAGTATCGAACCGCGCGATTTCGGCGCGACCCGCCAGACGATGGTCGCGAGTCAATTGCGGACCAACGCGGTCAGCGACGCGCGCGTCGTTGCCGCGATGGCCCGGGTGCCGCGCGAGAATTTCCTGCCCGGAATCGACGGTGCACTGGCGTATCGCGACACCGCGGTCCCGCTCGGCCGCGGGCGCTATCAGAACTTGCCGATGGCGACGGGCCGGTTGTTGACCGAGGCGTACCTTGAGCCGTCCGATCGCGTGCTGCTGATCGGAGCGGCGGGCGGCTACACCGCCGCGATTCTCGCCCGGCTCGTCGCGGATGTCGTCGCGGTCGAAAGCGATCCGGCGCTGGCGGAAGCGGCGCGGGCGGCGCTGGCGGGGCAAGCCAAGGTCCAGGTGGTCAACGCGCCCTTGGCCGAAGGGTATCCCGACGGCGCGCCCTATGATGTGCTCGTCGTCGATGGCGCGGTCGCCAGGCTGCCCGACGCCTTGACCGATCAGGTCGCGATCGGCGGTCGCATCGCGACCGGGCTGGTCGAGCGCGGCGTGACACGGCTCGCGGCCGGGGGACGCAGCGCGGGCGGGGTGGGGCTGGCTGACTTCGCCGATGTCGAAAGCGTTCTCCTGCCGGGGTTCGCCGATCCCAGCGGGTTCCGGTTCTGATCGTCATGCGCACCCGCTTTCATCACGGCGTCGCGGCCATCGCGATCGTCTTCACTGCGGCACCCGGTTCGGCGGAAACGCTGCGCGAGGCGTTGCTCCAGGCGTATCAGGGCAATCCGACCATCACCGCGAGCCGTGCCGAGCAACGCGCCAATGACGAGAACGTGCCGATCGCGAAGGCGGCGGGACGGCCATCGGTTTCGGTCACCGGCGGCCTCAGCGAGAATCCGGTCAACACCGGCAACAATTTCACCAACCCCGAACGCAGCCTGACCGCGCAGGGCGGCGTGACCATCCCGATCTACTCGGGGGGGTCGGTGCGCAATTCGATCCGCGCCGCGCGGACCCGCGTCGAGGCGGGGCAATTGGGCCTGCGCGGGACCGAGGCGACGACCTTCACCGAAGTCGTCGGCGCGTACAACGACGTGATCCGCGACGAAGCGATCGTCGCGCTCAACGCGCAGAACGTGAAGGTGCTCGACACCAACCTCGCGGCGAGCCGCGACCGGTTCCAGGTCGGCGACCTGACCCGCACCGATGTCGCGCAATCCGAGGCGCGCTTGTCGCTCGCGCGCGCGCAACTCGAAACCGCGCAATCGACGCTCATTTCCAGCCGCGAGAATTACGTCCGGCTCGTCGGCAGCGCACCGGGGACTCTGGCGCTGCCGCCCGCGCTGCCGAACCTGCCCGCGTCGCCCGATTCGGCGGTCGATGTCGCGATCCGGAACAACCCGACGCTGCTCGCGGCGCTCAAATCGCGCGACGCGACACAATACGACATCTCGGTCGCCCGCGCGTCGCGGCTGCCGCAGGTCGGAGTGACCGTCGGCGGCAATTACGCCAATTATCTCGGCACGCTCGGCGCGGGGAACACCACCGGCTTCGGTATCGGCCAGTCGGGCGCGTCGGCGGGCATCGGACTCAATCTGACGCTGCCGATCTTCCAGGGCGGCCGTCCCGCCGCGCTGGTGCGGCAAGCGCAGGCGCTCAGAAGCCAGGCGATCGAGCAGGCCACCGCGACCGAACGCCAGGTCATCGCCTCGACCCGGTCGGCCTATGCGATCTGGCGTTCGTCTGAGCAGGTGATCCAGTCGTCGGAGCAGGCGGTCGCCGCCAATCGCCTGTCGCTCGAAGGCGTCCGCGCCGAAAACAGCGTCGGCAACCGCACGATCCTCGACATCCTCAACGCCGAGCAGGAATTGCTCAACAGCCAGGTGACGCTCGTGACCGCGCGACGCGACGCCTATGTCGCGGGTTTCGCGCTGCTCGCGGCGATGGGCGAGGCGGAGGCGCGCGATCTCGGGCTCGAAGGCGGGCCGCTGTACGACCCGGTCGCGAACTATAATCGCGTGCGGAGCAAGCTGTCCGATTTCGGCGACGACAAGGCGCCGGTCGCTGTCGCGCCCTCGACCAAGGACACGTCCGCGCAGAACGCGACCGTCACGAGGCCGCTCGATCCCGAGCTGGAGAGCAATGTTGACAGGAGCCCCGCATTAACCACAGGTGAGAACACGCCGGATCGCTGATGCGGCGGGCGGGCACGACTGTCGGGATGTAGGCGATGGGCGATTTGAGCACGGAACCGTCGATGGAGGACATCCTGTCCTCGATCAAGCGGATCATCTCGGAAGAAGGCGACACGCCAGCCAAGCCGCTGCGGGCGCGCAAGGGTACTGCCCGCGCCGCGCCGTCTGATTCGATCGACGACACGCAGGACGAGGTGCTGGAATTGAGCGACCCGATGCCCGACGCGCCGCCCTCCGACCCGATCGTGCGGACGACCGCGATCCCGCCGGTCGATACCCCCGCCCGTCCCGAAGCGATCGTTTCCAGCCAGACCGCCGAGGCCACCCGCGGCGCGCTCGACGCGCTGTCGAAGCTCCTCGTGAAGCCCGATGCGTCGAGCGACGGGACGCTCGAAGGCCTGGTCCGCGAAATGCTCCGCCCGATGCTGCGCGAATGGATCGACGCGAATCTGCCGCCGATGGTCGAATCGATCGTGTCGCGCGAGATCACCCGGATCACCCGCGAGGGGCGTTGAACTTTAGCGCGCTTGCCAGGCGGGGTGGCGAGGAACATATTGGCGGCATGGCGAGCAAAAGCATCAAGCCACCGGTTGTCCGGCCCAGCGACCTGCCGACCAAAATCGTGCGGGCCTCCGATGGCACGACCGTCCGGGTGAAGGTGGTACAGGCGAACAGCCTGACTCTGATGGAGGACTTGCTGGCGGCTTTCCGGTCCAATGTACGGCGAATCAGGGATGAGCGCCGGAAGCACGAACGTGGCACTCAAGACTCCGCGGAAATCTGATCGGCCCGTTCTCTGGATCGTCGCCGGTCCGAACGGCAGCGGCAAAAGTTCGTTCTACAATCGAACCGACATCGAAGGTTGGGGCGGATCGATCTGGATCATCAATCCGGATCTGCTGACCCAAACCATCATCGAACAGGAGGGGATGACGGTCGATGCCGCCAATCTCGCGGCGGTGCAGCGCATTCAGCTCTGGCTGGAAGCCTCGCTCGAAACGTATCAGACCATCGGTGTCGAAACGGTTCTGTCCTCACCCAAATACCGCCCGCTCGTCGAAAAGGCGCAGTCGCGCGGATTTGTCGTCAAGATGATCTACGTCACGCTTCAATCGGCCGCTCTCCAGATCGATCGCGTTCGGTGGCGTGTGCGCGATGGAGGGCATGGCGTCCCCGAGGACAAGATCGTGGATCGGCGCAGGCGCTCCTTCGACGAACTGGCGTGGTTCGCGCGCCATGTCGATGAATGCGCGATCTTTGATAATTCGACAGGCGAACCCGCGCTGATCGCGCATATCTTCAAAAACACGCTCAACCAGATCGGTGATCTGCCCGATGACCTGGCGGCGGCGCTCCGGCTGGGCGAGTTCGATCTCGTGGACCTTCGTAAGCGATAGCGTTTGGCATCGCCGCCGCCGCCTCGCTAAGGCCCGCCGTATGAGTGAACTTCCCAAGACCTTCGACCCCGCCGAAATCGAGGCGCGCTGGTACGCGCATTGGGAGGAGAATGGCCTGTTCCGCCCCGAGCGCCCCGGCGCGGAGCCGTGGACGATCGTCAATCCGCCGCCCAACGTCACCGGCTCGCTCCACATCGGCCATGCGCTCGACAATACGCTGCAGGATATTCTCACGCGCCACGCCCGGCTGAAGGGGAAGGATGCGCTGTGGGTCGTCGGCACCGATCACGCCGGCATCGCGACGCAAATGGTCGTCGAGCGGCAGATGGCGGCGCAGCAGCAGAAGCGCACCGATTTTACCCGCGAGGAATTCGTCGCCAGGGTCTGGGACTGGAAAGCCGAGAGCGGCGGCGAGATCACGCGGCAATTGCGGCGGCTCGGCTGCTCGATGGACTGGGCCAACGAGCGGTTCACGATGGACGAGGGCTTCTCGAAGGCCGTCCTGAAAGTGTTCGTCGATCTCTACAACCAGGGACTTCTCTACCGCGACAAGCGCCTCGTGAACTGGGATTCCGGCCTCGGCACCGCGATCAGCGACCTCGAGGTCGAGACGCGCGAGGTGCAGGGCAAGTTTTGGCACCTGCGCTATCCGCTCGAAGACGGCAGCGGTCACATCTCGGTTGCGACGACGCGGCCCGAGACGATGCTCGCCGACATGGCGGTCGCGGTGAACCCGTCCGACGAACGCTACGCGCATCTCGTCGGCAAGAACGTGCGGCTGCCGATCACCGGGCGGCTGGTGCCGATCGTCGCGGACGAGCATGCCGATCCCGAACTCGGCAGCGGCGCGGTGAAGATCACGCCGGGGCATGATTTCAACGACTTCGAGGTCGGCAAGCGCGCCGGGTTCAAGGCCGGCGAGATGCTCAACATGCTCGACGCCAAGGCCCAGGTGACGCAGACGAGCGACGGGCTGGTCCCCGCGGACCTGCTCGGCGTCGACCGGTTCCGGGCGCGCAAGCTGGTCGTCGAGCAGCTGGAGGCGGAGGGTTTCCTCGAACGCGTCGAAGATCGCGTGATCCAGACGCCGTACGGCGACCGATCGGGCGAAGTGATCGAGCCGTGGCTGACCGACCAGTGGTATGTCGATGCCGCGACCTTGGCGAAGCCCGCGATCGAGGCGGTGAAATCGGGCGCGATCCGCATCGTGCCGACGACGTGGGAGAAGACGTTCTTCAACTGGATGGAGAATATCCAGCCGTGGTGCGTGAGCCGGCAATTGTGGTGGGGGCATCGGATTCCGGCTTGGTTTGGGCCGACGAAACAGGCGTTGGAGAGCGCTGGCGCTCGTGTCGGGATGATTTCGATCATCGAAGACGAGATGGAGTATCACCGATCGTTTGTTGCAATGACGGAGCACGAGGCAATCGCTCAGGCTCGCGAATACTATGGTCCCGATTTTGAAGTTTTCATTGATCAGTTGCCTATGTCGCTGGTCGGATCGGATCGGCAAGCAGTTGCTCTCCATCGTGATCCCGACGTCCTCGACACCTGGTTCTCTTCCGCGCTGTGGCCGTTCGCGACGATGGGCTGGCCCGATCAAATTCCTCCCCGGAACGGGGAGGGGAACCAGCCGAAGGCTGGTGGAGGGGGCGGGCCGCAATCGGCAGCGCTCGCGGCGCGGCCCCCCCACCGTCCTTCGGACGGTCCCCCCCCCGTTCCGGGGGGGAACACAACCTCAATGGCCGCTACCCCAACGACGTGCTCATCTCGGGCTTCGACATCCTGTTCTTCTGGGACGCGCGGATGATGATGCAGGGCATCCACTTCATGGGAGCCAACGGCCGAAGGCCGCTTACTGAAAGCGTCCCCTTCCGCACGCTCTACCTCCACGGCCTCGTCCGCGCCGCGGATGGGGCCAAGATGTCGAAATCGAAGGGCAATACCGTCGATCCGCTCGGGCTGATCGATCGCTATGGCGCCGACGCGCTGCGCTTCTTCATGGCGGCGATGGAGAGCCAGGGCCGCGACATCAAGATGGATGAGAAGCGCGTCGAGGGCTATCGCAACTTCGCGACCAAACTGTGGAACGCGGCGCGCTTCTGCCAGGCGAACGGCATCGGTGGATCGGCGACGCTGGAGCCGCCGCCCGCGACTCTGGCGGTCAACAAATGGATCGTCGGCGAATGCGTCAAGGCGGTGCAGGCGGTCGATCTCGCGCTCGCCGAATATCGGTTCGATGCCGCGGCGAACGCGATCTACCAGTTCGTCTGGAGCCAGTTCTGCGACTGGTATGTGGAATTGATCAAGCCGGTTCTTGGCGGCGCCCCCAATTCCGTTCTGGCTGAGCCTGTCGAAGCCCCGTCCTTTTCTTCCGAAGAAGAATGTGCGGCCCTTCGACAAGCTCAGGGCGAACGGGGAGGAGAGGCGGGAGAAACCCGAGCCGTTGCGGGCTGGGTGCTCGACCAGATCCTGGTCGTGCTTCACCCGTTCATGCCGTTCATCACCGAGGAATTGTGGCATGCTCTGGCGGAGCGAGAGAACGACCTGATCGTCGCGCAATGGCCGATGGCAGATGCTCGGGCGATCGATGTGGAGGCAGAGGTAGAGATTAAGTGGCTGGTTAACTTGGTAGAAGAGGTGCGTCGGGCGCGAAGCGAACTAAATTATCCACCTCGATTTCGGCTCCGATTGCACATTACCACGGCACTTCGCGAAACTGTCTCCCGCTTGGAGAGGTGGCGAGCATTTCTCGAAAGAAATGAACGCGTTGAGTTGTTCAGCGGCAATTTTCAGGTCCAGGCAGGCGCTATCCAAATCTTCGTAGCCGGTGAGACTTTTTTACTCGCGCCAGAGCAAGATTACGACAAGACTGCCGAACGCGCCCGCCTCAGCAAGTCCATCGCCGCCGCCGAAAAAGACCGCGACTCCCTCGCGTCCCGTCTCGCCAACCCCAGCTTCGTCGAGCGCGCCAAGCCCGAGGCGGTGGAGAAGGCCAAGGCCGATCACGCCGACAAATCCGCCGAGGCCGAACGCTTGGCGGCGGCGCTGGCGCGGTTGGGTTGACCCCTGCCGTCATCCCCGCGAAAGCGGGGACCCATCTCGACCGCTCTCGCGTCCAGTGAGGGTGGGAGTTGGGTTCCCGCTTTCGCGGGAATGACGAGGTAGCATGGCGTCCGATCCTCCAATCCGCCCCGGCCAGCGCGACCTGACCTCCGGCCCGATCGCCGCGACGCTCTTCGCCTTCGCGCTCCCCACGCTCGGCTCGTCGATCCTGCAATCGCTCAACGGATCGATCAACGCCGTCTGGATCGGGCAATTCCTCGGCCAGCGCGCGCTGGCGGCGACGACCAACGCGAATATCATCATGTTCCTGCTCGTCGCCGCGGTGTTCGGCTTCGGCATGGCGGCGACGATCCTGATCGGCCAGCATATGGGCCGTCGCGATATCGACGCGGTGCGGCGCGTGCTCGGCACCGCGCTCGGGCTGTTCACGGTCATCTCGATCCTCACCGTCGTCGTCGGAATGCTCGCCGCGCCCGCGATCCTGCGCCTGCTCGCCACGCCGGCGGAAGTGTATCCGCTCGCGCTCGCCTACCTCCGCGTGATCTTCATCGCGATGGTGCCGGGGTTCCTGTCGGTGCTGCTGACGATGGCGCTGCGCGGCACCGGCGATTCGCTGACGCCGCTGAAATTCATGGCGCTGGGGTCGGTGCTCGACGTCGCGCTCAATCCGCTGCTGATTCGCGGCTGGGGGCCGGTGCCCGCGCTCGGGATCGCGGGATCGGCGCTGGCGACACTGATCGCCAATAGCGTGTCGTTCCTCGCGCTGCTCGCGTTCATCTACCGCCGCGACCTGACGATTCGGTTGCGTGGGACGGAGTGGCGCTATCTCTGGCCGTCGCGTGATTTGCTCGGAACGATCGTCGTCAAGGGCTTCCCGATGGGCTTGCAGATGCTCGTCGTCTCGACATCGGCGCTCGCGATGATCGGGCTGGTCAACCGCCACGGCACCGTGACGACCGCGGCGTACGGCGCGGCGAACCAGCTGTGGACCTATATCCAGATGCCCGCGATGGCGGTCGGCGCTGCGGTCAGCGCGATGGCGGCGCAGAATATCGGCGCGGGGCGATGGGATCGGGTCGATAGGATCACGCGTTCGGGAGTGTTGATGAATCTGGCGCTGACGGGTGGCCTCGTCGCGGTCGTCGCGGTGCTCGACCGGCACGTCCTGTGGCTGTCCCTCGGCAATGACGGCGAGGCGATCGGGATTGCCGCTCGGATCAATTTGATCGCGAGCGGCAGCTTCATCCTGTTTGGCATCGGCATGGTCCTGTCCGCGACGGTGCGCGCGAACGGCGCGGTGATCGGGCCGCTGGTGATCCTCGCGATTGCGATGTTTCCGGTGCGGATCGGGCTGGCGGTGCTGCTCGAACCGTCGCTCGGCGCCGACGCGATATGGTGGAGTTTCCCCGCGGGTTCGCTCGCGTCGATGCTGCTGACGATAGCATATTATCGCCACGGCGGCTGGCGGCGCGGGCACCTCGTCGGAACAGGTGAGGGGCGGACCGCGCAGGAGCAGACCAAGGCCGATTGCGAGCCGACCGCCAAACAGATGCCGGTGGGTTAGCCGCGCCGATATTTTCCAGCGTCATCCCGGGCTTGACCCGGGATCCAGAGTCGAAAGCGCCGCCGCTCGTAATTCTGGGACCCGGATCACGTCCGGGATGACGTTTTTCTTCAGGCCGGTACCAGTACCCGGATCACCCCCGCCGCGATCTTCGCGGTGACCGGGGTATGCGCCAGCACCTCGCCGTCGATCGAGATCGGCAGCGAGGGCTCGGTGGCGATCCTGAGGCTTTTTCCCGAAAAGCTCACCGTATCCTCGTGCCGGGCGTCATGGCCCAGAAAGCTCGCGACCCAATTCTTGATCAGATAACGCTTGAACTTCCCCGTCACCGCCTGAACGACGATCTCGCCCGAACTCACTGAGGCTTCGTCGACCAGCCAGGTGCCGCCATGATACGGTCCGTTCGAGATGCGGGCCTCGACGACGCGCAGTCGCTTCTCGCCCGTGCCGTCGTCAACGATCAGCGTGAACGGCTTGAATCTCGCGAATTGCAGCGCCGCCCAGCCGAGATAGCCGATACGGCCGAGCACTTTCTTCAGACCGTGCGGCACCGTCTCGGCGATCTGCGGGCTGATGCCGATCGCCGCGCAATTGGCGAAATAATCCTTGTCGATCATGCCGAGATCGATCCGCCGGGGGACGCCGCTGCGGATCACCGCGACCGCGCCGTCGATGTCGAGCGGAATGCCGAGCGTCCGCGCGAAGCTGTTCGCGGTGCCGAGGGGGATCACGCCGAGCAGCACGTCCTGCCCGACCATCAAATCGACGAGCCCGCTCATCGTGCCGTCGCCGCCGCCGAGGATCAGCAGGTCGGGCTTCTTTGCCAAAACTTCGCGCACCGTGTCTTCCAGCTTGTCGGGATCGTGGACGGCATGCGCATCGACATCGAAAGGCAGGCCGTCCATCGCGCGGCAGGCGCGCTCGAACATCTTCTGTCCGCTGCGCGACTTGGCGTTGATGATCATCGCCGCGGACGAAATCGTGGGTCTGGCTTCGGTCATCGCGCCGCCTAACGCTTCGCGCGCGGTTGTGATACCGGAACGCTTGCGTCAAAGGCGGCTGAGACGCAAAACGCTGCAATGTCCTTCTATCCCGCGCTCCGCCTGCGGCGTACCCGCGTCGCCCCGTGGAGCCGCCGGCTCCATGCCGAAACCGTCCTGACTGCCGCCGATCTGATTTGGCCATTGTTCATCTGCGAAGGCGAGGGGGAGGAGCCGATCGCGAGCCTCCCGGGCGTTTCGCGCTGGCCGGTCGATGGCATCGTCGCGCTCGCGAAGGAGGCACGCGAGGTGGGGATCGCCTGCGTCGCGCTATTCCCCAACACCCCGCGCGAACTGCGCACCGAGGATGGACGCGAGGCGCTCAACCCCGACAATCTCATGTGCCGTGCGATCCGCGCGCTGAAGGGCGCGGTGCCTGACGTGGGTGTGCTGACCGATGTCGCGCTCGATCCGTACACCGCGCACGGGCATGACGGGCTGGTCGATGACGCGGGCTATGTGATGAACGACGCGACCAGCGACGTGCTTGTCGAACAGGCGCGCAATCAAGCCGCGGCGGGGGCGGACATCATCGCCCCGAGCGACATGATGGACGGCCGCGTCGGCCGCATCCGTGCCGCGCTCGAGGAGGACGGCCGCCACAACGTCCAGATCATGGCCTATGCCGCCAAATACGCCTCCGCGTTCTACGGCCCGTTCCGCGACGCGGTCGGCTCGCGCGGGCTGCTCAAGGGCGACAAGAAGACCTATCAGATGGACCCCGCCAATGCCGAGGAAGCGCTGCGCGAAGTCGCGCTCGATCTCGCCGAGGGCGCAGACAGCGTGATGGTCAAACCGGGGCTGCCGTATCTCGATATCGTGCGGCGCGTGAAGGATCGCTTCGAAGTGCCGGTCTTCGCGTACCAGGTGTCGGGCGAATATGCGATGATCGAGGCGGCGGTCGCGGCGGGCGCGGCGGAGCGCGACGCGATGGTTCTGGAAACGCTGATTGCGTTCAAGCGCGCGGGCTGTTCGGGCGTGCTGACCTATCACGCGCTCCATGCGGCGCGGCTGCTGGCGTGATCGAAACCCAGCGACTGACCCTGCGCGCGCGCGAGCCGCGCGACCGCGATGCGCTTCATGCGATGTGGGCCGACCCGCGCGTGATGGCCGATCTCGGCCCGGTCAAGACCGCCGAAGACAGCGACGCGGCGATCGCGCGCCACACCTCCTACGCCCCGCTCGGCTTCTGGATCGTCGAGCGCCGCGAGGGTGGTGCGGCGATGGGATTCTGCGGCCTCAAGCCAGGTGCGCCCGACACCCCGATCGCGAACATGCTGGAAATTGGCTGGATGCTCGCGGTGCAATTCTGGGGCGCGGGCTATGCGCGCGAGGCCGCGGAGGCGAGCATCGGCTGGGGCTGGGCCAATCGCCCCGACGATTCGATCGTCGCGATCACCGCGCGGCAGAATGCGAAAAGCCGAGGGCTGATGACGCGGCTCGGCATGGTCCACGAACCCGCGCTCGACTTCGCGCATTCGGTGTTCGCCGCGGACGATCCGCGCCGCGACACCGTCACCTACCGTATCCGCCGCCCGTGATCGAAACCGACCGTCTGGTCCTGCGCCGCTGGCGCGACGAGGATTCCGCGCCGTTCCACGCGATGGGGCAGGATGCGGAGGTGATGCGCTACCTCGGTCCGCCGATGTCTCTTGAGGAGGCGAAGGCCACCATCGCGCGCCTCAACGCGGCGATCGATCACGACGGCTATGCCTTTTGGGCGATCGAGCGGAAATCGGACAGCGCGTTCCTCGGTTTCTGCGGCATCAAGAAGAACGGCCCGGCGGGAACGCCGATCGCCGACGATCCCGAGATCGGCTGGCGGCTGGCGCGGGGCGGCTGGGGGCAGGGCTATGCGAAGGAAGCGGCAGAGGCGTCGCTCGCCTGGGGCTGGGCCAATATCGACGCGCCACGCGTCGCCGCGATCACCGTCCCTGCCAACGAACGCAGCTGGGGGTTGATGATCCGGCTCGGCATGACCCGCGTCGCGGACGGCGATTTCGATCACCCCGCGGTCTCCGAAGGCGATCCGCTTCGGCGTCACATCACCTACGAGATCGCACGCTCGTGACATCCGCGCGTCGGGCGCTGTTCTTCGCGACGATCCTCACCGGATCGTTCCTGCTGTTCCTTGTCCAGCCGATGGTCGCGCGGATGGCGCTGCCGCGGCTCGGCGGCGCGCCCGCCGTGTGGAACTCGGCGATGCTGGTCTATCAGGCGTTGCTGCTCGGCGGCTACGCCTATGCGCATGCGCTCGGCGCGATCACGCCGCGCAAGCAGGCCATCGTGCATCTCGCGGTCCTGGCGATCGCGGCTTTGTGGCTGCCGATCGGGCTGATGGCGCGGACCCTGCCGCCCGATGCGCAGCCTGCCATCTGGGTGCCCGCCTTGCTCGCAGCGTCGATCGGGCCGCTGTTCTTCGCGGTTTCCGCACAGGCGCCGCTGGTTCAGCGCTGGTTCGCGCTCGCCAGCGACGGCGAGGATCCCTACCGGCTCTACGCCGCGTCGAACCTCGGGAGTTTCGGCGGACTGATCGCTTATCCGCTGATCGTGGAACCCGGGCTGACGCTCGGCGGGCAAAGCTGGTTGTGGAGCGCGGGCTATGGCGCCGTCATCGTCCTGATCGCGGGTTGCGCGACGATGCTGCCCCGCGGTGCCACCGTCGCGGAACGCGTGGTCGTCAGCGCGCCGCCCTCGCGCCGCGATGTCGTCCGGTGGATCGCGCTGGCGTTCGTGCCGTCGGGCCTTATGCTCGCGACATCGACCTATATCACCACCGACATCGTCGCGATGCCGCTCCTCTGGGTGCTCCCGCTCGGTCTCTATCTGCTGAGCTTCAGCGTCGCCTTCGCCGCCAATCGCGCGCTCGCCGATCTGCTGACACGGATCGCGCCGATCACCATCCTGCTGTTCGGCGGGGTGATGATCGAAAGCTACAACGAACGCCCCTATGCGAACGCGCTGGTCGCGCTGACTTTGCTGTTCATGGCCTCGGTCGCGCTCCACACCGCGATGTACCGGAGGCGTCCCGAGCCCGACCGCCTGACGGGTTTCTATCTCGCGATGTCGGTCGGCGGCGCGCTCGGCGGCGTCTTCTCCGGGTTGCTCGCCCCCGTCCTGTTCGACTGGACGTGGGAATATCCGCTGCTGATTCTCGCCGCGGGCGCGCTCGTGCCACAGGTGTTCCTGACGCACGCTATCCGCGCGATCTGGCATGGAGACGCGACGCGGACCCGGATCGCGCTGCTTTCGGTGCTGCTCGCGATAGGCCTGCTCGCGCTGCTTCGGACGATCGGACCGCCGGCGCTGTTCGGTGAGGGGCGGCAGGGCTTCATCTTTGTCGTGATCGCGGGCGTTGGGTTGGCGACGGTCGGCGCGCGGCTGCCCTATATGATCGTGCTCGCCGGGAGCATCGCCTTGTTCGGCGGCTATCGCTCGCTGCAACTGTCGCTCGACGACGGCGCGCGGACGCGGAGCTATTTCGGCGTCTATACCGTCACCGACGGCGCCCGGCAGCGCACGCTGGCGCACGGGACGACGGTCCACGGCGTCCAGCTCACCGGATCGCCCGCGCGCGAGCGCACTCCGACGACCTATTACGCGCCGGGATCAGGCGTCGGTCAGGTGATGCGCGCCGCCGAAACGCTGTACGGCCCGGCGGCGCGGATCGGCGTCGTCGGTCTCGGCGCGGGGACGCTCGCCTGCTACGCGCGGCGCGGCCAGCATTGGCGCTTCTACGAGATCGATCCCGCGATCGTCCATATCGCGCGCGACACCGGCCAGTTCACTTTCTTGCGCGATTGCCTGCCGAACCCGACGATCGAGATCGGCGACGCGCGGCTGAGCCTCACCGCCGATCCCACCGCGTCGCTCGACATCCTCGCGCTCGACGCCTTCTCGTCGGATGCGGTGCCGATGCACCTTCTCACGCGGGAAGCCTTCCAAACGTACGCGCGCGTGCTCGCGCCGAACGGCGTCCTCCTCGTCCACATCTCGAACCGCTTCCTTGATCTCGATCCGGTGGTGTCGGCGGCGGCGCAGGCGGGCGGGTGGCACGCGAAGGAAATGCTTTACCAGCCTTCCTCGCTCGACGCGGGCGCAACCCTGTCGCTGTGGGTCGCGCTGTCGCGTAATCAGGCGCCGCCGACCTTGCTCGCGGCGATGGATGCCGGTTGGAACCCTTTGCTGCGCTATCCCGGCTTCACCCCGTGGAGCGACGATTATTCGACGATTCTGCCGCTGCTGAAAGGCTTCTAACGCGCCAGGCCCGCCTGGATTTCATCGATCCGCGCCGACATCGCCGCGACCTGCGCGCGTGCAGCCGCAAGCGCTTCGTCGAGCCTCGGATACGGCACGTTCAGCGCCGCCGCGCGATCGATCGCGAGTTGCTCGAGCGTCGCGAGCGGATCGGCGGCATCGGCGCGCAGCACGTCGAGATCGCCGAGCGCGGTCTGCGCATCAAGCCACGCATCGCTCCCCGCGGGCGTGCCCTTCGCGGCCGCCGCGCGGACCGCCGTCGTACGCGCCGCCGCATCGAACGCCTTGTCCTTGTCGGCCAGCGCCGCGGTCGCCGCAGCAATCTCTGCGTCGAGCGCCGGATCGGGCGCGGCGGGCGCGGGCGGTGCGACCTCGGGCTCGTCGAACCCCTTGGCCTCGATGGCACGCGGTGCGAGCGAGGGATAGCGACCCCCGGTATCGGCGGTGCATCCCGCGAGGCACAAGGCGATCAACGGTTGCAGAGGGGCGCGGGTCATCGCGGCATCGTCTAGGTGGCGGCGAAAGCCGGCGCAACGGCCTTGCACAAAGCGAATGCGCCTTATATGTGCCCGCCTCCTGCGCACCCGTAGCTCAGCTGGATAGAGCATCAGACTACGAATCTGAGGGTCGGGCGTTCGAATCGCTCCGGGTGCGCCAAAATCTTCCAATATTTCGACGGGGATGGCGGAACGAGTCGGCCGCGTGAAGGGGACGGACGCTGGGCGACCCACGCTATACCCACGAAATCTCGAGAAACGTTGCGCCTATCGCGCCCGATTTGGATCGTTACTAGTGCTCAACCTAGCCGCTACGGTTCCGTTCGGCGACGGCAAAACGTGGGGCCAAGCCGTCATCGGCGGTTCACACTCTGTTCTCGCCGTGCCATGCCAACGCGATGCGAACCGCGGAGCGATGGTGATGCGTGTGGGCGCAAATGCCTGGTTGAGAAGCGCAGCCGTGGACCGCCGCGCCACTGCCTTACGTTTTTTCATGTCCCAAGGCATGGCCGATCCTCGTGGTTGACTTGCTCAGGCCGGAGAAGCGCAGCGAGCGCATGAGGGCTGTGCGGAGGCAGCATACGGCGCCCGAGCTGGTTGTTCGGAGGGTCGCGCATTCGATGGGGCTCCGGTTTCGCCTTCACAGGAAGGATCTACCCGGCACGCCGGACATCGTTTTCCCGCGCCACCGGACCGTCGTGTTCGTGCACGGCTGCTTCTGGCATCGCCATCGCGGGTGCCGCAAGGCGTCGACGCCGAAGACGAGGGTCGAATTTTGGGAAACGAAGTTCGCTCAGAATTCGCGACGCGACGAACGGAACGTCGCCGCGCTAGAGGCGCTGGGATGGCGCGTTTTCGTGATCTGGGAGTGTCAGACGCGTCGCCCCCAGGAAACCGCAATTGCGTTGAACACGGCTTTTAGCGAAGAGACCGTCGCTGCCGACGGGGCTGAGGGGCTTGTCAGCCAGCCGGCTAACGCGCTCGGCTGAAGGCTATGGGGTGAAGTGGAACTCGATGACGAAGGTACTTCATGCGGCCTCTTCCGCCTCCGCGTCGGAGCTGCCCCGCCTGCCTTATTGCAGTTACGAGGCGACAAATTCGGGTCGCGTGCTCCGCACCGTTCGCTCCAGCTTGCGCACATACTTGTCGGAAGTTTCGACGCACGGGGTCCCGGGAGCGGCGGCGGATGCTTTCGACGCCGCCTGGCTGCGCTCGCGCGATTGGCCCTACGTGCACCAACCCTTAGGCAAGCTCGTCGTGGCTGATCTGTTCTGCGGTTCAGGCGGGTTGACGCTTGGGGCTTGGGAAGCCGCGCGCGCGATGCAGCTTGAATTCAAGTCCTGCCTGGCCATCGACAACGACGAGCACGCAATGTCCGTATACCGGCGGAACTTTGCGCCCCGCGCGTCGGTCGTCGCGCCGTTGGAGGAAGTAATCGACGGAGAAGTGGGTTCCGCCCTGTCTATGGCAGAGAGGGCGGTCTTAAAGGGCATGCCCACCATCGACTTGCTTCTTGCAGGGCCACCGTGCCAGGGGCACTCCGACCTCAATAATTTTACTCGCCGCAACGACCCCCGCAACGAGCTGATTTCCAAGGTCGTCCGTTTCGCGCAATTAGCCTCCCCGACACACGTGGTGATCGAGAACGTTCAAGGAGTTCGTCACGACGCTGCTGGGGTATTCCAGCGCTCGATCGCACAGCTTGAAAAACTGGACTACGAAGTGAGCAGCTTCCTTCTCGAGGGGAGTGACATAGGCTTGGCCCAGCGCAGGCGCAGGTGCTTCCTGGTCGCTTCCCGATCAAGTCCGCCGACCGACGATCGCGTTTACGCCTTAAGTGCGGCGCCCGCGAAAACGTTCGACTGGGCATGCGGCGACTTGGACGCGGTCGACGAGTCCACGATCTGGGATTCCGCGGCCAAGGTTTTCCCCGAAAACAAAAGGCGCATGCAGTATCTTATCGAGAACGATCTGTACGATCTGCCCGATCAGGAAAGACCGGATTGCCATCGGCTGAAGAACCACGCCTATAAGTCGGTCTACGGCCGGCTGTGGGCCGACCGCCCAACTCCAACGATCACGACGGGGTTCGGATCTCCGGGGCAAGGTCGGTACACCCACCCGCGCTTCCCCCGCACGATCACGCCCCACGAGGCCGCGAGGCTGCAGCACATCCCCGACTTCTTTGACTTCGGCCTTAGCAAACGCAAGCGGTTGCAGAAGCTCATCGGCAATTCCGTGCCCTCCAAGCTCGCATACGCCGTCGTGCTGGATCTCCTCGTTCATGAATGACTCCGGGTGGCGGTCCGCCGAGGGTGGAATGCGGGTAGCGAGTTTGTTCAGCGGTATCGGAGGTTTCGAGCTCGGGTTCCGCGATGCCGGCATGGTGCCGTCTCTCTTCTGCGACGTGGATCCGCATGCCCGTGCCGTAATCACCGCGCGCTGGCCAGACGTTCCATTCTACGACGACGTTCGCGATCTCCGGTCACTGCCGGATGTTGAGGTCGTGACCGCCGGCTTCCCTTGTCAGGACCTTAGTCAGGCGGGCAAAAAGGCCGGCATTTCGGGAGATCGATCCGGGCTCGTCGACCATCTCTTCCGCCTGCTCCAGACCGCGTCTTCCAACCTCAGATGGGTCGTGGTCGAGAATGTGCCCTACATGCTCGGTCTGAACGAGGGGTTCGCTATGCGGAGTTTAATCGATCGCTTTGAGGCGCTCGGTTTTCGATGGGCGTATCGGGTCGTCGACTCCCGGTCATTCGGCATACCTCAGAGACGCTCGCGCGTCCTTCTCGTCGCTTCCAGGAGCGATCAACCCATTCGCGTGCTGGGTGGTGACGCCGGAAGCGGCCGGGTCGACGAGAAGCCCTCGATTGTCGACCACGACGCCTCGTACGGATTCTACTGGACGGAGGGGAACCGCGGGCTTGGCTGGGTTAGGGAGGGGGTTCCGCCGATTAAGGGTGGTTCCGGTCTCGGCATCCCGTCGCCGCCCGCGATCTGGGTGCCGCGGACGGGGATGCTGGGCAAGCCAACGATCCGGGACGCCGAGCGCCTGCAAGGCTTCCCCGCGGGTTGGACCGAACCCGTGGAGGTCGGGGGCGCCCGCGTGGGCGCGCGGTGGAAGTTAGTCGGCAACGCCGTAAACGTGGCCACCGCGCGGTGGTTGGGTCGTCGCCTGGCACGTCCGCTGGCGTCGGCGGTCGAGGACGGGCCGCGCCGACCCTTTGGCAACGCAAAGCGTTGGCCCAATGCTGCGATGGGCGAGCGTGGCAACCGCGCGGAGATGCTTCTCAGCCCATGGCCGTCGAAGAGGGTGCCCCGCCCAATCTGTGATTTTTTGTCGGAGCCGCTGGCCCCCCTCTCGCACAGGGCCGCGCTCGGCTTTCTGAACCGCGCGCTGACCACGCCCAAGCTCGTCTACTCGGAGGTGTTCCTCGACTCCCTCCGACGGTATTGCGATCTGGACGGGAGTTACAATCCGCCGGCTCGCCGCGACGCTCCTAGCGGCGACTGAGTGCTTGAAGGAAATGGGGCGCCGTCATAGCCTTCTCGGGCATGCCTTCGGATGACTCGAGCGCACCCGTCGATTCGACGAGGTTTTGGGAAGCGGCGCGGGCTTGCGCGCAGAACGAGGATCGGAGCGACGGGGGCGAGCTCAGGGAAGCGGTAGCCGACGCGGCATCCGATCTCGCACGATCCGGTCGCGAGCTGACCGTGTACGTCGCCAAGACTAACCAGACGGGATATCGGAACCAGGTCTGGCAGGGACACGGCAACTCGCGGCGGAACGACGCGATGGTACTGATCAACACGACAGGGAACGAGGCCGGGGTCGCGGAAGAGGCAAGGGCGAGGCTCAATCCCACCCGCAAGAGCGGCTTCGAGGCAGTGGTAGTCTGCGAACCCGAAGGCACCGGGTTCGCGGTTCGGTCGGTCGTGGAGTATCCCAGTGGTTCCCTCGGTTCAGCCCTGCAGACAGAGTTGGGTACGTCCCTGGATCTGCGGACCATGCCCGATCCGAGCATCGCCGCCGCGCTCGCCCCCCAGTTCCCGCCGGAGCCGGACGGAGCGGCGCTCGAGGAGCGAGTGTCGGCCGACGCCCTCCGGGCTCATCTTCTAGAGGCGAAGAACGTGATTCTCGCCGGGCCTCCTGGAACCGGAAAGACCCATCTGGCCCTTCAGGCGGTATCGCTCTTGGCGGACGGGCATGCCGAAAGTGGGCGGCTTGAGAGCATTCTGTCAGGCCGATCCCTTTCCGAGATACCGATCGCGGAGCTTAAGCAGCCCGCAGTGGTTTGGGAGATCGTTCAGTTCCACCCGTCTTACGGCTACGAGGAGTTCGTAAGGGGGCTTCGTACAGATCCGGACGCGACGGGATTCACGCTGAAAAGCTTTGACGGGATCCTGCCAATCATGGCTAAGGTCGCGGCGCGGCGAGCCGACAAGCCGACTATCTTGATCGTAGACGAGATCAACAGGTCGAACCTCTCGCTCGCTCTCGGGGAGGCCATTTTCGCGATCGATCCAAACCATCGCGGCCGCCCGGTGAGGTTGCAGTATCCGAGTTCCGATGGCGGGGACGATTCTCTCGTCGTCCCTTCCGGCCTGTACATACTCGCGACGATGAACACAGCCGACAGGTCGATTGCGATGATCGACTTCGCCGTCCGACGACGGTTTCGACTCCTATCGGTTCGGCCCTCACGGTCGTCGTTGCAGGACTATTATGGGTCTGACGGGTTCAAGTCGCAGGTCGCTTGGGCGGTCCTGAAGGGTATAAACGGATCGATCTCGGATCCGGACTACTTGGTGGGTCAGTCATACGTGATGTTCGGCGGCGATCTGCCTCTTGACACTTGGGCGGGCGGGCTTGCCAGCAAGATCGTCAGGGAGGCACGCCCTCTACTCTTAGAGTACCGAGATGAGGGCGTAATCTCTGGCGACGTTCTGTTTGAGATCGGAGGGGTCTCGATTGATCTGATGTCGTGCACCGTCGAAGAGCTTGCCTTCGCCCTTCGGGCTGCGATTTCGCCAGATGACTAAGGACGAGATCCTTACCATTGTCGCGGCGGTCGCCAACGTTCCGAGGGACGAGATCGTCGAGAAGGAGCGCGACGGAAGGCAAATCAAAGCGAACGCGCTCTTCGAAGGCAGCTCCAGCCCCAACAGTGGGCGGGTTCCTGTCGGTGTCTTCTTCGCGAGGAGATCGCCGGAACTCGCCATAGAAGGCGCGATGCGCCGAATGGCCCTCGACGTCTCGTATCCCGAGGCGATCGTCGTGCTCTTCGATGTCGGAGGAGTAGGTAGGGCGAGGGTCTTCGGCTACGGTGACAGCGTCGTGGCGAGGAACTTGGCCGCTTCGCTGTCCGTGGATCTGGAGGTCGTGACGCGACCGTCCATTTCGGAGAGCAAGGCAGCTGCGGGGATCGACGCGTCCGAACTGCGTGCTGCGTTGGAGACCGCGCCAAACGTGATTCTTCAGGGGCCGCCCGGCACCGGCAAGACCAGCATCGCGATCGAGCTCGCGCGCTCTCTGATCGGTGATGTCGAAGGCTATACGCTCGAGCAATGTCGATATGGCGTTGTCGCCGCGGGCTCTGCTGCGAATATCTCTGAGGACGTGACCGCGTTGTCCGCGCCGTTGATCTGGGAGATCGCCCAGATGCATCCAAGTTACGGCTACGACGATCTCGTAAGGCGGGTGCGGCCGTCGTCGAAGGGAGGTGATCTGCAGTTCGTCGTTGAGGAAGGTCTTCTGACGCAGCTTTGCGAGTTGGCGGAAGCTCGCGGACCGAAACGGCCGGTGCTTCTCGTTCTGGACGAGATCAATCGATGCAATGTAGCGGCTACGCTTGGAGAGTTCATCTTCGCCATCGACCCAGGTCACAGGTCCGAGCCCGTAAGATTGCAATATCAGGGTTCTGGGCTTCGATCGTCCATCGCTGTGCCGCCAAACCTCTGGATCGTCGGAACGATGAACACGGCGGACCGATCTATCGCCTTGGTCGACCACGCGGTGCGGCGGCGCTTCCAGTTCGTCAACGTCCCTGCCGACGTCGGTGCGATCGACGGCTGGTACTTGGCGGATCCGAAGAAGCGGGTCGTTGCGCGCGAGCTTTTTGTCGCCGCGAACGACGGAGTCGAGGCCTCGATGATGATCGGCCACTCGCTTTTCTTGGTGGAGATGGAGCCATCGCAGGAGTGGCCCGCCCGGTTCGCCAGGCAGATCGTCTACAACGTGCTCCCCACGCTCGCGGAGTACGCGAGGGAAGGCTTACGACAAGGTGCCGGCATTGTGTGGATGGGCGAGGAGTTTAATGTCTCCGAGCCGTTGGCGTGTGAGCGGGCGGTCAGGCGCGCGGTCGAGAAGCGGATCGCCGGTGTCGCCGACTGAGGTGCTGCTGGCGATCGGCGCGGCTCAAGGCGGGACAATGGGCTACTCGGCCGTCGTCGATCTTTCCGAACATCAGCTCGCCGCCTTCGACCTGCCCCCGGGGCTAACCAACGACGAGGTAGCCTCCCTGTACGCCGTCCTGACCGCGCCATCGCTACAGGACCTGCTGACCGTTACGGTCGTGCATCGAGCCGACGGACGCCCCCAACTGCTGCTGGTCACGGACAGTCGCGTGG
>JBBSTE010000026.1:0-45124 GCA_038236185.1 Sphingomonadales bacterium | reverse complement strand
TAAGTCCGCCGATGAAGGCGACGGTGGCGCCACCGGTCCTGGCGATGGCGATGCCGCTTGGCCCGGCCTCGACGGTGTGCCAGACGGCCTTCGGGCTGGTGAACCGTCGTTGGGATGACCGACCCTCGACGATGGGCCATCCATAGTTGTGACCGGGGCGGATGAGGTTGAGCTCGTCCCACGTGTTCTCGCCGAACTCGGTGGCCCAGAGCCGACCTTTGGAGTCCCAGGGACGTCGGCGAGATTGCCGGTCGTCTTGTACTGCATGAGCCCGGTCGTATCGTAGCCGAAGGCGAGGTCGATGATTGCCTGGAACGCGACGCCGATCTGGCCGGTGACGAGCGGCAGCGGCCAGATCGGCAGCGGCAGGATCGGGATCGGCGAGGTGACATGGCCGCTCGCGTCGAACCCCGCCGACAGGTTGATCGCGGGAAGGTCGAGTTTGAACAGATCGACGTTCTGCCCGAGCAGCAGTTTGATCGCATTGATCGGATCTTCCAGGAGCGGGAACTGGAGGATATTGTTGTCGAGAAGGTCGCCGAAGATGTCGGCGCCGTCCTTGCCCGCGAAATCCGACCGGGTGCCGCTGTAGGCGTCGCCGAAGCCGGCGCCGGTGAGGCCCGCGAGGAAGTTCGTCAGGTTGACGCCGCTGCCGGTGAATTTCGAGGGATCGACGTTGATGCTCGATAGCGAGTTCGCCGCGTTCTGGATGTCGGCGATGACTGTCGAATAGGAGCCGAGGTCATAGCCCGCGTCGTCGAAGCTGCGCCCGCGGAAGAATTCGACGAAATCGACGACCTTGTCGACGGTGTCGATCAGCGCCGCGATCGGCCCCATGTCGAGATCGGGCCGCGCCAGCTTGATGAGGTCGAGAACGGTGGCCTTGCCGTCCTTGCCGCCGTCGAGGGCGCCGGTCACGTCGATCAGGTTCTGCCAGTCCTGCGGCAGGAAGGTGAGTTCGGTGCGCAGGACCGACAACGCTTCGTTGATCGGCTCGAGGATCGGATCGAGCTTTTCGAGGATCGGCGTCACGAAGTCGTGGACGAAGGTGCCGAGATCATACTGGACGTGATCGAAGACGATCGTCGCCTGACCGAAGCTGTTCGCGCCCGTGCCGTTCAGGATGGCCTGGTTGAACGCCCAATTGACGTGCAGGTCGGCGCCGATCCTCGGCAGCACCGCGCTGCCCATGTCGCCGGCGAGGTGGAGGTCGAGGTCGAGGTTGCCGCTCGCGCCGACGTTCAGGATGTCGTTCGAGAGACCGGCGGAATAGATTTTGCCGACGGTATTCCACGAGGTCGCGAGATTGAGGTTGAGCGTGTCGGGGCCGGACGCGGCGTCGTCGATGTTGGTCGCGCTGAAATGCAGGAAGCCGAGATTGGCCTCTGCACTGAACGTGCCGAGGTCGACCGTCGCGCCGAGGCTCAGGTTGCTCGCGCCGGTATCGAGGTAGAAGCCGCCGCCATCGACGCCGACCTTGAAATCGAAATTCCACGCGAGCTGCGCCTGCGCGTTGCCCGAGACCGCAAGGTTCAGCCCGTCCATCCCGAGGCTACCGGGGCTGATCGCCAGCCCGATCGTCCGGCCAGTGTCGAAGACCAGGCTGAAATTGCCGTCGCTGCCGACCGAGGCGGTGACCGCGCCGGCGAAACCATTGCCGAGCGCGGCGAGGCGATTGTTGATCTCGGTCTGGATCAGACCCTGGACCTGGCCCGCGGTCTTGGTTGCGAGATCGCCGATGTTCGACACCGCGTCGAGCGCGCCGACGATCGTGTCCCGGAGCGTCGAGATCGTCCGAACCGCGCTGGTGCCCGCATCGTAGGCGGTCTTGAGCTGGTCGCCGATAAAGGGCAGCTTTTCGGCGAAGGCTTCGGTCGCGAGCAGCGATTCGACGCGCGCCAGCGCCTGGTTCACGCCGGCCTCCGCCGCGTCGATCTTCGACTTGTAATCCGTCGATGGCGGCGTGTCCGCCTGAGCCCCGGGACCCGACATATGGAACAGCGCCGAGCGTACGGCCCATTCGTCGCCTATGTCGCTTTCGCCAAAGGCCTGGTCCGGCCCATGCGCGCCCCGCGCGAAGGTTTCCACGCTACTTCCCCTGATTTCCCATCGCCGATCCAAGTCCGGCGGTCCCGCTGAGCCATTGCCGTTCGACCCCGGATCGCCAACCAATCGAAGCCCCTGGTTGTGAGATCGCCGCCTCTCGTCAAACACTCAACTCTCACGATAATTGTTGGGCTTATAATTGATTTCGCGAACTCGCGTGTCGGCTATTTTTTACAATTCAGCGCTCGTCGCGATAACGACCCGAACCGGTACGTTCCGCGGAGGCCTCTTACTTTTGATGATTGCCGGTTCGGTGTTCCGGCACGACGCTACGCCACGATCAGAAGGTGACGAACGCGCGCAGAGTGCGCAATTCCGATCGGTGGGAGGGGATTATGATCGACACGAAGCGTTTGCGCCGGATCGGTTCGGTTTCGACGGCGTGCGTCGCGTTGTCGTCAGCGGGGACGCTGGTGGCTCCGGCCTATGCTCAGGAAACCTCCGCGGTGGACCCGCAACCGCAGGTAGAACCCGATCGGGACCAGGCCGGCACTGAGGATCAAGGCGCGCTGCGCGACATCGTCGTCACCGCGCAGCGCCGGTCGGAATCGATCCAGTCGGTCCCCATCGCGGTCACCGCGCTCGACGAAAAGGCGCTCGACTCGCCGATCATCCAGGACATCCGCGATATCGCCGGGCGCGTGCCCAGTCTCGTCGTAGACAGCGTGGGCGCCGGGCCTAGCGCGGCGGCGATCTCGATCCGGGGCATCAGCTTCGAGGATATCGAGAAGAGCTTCGATCCCGCGGTCGGCGTCGTCGTCGATGGCGTCTTCATCAGCACCAACACCGGGCAGTTACTCGACAGCTTCGACCTCGAACGGCTTGAGGTGCTGCGTGGGCCGCAGGGGACGCTGTTCGGGCGCAACACGATCGGCGGCGTGATCAACGTGACGCGCACCAAGCCGACCGACGACTTCGGCGTCCGTGGCCGCTTCTCCTACGCCAATTACGACACCAAGAGCGGGCGTCTCGTCGTCAATTCGGGCAAGATCGGCGATTTCCTGTCGCTGAAGGCGTTCGGCTATTACGACAAGACCGACGGCTTCTATCGCAACGCCATCGACGGCAGCCGGGACGGCCGTTACGAAACGCTGACCGGTGGCCTCACCGCGTTGATCGAACCCACCAGCAATTTCTCGGCCGAAATTACCTACGAACACATGCGCGAGCGCGGCGAAACCGTTTCGGTTCCCGAATCGGACAGTTCGGAATTGATCTGCGCGTTCGCCGGCGCGCCCGGCTTCTCGCCGAAGAACGAATGCAATCGCTTCACCGCGCCCGATCGCGGCGCCTATGTCACCTACGAAACCGCGCCGCGCGGGGTGCGCAACGATACCGACGCTGTGACCGGCAACATCGAATGGACGCTGAGCCCGACGCTCTCGCTCTATTCGGTCACCGGCTGGCGCAAGAACCGCGAAAACGTAATGCAGGATTTCGACGGCAGCTCGGCCGATTTCTTCGCGACCGGCCGCAAGCAGAGGTTCCGTCAGTTCAGCCAGGAGGTCCGGCTCGTCGCCAATCTCGCCGATCGCGTCAATTTGCTGGTCGGCGGCTATTATTTCGACAGCCGCTACGTTCTCAATCAGTTCACGAACTTCGGCGCGGTGTTCGGCGGGTTCAGGCTCGACCAATATGTCGATCATCACGCCAAATCCTATGCCGGGTTCGCCGATGCGCAGATCAAGGTGACCGACAAGCTAAAGGTTTCGGCGGGCATCCGCTACACCGAGGACAAGAAGCGGATCTTCAACAATTACGGCCAGATCAACGCGCTCGTGCAGGTGACCCAGCCGAGCTACGACGGGCAGAGTTGCGTTACGGTCACCGGGCTGGTCCCGGGGGCCGGAATCCCCGCTTACGGGCCTGCCAACAACTGCGATGGCTCGGCATCGTTCGGGAAGGTCACCTATCGCGCCAACGCCGATTACGAGATCGGCCCCGACAAGCGCGTCTATGCGTCCTTCTCGAAGGGTTTCCGTTCGGGCGGGTTCAACGGCCGCGCCGCCTCGCCGACGTCGCTCGGCCCGTACCAGCCCGAAAGTGTCCAAGCCTATGAGGTCGGATTGAAGGCCGATTGGCTCGACAAGACGCTGAGGACCAACCTCGCGCTTTATTATACCAAATACGACAACAAGCAGGAGGAGGTCGTCCAGCCGACCCCGCCGGGCTCCGCTAACCCGCAGGAGACCGTCGTCAAGAACGCCGCCTCGGCGAACATAAAGGGGTTCGAGCTGGAGACGATCGCGAGCGTCTCCGACAACCTCAGTTTCACCGGCTCGTTTAGCTATACCGACGCAAAATACGACAGCTTCTTCAACGATGTCGTCGGTTTGACCGTGGGCAGCGCGCGCGACGGCATCCCCGACGACGTCTCGACGCTGACGCTGAGGCGCGCGCCCAAATGGCAATGGTCGGCGGGGATGAATTATACCCGCGACGTCGGCCACGGCCGGTTCGACGCCTCGGCGCTGCTGCGCTTCCAGAGCAAGTACGCGACGTGCATCGTTCCAGACAAACCGGTCGTGCCGGGCGCGGTCACCAACGAGCCGCGCTGCGTGACGCAGGATCGCGAGAATATTTCGGCGCAGATCGGCTACACCTATTTGCTCGGCGACGGGCGCGAGGTGAGCCTCTCATTGTTCGGACGCAACCTGACCGATTTCCGCGACATCGCGGGCACATTGCCGGTCGCGGGGCTGTTCACCTTCTCGGGGGCGTATCAGCCACGCACCTATGGCGTCGAACTTGGCTTCAAATTTTGATGAGATCGGCATGAGCGAAAGATTGGCGGGCAAGCGCGCGATCGTCACCGGCGCCGGGTCGGGGATCGGCCGGGCGACCGCGCGACGCTTCGTGGAGGAGGGCGCGCGGGTGCTCGCGACCGACATCGACAAGGACGGGCTCGCCGCGCTTGACGATCCGATCGTGGCGATCGCGCACGATGTCGCCGACGAGGACGCCTGGACGCGGGTCGCGGAGGCGGCGCGCGAACGGCTGGGCGGCTGCGACATCCTCGTCAATTGCGCCGCGATCGTTTCCGGGCAATCGGTCGAGGAGGTGCCGCTCGACATCTGGAACCGCCTTCTCGCGATCAACCTCACCGGGACGATGCTCGGTTGCAAGACCGCGATCGCACTGATGAAGGATTCGGGAACGTCCGGGGTGATCGTCAACGTCGCCTCGACGACCAGCTTCGCGGCGCTCCCCGGCGACGCCGCCTATACGGCCTCGAAGGGCGCGGTCAGGATGCTGACCAAATCGGTCGCGGCGCATTGCGCGCGCGCGGAATATCCGATCCGCTGCAACGCCCTTGCGCCAGGGGCGACCGACACCGGCATGCTCCAGGTGTCCGAGGAGGCGCGCGCGGCGATGGCGAACATGTCGCTGCTCGGTCGCCTCGCCGCGCCCGAGGAGATGGCCGCGGCGATCGTCTTCCTCGCCTCCGATGAAAGCGCATTTATGACCGGTACCGAATTGCTGATGGATGGTGGCGCGCTCGCGATCCATCCGGGGTTTTGACGTGACGCTGGCGGGCAAGGTCGTCGCGGTCACCGGCGGCAGCGGCGGCATCGGCCGCGCGATCGCGGAAGTGCTGCATGCCGAGGGCGCCGGCATCGCGCTGTTCGCGCGCGGGCGCGAAAAGGGCGAGGCCGCGCTCGCCGATATGAACGCGGGCGATCGCGGGCTGTTCGTAGCGGGCGATGCGATGGTGCAAGCCGATATCGAAGGCTTCGTCGACGCGACGATCGCGCGATTCGGGCGCATCGACATTCTCGTCAACAACGCCGGGGGCGCGGGCGATTTGCAGCCGCTGGTGAATTTGAGCGACGCCGCGTTCGACGAGGCGATGAAGTGGAACGTCTACGCCAATTTCTGGGCCACGCGCCGCGCGCTCCCGTCGATGATCGCCAATCAATGGGGCCGGATCATCAACATCTCGTCGATCGAGGGCAAGCACGGCAAGGCGGTCCTCACCGCCTACACCGCCGCGAAACACGCGATCAACGGCCTGACCAAGAGCCTGGCGCGCGAAGTCGGCGCCGACGGCGTCACCGTCAACGCGATCTGCCCCGGCCTCGTCATCACCGACATCGTCCGCAACAACGGCCCGAGGACCGCGGCGGCGATGGGCATGACGCTCGATGAAATGATCGCGATGTTCGCGGCGGAAAGCGCGATCAAGCGCCCCAATACCGTCGAGGAGGTTGCGGCGATGGCGCTGCTGCTCGCCTCGGAAGCGGGCGCGGGCATCACCGGCGCGATCCTGAGCGTCGATGGCGGGACCGCGCAATATTGAGGATCCCAGCGATGAAGACCGTGCGCCGAAGCCGCTGTCGGGTGTCGCGATGCGCGGCGGATCGATCAACCGGTCGGTCAGCGAGAGCGTCGACTATGATCGGATCATCGGCCAATCGTTGCAGAGCGCGATCCCCGTCGCGGTGGCGGTGGCCTGATGGCGCCTTTTTTCTAGCCCTCTCCCGCTTGCGGGAGAGGGTTGGGTGAGGGTCTTCTTCTTCTCGACACTCGCGAAAGAAGAAGACCCTCACCCTCCCGCTTCGCGGGCCCCTACCTCTCCCGCGAAGGCGGGAGAGGGGTTCCAGACACGGAGACTTGCATGACCGACAACCGCCGCTTCCTCCTCGTCGCGCGCCCCGAGGGCGAACCGAAGGAGAGCGACTTCGCGCTCGTCACCGAGCCGGTGCCGGATCTTGCCGACGGCCAGTTCCTGATCCGCAACCATTACGCCTCGCTCGATCCGGCGATGCGCGGGTGGATGGACGACGTGCCGTCGTACATGCCACCGATCCCCTTGGGCGCGCCGGTGCGCGCCAGCACGATCGGCGTCGTCGAGGCGAGCAAGGCGGAGGGTTTCGCGCCGGGCCAGTGGGTTCTCGGGCTGAACGCCATCGAGAACTATTCGGTCGGGACCGTCGGCGGCTTCACCCAGCCGATCGATCCGACAGTGGTGCCCGCGACCACCAATTACCTCTCGATTCTCGGCGCGGTTGGGATGACCGCCTATTTCGGGCTGCTCGAGGTCTGTGAGCCGAAGCCGGGCGACACCGTTCTCGTCACCGGCGCGGCCGGGGCGGTCGGCTCGCTCGTCGGGCAGATCGCGAAGATCGAAGGCTGCCGCGTCATCGGCATCGCGGGCGGCGCGGAGAAATGCGCGCGACTGACCGGCCGTTACGGTTTCGACGCGGCGATCGACTATCGCGGCAAGGATCTCGACGCGCTGACCGCCGCGATCAAGGCGGAGGCGCCCGACGGCGTCGATGTGATCTTCGAAAATGTCGGCGGCGACATTCTCGACGCCGGTCTCAACAATCTGCGCCACGGCGCGCGTATCGGGCTGTGCGGCCTGATAAGCGAATATAACAGTCCGACGCGCGTCGGCGCGCGCAATCTGTGGCAATTGATCGTCCACCGCGCCTCGATTCGCGGCCTGCTCGTGGCGGATTACATCCCGCGCTTCGCCGAGGGTGGCGCGCGGATGGCGGCATGGGCGCGCGAGGGTAAACTCGTGATCGATGAACATATCGATGAGGGGATCGAGAACGCCTATGCCGCGTTCATGCGGCTGTTCGCCGGATCGAACCAGGGCAAGATGATCCTGAAACTCGCCTAGCGGTTTTGCGCATCGCGCGGGGTGGCCGAGCGGTTACACTAGCGGAAAACGGGAGAGTAGCGGGTGAACGAGCAGGTCGCGGCCAATTTCTTCGATCCGCAGGTGATCGCCGATCCGTTCGATTATTATCGGGCCGGGCTGGCGGGCACGCCGGTGATCAAGTTGACCGACACGATGTTCCTCGTGCTGTCGTTCGAGCTGTGCTCGCAGGCGACCGCGCGGGTGGATGTTTTCTCGAACGATTTCCAGGCGGCGTTGTCGGGCGCGATGGCCGAGGACGCGGATGTCGCGGCCGAGCTCGCCAAGGGCTGGCCTCAGGTCAACACCTTGCTGACCGCCGATCCGCCGGTCCACACGCATTTCCGCAAGCTGGTCAACCTCGCCTTCTCGATGAAGCGCGTCGCCGCGATCGAGGAGGACATGCGCGGTGTCATCGTGACGCTGATCGAGGCGATGGCGGACAAGGGCGAATGCGACTTCGTGACCGATTTCGCGATTCCGCTCCCCGTCGCGATGATCTCCTCGCAGATCGGCATAGCGCCAGAGGATCATGCGAAGGTCAAGCGTTGGTCCGACGCGTTCGTCGATCGGCTCGGCCACATGATTTCGAAGGAGCGCGAGATCGAGTGTGCGCGCGAAGTCGTCGAGTTCCAGCATTTCGTGAAGGGCAAGATCGACGAGCGTCGCGCCGCGCCGACCGACGATCTGCTGTCCGATCTCGTCCACGCCGGGGTCGAGGGCGAGCGGCCGCTCGACGACGCGGAAATCCTGTCGATCATGCAGCAACTGATGGTCGCGGGGAACGAGACGACGACCTCGGCGCTCGCGGGCGGGCTGCTCCAGCTGATCCGCAATCCGGGGGAGATGGCGAAAGCGGTCGCCGCGGTCGATGCCGGGAACGATCGCGCGATTCTCAACCTCGTCGAGGAAGTGCTGCGCACCGAAAGCCCGACCGCGGGGATGTGGCGCGCGGTGCTCGCCGATACCGAACTCGGCGGCGTCGCGATTCCCAAGGGCGCGATGGTGCAATTGCGCTATGCCGCCGCCAACCGCGACCCCGCCAAATTCCCCGGTCCCGACCGGTTCGACATGTCGCGCGACAATGCGCGCGCGCATCTCGCCTTCGGCCGCGGCATCCATATGTGCGTCGGCAACATGCTGAGCCGCAAGGAAATGGCGCTGGCCTTCACCGAATTGCTGCGGCGGCTCACCGGGTTCGGGCTGGCGGAGGGCCACGAGCCGGCGTGGCCGCCGAACATGCTGCTTCGCGGGCTGACGACGCTGCCGATCCGGTTCCAGCGGCGCGGATGAACTTCGACCTCGACGACGACCAGCGGATGATCCGCGACGCGATCGAGCGATTCCTCGGGCCGATCGACATCGCCGCGCGGCATCGCATGCGTAGCGGCCCAGGCGGTTATCCCGCCGGGCGGTGGCAGAGGCTCGCCGATCTCGGGCTGCTCGCGCTGGCCGCGCCCGAGGCGCTCGGTGGCCTCGCCGGCTCACGGATCGATTTGGCGCTGGTGGCGGAGGCGATTGGTAACGGTGTCGCGATCGATCCCTGGCTCGAAGGGGGCGTGCTGCCGGTGCGGCTCGCGGCGGCGAGCGGCGACGAAGGGCTGGTCGCCGCGCTGATCTCGGGCGCGCCGCGCGCGGCGCTCGCCTTCGCCGAGCCGCGCCGCCGCTATCTGCTCGAACCGCACGATGTGCGCGCCGATGCGTCGGGACGGATCAGCGGGACCAAGACGTTCGTCATTGGCGGCGCCGATCCCGCGCTGCTGCTGGTCACCGCCGCCGCGCCGGACGGGTTCGGGGTGTATACGGTCGCCACCGATACGGAACAGGTGCGCCGCCGCGATTACGTCGTCGCCGATGGTGGCCGCGCGGCGGAGATCGCCTTTCACGCCGCGCCCGCGACGCGCCTCGCGATCGATTTCGCCACCTTCCTCGACACGATCGCGGACACGCGGTTCCTCGCCGCCGCCGAAATGCTCGGGCTGGCGCAGCGCGGGTTCGACGAGACGCTCGCCTATGTGAAGCAGCGCGAGCAATTCGGGGTGCCGATCGGGCAATTCCAGGCGCTCCAGCATCGGCTGGTCGATTGCTATGCGCGGATCGAGCAGGCGCGCTCGCTCGTGCTGGCGACCGCGCTCGACGGCGCGAGCGGGCCTGCGTGGCGCGCCGCCGCCGCGGGCGCGAAGGCGATGGTCGGCGCGAGCGCGCTGCACGTCGCGCTCGAGGCGGTGCAAATGCACGGCGGGATGGGGCAGACCGACGAGCTCGTCATCGGCCATGCGCTCAAACGGATCATGCTGCTCGACCGGCTGTTCGGCGACGAGGCGACGTGCCTCGCCGACTTCGCGAAAGCCGCCTGATGGACATGGAGTTCACCCCCGACGAACTCGCGTTCCGCGACGAGGTCCGCGCGTTCCTGCGGGACAATCTGCCGGAGCGTCTCCGCGACGGCGCGGCGCGGACGCCCGGCGTGTTCGTCGAGCCCGACATCGGCCGCGACTGGCACCGAATCCTGCACGACAAAGGCTGGGTCGCGTATCACTGGCCGGTCGAATGCGGCGGCTGCGGCTGGACGCCGGTGCAGCGCTATATCTTCGAAAAGGAATCCGCGCTCGCCGGCGCGCCGTCGCTGTCGGTGCTCGGGCTGAGGCTCGTCGGCCCGGTGATCTGCCGGTTCGGCAGCGAGGAGCAGAAAGCGCGTTTCCTGCCACGTATCCGCTCGGGCGAGGATTATTGGTGCCAGGGTTATTCGGAGCCGGGAAGCGGGTCCGACCTGGCGTCGCTGCGGACCACGGCACGCCGCGACGGCGACGATTATGTCATCGACGGCACGAAGATCTGGACCACGCACGCGCATTACGCCGACTGGATCTTCGCGCTGGTCCGGACCGATCCCGCGGTCCGCAAGCAGGCGGGCATAACCTTCCTGCTGGCGCCGATGGATCAGGCCGGGGTCACCGTCGCGCCGATCGTGACGATGGCGGGCGATCACGAGGTCAACCAGGTGTTCTTCGACGGCGCGCGTACCAGCGTCGCCAACCGCATCGGTGAGGAAGGCGAAGGCTGGGCCATAGCCAAATTCCTGCTCGAAAACGAGCGCGGCGGATCGTGCCACGCGCCGGGGCTGATGAGCGCGATCGACGCGCTGACGCTCGCCGCCGGGCGAAGCGCGACGGGCGACAACGGCGCACTGACCGGCGACCCGCTGATTTCCGCGAAACTTGCGCGGCTGCGGCTCGAGGCGAAGTCGCTTGAGGTGACCGAGCTGCGCATCCTCGCCGAACTCGCGAAGGGCCGCGAGCCGGGGCCGCAGACTTCGCTTACCAAGCTGATCGCGTCCGAACTGCACCAGAAGATCGCCGCCACCGCGCTCGACATCTTCGGCTATGACGCGCTCCAGCTTCCCGGCGAACGCCCGTTGTACGGCAACGAAGCGCCCGCGCCCGTCGGTGACCCCGAAAGCCAGCTCGCCGCCGCGCGGTTCCTCAACGACCGCGCCTGGACCGTGTTCGGCGGATCGAGCGAGGTTCAGAAGAACATCATCGCCAAGACCGTGCTCGGACTGTGACGGTTCTCCATCTGGTTGCGCCAGAGGCCGGGGGATGGGATACGTCTCTCATGGGAGAGGCGGCGGCCACGCTGGAGGTGCCGATCGAGCGGTTGCCGCTCGACGCGCTGATGCGCCGGGTGACGATCCGAAGCCTCGACGACATCCGCGGTGCCGCCGAGACGATCGAACAGTTCGCGCGCGCCAACCGGCTGCGCGCCGCCCTGTGCGACGACATTTCGTCGAACGAGCCGATGGTCGATGCCGACGGTACTATCCTGGCGGGCGATCTGTTCGGCTGGCTCGACGACGGCGAACGCTGGTGGGAGGATCACAGGCTCGCGCTGCATTCGCCGCTGCCGCGCGCATGCCGATACGAAAGCGAGCCGTTCTGGTGCAACGCCACCGGCTTCTTCACCGGCATCCCCAACCATTATCTCGACGAGATCGACCTGACCCGCTATTTCGGCGCGAACTTCCAATACGCCGCGGCGATCGTCGTACCGATGCACCTGCCGTTCGCGCAGATTTCGGCGAATTGCTTCGTGCCGTACACCCGGGCCGAGAGCGAGATGTCGGCGCAATTCGCCGAGTTGGGCGAGACGCTGGGGTTGCTGACGCGGCGCTTCATCGCGGGGTATGTCGGCGCGATGCGGACCAGGCGGCGCATTCCGTCGGATTGCGAACTGTCGAAACGCGAGGTCGAATGCCTGCGCTGGGCGGCGATCGGCAAGACCGACCGCGAGGTCGGCATGATCATCGGCCTGAGCCACGCGACGGTGCGCTATCATATCCACCGCGCGGGCGAGAAGCTCCACTCGGTCAACCGCGCCCAGACGATCTTCAAGGCGGGGCAATTGGGGTATCTCGGCGCGAGCGATTGACGGCGCGGGGTTTACGCCCGCGCCGCCGGCCGCTTCGGTTCAGCCTTGCATCGAATGCTTCAGGTCGCGCATCTCGTCGTGGCCGGCCTTCACCGAGCCCCAGGCGGCGCCGATCGCGGAGCGGGTTCCGGGCGACAGATCGTCGTCCTTCATCGCGTCCTCGAACTTGGCCTTGATGTGGTCCTCGCCGCGCTCGACCTCGTTGACGATCGCCTTGTCGTCCTTGCCGGTGACCGCGGATTTCAGATTGACGAAGGCGCGGTGCGCGCCGGCGAGGACCGTGCCGTCGTCCTCGGGATTGCCGCCGAGCCGCGTCACCTCCGCCTGGAGATCGCTCGCGACCTTGCGACGCTCCTGCGCGCGGCTGGTGAACATCGGGGTGAAGCGGCCGTTTTCGCTGTCCTTGGCGGCTTCCTGGTAACCGTCGACGCTGTCGATCGTGGTGGCGATGAGGCCATTGAGGGTGCGGATGTCGTGGCTGGTGTCGGCCATGTCGGAAACTCCTTTACTGTGTGGAGCTTGGATAACGCGGGCGGGCGCCGAAGGGTCCGATGTTCGGGCCGGCGTAGGCCTGGAGTTTGTCGCAGGGGCTTTTGCTGGGTTTCGTGTCTGTAACCGGGAGATTTCGGCCTTCGCCGGGATGACCGAGTGGGCGGATTCGACCGACAGCGCCTCCCCGCCAGCCGCTGCGGTCGCCGCCGGCGCGGCACCTTTTTTGGCCGTTCCCGAGCGGAGCGCGGGTGAGCGGCGCTCCCGGTTAGGCCCGCTCGGAGGTTGCCGGCGACGTCTTCCTCACCGCATCGACCGCGGCACCGACGTCGAAGATCAGCAATCGCCGCGCACCGCAGGCGTGACGTTGAGCGAGTACTTCTGAGCGGATCGGCGACCCGGGACGTTTGCCCCGGCCGAGGCCAGGCTCCGTTCAGCCCAACCGCCCGGTGTAACGCCGCTTCTGCGGCCCACCGGCGAGCGGCAGCTTGCTCTCGTCGATGATCGTGCCCGCCTTCATCACCAGCGCGATGTCGTTGGTATTGTCGATATCGGCGAGCGGATCGGCGTTGAGCAGGACCATGTCGGCGAGCTTGCCGGGTTCGATCGAGCCCATGCGATCGGCCTTTCCGAGGAAAGTCGCGCCGTTCAACGTCGCGATCCGGATCACCTCCGCCGTGGGAATTCCCGCCTGGACCAGCAATTCGAGTTCGCGATGCCCGGCCGCCCCGCTAGACTGATCGGTGCCGAGCGCGGCGACGCCGCCGCCCGCGACGACCTTGCGGATATTCTCCTCGCAGACCGGCGTCATGACCTTCATCCACTTCGTCCAGACCCGTGGCGCATATTCGGCGCGCGTCCTGGTGCGCATATATTCGCGCTCGGTCGCCGAGAATTCCGCGCGATATTCGGGCCGGTCGAGGAATTCGGGATGCTCGACGAGGCGACTGTAATTCTCGCCGATCGTCAGCGTCGTCGCGAACGGGATTTTCTTGGCGCCCATCAGCTTGACGAAGGTGTCGCTGACCGGCCCCTGGATGATCGGATGCGCCAGCGTATCGACGCCCGCATAGATCGCCTCGATCGCGCGGCGTTCGCTCGAGATATGCACGGTCGAGCGGATGCCGTGCAGATTGTAATAACGGATGATGTCTTCCATCAGCGCGGGCGGCAGCAAGGTGATCATCGGCCGCGCGCCCCAGCCTTCCTCGTCATAGGTCAGCTTCACCATGTCGGGTTGCTGCTCGGCGATATGTTTGTCGAGCAGCGCCTTGTCCTTTTCGAAATCGGTGATGCGAACCGCGATCGCGTCGCCGTGACTGCCCGGATAGGTGATCAGATTGCCGGTCGCGAAGATGTGCGGCGCCTGGATCTTGCCGGCGCGTTCCTCGCTGCGCATCGTCAGGATGTTCTCGGGCTGGTTGCCCGCGTCGAACACCGTGGTGAAGCCGCTGTAGACATAGCTCGCCAACGCGGCGCGGGCGATCGTGAGATCGGGCTTGCTCTGCGGATCGAGGATCGAGCCGCTCTCGTGCGACCGCAGATGGATGTGGACGTCCATCATCCCCGGCATCAGATATTTGCCGCGCCCGTCGATCGTCACGCCCGTCGCGCGCGGCGCGGCTGGGGTCGGGGCGATCGAGACGATGCTGTCGCCTTCCACCGTCACCGTCATGTCGGCGCGTGCCGGATGTCCGGTGCCGTCGATCAAGGTGACATGCTCGATCGCGTAGCGGCCGGCCCAGGCGGGGCTGGCGATCAACGCCAGGGCCGCGGTCGCGGCGAGCAGTCCGGCACGAAACATGGTCGATCCTTTCAGGGGAGGGTGATGCTCAAGGACAAATGCCGTGATCGTTTTCCCGCAACGCCTTCCGTCGGGATGGCCGATGCCGCCGAAAACGCGCCGTGCCGTGGCATGGCGGGTCGAGCCGTCGAACGACGCGGGCCGGGGGTGGACTCCATCTTGTCGAGGGGATCGTGCAGCAGATCGCGATATGCTTCAAGCTTGAACCGTAGCGCGGATGGTCCGCACCGACACGACATTGGTCCTTTCGACATGACCGGAATGCTCGCTTGAAAAAGCACACGCCTTCGCGCGACTTCGCTGCTAGGATAATTCGCACTTAAAACACTTTGTGGCGGAGAGCGGGGAATGCAGAGCCAGGAGATCGGCGCGCAGGAGCATGGCCTCCACCAATCGCTGACCCGCGCGCAGATCACGATGATCGGGCTGGGCGGCGCGATCGGGACGGGGCTGTTCCTCGGCAGCAGCCTCGCCATCGGCTATGCCGGGCCGGCGGTCCTGCTGAGCTATATCATCGCCGGCTTCGCCGCGGTCGTCATGGTGTTCAGCCTGTCCGAAATGGCGGTGGCGCATCCGGCGGCGGGGTCGTTCGGCGTCTATGCCGAAACCTATCTCAATCCCTGGGCCGGGTTTTTCGTGCGCTACACCTATTGGATGTCGCAGGTGATCGCGGTGGGGGGCGAGGCGGTCGCGGCCGGCGTCTATATGACCTTCTGGTTCCCCGATATTCCGGTGTGGATCTGGTCGATCGGTTTCGCGGTCGTCCTGCTCTATGTGAACTCGCGGTCGGTCGGCAATTTCGGCAGCGTCGAATATTGGTTCGCGCTGATCAAGGTGATCGCGATCGTCATTTTCGTGATCCTCGGCGGCGCGACGATCCTCGGCATCGGCCAGCCAGCGGTCGGCTTCCACAACCTGACCGGACTGCCCGGGGGCTTCATGCCCAACGGTTTCCACGGCGTCTGGCTCGGCGTGCTGATCGGCATCTTCTCGTTCACCGGGATCGAGCTGATCGCGGTTACATCGGGCGAGACCGCCGATCCCAAGACCGCGATCCCCGCGGCGCTCCGGACGATGGCGATCCGGCTGATCCTGTTCTACATCCTCGCGCTCGGCATCGTCGTGTGTTTCGTTCCCTGGACGCAGACCGCGGCGCTGGTCAGCGACAGCGGCGCAAGGCTCGTCGAGGAAAGCCCGTTCGTCCGCATCTTCGCGCATACCGGTATCGCGCATGCGGCGGGAATCATGAACTTCGTCGTGATCAGCGCAGCATTGTCGAGCATGAACACCAACGTCTATCTCGCCTCGCGGATGCTGTTCTCGCTGTCGCGCGGGCGGTACGCGCCGGCGTTCCTCGGACGGCTGAACGCGCGCGGCGCGCCGGTCGCGGCGATCCTGACTTCTGGCGGGTGCATCGTCGCCGCCGCGCTGCTGTCGAAGCTGCGCCCCGACGCCTATCAGCAATTGTTCGGCGTCGCGCTGTTCGGCGCGATCAGCGTCTGGATCACGATCCTCATCTGCCATCTGCGGTTTCGCGCGGTGAACGACGTAAAGGAGCTGCCGGTCCGGATGCCGCTGTTCCCGTACATGCAGATCGCGGGAATCGCGCTGCTGTCGGCGATCCTGATCACGATGGCGTTCGACAAGGACTGGCGAATCGCCTGGATTTGCGGCGTACCGTGGACAATCCTCCTGACGGTCGCATATTTCCTATGGAAGCGCAGTCCTGCCCGGCGGATCGCCTAAATTCCCTCGAACCGGCGTCCGCTTCTCGGCGAACACCTCGAAGGCGCGCACGCCAACGTGATGGCTCCAGCGGGAATGCGTGGGCGTGTCGCTGTCGGGATCGAACGCGGTCATGGAACCTTCTCGGGATTCGCGTGCGCGATCGACACTTTCAGCGTGCCGAGCAGATCGAACAGCAATTCGCGCTGGCTCACCGAAATATCGGCGAGCATCGCGTCGATCCAGCCGTGATGCGCCTCGGCGAGTGTCGCGAAATACGTCTTGCCCGACGGCGTCAGGCTGGCGACGCTGGCGCGGCGATCAGCAGGCGACGGCACCAGCGCGACATGCCCGTCGGCGACGAGTTTCTGGACGAGCGCGGTGACATTGCCGTTCGAGACGAGCAGCGAGCTGGAAAGCGCGCCCATCATCATCCCCTCGGGGTGCCGATCAAGCGCGGCGAGCACGTCGAAGCGCGGCAGGGTCGTCTCGAACGTGTCGGCAAGCCCGCGCCGCACCTGTTTCTCGATCACCATCGTGCAGCTGAGCAGCCTGAGCCATAGCCGCACGCTCGCCGAGCGACCGAGCATGCCATCATGTTTCTCGCGCATCGCCGACGCCATCAAACCTCTCCACCAGCGATCATGATCGCCTGTCCGGTAGTCGACCGGCTGGCGGGCAAACACAACCACGGCAGCGTCTCCGCCACCTCGTCTGGCGTGATCAGCCGCCCCGCCGCAAGCGCTTCCAGCGGGGCCATTCTGCGCCCGACAAGTGGCACGCGCGCGCCGACCTTCGCCAGCGGGTGCGCGATCGCCGCGCCGATGCCGGTGCCGGTGATCAGGGCATGTCGCCCATTGATCCCGTCCATTTCCGCTCTCTCCCGTACGCGTCAGAAACAGTTTAGGTTTGAAGCGTTACGTCGGATCGACTAGCTTGCAAAGTGGCTAGCGATCCGACTGGGGACCTTATTTGAAGATCAGCATCGTCGGGGGCGGTCCGGGCGGGTTCTACCTCGCGATCCTCGCCAAGAAGGCGCGGCCTGACTGGCGGGTCGAGCTGTTCGAGCAGAATCGCGCCGACGACACCTTCGGGTTCGGCGTGGTGTTCTCCGACGAGACGCTCGGCGAATTCCTCAGCCGCGATCCCGAATCCTACGCGGATATCACGCAGGCGTTCGCGTACTGGGACGATATCCGCATCCGCTACAAAGGCCACGACATCCGCTGCGGCGGCAATGGTTTCGCGGGCTGTGCACGACTGAGGCTCCTGCAAATCCTGCAGGCGCGCGCCGCGGCGGTCGGCGTCGAAACGCATTTCGGTGAGGTCATCGATCCCGCCACGATCGAAGCGCGTTTCGCGGATTCCGACGTGATCGTCGCCGCCGACGGCATCAACAGTCAAATTCGCGATCACCATGCCGATGCGTTCCAGCCGCGCATCGGCGCGACGCGCAACAAATTCACCTGGATGGGCTCGACGCGCCAACTCAGCGATTTCACCTATTTCTTTCGCGAGACCGTACACGGCATCATCGTCGCGCATTGCTACCAATACGAACCCACGCATTCGACCTGGGTGATCGAGACGACCCCCGAATGCTGGGCCGCGCATGGTTTCGACCGGATCGGCGAGCATCAAGCGGCGCGCGAGCTTGAATGCATCTTCGCGGAGGAACTCGAGGGCCACCCGCTTCTCGTCAACCGCTCGCTGTGGCGCAACTTCCCGAAAGTCTCCTGCGCGAACTGGTCGCACGGCAAGATCGTCCTGCTCGGCGATGCGATGGCGACCGCGCATTTCTCGATCGGATCGGGCACCAAGCTGGCGATGGAAAGCGCCATAGCACTCGCCGACGCGCTGATCGCGCACGAGACCAACGTGCCCGCCGCGTTCGAAGCGTATCGCGAGAACCGCGCGACCGCGATCGAGATCACGCAGCATAATGCCGAGGTGTCGCTCGCCTGGTTCGAGCATGTCTCGCGATCGTGGGACATGCCGCCCGCGCAATTCGCGATGATGGTGATGTCGCGCGCGAAGTCGATCACCTGGGACAATCTCGAACTGCGCGACCCCACATTCCTCGCGAGCGTCGAGGAAGATTTCTACCGGAATTACGCGGCGGAGACCGGCGTCGATCTCTCGGCCGAACAACCGACCCCGATGTTCACGCCCTTGAAGCTGCGCGATCTGGTCATCCCCAATCGCGTCGTCGTCGCACCGATGGCGCAATATCGCGCCGCGGACGGCGTGCCCGGCGACTGGCATCTAATGCATTACGGCGCGCGCGCGATCGGCGGTGCCGGGCTGGTCTATGCCGAGATGACCTGCACTTCGCCGGAAGCGCGGATCACGCTCGGCTGTCCGGGGCTGTGGAATGACGCGCAGGAGGCCGCGTGGCAGCGGATCGTGGATTTCGCGCATGCCCACGGCGCGGCGAAATTCGCGATCCAGCTCGGCCACGCCGGGCGAAAAGCCTCGACCCAGCTTGGCTGGGAGGACGCCGATCATCCCATCGCCGATCCCGCGCTCAACTGGCCGCTCGTCTCCGCCTCGCCGCTGCCGTGGCTCCCGGGCGAGAGCGATATGCCCGCCGAACTCGACCGTGCGGGCATGAACGCGATCGTCGCCGATTTCGCCGCCGCTACGCAGCGCGCCGATCGCGCCGGCTTCGACCTGCTCGAACTCCACTGCGCGCATGGGTATCTCGTCGCAAGCTTCCTCTCGCCGCTGACCAACCGGCGAACCGACGAATACGGCGGATCGGTCGCCAACCGGCTGCGTTTCCCGCTCGAGTTGTTCGCGGCGATGCGCGCCGTCTGGCCTGAGGCCAAGCCGATGTCGGTGCGCCTGTCGGGCAGCGACTGGCGCGAGGGCGGGTTGAGCGAGGAGGAACTGATCGTCATCGCGCGAGGCTTCAAGGATGCGGGCTGCGACCTGATCAGCGTCTCCTCGGGTCAGACCGTCCCCGATCAGGCGCCGGTCTACGGCCGGATGTATCAAGTGCCGTTTTCGGAAACGATCAAGAACGTGGTGGGAGTGCGGACGATGTGCGTGGGCGCGATCACCGAACCGGGGCAGGTCAACACGATCATCGCCTGCCGCCGCGCCGATCTCGTCGCGCTCGGGCGCCCGCACCTGACCGACCCGTTCTTCGCGACCCGCGCCGCCGCCTGGTACGGCAAGCACGCGGTGGCGGTGCCGCCACCATATCTCCCGGGTGCGGCGCAATTGATGCGCGAAACCGCCAAGACTCGCGAGAAGCAGCGCGAATTGCAGTTGAAAGCCAAACCCGTGCGGCACGTAGAGGCGTCACGATGACGCCGCGCCCGTTGCAGCCCGCCGACTGGCCCAAGCCCAAGGGCTACGCCAACGGCATGGCGGCAGGCAATCTCGTCGTTACCGCCGGAGTGGTGGGTTGGGACACCGAGGGTTGCTTCCCCGAGGGCATGACCGCGCAATGCGCGCAGACCTTCGCCAATATCGTCGCGATCCTCGCCGAGGGTGGCGCCAAGCCCGGCGACGTCGTCCGGCTGACCTGGTACGTCACCAGCCGCACCGCCTATCTCGCCGAGGGTAAGGCGATCGGCGCGGCGTATCGCGCGGCGTTCGGCACGCATTATCCGGCGATGGCGGTGGTCGAGGTGTCGGCGCTGATGGAATCGCAAGCGCTGGTAGAGATCGAGGCGACGGCGGTGATAGAGGCGAAACAACCGAGATGACCGGCGCGCCCGCCCTCGAATCGATGATCACCTGCCCGCTCTGCGGCGCGACGAAGACCGAAACGATGCCGACCAACGCCTGCCAGTATTTCTACGATTGCAGCGGTTGCGGTGCATTGCTCAAGCCGCTGCCCGGCGATTGCTGCGTGTTCTGCTCGTTCGCGGATGTGCCGTGCCCGCCGAAACAGGACGGCGCCGCCTGCTGTGGCTAGCGCGGCGGCAGGCCGAAATTGACGAATAGCCGTTGCAACATGTCGTTGAGTTGAGCCACCTCCGCTGCGTCGAAGCCGTCGAACCCGTGGCGGAAGATGCGGCTTGCTTGCGTATGGACCTTGGCTGCCGCGTCGCGCCCGGCGTCGGTCAGCGTCACTTCGGTGACGCGACCGTCGGCTTCGCGCTGGCGTGTCTCGACCAGCCCGGCTTCGGCGAGCCGCTGGACGATCCGCGTCATCGTCGACAGGCGGATAACGGCGTGATCGCATAGCTCCGACACGCTGGCGGGCTCATGTTCGGAAAGGATCGCGAGCACCCGCCAGCGCGGCACGTCCATACCGATCGGCTTCAACACCAAATCCATATCGAGCCGATACCGCCCGGCGACGCGCGCCAGCCAATAGAGCGGCGAGCCGGCAAGCAGGAAATCGGGATGCGCGGGATCGGCGAGCGCGCGCGCGTCTGGTTTTTTGGCCATTTCAGGTGCATTTAGCCGAGCGGTGCGGCAGTGTCATCACTTGACTAATCACGTGACTATGGCAGTTTCTTTGGGCCGATCATAAGGAGAGAGCGATGGCGGACGCGGGCGATATCCTGAACGGACTGGCGGCGGCGCTCGTCACCGGCGCGATCCGCGTGGTCGATCTGACGCAACCGCTCGAACCGACGACGCCGGTGCTGCGCCTGCCCGACGAATTCGTCCAGAACCCGCCGTTCGAGATCGAGGTGCTCTCCGAATATGACGAGCGCGGCCCCGCCTGGTATTGGAACTGGTTCAAATGCGGCGAGCATACCGGCACGCATTTCGATGCGCCGATCCATTTCATCACCGGCAAGGATTACGAGAATAACGCGACCGACACGATTCCTGTGGAGCGGTTCATCGGCCCCGCCTGCGTGATCGATGCCTCCAAGGAAGCGACCGCCGACCCCGATTTCCTCGTCACCATCGCCTATGTCGAAGCGTGGGAAGCCAAGCACGGCCGCATTCCCGAAGGCGCATGGGTGCTGTTCCGCACCGACTGGTCGAAGCGCACCGACCCGGCGGAATTCCTCAACTTCCACGATGACGGCGCGCATACGCCGGGCTGGCACGCCGCGACGATCCCGTTTCTCGCCGAACAGCGCAAGGTGCGCGGAGTCGGTGTCGAGACGGTCGGTACCGATGCCGGGCAGGCGTTCGCGTTCGAGCCGGCGTTTCCGTGCCACACGCTGATGCACGGCGCGAACAAGTTCGGGCTCGCGAGCCTGACCAATCTCGATCAGCTGCCGCCGACCGGCGCGATCGTCATCGCCCCGCCGCTCAAGATCGTCCGCGGCTCGGGTTCGCCGCTCCGCGTGTTGGCGCTGGTTCCGGCCTGACATGGCCGAACGCTCGTTCGCCAAGGAAGTCGAATCGCTCCGCCTCGGCGCGGGCGAGACGTTCCACGGCGAGGGCATTCTCGCAGTCACCAAGGCGCTGCTGCAATCGGGCGTCGCCTATGTCGGGGGCTATCAGGGCGCGCCGATCAGCCATTTGATGGACGTCTTCGCCGACGCCAGTCCGCTGTTGATGGAACTGGGCGTCCATTTCGAGCAATCCGCGTCCGAAGCCTCGGCGGCGGCGATGCTGGCGGCGTCGGTGAACTACCCGTTGCGCGGCGCGGTGACCTGGAAATCGACCGTCGGCACCAATGTCGCTTCGGACACTCTTGCGAACGTGGCGAGCGGCGGCGTGACCGGCGGGGCCCTGGTTATCGTCGGTGAGGATTATGGCGAAGGCTCCTCGATCATGCAGGAGCGCAGCCATGCGTTCGCGATGAAATCGCAGATCTGGCTGCTCGATCCGCGCCCGAACCTGACCAAGATCGTCGAGATGGTCGAGCACGGCTTCGCGCTGTCGGAAGCATCGAACACCCCGGTGATGCTCGAACTGCGCATCCGCGCCTGCCACATGCACGGGACGTTCGCGGCGAAGGACAATCGCCGCTCGCCGCTCTCCTTACGCGAGGCGATGGAAGCGCCGGTGCGCGACACCGACCGCATCGTCCTGCCGCCCGCCAATTTCGCGCACGAGCAGGAAAAGATCGCGACCCGTTGGCCCGCCGCGGTCGAATATGTTGCGCAGCATAAACTCAACGAGACGTTCGACGGCGATCTCCACGCCGATCTCGGCATCGTCGTGCAGGGCGGCATGTACAACAGCCTGATTCGTGCGCTCGAACTGGCGGGGCTGGCGGATCGCTACGGCGAGACGCGGATCCCGATCCACGTCCTCAACGTCACTTATCCGCTGGTCGATGCCGAGATCGTCGATTTCTGCGCGGGCAAACGCGCGGTGCTGATCGTCGAGGAAGGCCAGCCCGAATATATCGAACAGGCGATCGCACTGATCCTGCGCCAGCGCGACGTCGATACGATCCTGTCGGGCAAGGATGTGCTGCCGCGCGCGGGCGAATATACCGGGCAGGTGATCGGCGACGGCCTCGCCGCCTTTCTCCACAGGCATGCGGGGATGCCCGCGCCCACCCCGCGCGAACCGTCCGCGCTGGCGATGGCGGATGTGCCGCAGCGCCCCGCGGGATTCTGCACCGGCTGCCCCGAGCGTCCAATCTTCACCGCGATGAAGTTGCTGCAAAAGGATATCGGCGCGTTCCATGTCAGCTGCGATATCGGCTGTCATCTGTTCTCGATCCTGCCGCCGTTCGAGATCGGCAATACGACGATGGGCTATGGGCTCGGCTGGGCGGGCGCGTCGGCGTTCAACGTCAAGGATGCGAGCAAGCGCACGATCAGCGTGATGGGCGACGGCGGCTTCTGGCATAACGGCCTGACCAGCGGCGTCGGCAATGCGGTGTTCAACAGACAAGACAACGTCCTCGTCATCGTCGACAACAATTATTCGGCGGCCACCGGCGGCCAGGATCTGCTGTCCTCGCGCGGCGACAATCCGGTGCGCAGCATGGGTCACGAGATCGAGCAGGCGGTGCGCGGGGTGGGGGTCGATTGGGTGCGGACGGTCAAGACCTACGACCTCAAGAGGATGAAGGGCACGCTCAAGGAAGCGATGACGACGCGCCACACCGGCCCGAAGGTGATCGTCGCGCAGTCCGAATGCATGCTCAACCGCCAGCGCCGCGAAAAGCCGCTGTTCGCGCGAGCGGTGCGCGACGGCAAGCGGATGGTGAAGCAGCGCTTCGGCGTCGACGAGGACGTCTGCACCGGCGACCACAGCTGCATCCGGCTGTCGGGCTGCCCGTCGCTGACGGTGAAGCCCAACCCCGATCCGCTCCGCGAAGATCCGGTCGCCGCGGTCAACAACGATTGCGTCGGCTGCGGCGTCTGCGGCGAAATCGCGCATGCCGCGGTGCTCTGCCCGAGCTTCTTCCGCGCCGATATCGTCCATAATCCGGGCGCATGGGATCGCCTGCGCCACCGCATATCGATGGCGCTGATCGGGTGGCTGCAGGCGGGTGCCGAGCGGCGGCGGCTGGCGCGCGCGGCGTGAACGTGCCGATCCGCCTCTCGATCAACGCGCTCGGCGGGCAGGGCGGTGGTGTGCTCGCCGACTGGATCGTGTCGCTTGGCGAATCCGAGGGGTGGGTGGTGCAGGCGACCTCGGTCCCCGGCGTCGCGCAGCGGACCGGCGCGACGGTCTATTATCTCGAACTCTGCCCGCGCGACGCGGCGGAGCGGCAACCCATCCAGGCGCTGATGCCCGTCCCCGGCGACGTCGATATCGTCCTCGCCTCCGAACTGATGGAGGCGGGCCGCGCCATCGCACGCGGTCTGGTCACCCCCGATCGCACCACGCTAATCGCGTCGAGCCACCGCATCTTCGCGATCGCGGAGAAATCCGCGATGGGCGATGGCATCACGAGCCCGGCCAAGGTGCTCGAGGCGTGCCGCACCGCCTCGCACAAGCTGGTCCTCGCCGATCTCGACGCGCTCGCCGAGCGCCATCGCAGCGTGATCAGCGCGGCGTTGTTCGGGGCGCTCGCCGGATCGGAAGCGCTGCCGTTCGCGCGCGACGCGTTCGAGGCGGCGATCCGGCGCGGCGGAGTCGGCGTCGAGTCGAGCCTTGCAACCTTCGCCGCCGCCTTCGATCTCGCGAGAAACCCGCAAGCCGCTTCGCCCGATGCGCCGCCGCCGCGCGCACCTCGCGCCGGGCTGTCAATCCTGCGCGCCATCGTCGCGCAACGCTTGCCCGAGGCGGTCCAGCCCACCGCGACGCTCGGCGTGGAACGGCTGACCGATTATCAGGACGCCCGATATGCCGGCACCTATCTCGATCGTGTGATCGCGGTGGCGGATGCCGAACGCCAATTCGGCGGCGAAGGGACGCTCACCCGCGAGACCGCACGGCATCTCGCGCTGTGGATGGCGTATGAAGACGTGATCCGCGTCGCCGATCTGAAGACCCGCGGCAGCCGCCTCGCACGCGTCGTCGAGGAAGTCCGCGCGGGCGACGACAAAATCGTCCGCGTCACCGAATTTATGCACCCGCGCTTTGAGGAGCTATGCGACACGCTCCCCGTATCGCTCGGCCGCCGCCTGATCGCATCGCGCCGCGCCCGTCGCTGGCTCGCGCCGCTGCTCGAACGCGACCGCACGATCACGACCTCGGGCGTCGCCGGTTTCCTGCTCCTCTACGGCCTCGCCCGCCTACGCCGCTTCCGCCGCGGCACCTACCGGTTCAGGGTCGAGCAGGAACGGATAGAAGCCTGGCTCGCCACCGCGCTCAACGCCGCCAGAACCGACCTCGCGCTCGGCACCGAAGTGATCCGCTGCCAGCGGTTGGTGAAGGGGTATGGTGACACCCACGCGCGGGGAATGGGCAATTTCGCCGCGATCATGCGCCTGCTCCCCGAACTAACGACCCGAGGCGACGGAGCGACGGCAGTGCGGACGCTGCGAGAGGCCGCGCTCAAGGACGACGAAGGACGGTCGCTGGCGCGCGCAATAACTGCTCTCGCCATCCAGGAAACGTTGATCGCCGCATGACGGGTCTGTCGGAGGCGTGTGAAAACATAAAGTGCCGAGTCAGCCGTAGTATCGGTTCATCCGCTGCGCCCTCTCGATTCGACCGTTCCAACTGCGTCCGTCGATTGATTCCGATATTGTTCGTGTCGTTCGCGACGTGATGTTTTCACACGTCGTCGGTGGTTAGCTGGCATCCGTTCCGTTTCGTTCTCGCGGTGCTGCAAGAGTCGCCAGCAATGTCGCTAACACTAGCAAGCCGGATCGTGCCGCGTGCCCCCATTCCCAGTTAAGTCGTAACTCCCGCCAGTTTCGCATCGGGGTGGACATCGCCCAAAGATCTACAGCGGTGTTTGTCGGGTTTATCCAGATCAGAAACACGACAACATCCGCCGCGAGAAGCAAGGCGACAGCGGCTAGCGCAGGAGCGCGCGTCGAAGGTGATCGGAAAGCCGTGAACAGCAGGCCTAAAATCGCTAGCACGTCGAGGTAGAAAAGCTTGCCTCCCCACCCGTTATACAGCACAGACTGGATCGGTAACCAAGTTTCCGCTGACATTGCGAACTTGTGCGGTAGCTCAAACACGTGTGCGAGCGCCGTTCCTGCAATCAGTCCTACTGCCGTCGTTCCCACGCCGTGAGCTATCCGCGTGACACGCATTTTATTGCCTCCTTCCGCTTTACGGCCAAGCCATCGTTAGCCTCGATGGTCTCAAATGGTGACGGGCGACCATCTGCCTCTGTCCTACAAGGACCAACTCATGCTATTCTCGACAGCCGCTCTTTCCCACCGTCGATCTTCCACCCTCGCCCTCCGACCGGCGCAAGTCTTGCGCACGTTTTATTCCTCACAAGCGCGACCATCGAGAAATTCGCCGCCGCCGCTCGCAATCCAGGGCCACGAACCGCCCCTCAATAATTGATCGCCGGCGACATCGACGGATAGAACACCCCGACCAGCATCATGCCTTCCGGACTGGTGCATTCCACCGAATGCGATTGTTTCCTCGGCAGGAAGATCGTGTCGCCGGGCCGGATCGCGGTCCTGGTCGTGTCGGTCCACATCACGCCTTCGCCCGACAGGATCGTCAGCGTTTCCTCGTAGAGATGGCGGTGGTGCGCGGCGCGGGATTGCGGGATGTGGCCGATGAACTGGGTGACCTCGGTCCCTTGCGTCTCGCCATCGACGAGCACCTGATAATAGCGATCCGCCATCGACGCGCGCTTCGATGCATCGACCGCCTCGATCCGGTTTGGAACGGTATGGTCGAACGCCTGCGGCATCGCATCGAGGATTTCGGGCATCGGGCCGAGCGGGCAGACCGTGACGTTGATCGTCATCGCCGCCTCGGCGGTGATGCGGAAAGCCTCGCCCGCGCGGACATAGGCGCCGCTTTCGGCGGGGAGATCGAAAATCTGCGGGCCGATCTCGATCCGGCCATGCCCACCGATGACGTAGATCACCGTATCGCTTCCTGAGAAACGCATGATCGGGGCGGTCTCTTCGGCGACGGTTCCGGCGAACTGACTCAGCCGCTTCGCCCCGTCCCTGGGGCCGATCGCGGGATAAAGCGCGAGCCCGCCCTCGCGGATCGTCGCGGCGTCGCCGGGGCGGATGACGAAGCAATTCGCGTCGAGCGCGGCGCGGCTCGCGCCCTCGGGCGTCTCGCTCATCGCCACCATCGCCGCGTCGGACGAGTCTTCATCCATCGGCGCGCCGTAGCTGGCCGAAAGACTGTTATGCGATCCGTCGCAATAGGGCGGGGTCATCGTCCGCTTGCAGGCGCAGAGCAGTTCCTCGTCGGTCTCCTGCGCCTTGAACAAGAGCGGCTTGAATGCCGTCCCGACGTGGCTCTGGTCGCAGAACGGCTGCGCCTTGCTCAGCCCGCAAGTGCACCACAGATACTTTTTTCCCTCGACCAACGGAACGAGGCACGGCTTGGTGGCGGCAATTGCGGGTTCGTCCATAGCGTCCTCAGAATTTGCGCGAAATCGATCCGCCGATCGTCCGCGGCCTGACGGTGATATAGGCGAGCGGGTCCTGCGAGGAAGAGATGGCGTCGATCTGCGGCCGCGCGTCGAACAGGTTGCGGACGAATATCTCGCCCTTCCACTTGCCGTCGGTGATGCCGAAGCGGAGGTTGCTCAACGAATAGTCGTCCAGCCGCACGTCGAACACGTCGCGCGACCGGCCGAGCGTGGTATGCGAGGCGCCGCGATAGTTCACGTCGGCGTGGATCAGGTAATTGAGCGTGCCGGTCAGCGGACGATCGACGTCGAGGTTCACGCTGCCGCTGAAATGCGGGACGTTGGGGATTTGATCGCCGTCGAGGCCGAGGCTCGGCGAGCGGGTCGGCGCGAGGCTGGGCTGATCGCTCGTCAGGAAGGAATCCTGGTACGATCCGTTGATGTCGAAGGTCACGCCGGGCGCGATCAGCGCATTCACGTCCGCCTCGACGCCGTTGACGTCGGCGCCGCCGGCGTTGGTCGTGAACGGGAAGGCGCCGGTCGCGTCGAGCGCGCGAATCTGGATGTTGGTCCAGTCGATATGATAGACAGCGGCGTCGATCCGGACCCTTCCGCCCGCGAGCGTCAGCTTGGTGCCGAGTTCGTAATTGGTCAGCGAATCCGAGGCATAGGTGCGCGGGATGCCCGAGGCGAAGGGCAGATCGGCCTGGTTGGTGCCACCGGTGCGGAAACCCGACGCAACGGTCGCGTAGAGCAGCACGTCGTTGTTCGGCTTCCAGCTGATGTTGCCCTTGTACGTGACCTTGGAATCGGTCGCGTCGTTCGATTGCGGGGTGAAGGGCGGGCTCGCGCCGAAACCGCCGAACGGGTGAGTCTGCTGATCGACCGAGTTCGCCTCGTTGTGGAAATAGCGGACGCCGCCGGTCGCCTTCAGGGTGCTCGTCAGCTCGTAAGTCGCTTCGCCGAAGAAGGCATATTGGCTGAGCCGCTGATTCTCGAACCGGCCGAAGAAGGTGTTGCCGTTGGGGTTGGTGAGCGCATCGTCGGCGTCGAGCGGGCTGAACGTACCCACCGGGTTGCCGTTGTTGTCGATGGTCAGGACTTCGGTGGTGAAGTTGCTCCGCTCGCGGCTGTAGAAGCCGCCCGCGATGAAGTTGAACGGACCGTCGAACTTGGACGCATAGCGCAATTCGTTCGACCAGATGCTGCGCGACTGCGGCTGGCGGGTGATGCCGGGGATCGGCACGCCGAAGAAGAACAGGATCGGCGAGGAATCGAAATTGAACAATATGTTGCGTTTGAAATAATTGGTCGTCGCGACGATGCTGCCGGTCGCGAAATCATATTCGCCGGTCAGGCTGTAGATTTGCGCTTTGTCGTTATACGGGCTGCGCGACAGATCGGTATTGATCAGGTCGCCGCCGGGAACCGCCGGGAAACCGACGGTAGAAAACGACAGCGTGCCCGCAGGCGTGTAGCGCGACGACCCGTCCGAATGTTGTTTCTGATAAGTGGCCGACGCAGTCAGCGTCAGATCGGTCGTCGGCGTCCAGCGGAGTTCGCCGCGACCGCCATAGGTTTCGTCGTTGTTGACGTTATTGTCGCGGCCTGATGCGAGGCGCGTTTGATCGATGAAGCCGCTGTCGTTGATGTACCAGCCGACGAAGCGCGCGGCAAGTTTGTCCTCGACGAGCGGCAGGTTGATCGCGCCGTTGGCGTTATAGTTCGCGCCGCCCTTGTGCGTGCCCGAAATCTCGCCGTCGATATAACCGCCAAACTTGGTGCTGTCGGGCTTGTTGGTGATGATCCGGATCGTGCCGCTTTCCGACGACGCGCCGTAGAGCGTCCCCTGCGGCCCCTTGAGCACCTCGATCCGTTCGATATCGAAGAGCTTGATATCGACGTTGCGACCACCGCCGTCATTGGCGTTGTTGGCGCTGATCACCGCTTCGTCGTAATAGGTGCCGACGGTCGCGGCGCCGGTCGAATTGACGCCGCGCAGGACGTATTTCTTGTCACCCGGCCCGAGATCCTGAAACGAGAGGCTGGGGATGCGGGTCGCATAATCGCTGAACTGGGTGACTCCGGCCTTGGCGAGCGTGTCGCCGGTCAGCGCCTGGATCGCGATCGGCACGTTGCGCAGCGCGACGTCGCCGCTCTTGGTCGCGGTGACGACGATGTCTTGCAACTGATCGCTCGATTGCGCGTCGGGCGTGGTGACGGGAGCGCCGGTCGCGCCGCCATCCTGTGCGTTGGTCGGAGTGCTCGGCGGGCCGGCTTCTTGCGCGGTGGCCGGCATGGCAATTGCGGCGAGGAACGCGCCACCGGCGGCGAGGAAAGTGCGATAGCGGATTTGGCGCTGGGTCATCGTGTCACCCCCGAGCGATCGCCGTGGCGCGACCCGTCATGGGGCGGGCGCCGGGATCGAGAGAGGAAGTTTCACCACGCTCGATATATTTTCAACCTAAAACATCTCGCCAAGCGGCGCGACCGCATTATACTCGACGAAGTTTGACGCTTGTTGCATTTAGGTCACATATTCACGTGAACTGGGACGCTCTTTGATTAGCGGAACGCCGGTTGGCGCGAGGCCGAGAACGAGGAATGGGATAATGGCAGACGCATCGACGATCGACTGGGCGGCGCTTCGCAAGCGCTTTCCGCTGCTCGAGCGGCGGTGCTTCATCAACAGCTGTTCCTACGGTTTGCTATCGGACTCGGTCGAGGCGTCGTTTCATGCGTATCTCGCCGACCGTCACCGCCACGGGAGCCATTGGGATTCGTGGGTCGGGCGCTACGAGGATTTGCGCGGCGATTTCGCGGCGCTGCTCGGCGCGGACGCCGACGAGATCGCGGTGACGACATCGGCGTCGGCGGGAATCAATTCGGTTGCGACCGCGATGACGTTCGACGGCGAACGCGACAAGGTGGTCATCACCGACCTCGAATTCCCGACCAATGCGGAGATTTGGTACGCGCAGGCGGCGCGCGGCGCCGACGTGGTGCAGGTTGCGGCGGGCGGCAACGCGACGCTGCTCGAACGGCTCGAAGAGGCGATCGATGAACGCACCCGGATCGTCGCGGTGACTCACGTCTGTTACCGCAATGGCGAGAAGGTCGATGTCGCCGCAGTCGCCAAACTCGCGAGGTCGAAGGGCGCGCTGATATTGGTCGACGGCTTCCAGGCGGTCGGGACGATGCCGATCGACGTCCGCCAGATCGATTGCGACTTCTACGTCGGTGGTACGCTCAAATATCTGCTCGGCACTGCCGGCGTCGCGTACCTCTACGCGAAGCGTGAGACCACCGCCGCGCTCCAGCCGACCATAACCGGCTGGTTCGCGCAGGAGGATATCGGCGCGATGGACCACACCGCGCACCACCCGGCGCCGAGCGCGCGGCGCTTCGAGGCGGGTACGCCGCCGGTGCCCAACGTCTATGCCGCGCAAGCGGGGCTCAAGATCATCGCTGAGGTCGGGCTCGACGCGATCGGCGCGCGGATCGCGGGCCTTACGGCGCGGATCGCCGATCACGCTCGCGCGCAAGGCCTCGCGACAGCGACGCCCGACGATCCGGCGCGGCGCGGCGCGATGGTCGCGCTGAAAGCGAAGGACGCGCCGGCGATGGTGATCGCGCTGGAGCGTGAGGGCTTCATCACTTCGTCGCGCGACGGCAATGTCCGGCTGTCGCCACATTTCTACAATGTGGCCGCCGATATCGATCGGGTGTTCGAGGCGATTGCAAAACACCGGGCGCTGATGGCGTGAGAACGACAGCCCTGATCGCTGTCGCGCTGCTGACGGGTTGCGCGAAGTCCGCTCCGAAAGCCGAGCAGCCCGGGCTATGGGCGACGTACCAACAGGCTCTGTTGGGCGCGAAATACATCGATCTGACCCACGCCTTCGCGCCAGGCGATCCGATGTGGCCCGGCTTCGGCGCGATCAAGGTGGGTGCGGCGCGCGCCGCGATCGATGTGCCCGGCATGATCGGCAAGGGCGAACCTTTCGGCTACGTCGAACAGGGCGCCGGGATCACATCCTATGTGCTGCCGACCGACCAGGTTGGCACCCAGCTCGATCCGCCCGCCCACGGCAACCCCCTCGGCGCAACGATCAGCGATCTGCCCGCTACGATGACGTTGCGCCCGCTGGTGGTGATCGATCTGTCGGCCAAGACCAATGCCGACCCAGGCTATGTCGCGACACCCGCCGATATCGCGGACTGGGAACGCCGCCACGGCACCGTCCCTGCCGGATCGATCGTGATGTTTCGGACCGACTGGTCGAAGCGCTGGGGCGATGCGGCGCGGTTTACCGCCAAGCCCTTTCCCGGCATCGCGCTCGATACGCTGAAGTTGCTTCACCTCCAGCGCCACATCCTGTTCCACGGCCACGAGCCGCTCGATACCGACATGACCCCCGATTTGGTGGCCGAACGCTGGCTGCTCGCGCACGATTTCGCGCAAGGAGAGGGCGTCGCCAATCTCGATCAGGTGCCCGAGGCGGGCGCGCTGATCGCGATCGGCTTCGCCAAGCCGAAAGGCGGGACGGGCGGCCTCGCGCGCTTCATCGCGATCGCCCCCGCCGATTGGGGCTACGGCATGACGATTGCCGAGGCACCGGGCGCACCGCTGCCGCGCCAGCCAGCGCCGCTGGAGCGCGGCCCGGACGGTGTCCTGCAGCCTAAGCGCTAGCTGCGCGTAAACCAAAACATCCGATCGCACGATCGCCTCGTTGAGGCTGCCGATCCGGTCGATCCGCCCGAACCGCTGGATCAGCCGCACCGGGTTCCAGTGAATGTCGACATTCACCAGCAGGTCGGCATCTTGAAGATTCTGCCCTTCGGAGATACAGTCTGTCGCCACGAGCAGGTCGACCTCGCCGGCCTGTTCCGCCTTCTTCATGTCCGCGCGCCGCTTCGCGCGCGGCGCGAAGTTCACCAGAATGTCCTGAAAATGTGCGCGTCCGAGCGTCGCCTTGCACTCGGTACCTGTCACCAGCGCGGCTTCAAGCTTCAGTTCCTTCGCGAGCGTCAGAAGCTGATCGTACAGATAGCGCGCGGTGTCGGTGTAGGCGGTGAACAGGATGATCTTGCGATTGGCCTCACCGTTCCGGTTGCGGGAGGGGTCGCTCGCCTTGGCGCGGACAATCTCGACCAGCTTTTCCAGCTTGGCGTCGCGCTCTGGGGTTACCTGCCCGGCAACATCGGCGAGGCCGACGATTCGCTCCCGATCCCGCAACAGCGCCGCCTTCCACGCGGCGCGATCGATATGCGCCAGCCGGTACTTGAGCGCGCCGCCGACTTCAAAGGCCTCTTCCAGTTCTTCGTCGACGTCGTCCTCGCCGTTCAGTTCAGCTTCGATCGATACCGCTTCGTCGAATGCATCGAGCTCGCCGACGCGCCGGTCGATGCGTTCGACCATCCGGTCCATCGTCACGCCGAACGAATTGACCGAACTTTCCAGCCGCTTGAGGAAGCCGGACTTCATCATCGCGATCAGGTATTTCTCGCGATTGGCCTGATCGAAGTTGCCGCCTTTGTCGTAGATTGCCTGATGCTGGGGCAGGACGAACTTCAACGGACTGTAGAGTGCGAGTTCCAGCCGGCTGATAGCCGCGTCCACGTCCTCGAACTCCGGGAAACCGCCCTTGGTGTCGATATTGGCGAAGATCGATACCGGAGGCGTACGTTTCGGGAAGCCGCCGATTCGCTCCATCGATGCGGCGTAGTGCTGCTCGACGTGCTTGCGCGAGCGCGCGATCGTCACCCCGTCGAGCAGACCGAACAGCGCGGGGGGAAGACCGGCGAGCAGACTGGCCGCGTCTCCGCTGCCCCGTTTTGCCCAGTCGACAAACTTGCGCTGCGCCTGCCCGATCATCAGCGAAAGGTTCGGCACACCGACTGCGGCAAAGCCGTCATTGTTGTCGGCGGAAATCAGATCGAGCTGGGCCTTCAAATCGCTCAGATCGTTGTTCACCGGCGTGGCGGAGAGCATCAGGACCTTGGTCTTGAGCCCAGCCTTGACGATGTCGTCCATCAGCCGCTCGTATCGCGTCTTGCGGCCGGAGCCGGTCCGGTTTCGCGAGGCGTTCCGGAAATTGTGCGACTCGTCGATGACGACCAGATCGTAATTGCCCCACTCGATATTCGCGAGATCGATGTCGCCGACCTTGCCCTTTTCGCGCGAAAGGTCGGTGTGCGAAAGCACGGTATAGCCGAACCGGTCGGCGCGCAGCGGGTTCAGATCGCTGTTGTTGATCGCGAGATAATCGGTCCAGTTTTCGCGCAGCTTCTTGGGGCAGAGAACCAGCACGTTCTTGTTGCGCTTCTCGTACCACTTGATCACGCCGAGCGCGGTGTAGGTCTTCCCCAGGCCCACGCTGTCGGCGAGGATGCAGCCGCCATGCCGCTCCAGCTTGGACAGGATCGCGCGAAGACCATCGCGCTGGAAATCGAACATCGCCTGCCAGATCGCGGTCTGCTCGAATGCGGTCTGCTCGAACTGCGCGGCCTCGTCGGCCTGCTCGGCCAAATAGTCACCAAAGACATGCAGCAATGTCTTGAAATAGACAAATTCAGGGCTCGCATGGGTGTAGAGAGCTTCGAGGGTGCGCAGCACCTCATCCTTCACGTCGTCCGTGAGGGTTTGATCGGTCCAAAGTTCGTTGAACCAGTTGAGCAAGTCCTCGCGGTCGCGGTCGCCGTCGACCACCAGATTTAATTCGATGTTCGACGACTTGCCGAGTCCCAGCCCATTGACTGTGAAGTTGGAACTGCCGAGCAGCGCGTGGCTCCGGCGGCCGTCGTCAACATGGATCAGCTTGCCATGCAACAGACCCGCGCGCTTGACGGAGCGCACCTCGACCCGCTGACGGATCCAATCGGCACAGCGCCGCGCTACCGCCTGCTGCCTGATTTGCTCGACCAACCGAAGCCCGCCATCTTCGAGGGTAAAGGCTGGTGGGACAAGGCGCCCGTTGTTCGTGTCCCGCAGGAACCGCGGCTCGCCGAATAAAAAGCGCATCCCGCCAACGTTCTCGAGCGTCGAGCGCAGATATTCATAAGCGAAAGTAGTGAAGTAAGCGGACACAACCGAAAGCTGGCTGCCGGCAATGCCGCGCCCACTGACGAATTGATGTGCAGAGCCCCGCTCGCGATTATCCCGTATTCCAGATCTTTCCGTCACGCATGCCCCTCGCTCGATCCGCTTGATGCCAGAGCCGGCCTGAGTTTCAAAGGCCGGTGCTCGAGCGCAGCCGCCACAGGCTCTATTTCGGCTCGAGAACAAGATTCGTCCAACGGTACGGCGCGCCGCGCGATCACCTCGGCAACGGGCGTCGACCCGCTGTGCCGCCCTCAAGTTAGTAGAATGATTCCAACATTTGGTGCCCGCGCCTGACGGCGGCGATAATTTCTTCGGGATCGGCCTTCCGGACGAACGCGCGCGACTCCTCATTGTGCTCGGTAATGAAGCGGTTGATGGCGGCCTGAAGGTCGACGACGGAGTAGATGACGCCGATTTTCAGGCGTCGGCGGGTCAGCTTAGTGAAGAAGCCCTCAACCGCGTTGGGGTTCCGCTTCGACGCCGATTTACACTATTAGGCGCGGAATGGCTCCTTGAGTGGTGTGGGATACCGAAATCGGACTCGCAGACGTTTCCAGGATGGGCGGCTGCTCCGTCGATTGGTGGAGCAGCCGCAGAACACTTTCCAGACCGTTAATGGGACGAAGTGCGGTGCACCGCCACGTTGGGCATCTCGTTCCACTCCCGCCGGTCAAGCAAGCGTCCGTTCGATTTGGGCCGGAAGCCGCCAACCTGCTTAAAGAAGAAGGCGACGCCGGCCGACACACACTGGTCGCGTACCTCACGTGCCCAGTTTGGATCCATGAGCCTGAACCCTGGACCGCTCTCGCCCCCGACGATCACCCAGTCGATGCCGTCGAGCGCGAGTTCGCCGACTCGGTCGATCAATGGTTCGATCGATAAGAACCGGATCGCCGCCGGCGCCTCGCGCAAGTGGCGCACGCGTGCCACGCCGGTCGCGTCCTCCACCGACACGCCGAACCAGATGTGCGCGGGCGGTGTTCGTCCATCGTACCTGGTCTGGAGGTAGTCGCGCATCATAGAACTGCGCTTCGTCAGCACCTGGAACACGTGCCAGTCCGCCGCCTCCATCGTCGCGAATACCAGGTCGATAAAGCTGCGCGGCACCTCCTTGTGGAACAGGTCGCTCATCGAGTTGACGAAGATAGTTCGCGAGCGCCGCCAGCTGAGCGGCTGGTCGACCCGGTCCGGGCGTAGGGTCAGATCGAACCCGTTCTCAAACGGATGATTTGGGATGCCGCGCCATCTCTCAGCGAAGCGCGCCGCGTAGCAGTTGTCGCAACCGGCCGTAATCTTCGTACAGCCCGTCACAGGATTCCAGGTAGCGTCGGTCCATTCGATCTGCGTTTTGTCGCTCATCAGTCTTGCTCCACATGGGCCGGAGCACGGGATGTGTTCCAGCGTGGACGGACTGTTCCGAGCTGCGCGATATTGCGCAGAAAGCGGCTGCGGGTCGGTTGCATACCCAGAACAGGCGTCCGCAGAGCATTTACAAGATCGGAAATCGGTGTCGGGCGTGCTCGCGAATGTCCTCTTCGATCTGCGCCGTCCGCTGCGTTACCTGCCAAGTTGACATTGCCGCACGAGCGCGCGGGCCACTAGCTCCGACAGGTCGGCGCGGTTGGGCCAACACCGTTATGTCCGACATGCCCGCGCTCACGAGATTGGCAGCTCGTCGTTGAGTAGCTGTCACGCACCAAGCCTGGATTGCGTTGCCGGGGACCGGAGAAACGCCATCACTGCAGATCGATCCGAGGCAGCTTCCCACCCTTCAAATGGGCATCGGAGCGGGCAATTGGCTGGATTGTTGGATGGGACAACGCACTGCGACGGCCATCTCAACGCGTTGTCCGAACGCTTATAGGTCGAAGGCACCGATAATGGCGTTTGCATGTTCATGAACCGGTTCAAGCGCGGCATTGAACCAAGACCTATAATCAATCCATCCGAAACGAACCTCGTCGCCTGCTACGCGGTCCGCAAAATCCGCCACCTCTTCGCGGTGCCGTTCGCGATCCTCGAGCGGAATCGACACATCCCCTCGCACTTTTGGTTCGGCAAATATGTACGCGAGGTGCGGGATCAATCCGAGGCGCCGACCGTCGGTCACTAGCCCGTATGCGTGTTTCACAAGCTGAGCGGCGTCGAGATGGCGGTACGCAATCTTATCTGACCGTAGTGCATCGCGGACCTCAGAATAGCGCGCCATTCGATCGCCCCAGACTGGCCGGTCGTAAGCGTCCGCGAAGTTAACGTGCCTTTGGTCCCGGAACGGTTCGAACCGCTTGGACTCGATCCCGATGATTTGGCTGTCTGTGAACGCTCCCGCATCCAGCCAAGGATGCCGTCCGCCTGACCAGGGGAACCGCGCGCGTTACTCGACTTCAACGCGGGTGGCGGGTCCCGCTGCCTCGGCGCCGGGGAGCGGTGGCAATAGCCACGGCCGCTCGATGAACCAGCCGAATACGTTAGCGGCCAGGGCCGCTGAGCTCTCGGGGCTCGCAAATTTCCCACTGCCGATTTCGTCACCGCCCGCCAGCGCCATCCGCGCCCGTATATGCGCTTCGGGCACCCCCGGGAGGAACAGTGGCGTGGTCATGCGGTATGCAAAGGCAGCGGCTGATCCAGAAGTTCGAGCAGCTCCACAGCGGTCGGCATGGCATCGCTCCGGATACGTTTGTTCAGGACATCGAACCGGAATGAGAGGCTAACCCCATATTGCTCGCCCAGGGATCGCACTCCCGCATCGATGGACGCTTCTACGTCTTGAAGCTGAAACGGAGCGTAGAACTCGGCAGGCGCCAGCACGCGAAGGTTCAACTGGGACGCCTCGAGAAGCGCGCTTGGCCGTAACGGGCGATCGTTTCGCCCAATGAGCCAGAGGAATGCGTAGCCGAGCACCTCGACCGCGGCGTACAGCGGCGTATCGCTTGCGACCTTCAGTTCGATCAGATGGAAATGATGATCGCCAACGCGACGGACGAGATCGATCGCGCGGCGTCCATCCCGGCCATCGGCAACGAGACCGGAGGCTACCGGTATTTGATTTGACCAATCCGTTCGTCCTAGCGTGACGCACGCCGCCGCGACGGCACGCTCGACGACCACCTCGGGACTTCGATTCCGCTCGCCAATCTGCGGCTGCGGTCGGTGCCAGCGCCAATTCTCGCTCGATTGATCTTTTTTCGCGGCCGCGCCGCTCTGCTGGTAGTTCCGTCGTACGGCTTCGCAAGTCGCGTTGACGAACGAAACCCCATTGAATGGCTTGAGATGCAGCAACGCTGACCGGTGTCGGACATTAGCAACGCCCAGTCGGCTAGCGGCTAGCTCAAACACGCCGTCGATAAGCGACGCTGGCATCGACGATACGACGGAATCGATCAGGCTGACCATCACTAGATCGGTACCGCAATCGACCGAAACTCGCCATTCGAGACAGCGGCGTACGTACCCTTCGTTCATTCCGTCCGGGAGGGAGCGCGCCCGGTTTGGCGCTCAAAATCGCCACTGATGGATGACATACAGTTATCCACCAAGTCTGAAATCGGCCCGACCGATTGACGCACCGAGCGGCGCGATCCAGTCAGTTTCTGACGACAGAGAAGGGCGTAGGCGAGCATGGCTGATCATTCCTCGCACTACGACATCATCGGCGACATCCACGGCCAAGCGGGCAAGCTGGAGGCGTTGCTGCGCGTGATGGGCTATGCGGTCGAGGATGGGGTCTGGCGCCATCCGTCTCGCACCGTGATCTTCGTCGGCGACTTTGTTGATCGTGGACCCGGGCAGATTGAGACCTATCGGCTGGTCCGCGCGATGACGGACGCGGGCACCGCGCTAGCGGTGATGGGCAACCACGAGTTCAACGCGATCGCGTGGAGCATTCCCGACGGCGCCGGCGATTTCCTGCGCCGTCACAGCTGCAAGAATAAGGGCCAGCATCAAGTTTTCCTGGATGCCATCGCCGGCGACGCCGCGCTCTACGCAGAGATGATCGACTGGTGGCTCGATCTGCCGCTGTGGCTCGATCTGCCGGGGCTTAGGATCGTACACGCTTGCTGGCACGCGCCAATGATGCTCGACCTTTCCCCGCGCCTCCGCTCCGGCAACCGCCTCTCACGCGACCTGATGGTCGCGTGCTCCACGCCGGGGCAGCCTGAATATCGCGCAATCGAGACACTGCTGAAGGGTGTCGAGGCAGAATTGCCCGATGGCTGCTACTTCCTCGACAAGGACGGCAATCGACGTACCGCGGTGCGCGTGCGGTGGTGGGATGAGACGGCTACCACCTTTCGCACCGCTGCGCTGTTGCCCCAAGACGAGGCGTTAGCATTGCCCGACACATCGCTGCCGGCAGGGGCGCTGTGCGGCTACGATTCTGACAAGCCATTATTCATCGGCCACTACTGGCTAACAGGAGCTCCGGCTTTGCTCGCCCCGATCATCGCCTGCGTCGATTACAGTGCAGGCAATAGAGGTCCACTCGTCGGCTATCGCTGGAGCGGGGAGGCATCGCTCAACGTTTCGAATTTCGTCAGTGCGGGATGAACAGCCTAGATTCGCACGGCTTCCTGTCGCGTCCATCACAGTCGCGATATTCAACCGAAACCGAAGCCAGTCTCGGAAATCCTCATGCGCCACTCTACGAACCGCAACTGAGGGGACTTTAGAAGGTGCTGGATACGGCGTGGCAGCAGGCCTCTGGCGCGTTCATTGCCCACCCGTCTGCGGGCCCCAGCCCTAGCGATACACCGCCAATTCGATCTCTCTTCAGTGCCGCGCACCGCCATCGCGATGCTCCATCGAAGCGTCTAGGCAAGGTTTACCCAACCGATTGCGGCTTCTCGTACTTGTGCCAACGGGTTAGGTATGAATAGGCGCCGAACCGGGACCCCACCACATTCAAGCTAAGAGATTGAGGTTAGTGCAGAGTTTAGCCACGGATAGCGGTCCCGATCGGCGCCGATCGCGACTCCCATCCGTGGTGAATTTCTTGAACGACAATATACGATACGAGCTGGAGCCCCGCCGGTCGCGCTGGTCAGGGCAACGCGGGGCTGTCAGCACCTCCGCGAGTCGGATCGTGCTGTCGCTCTGCCGGGGGCGAAGTCGAATGGTAGATATTTGCCAACAAGGCCGGCTTTTGTTAACTCCGCAGTCAATGTCCGATTTTCAAAATCAAAAGGCTTTGGTCCGTAGCTACCACGCCGCGTTAGCCTCAGCGGCGCCATCCGCGATTTGCGGGGTGCTTTCGCAGTACACCGTCGCCGATTGGAAATGGCGCGGGACGTTTCCTTTCGGCAAACAGCGCGGCGCAGCAGCTGTTAGTTCGACGTTCTGGGAACCGCTGAGAGACGCATTTCAACGGATGCAGCGGCGTCCCGATATCTTTCTGGCCGGGACCGCCGAAGGCACGCCATCAGCGGTCTGGGTGGTCGAGACGGGTCACCTGATGGGCCTGTTCGACCGGCCGTGGCTCGGAATTCGCCCGACGGGTCGAATGGCGATGCTCCGTTACGTCGAGTTTAACCGCGTCGAGGGCGACCGCATCGCCGAGACGACACTGTTCGTTGATATCCCGAATCTGCTGTGGCAGGTTGGCCAAAACCCCCTTCCGCCGCAAACCGGTGCACACCTTATCACTCCGGGTCCGATATCGCATGATGGTCTGCTGTACGAGAGACAGGATGCAACTTCCGGCGAAGCGACGATGCGTGCGATTCAAGGCCTTCTAAACAACGATATCGCGCAGCATGATCCCGACGAAACGAGCAAGCTCGCCCGTGTCTGGCATGACGATATGATCTGGTGGGGTCCGGGCGGGATCGGTGCAAGCTACACGATTGAGCGATATGTCGAGCAGCATTGTAAGCCGTTCGACGACGGGCTTGGAAAGAGCGATCGACTCGGTGATGCGTTATGCTGCGTAGCGGAAGGCAATTTCGGCGGATTCTTCGGTTGGTCGAACTACCATCTGCGAAGTACTGGTGGTTATCTCGGCATGACCGCCGGCGAAGAAGCCGTAGCGATGCCGTTCGTCGACTTGTACCGGGTAGAGAATGGCAAGCTCGCGGAAAATTGGGTGTTTATCGACATTCTTGGCTTTTTGGCCGATCAGGGCCTCGATGTGCTGAAGCGGATGCCGACAACGCGCCTGTAACCTGGGCATGAGACAGGGCAGTCGCTACACGCGCACCGCAATTCACGAGCCCGCAAGTTGCGCCGGCATCCATCGCTGTTAAATGAGAATGCATGGCAACAAGCAAGTCACTGCTCGAAGCCGCGCGATCCGAGGGTCGTGCGCCGACATCCTATGACGTCGCCACACTCGCCGGTGTTTCGCAATCTGCTGTATCTCGATGCTTCACGCCCGGCGGCAGCATCTCGGAAGAGAAGCGCCGCCGCGTCAAGAAGGCCGCGGAGCAGCTCGGTTACCAGCCAAATGCGATCGCGTCCGGGCTCATAACAAAACGATCCAACCTGGTCGCGGTGTTGATCTCGAATTTGACTAATCTCTACTATCCGGAAGTGCTGGCCGAATTGAGTCACCGGCTCGATGCGATGGGTGTGCGCGTGCTGCTGTTCGCGCTGCGTAGCGAGAGCGAGGTCGATGCGGCGCTCGATCAAATCTGGCGCTATCGCGTAGACGGCGCGATCTCGGCCGCGCGGCTGTCGGCGACCCAAGTGCGGTCGTTCGCGAAGCGCCGTATACCGGTCGTACTCTATAATCGATTCGTTGAGGGCGAAAATGTCGCGAGCGTGTGCTGCGACTCTATCGGCGGCGAGCGAATGTTGGTCGATCGATTGGTTGGGGCGGGGCATCGCAGCTTTGGTGTCATCGCTGGCCCGGAGGACAGCTTCGTAGGCAACCAGCGCGTTAGCGGTGCAATGGGGCGGCTAGCTGACCACGGCCTGACGCCGCGCATCGTGCCCGGCGCGTTCGATCACGAAAGCGGTGCAGCGGGGATGCACGCGCTCGCCGCGGCCGGCCGGCCGGATGCAGTGATCTGCGCCAACGATTTAATGGCGCTTGGCGCGATCGACGCGGCACGGCACGATCTCGGTTTATCGTTACCTGAGCAACTCTCGATCGTCGGTTTCGACGGTGTCGATCCGGCAGCTTGGCAAAGCTATCAACTGACGACAGTGCGCCAACCGGTGCGGCGGATGGCGGAAGCGGCGGTTACGATGCTGCTCGAACGGATCGAAGAACCAACACTTCCGCCCGAGACGCGCAGTTTTGCCGGCAGCCTGATCGAAGGTGCATCGGCACGCATCTGAATTGTTGACTGCGAATGCAAATCGCGTCAAAAAGCTGTATGGTTGAATCCCCGCCGGTAATTCGCTGCGTGCGCGCTGACGACGTCGAGGCGGTTTTGCGTCTCGCCATCGCGGGCGGCAGCGGGCTTACTAATCTGCCGCCAGATCGTGATGCGCTCGAACGCCGCATCGCGGCCGCTGTGCGTGCCGTAACCGACCCGGTCGCACGCGCCCAAGGAGCGGCGATCATGCTCGTCGCTGAGTTTCGTTCCGCGATTGTTGCGACCGGGATGGTCTTTGCGCGGGTCGGCGCTGAATGGCCATTTTACAGTTATCGTATAACTCGCCAAGCTGCGGTCTCGCGCGCGGTCGGCCGGGTCAAAGAGCAACAGCTCCTAAATCTCGTCAACGATTTCGAAGGCGAGACAGAGGTAGGCGGGTTGTTCGTCGATCCGGCCCAGCGGGGATTCGCGCTCGGCCGCCTGATGGCGCGCGCGCGCTATCTATTCATCGCGCGGCATCGCGACTGGTTCGGCCGGCGTGTGATCGCCGAATTGCGCGGCTGGCAGGATCCGGACGGCCGTTCGCCGGTGTGGGATGCGATCGGGCGGTGTTTCTACGACATGGATTTCCAGGAAGCCGACCGCACCGGAGCGATCCACGGCAATCAGTTCATTGCGGATCTCGGACCGCGCTATCCGATCTACATGTCGATGCTGCCGGAGGCGGCACGCACCGCGCTCGGCCGGCCGCACGACGACGGGCGTCCGGCGCGCGACATGTTGCTGACCGAAGGGTTTCGCGACGACGGATATGTCGACATCTTCGATGGCGGGCCAACTCTGGTGGCCGAGATCGACGCGGTGCGCACCGTTAGCGCAATGACGACGATGATGCTCGCTGGTGTCGGTGCGGCGACCGACCCCGTCCTAGCGTGCGCGGGCGAAGCGGCGGACTTTCGCGTCGCGGCCGGACGAATGACTGAGGCGGTGATCGACGAACAGCTGGCGGATGCGCTCGGCGTAGCGGCGGGGGATACGATCGGTGTGGTGCCCGCGTGAACGCGGCGCTACCCTTTGTCCTGCCCGCGCGACCGCTGGTCACGCGTATCCGTCAGCGCGACACGCGCGCGATCGCGGCGGGCGAGTCGACGCGGACCCAGCCGATGGCGGGTTTCGAGAACCGCTTCACCGATATCATCGATTACATCGTGCGGATCACCGACGAAATCTGGATGGAGCGCGGCGTTGGCTACATCTACGATACCTATGACACGGCATGTACGATCTATTCGTCGTATGGCGTGGTGCGCTCGGTCGAAGAGGTGATCGCCTCGACCGTGGCGACGCTCAACAGCTATCCCGACGGTGAGATCCACCATCTGAACGTCACGTGGAGCGGCGATGAGGATGCGGGCTTCTATACCTCGCACCTCGGCCACAGCCGATCGACCAACGTCGGGCGCACCGCTTGGGGGCCGGGCACGGGCAAGCGCACCTCGATCCGTTTCGTCGCGGATTGTATCAGTCGTGAAAACCGCATCCACACCGAATGGCTGGTGCGCGACAATGGCGCGGCGGTGCGCCAGCTCGGCTATGATCCGCATGAGGTCGCACGCCGCGCCGCGGCAAGCGCCAGCTTCGACCATTTCATCGTATCGCCTGAGAGGCGGCTGGAGGGGCAGGCACCGCGCCACCGCCTCGACATCGACCCGACAACGGTGGACGGTTGGGCGCGGGCGCTCTTTCACGACACATGGAACCTTCGCCGGCTCGACTGGCTCGCGAAAACTTATGCACCGGACGTGATCGCGCACGCCGGCGGTGCCCGCACTGCGCAGGGCTTGCGCAACTATCAGGCGCTGGTGCTCCATGTCATGGTCGCGATCCCCGACGGGGTGATGCGCGTCGAGCATGTCAGCTGGTCGGACGAGACCGACGGAGTGATCGTCGCAGTGCGGTGGATACTCGAAGGAACGACCGCGCCGGGCGGCGTGCTCGGCGAATGCCCGACGGGGAAGCCGGTGTTCATGATGGGGATGAGCCATCTGCGGCTGGGGCCAGGCGGAATCGTGGAGGAATGGATGCTGTTCGACGAGATCGGCGTACTCGCGCAGGCGTATCGCTGATGGCGTGGGATCAGGATTCCGCGGTCCTCTCGCCGATCGGACGGCCGATTGCCGAACAGCTCGCGGAAGGCCCGCCGCGGCACGCGCTTGACGGGTTCGATCCGGTCTATCGCGACATCGTCGATTACATCATCCGCTGCACGCACCGCATCTGGGAAGAAAAGGACATCGGCCTGTGCCGCACGCACTATAGCGAAGATTGTGCGCTGCACATGCTGGGCGGCCCAGCGATCGGCCGCGAAACGGTGACGCAGAACACGATCGGCGCACTCTCGACCTACGCCGACCGCGTCGTGCTAGGCGAGGACGTGATCTGGAGCGAAGACGCGCCCGGCATTTGGTACAGTTCCCACCGCATCACCAGCCAATCGACGCATTTCGGCGATGAGGCAGGCATCGGGCCGGCGACGATGCGTGGCAGCGGGGTGACGACGATCGCCGACTGCAAGGTGGTCGCCAACCGCATCGTCGAGGAATGGCTGGTCCGCGACAATTGCCGCGCGTTGTGGCAAGTCGGCGGCAATCCGCACACGATTGCGCGCCAACAGGCAGGGGTGGACCGCGAGGGCGATCCCGCGCGGCATGCGTGGCGCGCAGAAGCGATCACCGCGGTGCGCACTGGACACGATGTGGCGATCCCCGATAACCATCCTGCGGTGCTGCCGGCGGCGATGCTGCGCGCGGCATTTGTCGACGATCTTTACGGGCAGGCGGGTGAGGCGCTGTCGACTACGGCCGAGGTACGCTGGCCGTCTAATCGAATGGGCTTCGGTCGCGGCTATTGGATCGGCTGCGCGACGCAGCTTTCGGCGATGCTGCATGACCGTGCGTACCGCCTGGAGCATGTCGCCGCGCGCCCGCTGCCGCACGGCGATGTCGCGGTGGGTGTGCGCTGGTCGCTCGTCGGCTATCATCGCGGGGTCGGCGTGTGGGGGCCGCCGTCGGGGCGCGAACTGCTGTTGATGGGGATCTCGCATTATCGCCTGCGGCACGGCGCGATTGTCGATGATGTGACCGTGTTCGATGAGGTGGCGGCACTGCGCCAGGCCGCGGGAGGATTGGGGGCGTGAACGCCGCGCCGATCATCGCCTCGATCGCACAGGGCCGCCGGGCGGGGGGGGATGGACTGCTCGGGAACGCGCGGCTCGAATGGGGTGGCGGGGAGGCTTATGGCGAGGAAGCACTCCTGGCGTCGTTTCGCGCCGCGCCGCTGACGATCGACGGGGCAATGATCGAAACGGCGCGCTCGGCGGCATGGATCGGCGCGGATACTGCGCTGGTCGCGGATCTGTACGACGGGCGCGTCGGGCGATTGTGGCGGGTAGGGCCAGGCGCCGCGCCGGCGCGCGAGCCGTCCGTTGCCGTGGCGTTCGATCCCGATCTGAGACAGCAACGCGCCGACGTCTTCGTTCGCGTGTTGGATCATCCCGACCTGGATTTCGCAGCGCTCGATGCGGTCTGCGTGGTCGGGCGGACGTTGATCGAGGCGGGCGGTGTGTCGCTGCACCGGGCGCGTGCGTTCGTACTCCGCGCTTTTTCTGCGGGCGGCGCGACAGTCGCGCTGTTCGCCT
>JBBSTE010000025.1:0-45188 GCA_038236185.1 Sphingomonadales bacterium | reverse complement strand
GCGCGTGCGCGCTCGGACCCACGCCGCCGGCCCCGCGGGCTCCGGTCCCCCCGCGGGGGAACGTGTCGCCCCCGCGCTTGTCCAGCGCGGGCGCGGCGGATTCGCAAAAGGGGTGCTGTTGAACGTCGATGGCTCAGCTCTTCCGTCCTGGCGCCAATGCCTTCGTCCGTATGGCTCTGTTCGCGATCGTGCTCGTGCCGGTGGGCGTCTGGCTGATCTTCGGTACAATTGCGCGGAGCGGAACCGTGACCGGGAGGGACCGATTTGTCGAACAGCCCGTTCCGTTCAGCCATCAACACCATGCCGGAGATCTCGGGATCGACTGCCGGTTCTGCCACACCGGCGTTGAGACCGCAGCCAACGCCGCGATCCCGCCGACGCACACCTGCATGACGTGTCATTCGCAGATCTGGACCAATGCGAAAATGCTGGCGCCGGTACGTGCCAGCTTTGCGAACGGCACGCCGCTTCGCTGGAACCGCTTGAATCGATTGCCCGACTACGCCTATTTCGATCATCACGTGCATGTGCGGAACGGGGTTCCTTGCGCGGCGTGTCACGGCGAAGTGCGGCGTATGCCGCTCACCCGCCAAACGGCGCCGCTGACGATGCAATGGTGCGTCGCCTGTCACCGCGCGCCCGAGGATCGGATCGTCGCGCCGTCGCGCGAGTTCGAGGACGATCCCTATCTCGACCGCACCGCCGCCGATCGCGCGGCGGCGCACGCGGCGGTGGTGCGGTTCGCGCATTCGGGCCGCAAACTCGACGATTGCTCGACATGCCACCGGTGAACGAGGTCGACCGCCGCACGGTGCTCCGGCTGATCGCCGTCGGCGCTGCGGCGAGCGTTTCCGCCTGCTCGCGACCCGAAGAGGCGATCTATCCGATGGCGGATCAACCCGGAGCCATGGCGCCGGGCGTCACCCGCCGATACGCGACCGCGTTGCCGCTCGCGGGATATGGCCGCGGCGTGACCGGATTGGTCGTCGGCGCGCGGCCGATCAAACTCGAGGGTCTGGCGGCGCATCCGGCCAGCCTCGGCGCGACCGATCTGTTCACCGAAACCGCGATCCTCGACCTTTACGATCCGCAGCGCCTGCGCGCGCCCGAAGGACCGAACGGTCCGAGCGACTGGCCGACCCTCGGGCGGACGATGTTCGACCGGATCGCGTCGAACAAGGGACGCGGGCTCGGTCTGCTCACCGGGCGCGTGACGTCGCCGACTCTGCTCGCGCGCATCGCGGCGCTGCGCGCGCTCTATCCCGAAATGCGGCACGTCGCGTGGGAGCCGTTCGGCGGCGAACCGATGTCGCCGGCGTTCGGCGGCGGCCTCGTCGCGCGGCCCCGATTCGGCGAGGCCGACGTGATCCTGACGCTCGGCGCCGATCCGCTCGGCCCCGGCGCCGATCAGGTCGCCTGGGCGCGCGCCTGGGCGGACCGGCGGCGTCACGGCCCGCCGACGCGGCTCTACGCGGTCGAGCCATCGCTGACCGCGACCGGCGCGATGGCCGATGTCCGCGCCGCCGCGGGACCGAGCGACATGGCGCGCTTCTGCCGCGCCCTGGCGGCGATTCTCGGTGGCGGCGAAGGCGTGCCGGACATGCCGCCCGAACTCGCGCGAATGGCGAAGCGCGCCGCGCGCGATCTGCTCGCCGCGAAGGGCCGGGCGCTGGTGCTTCCCGGCGTGGGCCAGAACGCCGACGTGCTCGCCTTCGCGCGCCGGGCGAACGAACTTCTCGCCGCGCCGATCGACTGGATCGAACCGTTCGATCCGCAAGCGAACCACCCGCAAGGCCTGAGCGAAATGGCCGATGCGATGCGCCGCGGCGCGTACGACACGCTGATCGTGATCGACGCCAACCCGATCTACGCCGCCCCACCCGATCTGCGTTTCGGCGAAGCGATGGCGAAGGTGCCGTTCACCGTCTTCGCGGGATCGTTCGCCAACGAGACCGGCGCGCGCGCCACGTGGTGCGTGCCGCTGTCGCATCCGCTCGAAGGCTGGCACGACTGGCGCGCGCCCGATGGCACCGCGTCTATCGCCCAACCGTTGGTGCGGCCGTTCTACGACAGCCGCACCGCGAGCGAGATCGTCGATATGCTCGGCAGCCCGCACGGCGGCCCGAACAGCTTTGCCCGCGTGCGCGAGACGTGGCGCGCGCTCGACGATCGCGCCTGGCGCGACGCGGTTTCGAATGGAATTGTGCCGGACAGCGCGGCTCCGCACCAGACCCCCGCCGCAGCACCGATGACGCTGCCAAGTTCATCCCCTTCGTCCGCGTTCCACGCCGAGATCCGCGTGTCGCCGACGCTGTACGACGGACGCTTTTCGACCAACGCCTGGGCGCAGGAATGCCCCGATCCGCTGACCAAGGAAGTCTGGGGCGCCAGCGCGCGGATGGCGGCGGCCGACATGGCGGCGCTGGGCGTGGCCGATGGCGATCTGGTGCGGGTGGCGGGCGCGCACGGCGTGGTGACGCAACCCGCGCGCGCCACGCGCGGTCAGGCGCGCGGGGTGGTGACGCTGCTGACCGGCTATGGCCGCCGGGGCACCGGCGCGGTGGCGGAGGGGATCGGCGCGAATGCCTGGGTTCTCGCGGGCGGTGACAGTGCAATTGGCGCTACGCCGGTCACGGTGGCCAAAGCCGATGGGCGCGCGCCGGTGACGGAGACGCAGCACCATTTCGAGCTCGACGGCGAGCTGGCGAAACTCTTCCCCGTCCTCGCGCCCGGCGAACGCATGCCCGAACCGCCGCTGCAACCGACATTGGTGCCGCCCCACCCGCCCAACCGCGACGCGCCGCCGCAATGGGCGATGGCGATCGACACCGACGTCTGCATCGGCTGCAACGCGTGCGTCGTCGCCTGCCAAGCGGAGAACAATGTGCCGGTGATCGGCCGCGACGAAATCGCGGTGGGTCGCGACATGCACTGGCTGCGCGTCGATCGCTACGACGTCGGCGAGGACGCGACGGGATTCCAGCCGGTGCCGTGCATGCAGTGCGAAAAGGCGCCGTGCGAGCCGGTCTGTCCGGTCGAGGCCTCGGTCCACGATGCGCAGGGGCTGAACGTGCAGGTGTACAATCGCTGCATCGGGACGCGGACCTGCCAGGCGAACTGCCCGTATAAGGTGCGCAGATTCAACTTCCTCGACTATGCCGGGAGTTCGGTGTGGAATGACGCCGGCGACGCTTCGGTCACCGCGCAGCGCAACCCCGATGTCTCGGTGCGCGCGCGGGGCGTGATGGAGAAATGCACCTATTGCGTGCAGCGCATTTCCGCTGAGACGCATGCGGCCGACGCCGAGGGGCGTCCGGTCGGGCAGGTCGTGACCGCGTGTCAGGCCGCCTGTCCGACGCGAGCGATCACCTTCGGCCGGATCGGCGAGGGCGCCATCGCCGAGGCGCGCGCGGACCCGCGACATTACGCCTTGCTCGAGGAGCTCGGCACGCGCCCGCGCACGACCTATCTCGCCCGCCGCAGCAATGGCGGCGAGGCATGACGCGGCGCTGGCTGCTTCCGTCGATCCGTACGTTCGGCGACGTGACCGAGACGGTCGCCGCGCCGTTGATGGACCGGCGCGCCGGGCGCGACTGGTGGATAGCGTTCGCCGCGATGCTCGCGCTGTCGGGCGCGGGTGTGCTCGCGATGGCGTTCAGCCTCGCTTACGGCCCGGGCCTGTGGGGCAACAATTCCGCGGTGGTCTGGGGCTTTCCGATCGCCAATTACGTGTGGTGGATCGGGATCGGCAACGCCGGCACGCTGATCTCGTCGCTGTTGCTGCTCACGCGCCAGAAATGGCGCGCCTCGATCAACCGCTTCGCCGAGGCGATGACGTTGTTCGCGGTGTCGATGGCGGGGATATTCCCGATCCTCCATCTCGGTCGCCCGCAATATTTCTACTGGCTTGCGCCGCTGCCCAATACGATGGGGGTGTGGCCGCAATCGCGATCCGCCTTGGTGTGGGATTTCTGGGCGATTCTCGCGTATTTGCTGTTCTCGATCCTGTTCTTCTATGTCGGGCTGATCCCCGATCTCGCGACGCTGCGCGACAGGCCGGGCAAGCGCGGGTGGCGGCGGTTCTACGGCGTGCTGGCGATGGGCTGGCAGGGATCGGCCCGGCAATGGATCGCGCAGACGCGGCTGCACCGGATCATGGCGGTGATCGCGGTGCCGCTGGTCTGTTCGGTCCATTCGATCGTCGGACTGGATTTCGCCGCGAGCATGATGCCCGGCTGGACCGAGGCGATCTTTCCGCCCTATTTCGTCGTCGGCGCGCTGTTTTCGGGGTTTGCGATGGTGATGCTGATCGCGTTCGTCATCCGCCGCGCGATGGGCTTCGAGGCGCTGATTCTGCCCGCGCATTTCGACGCGATGGCGAAGATCATCCTCGCCTCGGGAATCGTGATGGGCGCGTCCTACGCCGCCGAATGGTGGACCGCGTGGTGGAGCGGCGACGCCGCCGACATCCGGCTGGTCGGATACGACTTCACCGGCGACTACGCCCCGTTGTTCTGGGCGATGCTGGCCTGCAACGTCGCCGCGCCGCAGCTGTTCTGGTCGCCGCGGCTGCGGAACAGCACCGCCGCGCAGATCGGCGTCGCGGTCGCGGTGCTGGTCGGGATGTGGCTCGAACGAATCCTGATCCTGCTCAACACGCTATCGACCGGGTATGAGCCGAGCTTCTGGCGCACCTATGCGCCGACCCTGGTCGATTTCGCGATTCTGCTTGGCACGCTCGCCATGTTCGTATTGCTGCTGCTGGTCTTCGCGCGTCTGCTGCCCGTCGTCTCGATGCACGAGGTCCGCAAGCTGCTCGCGGAGGAGCGCGCATGACCGCGGTCGCCATCGCCACGTTCGACGACAAGGGCGCGTTTGTCCGCGCGCGGCTCCGCGCCGTCACCGACGAGCGCCGCGTGCTTGGCGAATGGGCGCCTTATGCGTCCGGGAGCATGGCGGGAAATCATCGCGCCATTCTGATCGCGGCGCTGATCGGCGGCGTGCTGACGGGACTCGGGCTGTTCACGCTGCAAAGCTGGACCGCGGTCCTCGCCTATCCGATCGACAGCGGCGGGCGGGCGTTGTGGAGTTGGCAGACGCTTCTGCCCTCGGCGATCGAGGTGGCGGCGCCGGGCGCCGCCGTCGCGGGCATCATCGCGTTCTTCGTGCGCGCGAGGCTGACGCGGCTTTACGACGCGGCGTTCGATTTCGACGAGGTCGCGCGCGCGTCGGAGGGTTCGTTCGTCCTCGCGCTCGCCTGCGATCCCGGCGATGACGCCAATGCCGCACTCGCGCTGCTCGCGACCGCGGGAGCGACGCATAGCCGGGTGATCGCGCCATGAAGGCGGTACTCCTCCCTCTGTTCCTGCTCGGCGCGTGCGACCTGTCGATGAAAGATCAGGCCAAGAAGGAGGCGCAGTCGAGCCCGACGCTGTGGCCCGGCGGCCCGCCGGTGCGCGCGCTGCCCGAAGGGACATTGGCGATCGGCGAGGCGTCTGCGGATGCGGGTCCGCCGCCGCTTACCGCCGCGCTGCTCGATCGCGGGCAGCAACGGTACGACATCTTTTGCTCGATGTGTCACGGCGGCACGGGGCGAGGCGACGGCAGCGTCGTGAAGCGCGGATTTCCCGTACCGGCGGATTTCGCCGATCCGCGCCTCGTCGCGCAAACGCCCGCCGAGACGGTCGCGGTGATCGCGAACGGCAAGGGCGTCATGTACGGCTTCGCGGACCGCATCCCGCCCGCCGACCGCTGGGCGATCGCCGCTTATGTGAAGGTGCTGCAGCGCGCGGGCCGCGACGGAGGCGCGCGATGAGCCCGGCGCTGCTTTGGTTGGCGGATGGGTGGCGGATCGCCTTCCTGACCTTTTGCGGTCCGGTGATCGGCGCCATCCTTCTCCTCGCCGTCGCGCGATTGACCGGCGCGCGGTGGAGCCCCTTCGAGCGCCTGGCGCGCCTGGCGCCGTTGCTGTTGATCGCCGGGGCGGGCGTCGTTCTCGCGCTGGCGGTGCAGCCGACGGCGCCGCATCTCGCGCTCTGGAATTCGCCGTTCCTGTACGCGGCGCGGACGCTGCTCGCCTTGATCGGCATGGCGTTCATAGGCAGCCGCCTTATCCGCGGCGCGTCATCCGGTTTCGCCGCGATCGGCCTCGCGATATATGCGGTCATGGTCACCCCGATCGCGATGGACTGGCTGCTCGGCGGAGACCCGACCCACAGCGTCTCGTCCGCCGGCATGATGCTGTTCGTGGAACAGATCGGCGGCGCCTGCGCGGCGATGCTGTTGCTTCGCCGTGGCGACGAGCGTTTTCGCCGCGACATCGCCGCGCTGCTGGTCGCCGCCGCGCTCGGCCTCAGCTATCTCGCCTATATGGACTATCTCATCGTCTGGTACGGCGACCTGCCCGCCCGCGCCGGATATTATGTCGCGAGAGAGGACCCCGCTTCGATCGGGTTGGTGATCGCGGCGCTGGCGTTCGGTCTCGCCGGGCCGGTCGCCGCGCTTTCGCTGGTCGAAGGGAAGCGCCGTTCCGTCCTGGCGGGCGCGACCGCGCTTGGCGGTCTGTTCCTGTTCAACCTTTGGTGGGTCGGTGGCGGCGTACTCGCGGCGTGTGTCGCGTTGCTGTCGGGCGGTATCCTGCTGGTCTGGTTGCTCCGCCACGATCGACGGGCGAGCGCGCATGGCTGAGCGGGATCGCACGCCCGAAACTTGGCGCGTGCCCTTCGCCCGCGGCCTGCTGATAGCGGTCGCCATGCCGCTCGTGCTTTTGGCGTCGCTCGTGGTCGCGGGCCTGGTTTACGATCGGACCTTGCGGCCGCTCACCGCATTCGAGGTTGCACCGCTCCCGACGCCGCAGCTCGAGACCCGGATCAACATTCCGACCGTCGATCCGCGACGCGCGCCCGAACCGCGATCGGCCGACGCACGGATAGCGGCGGCGAAGAAAGCCGTCGTCCTGACGGGCCTGCGCGGGTGGAGCGACGGGCGATGAGGCGCCTCCTGCTCCCGCTCCTGTTCTTCGCGGCTCCCGCGCATGCCGGATTGAGCGAGCGCGATCTGGCGGGGGCGGTGGCGCGACCGCCGGCCGGGGCGGTGCTTCCGGCGGCGCTCCGCTTCACCGACCAGCGCGGCGCGATCACCACGCTCGGCGCGGCGGCGGACGGGAAACCGCTCGTGTTGCTGTTCGTCGACTATACGTGCGCGCATATCTGCGGGCCGGGCCTGACGCTGACCGCGGGCGCGCTCCACGACAGCGGGCTCGTCGCCGGGCGCGATTACGCGATGGCGATCGTCGGCATCGACCCGGCCGACGGCATCGCCGCGGCCCGCGCGATGGCACGCGCGCGGCTCGGCGGCTTGCCCGATGTCGCGCGGACGACCCGGTTGCTGGTCGGCGATCCCGCCACGATCACCGCGGCGACCGGGCGGCTGGGCTACGGCTATGTCAAGGACCCCGCCACTGACCAATATGCGCACGACGCCTCGGTCTATATCTTCGCCCCCGACGGGCATCTCGCCAGCCTGCTGCCCGAACTGGCGCTGCGCCCGGAAACGGTTCGCGCGGCGATAAGCAACGCCGCGGCGACGACCGCGACGCCGAGCTTCGCCGAGCGCGTCGCGTATCTCTGCTACGGCCTTGGCGCGGTGCACGGCGTTTACGGCCGCGCCGTCGTGATCGCGCTCCAGGGCCTGGCAATTCTCCTGTCGGCGGGCCTCGGCGCCGTTCTGTGGCGCTGGCGCGGGCGCGCCGGATGATCCCGGTCGAAGCCTCGACGATCGCGCCCGGCGTCGATCATCTGTTGTGGCTGCTGATCGGCGTCTCGGTCCTTATCATGCTGCTCGTCGGCGGGCTCGTGCTAGGCTTCGCGATCAAATACCGGCGCGGATCGAAGGCCAAGCGCGGTGCGATCCCGACCCGGTGGTCCCGCGAGATCGAGATCGGCTGGACCGCGGCGACGCTGTTCACCGCGCTTTTTCTCTTTTGGTTCGCCGCCGCCGCCACGACCAACAATCTTCCGGTGCCGAAAAAGGCGTTCGAGATCCACGTCGTCGCCAAGCAATGGATGTGGAAGATCGAGCATCCCGGCGGGCAGCGCGAGATCGACGCGCTGCATGTGCCGGTCGGCGTGCCGGTGCGGCTGATCATGACGAGCCAGGACGTGATCCACAGCTTCTTCGTCCCCGCCTTTCGCCTCAAGGCGGATGTTTTGCCGGGCCGCTACATCGAGACGTGGTTCCAGCCGACCAAGATCGGCACGTTCCATCTGTTCTGCGCCGAATATTGCGGCACGGACCATGCGCGGATGGGCGGCGGCGTGGTGGTGATGACGCCCGCCGATTACGCCCGCTGGAGCGCCGTGACTTCGCGCCACGATCCGCTCGCGACGCAGGGCGCGCGCGCGTTCGTCCGGCTCGGCTGCACCGGCTGCCACGGCGCCGGCGCGCGCGTGCCGGGACCGTGGCTCGACGGGATTTACGGCCGGATGCAGCCGATAACCGGGGGCGGCGCCAAGATCGTGGACGAGGGCTATCTGCGCGACGCGATCCTCGATCCCGCGCGCGACGTGACGGCGGGATCTCCGAACGTCATGCCGAGTTACCGGGGGGTCGCCAGCGAGGAGGATGTGATCAGACTGATCGCCTATCTGAAGGCCACCAAACGGGACGCGGCGAAATGAGAGAGGACGACACCGCCCTGCCCGGCGGCATGCCGGATCGACCGACCTATCTGAACGCCGGCACCACATTCGCGTCCTGGTTCGGCACCACCGATCACAAGCGCATCGCGCTCCTGTACGCGGCGGGGATCACCTTCTTCTTTTTTCTCGGCGGGTCGGCCGCGGTCCTGATCCGCGCCAATCTCGTCACCCCCGCGGGCTTTCTGACCGCCGACGAATATAATCGCACCTTCACGCTGCACGGCGTGATCATGGTCTGGTTCTTTCTCGTGCCCTCGATCCCGACGACTTTGGGCAATTTCCTGCTGCCGTTGATGATCGGCGCGAAGGACGTCGCGTTCCCGCGGCTCAACCTGTTTTCCTGGTATCTCTTCCTCATCGGCGGCTTCGTCGCGCTGTTCGCGCTGCTGTTCGGCGGGGTCGACACCGGCTGGACCTTCTACACGCCATTTTCGACGCTCTATTCGAACGGCGAGGTGCTGCTGGCGGCGGCGGGGGTGTTCATCGTCGGCTTCTCGTCGATCGCGACGGGGATCAACTTCATCGCGACGATCCACCTGTTGCGCGCGAAGGGCATGACCTGGATGCGGCTGCCGCTGTTTGTTTGGGCGATGTACGCGACCAGCCTCGTGATGGTGCTGGCGACGCCGGTGCTGGCGGTGACCCTGCTGCTCATTTTCGCCGAGCGCGCGTTCGGCATGCCGATCTTCGATCCGCGCGCGGGCGGCGATCCGTTGCTGTTCCAGCACCTGTTCTGGTTCTACAGCCACCCCGCGGTCTACATCATGGTGCTGCCCGCGATGGGTGTCGTCAGCGAGGTGATCGCGTGCGAGGCGCGGCGGCGCGTCTTCGGCTACGAATTCATGGTCTATGCGATGCTGATGATCGCGATCGTCGGCTTCATGGTGTGGGGCCACCATATGTTCGTCAGCGGCCAATCGCCGTTCGCCAATCTCGTCTTCTCCGGCTTGAGCTTCATCATCGCGGTGCCGTCGGCGATCAAGGTCTTCAACTGGACCGGCACGCTCTATCGCGGGCAGATTCGGTTTTCGGCGCCGATGCTCTACGCGCTCGGTTTCGTCGGGCTGTTCACGCTGGGCGGGCTGACCGGACTGTTCCTCGCCTCGGTGCCGCTCGATGTGCATCTGACCGACACCTATTTCGTCGTTGCGCATTTCCACTATATCATGGTGGGCGGGTCGGTATCCGCGTTCTTCGCCGGGCTGCATTTCTGGTGGCCCAAGATCACCGGGCGGCTGTATTCCGAAAGCCTCGCGCGGTTCGCCGCGGTCAGCATGTTCTTCGGGTTCAACTTCACCTTCTTCCCGCAATTCATCCTCGGCTATCTCGGCATGCCGCGCCGCTACCACGAATATCCGCCCGAGTTTCAGTCGTTGCAGGTGATGTCGTCGAGCGGCGCGGTCGTCCTCGCCTTCGCCTATGTCTGGCCGCTCTGCTATTTCGCCTGGTCGTTGTTCTACGGCAAGCGCGCGCCCGACAATCCGCATGACGCGACCGGGCTCGAATGGCAGACGTCCTCCCCGCCGCCCAAGGAGAATTTCGCGGAGCCGCCGATCGTCGAGGTCGGCCCCTACGCCTATCATCCCGAACACCGCACCCCCGACGAAACGGTGCAAACGCACGAGCCGCAGACGCCATGACCGACGCCGTCGCGCTCGAGCATCCGTGGACCGACGGCGCGCGCCAGCGTGTCGCGATGCAGTTCGGGATGTGGTCGTTTATTGCTACTGAGACATTGTTCTTCGGTGGGATCTTGCTGTTCTACGCGTTCGCGCGGTTCGACGGCGGCGCGGGGTTTGTCGCGGGCGCGCGCGAGAGCGACGCGTGGTTCGGCAGCATCAACACCATCGTGTTGATGACGAGCAGCCTGACGATGGTGGTGGCCGAACGCGCGACGCGCGAAGAGGCGATCCGGCTCGCCCGCGCGATGTTGGCCGCCACGGTCGCGCTCGGGCTGACCTTTCTCGTCGTCAAGGGCTTTGAATATCGATCGGACATCGAAAAATACCTGGTGCCGGGGCCGCATTTCGCGATCGCGGCGAGGGGCGCGAGCCAGTTCTGGGCGTTCTACTGGACCGCGACCGTCGTCCACGCGATCCATCTGACGATCGGCCTCGGCGTCGTCGGCCGCCTGCTGCTGATCGCGCCCGATCGCCTCGCGCGGCACTGGACCAAGGCGGAGGGCAGCGCGCTCTACTGGCATCTCGTCGATATCGTCTGGGTGATCCTCTTCCCGCTGATCTATCTGGTCGGCCGGTCGTGAAGCGCGCCGCGCGCCGCCACGTCCTGTGGGCACCCGTCGGAATCTGGCTGGCGCTGCTGCTGCTGCTCGCGCTGACGCTGGGATATGCCTATTGGCCCGCCGGACCGGCCCACGCCGAAGCCGGCATCGCGATCGGGACGATGAAGGGCCTGCTGATCGCGCTCTTCTTCATGCAATTGCGGCGCGCGCCCGGACTGGTCCGGCTTGCCGCCATCGCCGGGTTCGTCTGGCTCAGCTTTCTATTCCTGCTCGCCTTTTCGGATATTCTTACGCGTTGAGCGGATTGAGGACGCTATCGGGAACAGGATTGGACGCGGACACGCCAAGACATTCAAAAAGACGAGGTCGTCACCCAAATAGATCGATTGCATATCCTACGCCGACGATCCTTCTACCCCGCGATGCCGCGCACCGGATAATGCTTTGCCTGAACGAACCGGATCCCCGACAACAGCGCCGCGAGATCGGGACGCGAGAAGGGCGCATTCGATACGTCGACGACTTGCGCGGCGCCGTCGGGATTGATCACGAACAGCGCGGGCTCGGCGAAGTTGCGGTCGGTTTCATCGGGCGATCGCGGCGACGAGATATAGAGGCCGAGCGTCCGCATCTCCTCTTCGTTCAGGCCGGCCAGTACGGGGAGCGTCCAGCCCTCGTCCGCGACTTCGCTGGTCGCGCGCTCGAGCGGATCGGCGGAGATCGCCCATAGCGTGACATCCGCATCGGCGAACTCGGCTTGCAGGCCGTCGAGCGTCGTCAGGTATTTGCGGCATAACGGGCAATGTTTGCCGCGATAGACGACCAGCAGGCGCCAGCCATCGGCCCTGGAGGGTGTGACGATGCCGCCGCCGACCCGTTGCCAGCCGAACGCCGGAAACGGGCTGCCGGCCTGGAATTTTTCGGGAACGCTCATCTTCTTCCTCGCCATCGCTTCACTTCGGTTCATTCGGTAACGGACGGGCCACGCGATCGGCACCGCCATGACGCGGGAAAATCGCGGAATCGCGACGATAGCGTCGATTGCTTCGGACATACCCTGCCGCGCGAAGTAGCGTCATGCTAAAGCGTGGGCGATGCACGATATCGCCGCCCGACTGCACGACTGGTTCTTCGCGCTCGGTGCGGATTATGGCGTGAATCCGGTCATATTCGGCGCGGTCTATGTTGGCGCGGTCCCGTTCTTCCTGTTGTCGATCGGCTGGCTGGTGCGGCGGCTGCGCGCGGGCAAGTCGATCGTCCTGCCCGTGCTGTGCGCGGGACTGTGTTTCGTTTCCGCCTCTCTGTATCTCGCGCTTGTCGGGCACGACATTCCGCTCTGGGTTTGGGCCGCGCTCGCCTTGCTGATCGCCTATGGCGTCTTCTCGACCGTCCGCGATGTGCTCAGGCGGTCGCGCGACTGATCGCCACCACGCGCCCGCCGTCGGTCGCGATCGACGGCGGCGTCGCCAGGGTCAGCTCTTGCCCCGATGCGCAGCGCCCCGAGCGGACGTCGAAGCGATAGCCGTGCCACGGGCAGCGGATCACGCCATCGACTACCGCCACGTCATCGAGCGGACCGAGCCAGTGCGGACAGATGGTGCTGTACGCGACAAGGTCGCCATCGAGATCGACCAGGCGGAACGGCTCGCCCCCAAGGTCGAAGCCGAGCGGTAGTTTGGCGCGCACATCGGCCTCGCTACCAAAATCGATCCTCGCCTCGCCGGGCGGCGGCAGCTTGCACCGCGCCAGCGCCGTCTCGCGGTGGCGCATCATCGCTTCGTCTTCGTCCCACAGCCGGGCATAGGCCTCGCGATACGCCTGGCCGAGCACGGCGAGCCGCGCGGGATCGGATTCGGGCAGATGAAATGCCACGCGGACGCCGGTCAGATGCGGTTCGATTTCGGCCAGCATGACACGGATTTCGGTGCCGATGCCGTCGCCCGAAAGCGTCGTAGAAACATAGCGCCCGGCCGCCAAGTCGGCGTGCAACGCGATGATCTGCGGTTCGGCGCGGCCTTTGAGCGTCAGCGCGACGCGCCAGCCAGATACGCTTCGCTCCAGCAGATCGCATTGCGCGAAACTCCCGTCGTGCAGATGATCGAGATGCTGCCAGTCGAACACATTCTCCCAGATACGGTCGAGCGATGCTTCGACCGTGCGGGTATAGACCCCCGCGAGATGAAGGTCCGCGGTCTCCGCGTCGGTCATCCCCCGCGCTTCCAGGTCTGCGTCTTGCAGAAGAACAGGATGCAGCCCTTCACCTTGATCGTATCGCCGTCGCTCCGGCGAAGGATCGAGCGATAGGATTTGCCTTCTTCCGGGCTGTAGATCTGCCCCCGCCAATCGCCGCCGCTGTCGGTAAAGCCGCTCAGCACCCGCAATCCCAAGATTGGACGCTTGCGTAAATTCGGGTCCGGATTGTTGGCATCGACCGGCGGGCCGTCGGGCGTCGGCGCGAGGATGCGGGTGATCTTACCACACACCGTATCGCCGCAATGGCCGATCGTGACCAGCGCTTTGCCGTTATCGGTGATCCAGCGGCCGGTCACCGGTTCGGCGGCGAGGGCCGCGCCCGACAGCGTGAGGGAGACAACGATAAAGGCGACGGACGATAGGCGCACGCGGGTCTGCTCCGTATAAAGGGCGTACCGTATAAGGAGACGCCTCGCATGAATGGTCAATGGACGATCGGGATCATCGGCGGTTCCGGCCTCTATGCGATCGATGCGCTCGAGGATGCGCGGTGGCATGCGATCGAGTCGCCGTGGGGCAAGCCGTCCGACGAGATATTGTTCGGGCGAATCGGTAACGTAAAGCTCCGTTTCCTGCCGCGGCACGGGCGCGGGCACCGCATTCCTCCGGGCGAGGTCAATGCGCGCGCCAATGTCGATGCGCTGAAGCGGGCGGGCTGCACCGACATCGTCGCCATATCCTCGATCGGATCGCTCAGGGAGGAATTGCCGCCCGGACATTTCGTGGTGGTCGATCAGTTCATCGACCGGACGGTGGCGCGGCCAGCCAGCTTTTTCGGCACCGGGATGGTCGCGCATGTCTCGATGGCCGAGCCGGTCTGCCCGCGCCTGTCCGGCTTTGTGGCGGAAGCCGTCAGCGCGGCGGGGGGCGAGGTGACCAAGGGCGCGACCTATCTGGCGATGGAAGGCCCGCAATTCTCCAGCCGCGCGGAAAGCCTGCTCTACCGGCAATGGGGCGCGGACGTGATCGGGATGACCGCGATGCCCGAGGCCAGACTGGCGCGCGAGGCCGAGCTTCCCTACGCGCTCGTCGGCATGGTCACCGATTACGATTGCTGGCGCGAGGAAGCGGCGCATGTCGAGGTGAGCGAGGTGATCGCGCAAATGAACGCCAACGGAGAGGTCGCACGGCGGATGGTGCAGGCGTTGGTCACCGCGTTGCCCGCAGCGCGTACGCCGTCTCCGTTGGATATTGTGCTCGATTTCGCGCTGATCACCGCGCCCGACGCGCGCGATCCGGCCGTGCTGGCGAAGCTCGAGGCGGTCGCCGGTCGCGTGCTCGGCTAAGCCGAACATCTCGCCTCGCCGAGCACGCAAAAGCGCGCACAATGTGGATGATTGAGCGCGATCGCGCCCGAGGCTTCGGCCAGCGTGTCGCCCATGTCGAAACCGGGATCGTGGGGGATCAAGGTGCAGGCGGCGACGCGCGGCGCGGGTTCGCCCTTGCGGTGAACCACCATCCGACTGGTGGCGCACATCACCCCGGCCGGTGACTGGCCGAGGATGCCCCAGCAGGCGGTGGTGATCTCGGCGACATCGGCGGCGGCATCCATTTCGGGAAACAGCACTAGCCGGGCGGGGTCATGCGCGTCGATCGCGATGCCGTGCCCGGCGAAGAGCCGCGCATAACCGGCGCGCGCATCGGCATCGGTTTCGTGCCCGAGATGACGACCCGCGACCGCGATCGAAAAACCGTTGTCGGATAGCCATTTCAGGCCGTTCAGCGCGGGCGCCCAGCTCCGCGGGCCACGCTCGGCTTCATGGATCGCGGACGTGTAATGATCGAGGCTGACCCTCAGCGTCAGCCGCGCGCCATGCGCCTCGCGCAACGCCAGCAACGCCGCCTCGTGCCGCCGCATCGGCCGCATCGCGTTGGTCAGCACAAGCGCGGCATGGCCGCGGCCCAGCGCGTCTTCCAGCATCGCCGGAAACTCCGGATTCATGAAAGGCTCGCCCCCGGTGAAGCCGATCTCGTGCGTCGGCAAAGCTTCGCCGGCGATTTCATCGAGGAACCGCGTCACATCGGCGGCTGCGAGATAGACCAATGCATCGTTGGTCGGCGCGCTTTCGATATAGCAGGTCGTACAGGCGAGATTGCAGAGCGTGCCGGTGTTGAACCACAAGGTCTCGAGGCCGATCAGCGGCACGGCCGCGCGCGGTTCGCCGGTCGCGGTCACGGCGGGATCGTTGAACTTGGCCGGGGGCAACGGCGCGGCCGCTGCGAGGCGGAACGGCGACGGCCCGATCGGGGCGGTGCGCGGCCTGGCGGTCATCGTCTCATCCTCGCGAGCAGGCGCGCCCAGCGTTTCGGCCATGCGCCGAACACCAGCGGCCGATGCGCCGCGAACGCCGCCGCCTTGGCGATCTCGGCGCGGCCGGGATAGGCGATCATCGCCGATCCGAGCGCGAAGGTCGACGCCTTCCCGGTGATCACCTGCGTCCAGGGCAACAGCAGATCGCCCGCCCGCGCGCCGACGATCGTCACGCCGACGACCGTGCCGCGACGCCGGATCATCTTCAAAAAACCAGTCGTGTCGCCTTCGGTCACGGCGCGGTCGTTGTCGGCGAAGGTCTCGCGCGTCACCTCGACGCTGCCGAAGCGCTTTCGGGCGGCCTCCTCGGTCAAACCGATCTGCGCGAGGTCGGGGTCGCTATAGGTCACCCACGGCAGCGCCCGCCAATCGACTTTGCCAGGCCACCCCAGCGCCACCGCGATCGCGACAAGCGATCCCTCATAGCTCGCGACATGGGTGAAGCGCGGCCCCGCGCGGCAATCGCCGATCGCGTAGATATGCTTGTTCGAGGTGCGGCGCCTGGCATCGACGATAATGCCGTCATCGCCATGGTCGATTCCGGCCGCGGCGAGATCGAGCGCGTCGATATTGGCGCAGCGTCCGGTCGCGACCAGCAGATGCGAGCCGGTGATCGACCGGCCGTCGGAAAGCGTGACGCGGACGCCGTCAAGCGAATCGATTCGATCGACCTCGCTGGCGGTTTCGATCGCGACGCCCTCATGCTTGAGCCGATCGATCACCACCGCGGCGGCCTCGCGATCGTCGTGCGCGAGCAATGTGCCCTTGTCGATTACGGTGACGGCCGATCCGAGGCGTCGGAACGCCTGCGACATCTCGATCCCGATCGGCCCGCCGCCCAAGATCACGAGATGGCCGGGCAGCACATCCAGCGCGAAGAGCGTTTCGTTGGTCAGATACGGCGCCTCCGCCAGCCCGGTAATATCAGGGATGGCGGGCCGTGATCCGGTCGCGATGACGATTCGCGGGGCGGACAGACGCCGATTATCGACCTCGACGGTGCGGCGATCGACGAAGCGCGCGCGCGACCGGATCACTTCGATGCCGAGCTGTTCGAACCGCTCCTGCGAATCGTGCGGGGCGATCGTGGCGATCGCGCCATCGATATGTGCGCGAACGCCCGCGAAATCGATCGCCGGGGGCGTGAGCGTGACGCCGAACCGTGCGCCATCACGCGCGGTGTGCGCTCGCGCGGCGGCGGCGATCAGGGCCTTCGACGGCACGCAGCCGGTGTTGAGGCATTCGCCGCCCATCGCGCCCGCCTCGATCAGCGCGACGTTCAGCCCGAACATCGCAGCGCCGCCGGCAGCGGTCAGCCCGGCCGATCCGCCGCCGATCACGATCACGTCATGCGTCATGCCAGTGTATACGCGCGGGAATATGCTATCGTTACGACAACCCCCTCTAGCACGAAGCGCCGCCCGACATGAGAATCCTGATCACGGGTGCCGCCGGGCTGATCGGCGGTGAAGTCGCCGCGCGGCTCGCCGCCCGCGGCCACGCGATAACCGCGGGCGTCCACCGCAATCGCGCGGTGTTGGGCAATGACGGGGCGGTGCCGCCGCTGGCAGACATGGTGACGATCGATCTGGCGGCGCCCGGTCTGGGTCTGTCCGAGGAGGAATCCGCACGGATCGCGGACGCGCACGATCTCATCCTCCACTGCGCCGCGACGACGCGCTTCGATCTGGCGATCGAGGACTATCGCGCGGTCAACATAGGCGGCACGGCCTCGGTCATCGCGCTCGCGACGCGTTCCGACGTGCCGTTGCTCCATGTCAGCACGGCCTATGTCTGCGGCAATCGCGATGGCGCGATCGGCGAAGACGATCCGCTGCCGTCCGACGGCTTCGCCAACGGCTATGAAGCGAGCAAGGCCGAGGCCGAGGCGCTCGTCGCCGCGAGCGGGTTGCGCCATGCCATCGCCCGGCCGAGTATCGTCGTCGGCGATAGCGAGACCGGCGCGATCCGCAGCTTCGACACGATCTACGCCGCCTTCCGCCTGATCGCCGAGGGCCGCGTCCGCCACATGCCCGCGCGCGGCGATGCGACGCTCGATTTCGTGCCGATCGATCATGTCGCGCGCGGGCTGGTCGCGCTGGCCGAGCGGATCGACGCAGCGGCGGGCGGACGCTTCCACCTCGTGTCGGGCCGGCCCGTCCCGGTCGCGCTCTGGGCCGCCGCGATCGGTAGCTATCCGCAATTCCATGCCCCCATATACGTCGAACCGGCAGCGTTCGATCCGGCCAGCTTGCCGCCGCTCGAACGCCGTCTCTATGGCCGCGTCGCGGGGCTCTACAGCAGCTATTTCCAGCGCGACCCGCGTTTCGACGACGCGCGCTTTCGGGACGTGACGGGCCTCGCCTGCCCGCCGACCGGCGCGGCCTATCTGAAGCGCCTGATCGACCATTGCATCGCGGCGGGATTCCTCCCCGCAGCCTAGCGCCTGCTTCCTATCGAACGTGCGGGTAATGTCGGCCGAGCCGATCGCGCTCGCCGAACGCCCAGAGGATCCCGACCTTGAAGTAAATCCAGTTCGCCTTGACCGGCCCCCAGGCGGCGATGCGGCGGTCCGAGGTCTGAACGATGCGGTTGACCAATGTCACCCGACCGACGCGCGCCAGCTTGATGCACAGATCGGCCTCTTCCATCACCGGCAGGCCGGGATCGCAGCCCCCGACGGTCAGGAACTCGGCGCGGCGGAAGAACATCGCGTGATCGCCGAACAGCAATCGCACGCCGCGAAAAAACAGATGCGGCCGCACCAGCAGCGGCGCGTACCAGGTCTTGATCCAATTGTGGAAGCTCGTGCCCCAGCGCGTCTTCTCGTCACCGCGGATCAGCGGGATGAACCCGGCGAGCGCGATGCCAGGATCGGCCATGACGCGTTCGATCACCGCGATCATATCGTCGGGCGGAATGGTGTCGGCATGAAGCACGCAGACGATCGCCGACGTCGCCGCCTCCACTCCGCGATTGACCTGGACGCCGCGGCCAAGCGGCGATTCGATCACCCGCCAGCCGGCCGCGCGCGCGATGGCGATGCTGTCGTCGCGCGAACAGCCATCGACCGCGATGATTTCAACAGGTGCGGGATCGAGCGTCGCCAGCGCGCGGATCAACCGCGGCAGGGCGACAGCCTCGTCGAGGATGGGGATGACGATCGACACATCGCTCACGGTGAGAGCTCCGGCCAGCGCGCCAGATCTTCCGGTCGGTCGAGATCGGCGAGCGTTTCGAGGCGGACCGGTTCGATGTCGCGCGCGCCGAGCCTGGCGATGGTTTCGGCGAACACCGCATCGCTGCCCCAGGGCATCGCCTCGAACAGGAAGGGCATCGGCTCGCGCAGCCCGAGTAGCCAATAGCCGCCATCGATCGCGGGGCCGATGACGGCGGGCGCGTCGGCCAAGGCCATCGCGGCGGCGCGCAGATGCCGCGCCGACACATCGGGCGCATCGCCTCCGATCAGGATCATCGGAGCCGCTACACGCGCAAGGCGCGCGCCGAGATCGCCTTCTCCCTGATCGACCAACGGGATGTCGTTTCCCAGCCAGTCGGCGAAGCGTTCGCGCGCCGCGCCGGTCACGCGCAGATCGAACGGCAGCCCGCTGGCGCGCACCGTCGCCAGCGTCCGCTCGACCAGCCGCCGGTGCATCGCCGCCGCGCCGTCCGCGCCGAGCGCCGGGATCAGCCGCGTCTTGGCCGTGCCCGGCGTCGGGTAACGGGTGAACAGTGCGATACGGGGGATGCCGGGCATCGAGCGGCTATACCCGCTCGACCGCGCCGCGCCATCGCGGCATGATGCGCGCCATGACGCCCGCAATTCCCACTCTGTCACCCGCCACCCGTACCGCGCTCGGTATTGCGGGCTTGGTCGCGATCGGTGCGATTTTCGTCCTGGAACGCCGACGCCCGCTGCGCCGTCAGACCAGGAACCCAGCCCCGCGCATCGTCCGCAATGTCGCGATGGGAGCGATGTGCGCGGCGGTCGTCGCAACGATCGAGACGCCGGTGACGCACGCGATCGCCGAACGAAACGTCCGCGGCCAGCGCGGGCTGGCGCAGCGCGCGCCACGCGCGCTCAGGCCGCTGGTCGCCTTTCTGGCGATGGATTACGGCTTTTACCTCTGGCATTTCGCGACCCACCGCCTCCGCCCGCTGTGGCGCTTTCACCGCGTTCATCATGTCGATTCCGATATGGATATGTCGACCGCGATCCGGTTCCACATGGCGGACATGCTGGTGTCTCTGCCGTGGCGGATGGCGCAGGTGCGCCTAAGCGGGATCGGCCCGCAGGCGCTCGACGCGTGGCAACGCTTTTTCACCCTGTCGATCCTGTTCCACCATTCGAATATGAAATTGCCGGGCGATTGGGACCGACGCCTGTCATGGCTGATCACCACGCCGAAGATGCACGGCATCCATCATTCGGTCGTCAAATCCGAGCGCGACAGCAACTGGTCGAGCGGGATCAGCCTGTGGGATCGGCTTCATGGCACGATGGGTCCGGAGGTTGCGCAGGATGATCTGACGATCGGCGTCGATGACCCGCACGCTGCGCGCGACGTGCGCATCGAACAGGCGTTGCGCGCACCATTCCGGGCATCCGATTCCAAACATCTGCAAATCGAGGCCAAACCGGATTCTTGATCGGGACCCGCCGGATTGTCCGCAGCGCGACACTGGCCAGCACTCTTACAATCGCGCGCTCTCCAGAGCGGGCGGCCTACATCCAGCTCAACGCATGTTTGATGATGGCTGTCGCATCGGTCCTCGCGCATTCGCCATGTGCGATCAGCAATCGATCAGGCTTCCAAACCAGCAGCTTCCGACGGGCGGCGCGGGCGCGGGCGCGCCGCAGAAAACTCGCCCGCCACTCGCGTGGCGTGCTGCCGTTTTCGCCGGCCAGGCCGTCGAGCTTCAGCATCAGGCCCTTGAGACCTCGCACATATTCCGCCGGAAATCGCTGGATGAGATCGCCGACAATCGCGGTGCCCGACGCCCGGTGAAAGAACACGACCTCTTCCATGGCGAACGAGCCGTGAAAGATCACCTGGTCGATGTCCGTCGCCCAGCCGGGCTCGGGCGAATCCGCCAATTCACCGTCGAACCGCAAATCAGACCTTTTGCGTGAAAGCCCCGGCGGGGCGACGAGCTTCGCCTCGGGCCATCGCTCGACCCATTCTCCAAGGTACAGATGATGGAGCTTGTTGGGCGACACGATGTACCTGACCGGTCCGATCGCTTCCACACGATCGGCCAATCCGGGCGTCAGGGCGATTGGCGACCATATCCACGCCGATCCGTCCGAAAGACGTACGACCGCCATGCGCGTCGGGTAGGGGAAGCCATAAAAGGACACGATTGGCCCGTTAACAAGATACAGCGAAGGCCCGAATTCCTCGATCATCGAATGGCCCCTCCGGGACACGGTACGGAAACTCGCGCCGCCGCGCATTCCCTGGTAGTGATTGCTTCGGTGTTCACTGGTCGTCAGACTGAATTGGCGAAACAGGCATATCCACCCACTCGGTGCCCAAACCGGCCGGTTCGACCGAGCCGGTCGGAAAAATAAAAACCCCGCCAACCCATTGGATTGGCAGGGTTTTTGATGGTGGGCGTGGCAAGGATTGAACTTGCGACCCCTGCGATGTCAACACAGTGCTCTACCACTGAGCTACACGCCCACGAAGAAGCGCGCCTCTAGCCGGGCGAGGTGGCGGACGCAAGCGGGTTGGAGGATTTTGATCGCCTCTCGGCGATGGTCGGCACCAGCCCTCTCCCCCACCCCGCCGCCCATTCAGTATAATGTCTTGGGAGGCGGGGTGGGGGAGAGGGCTGGTGCCGCTTCACGCCCGTGAGGGCGTCCAACAAAATTCAACTCAATCCGCTGGCGCTTCCGACCTCGAACATCCGGTCCACTTCGAGTACGAGGTCGCGCAGGTGGAACGGTTTAGACAATACCCGCGCCTGCGGCATCGCCTTGCCCGCTCTGAGCGTCACCGCGGCGAAGCCGGTGATGAACATCACGCGCAGATCGGCGCACAAATCGCTCGCCTTTTGCGCGAGTTCGATGCCGTCCATTTCGGGCATGACGATGTCGGTCAGCAAAAGATCGAAATGCTCGGTCTCGAGCAACGGGATCGCCGCGGTGCCGCGATCGACCGCGGTCACCGCATAGCCCGACCTCTCCAGCGCGCGCGTCAGATATTCGCGCATCACCTGGTCGTCCTCGGCCAGCAGAATCCGGATCATCGACAGCCCCTCTTGCTCGCGTGCGTGTATGCCCGAAGCCCTTAAGATTTTCCAGTATCGCATGTGGCGATTGCGGCGGGACGAAGCGTCCCATAGTCTGACAGTCATGGCTTCGTTCGATCTGCTCGGCCCGGATATCCCGGAAAGCCCGGTCGTCTTGTCGGTGCCGCATGCCGGGCGAGACTATCCGCTCGCGCTGCGCGCGGCGCTGCGCGCGCCCGTGGCCGCTCTCTCGACGCTGGAAGATCGCCATGTCGATCTCGTCGCGCGCGCCGCGCGGGGACGCGAGACGATGCTCGTCCAGCGCGTCGCGCGCGCCTGGATCGACCTCAACCGCGCCGAATTCGAACGTGATCCCAAGCTCGACGACGGCGCCGTGAGCACGGCGCAACCGCTCCAGTCGATCAAGGTGCGCTCCGGTCTGGGGCTGGTGCCGCGGCGCACCGCGCTCGCGGGCGATCTGTGGCGGCGGCGGCTATCGGGCGAGGAGGTCGATTGCCGCATCGCCGCCGATCATCGGCCTTATCATGCCGCGCTCGACCGCGCGCTCGCGGCGGCAAAGCGGCGGTTCGGGACCGCAATTCTGCTCGACGTGCATTCGATGCCGTCGGTCGCGGGGCGAGGCGGCGCGCAGGTGGTGCTCGGCGACCGCTTCGGGCGCGCCGCGGCGAGCCGCTTCGTCCACCGTCTCGAAGGGGAGATCGAACGCGCGGGGCTGCGCGCCGCGCTCAACACGCCTTATGCGGGCGGCCACATCCTCGATCGCCACGCGCGGCCGGAGGCGGGCATTCACGCGATCCAGCTCGAACTCGATCGCGCGCTCTATCTCGACCGCCGGCTCGACATGCTCGGCCCCGGCTTCGACGCGACGATGGTATTAGTGCGAAACCTCATCGCCGCGCTCGCGGACGAAGCGATGGCGACGCCGGTCGCGCTTGCGGCGGAATAAGAGGCTTTTTTGTTTCGCGCCCTCAGAGGGCAGGTGCCGTGTCATCGCCGACAGGCGATCAAACAACCGCCCAATAAAAAACCACCCCGAGCTTACGCCCGAGGTGGCCAAGGTTCAGGGAGGAGACACGCCGAAGCGTGCCATACGGCCTCGCGAAAGGGGGGACACGAAGCCGTACGCGACTGATTTAGGAAACCGTCGCGGCTTCCGCAAGGGGATTCGAGAACCCTGTCACCGCTCCCGCGAAACTTACCGTTTCGCGAGCGCCGGAGCCATCCGCGCGAGCACCGAATCGCGCAGGATCAGATAATGGCGCAGCGCCGCGGCTATATGCAGCACGATGAGCGCCAACATCACCCAGGCGAGGATCCCGTGGCCGTTCGATCCAAACTCGCCGGCCGCGTTCGATACCGGCAGATAAGGGATGTCGAACACGCCAAACCAGTCGAGCGGTCGCCGTTTGTCGGTGCCCGAGACCATCAGCCATCCGGTCAGCGGCATCAGCACCAGCAGGCCGTAGAACGTCCAGTGCGCCGCATGCGCGATGCCGCGTTCCCACGGCGCGACCGTCGCTGGCAGCGGCGGCGGGTGATGCGCCAGCCGCCACGCGAGCCGACCCAGCGTCAGCGCCAGAATCGTGATCCCGATCGCCTTGTGCGCGGGCATCCATGCCGCGAGCGCCTTGATCGGATCGTGCAGGAAACCGATCGTCACGTTGAACGCCACCAGGAGAGCGATCGTCCAGTGAAACGCGATCGCGCCCCCGGAATACCGTCCGGTGGTGGTCAAGGGGCGCATCGCGATGGTCCTCAGTTGAGCAGTTGCGGCTGCGGCATCTTGCCGGTGCGCACCTGCCGCGCGAACACCTCGCGCATCAGCGACAGCGAGAAAATATGCGCGTAAAGCAACGGCAGCATCCCGTTCTTGGAGATCTTGCGGAGCTGGTCGCCACGCAGGTCGGCGAGCTTTTCCTCGTTGATCATTTGAAAGCCGCGATAGACGAACGGCTGTTCGACACCGTCCTGCTGGATCGAGACTTCGCCCTCCATCAGCAGATCGAGTTCCTTCAGATCGGTCATGAAATTGCCGGTTCGGACGCCCGCTTGTTCGAACGATTCGTTGAAGTTCAGGATGTTCTTGGTCGTCTCGCTCGGCTGGCCGTCGGTGAACAGCGGATCGCCGTCGTCGAACGCGCCGATCGAATCCGCGGTCGGATCGAAACATAACGAGAGTTCGGTCGCATCGGGGCGCAGCCGCGCGAGCATATAGGGGTAGCGCCGGATATAGGCGGGAACGTAGAAATTGTCGTCGGTGAGCGCGCCTTCGTCATCGACGAACACGTTGACGCCCTCGTTCAGCCCCATCAGCGCGATCGGGATCGGCGTCTCGCCGACGGTGAAGACGATCGGCATGAAGCGTTGGACCATCGGGAATTCCTCGATCGTCAGCGGGATCGCGTGCTGGCCGACGAGATAGGGCGCCTTGTCCTGCTGGCGGATGCGCCAATTGGCGTGGGTCTCGCTCGAAAGTGGCTCGAGGCCCTTGTAGAAAAGCGGAAGCTGCGGCGCGCTGGCCATCGGGATTCTCCGAAAAATCGATTGAGCGCCCCCCGGCGCCCGGATGGAGTGCGGCCCTATTGATTTGGGCGTGACGGTGCAAGCGCGACGAGCTTGCCGGGGTTGAACAGGCCATGCGGATCGAACGCGGATTTGATCGCGCGCAGCGCCGCCAGCCGGGCGGGTGACGACAGCCGTTCGAGTTCGCCGATCTTCATCTGGCCGATGCCGTGCTCGGCCGAGATCGACCCTCCCGCCGCGACGACGAGATCGTCGACGAAGCGTGTCACCTCGGGCGCGACGTCGGCGAACCAGCGTTCGGCAGCTACGCCCGCGGGCGCGCGGACGTGGAAATGGACGTTGCCGTCGCCGAGATGTCCGAAACCGCTCGCGCGCGTGCCCGGAAAGCGCGCTTCGCAGGCGGCGGCGGCGTCGAGCATGAAGCGCGGCATCGTCGCGACGGGAACCGAAATGTCGTGCTGCGTCGCGGGGCCGGTCGCGCGCTCGGCGTCGGAGATCGAGTCGCGGATCCGCCAGAACGCCTCCGCCTGCGTCTCGTTCGCCGCCAGAGTCGCGTCGCGCACGACGCCCGCCGCCAGCGCGTCGGCCAGCAACCGTTCGAGCAATGTGGCGGGGGGCTCGTCGTCGGCGTTGCTCGCCACCGCCTCGATCAGGACATGCCACGGCTGCGCGCTGTCCAGCGGCGCGCGCGCGCCGGGAACATGCGCCAGCACCGCCGCGAGCGTTTCGTCAGGCAGCAACTCGAAACTCTCGATCGCCTGCGTCGCCGCCTCGAACCGCCTGAGCAGCACCAGCGCCGCGACGGGATCGGCGACCCCGGCCCACGCCACCGACCGATCCGCGATCGCCGGCACCAGCCTGAGAGTCGCTGCGGTCACGACCCCCAACGTCCCCTCCGCGCCGATCAGCAGCTGATCGAGGTCATAGCCGCGATTGTCCTTCTTCAGCGCCGACAGCCCGTCATGGATCGAACCATCGGGCAGCACCGCCTCGACCCCGGCGACCAGCCCGCGCATCGTCCCGAACCGCAACACCTGCGTGCCGCCCGCGTTGGTCGAGACGAGCCCGCCGATCGTCGCCGACCCGCGCGCGCCGAGCGTCAGCGGAAAACGCCGGCCCTCGGCCAAAGCGGCGGCGTGGAGATCGGCGAGGATCACTCCCGCCTCGGCGACCGCCAACCCCGCCTCCGCGTCGACCGAGCGGACGCGGTTCATCCGCCGGAGCGACAGGATCGCCGCGCTGCCGTCGGCGGGTGGCGTCGCGCCGCCGACCATCGAGGTATTGCCCCCCTGCGGCACCAGCGGGATGCGCTCGCGCGCGGCGGCGGTGACGATCGCGGCGACCTCGGCGGTCGCGCCGGGCTGGAACAGGATCGGCGCACGCCCGTGATAGCGCCCGCGCCAATCGGTTTCCCACGGCGCGATGTCGCCGGGTTCGGTGACGATCGCGCGGTCGGGCAATAGTCCCGACAGCGCGGCGAGCAGGCGGTCTTGGGCGGGAGTCATCGCCGTCCCATAGCGCGCGGCGCGCCCAAGTTCATCACATGTTCAAACGCGCCCGCTAGGCGCGAAGCCACCAATGCGTATCGCTGTCCCCGCCTTGCTGCTCGCGCTGTTGCCGGTGTCCGTGCCAGCTGTCGTCGCCGCGCAGGACGCGCCGGCGCTCGATCGCACCGAATGGGCGCAACTGACGATCCACGAACGGATCATGATCCGCATCCCGCGCCGCGCGCGACCGGCGCCGCTGCGCGGGCGTCGTTTCGCGCCGCCGCCCGATTTGCCGATCATATGGAGCGAACGCAGGGCGCAGAAGTGCGTCCCCGTCGCGCGGCTGACGGGCGAAGCGGCGGTGCAGGGCGGCGACGTCGATCTGCTGCTCGTCAACGGCAGGCGGCTGCGCGCCAAGCTGAACAAGGATTGTCCCGCGCTCGATTTCTATTCGGGCTTCTACATAAAACCCAATGCCGACGGGCTGATCTGCGGCGGCCGCGACGTGCTGCGCGCGCGATCGGGCGCGGCGTGCCCGATCGCGCGGTTCCGGCGGATCGAGCCGGCGCGCTAGTTTGACGCGCTCAAGCGCGCGGGCGTGCGCGGCGCTTATCTGATCGCCTCTCGGCGATGACGAGGTTTGCCGCTTCGATGAATTTGCGCATGATGACGGCGAGCGCGGCCTTGTGGCAGCGCCGTGAAGCGATCAAAGACTCAACGCATAGCTATGCGCGTCATACGCGCGGCCCGTGACGCCGCGATAATAAGCGCGGCGCTCGCCGACCTTGGCGAAGCCTGCCGCGTCGTAGAGCGCGATCGCCGAATTGCCCGCGCGCACCTCGAGATGGAGCCGCACGATGCCGCGCCCGCGCGCCTCGGCGATCACGCTGCGCATCAGCGCCGATCCGACGCCGCGTCGCCGCATCTGCGGGGTCACCGCGAGGAGCAGCAGTTCGGCCTCGTCGAGCACCGCGCGCGCCAGCGCGAAGCCGTTGGTCTCTCCCCCGTCCCGCGCGAGCGTCAGCCAGACCCCGGGCATGGCGAGCACGCCGAGGCACTGGCCGCGCGTCCACGCCTCGCCGTATTTCGGGTCGAACGCGCGCGCCATTACCTGCTCGACTGCGGCGATGTCCGATGCGCTTCCCGTTGCGAGTTCGGCGTGACGCAGCACTTGGCTCACGCGGGCAATTGCGCGTCGGGCGCACGGCCATAGATCGGGCGCGGTGGAAGATCGCCGAACCCGGCGTGCAGCCGAATCGCGTCGGCGGCGTTCGGTAGCGTCTCGATCGCCACGATGTCGGCCTCTATCGCCTGGAGCCAGCGCACCCCGTTGCCGATCGCGGTACGCCCTTTCAGGGCTTCCAGCGCAGCCGCGGGGTCGCGCGACGCGAGCGGATCGGTCGGGCCGAAGGGAGAGGCGGCGAAGCCCTGCATGAACACCTCGCCATGCCCACCTTCCAGCACCACCGCAAGGTGCGTGAGGCCGGTCGCGGCGAAGGCGGCGGCGGCGATGAGCGCGGTCGATTGGCAGCCCGCGACGGGGATTTGCCAGCCGAGCCCCAGCCCGCGTGCGGCGGCGATGCCCACGCGGATACCGGTGAAGCTGCCCGGTCCGACATCGACGAGGATGCGGTCGGCGCGACCGCCGTCGGGCAGTTCGGCGATCATCGGCACGAGCCGCTCGGCATGCCCGCGCCCGACGATTTCGTGGCGCGTCGTGATTACGCGATCCCCCTCGATCAGCGCGACCGAGCAGGCGGCGGTAGCGGTTTCGATGACCAGGGTTCTCATAAAGCTCGTCACCCCAGCGAAAGCTGGGGTCTCCATCCGCATGAGACCCCAGCTTTCGCTGGGGTGACGGGTTTACGCAATCCGGTTGAACTTCTCGAACGCGGGCCGCGGGCTGCGTTCGAAGACCGTCGAGGGATCGCCGTGGCCGAGCGTCGAGATGAAATTGACGTGGACCGCTGGCGTCTCGGCGAAGAACGCCGCGTCGATCTTGCCCGCGTCGAATCCCTGCATCGGCCCGGTATCGAGTCCCAGCGCACGGGCGGCGAGGATGAAATAGCCGCCCTGAAGCGAGGAATTGCGGAACGCGGACTCCGCCCGCATCTCGGCATCGCCGTCGAACCAGCTCTTGGCGTCGGCATGCGGGAACAGTTCGGGCAGATGTTCGTGGAAATCAATGTCCATGCCGATGACGACGGTGACCGGCGCCTTGCGGACCTTGTCGGCATTGCCCGCGCTGACGCAGGCGGCGAGCCGGTCCTTCGCCTCCCGCGAGACGCACCATACCATCCGAGCCGGAAGCTGGTTGGCCGAGGTCGGCCCCATCTTCATCAGATCCCAGATCGCGCGGCGCTCGTCCTCGCCGACGGGTTCGTCGGTATAGCCGTTGTACGTCCGCGCGGTGCGGAACAGCTGGTCGAGCGCGGAATCGTCGAGCGCGGGCATCAGACGGCGCGCACCTCGGTGACTTCGGGGACGTAATAGCGCAGCAATTGCTCGATCCCGTTCTTCAAGGTCGCGGTCGAGGACGGACAGCCCGAACATGCGCCCTGCATCTTCAGGAACACCTTCCCCTTGTCGAAGCCGCGAAAGATGATGTCGCCGCCGTCGTTGGCGACCGCGGGGCGGACGCGAGTATCGATCAGATCCTTGATCTGCGCGACGATGTCGGCGTCCTCGGGGTTCTCGGCGAATGTCTCTTCGGCGGGTACCGAAAACCCTGCCGACGCCGGCTTGAACAGCGGCATGTGCGCGGTGAAATGATCCATCAGGATCGACAGCACGTCGGGCTTGAGTCCCTGCCACTCGACCTCAGGCGCGGCGGTCACCGACACGAAATCGCGCCCGAAGAATACGCCCGTCACGTCACCTAGATTGAAGATCGCCTCGGCGAGCGGCGACGCCTCGGCTTCCTCGGGGGTTGCGAAATCGCGGGTGCCGCTATCCATGACGGTCGCGCCAGGCATGAACTTCAGCGTCGCGGGGTTCGGGGTGGTTTCGGTCTCGATCAGCATGAAAGGCATGTGGCGTTCCACGCGCGAACACTCAAGCCCCGCCGCGAATTCGTCGGTTCGGCTGGCGACATGCCTTCGCCAGCGCTAAGGGAGCCGCCATGTCGCTTTTCCCTCGGGCGCTCGCCAGGTCGCCCTTCGCCCTCGTCCTTCCCCTTTTCGTCGCGCTGTCCGTTCCCGCCGCCGGGAAGCCGCAGCCGCCGAAGCCCGCCGCGGCGCCCACGCCCGTCCCGGTCGATACGTCGGCGTGGCTGTTCGCCGATTCGGACATTCCGCCCGATCCCGCCTGGCATTTCGGCAAGCTGCCCAACGGCCTGCGCTATGCCGTCCGCAAGAACGGGGTCCCCCCGGGGCAGGTGGCGGTGCGCGTCCGTATCGACGCCGGCTCGCTCTACGAGACCGACGACCAGCAGGGCTTTGCGCACCTGATCGAGCATCTGTCGTTCCGCGGCTCGAAATACGTCCCCGATGGCGAGACCAAGCGCGTCTGGCAGCGCTTCGGCGCGACCTTCGGGTCGGATTCGAACGCATCGACCACGCCGACCGAGACCGTCTACAAGCTCGATCTCCCCGCCGCGACCGAGGCGACGCTCGGCGAGAGCCTCAAGATTTTCTCAGGCATGATGGCCGAGCCGACGATCACCGCGCTCAACCTCGCTTCCGAACGCCCGGCGGTGCTCGCCGAGCAGCGCGAGGCGCCGGGGCCGCAGGTGCGCTTCGGCGACGCGATTCGCGCCTTGTTCTTCGCGGGGCAACCGCTCGCCGACCGCTCGCCGATCGGCACGATCAAGACGCTCGAAGCCGCGACGCCCGAGGCCGTCCAGAAATTCCACGATCTCTGGTATCGCCCCGAACGCGCGGTCGTGGTCATTTCGGGCGATATCGATCCCGACGTCGCGGCGCGGCTTGTCGTCGAAAATTTCGCGAGCTGGAAGGGCGTCGGCGCCAACCCCGCCGATCCCGATTTCGGCGCGCCTGACCCGAGCAAGCCCGCGACCGCGACGATCGCCGAGCCGTCGATGCCCGCGATCGTGTCGATGGCGACGCTTCGGCCGTGGAAATACAATTCGGACACGATCGAGTTCAACCAGCGCCGCCTCGTCGATTTCCTCGCGACCCGCCTCATCAGCCGCCGCCTCGAGAAGCGCGCGCGGGCGGGGGGCAGCTATCTGCAGGCCGGGGTGACGCTCGACGACGTGTCGCGTTCGGCGAACGGGACGTTCGTCAACATCGTGCCGCTCGGCAACAATTGGGACGCGGCGCTGCGCGAGGTCCGCGCGGGGATCGCCGACGCGATGGCGTCCCCGCCGAGCCAGGCCGAGGTGACGCGCGAGCTCGCCGAATTCGATTCGGCGATGAAGACCGAGGTCGAGACCGCGCGGGTCGAGGCGGGGGCGAAGCAGGCCGACGACATGGTCTCCGCGCTCGACATCCGCGAAACGGTCGCCGGGCCGGCGCGATCGTACGAAATCTTCCAGGGGGCGAGGGCGAAGGGCTATTTCACCCCCGACGCGTTGCTCGCCTCGACCAAAAGGCTGTTCACGGGCGTCGCGACGCGCGCGCTCGTCAACACCAAGGTCGCCGATCCCGGCGCCTCGGCGAAGCTCGCCGCGGCGCTGAAGGCCGACGTCAGCAAGCTCTTCGGCAAACGCACCGAGCAAGCCGTGGTCGATTTCTCGAAACTGCCCGCGCTCGGCACGCCCGGCACGGTCACCGCGCGCGAGCCGATCCCGGCGCTCGAAATGGAGAAGGTGACCTTCTCGAACGGCGTCCGTCTGCTGCTCTATCCCAATTCGGGCGAATCGGGCCGCGTCTACGTCCGCGTTCGCTTCGGGCGCGGGTATGAGACGATTCCCGCCGATCGCATCACCCCGGCCTGGGCGGGCGAGATCGCGCTGGTGCCGAGCGGCGTCGGCACGCTCGACCAGGGCGATCTCGACGCGCTGACCACCGGGCGGCGGATCGGCCTCGACTTCGATATCGGCGACGACGCGTTTCAGTTGGGCGCGATCACTTCGCCAAGCGACTATTCCGACGAGCTCCGCCTGATCGCGGCCAAGCTCGCCTTCCCCAATTGGGATCCGTCGCCGATCGCGCGGGTGAAGGCAGCGACCCTGGCGGGCTACGCGGGCTTCGAATCGTCGCCGACGGGCGTCCTCTCGCGTGATCTCGAAGGGCTGCTCCGCGACGGCGACGCGCGCTGGGAAACCCCGCCGCGATCCGCCGTGACCAACCTGACGCCAAAGGTGTTCCGCAAGTTCTGGGAACCGTTCCTCGCCACCGGACCGATCGAAGTGTCGGTGTTCGGCGACGTCAAGGCCGACGAGGCGATCGCCGCGGTCGCCAGGACTCTGGGCGCGCTGAAGCCGCGCGTCGTGAGCGACGCGCCGCCGCCGCCGGTGCGCTTCCCCGCGCACAATGCGACGCCGGTGATCCGCACCCACAACGGCCCCGACAATCAGGCCGCGGCGGTGATCGCCTGGCCGACCGGCGGCGGCGCGGCGAACATAGCCGAGAGCCGCCAGCTCGACGTGCTCGCCGCGGTATTCTCCGACCGGCTGTTCGATCGCCTCCGATCGGTCGCAGGCGCGAGCTACAGCCCGCAGGCGTCGAGCAGTTGGCCGGTCGGCCTGTCCGATGGCGGTCGCATCATCGCGCTCGGCCAGGTCGCGCCCGACAAGGTCGATCTGTTCTTCAAGCTGAGCCGGGAAATCGCCGCCGAACTCGTCTCGACGCCGGTCGATGCCGACGACCTCAAGCGGATCGTCCAGCCGATGGGGCAATATGTCCTGCGTTCGGCGACGGGCAATCAGTTCTGGCTGATGCAGACCGCGGGCGGCAGCTTCGACCAACGTCGCCTCGACGCGGCGCGCTCGGTGATCAGCGATTTCATTGGGATGACGCCCGCCGATCTCCAGGCGCTCGCCGCGAAATATCTGCGCCCCGACAAGGATTGGACGATGGCGGTGATCCCGAAGAAGACGGTCAAATAGGGGTAGTCAGGCGCCGCGCAGCCACGCCAAGAAGCGCGGGACGGGGGCGTTCCGCGCCATCCATTCGCTGTATTCGCGGTATGCGGGATCGGCCGACAGATGCCGCTCCTCGGTCCTGGCGCGCCAGTAATAGACCCCCGCCACCACCGCCAACAGGATCGTTGCGCGCGCGGCGTCGGCCAGACTGCCGGTGGTGAGGAAGGGGACGGTCGAAATCCACCAAAACAGATTCTTCGACAGATACGCCGGGTGGCGCGACCAGGCGTAGGGCCCATGCGTCAGGATGCCGCGGTGCGTCAGGTTGGAAAATCGCATCCCGAACGCCATCGTCGCCGACGCGTAGATCGCGGTCAGCATCACCAAAGTCGCGCCGACCACCGCCAGAATCGCCGGATGCCCCGCGAACCAGTGCATCCACCCGTCCTCACGGAAATTGCCGATGCTGTAATCGAGCGGCCCGCCAGTATCCATCAGGACGAAGGGGGGGTAGCACAGCAGGGCGGCGGTCCAGCCTGCGGCATAGGGGTTGGCGGTGCGGATATGCGCGTCGAGCGGGCGCATCGTCAGCAGATACCCGACCGTGGCGAACGCGACGTCGATCACGAACATGAAGGTGATCAGCCAGTTCGCCAGCGCGACCGGATCGTAGAGAATCGCGCTGGTGTCGGCGCGGACGAAATTGCCGAAGCCCGGCGGCACGATCGCGAGCATGAAGGCGAGGAAGAACGCCTTCACGCCCCAGCTTCTGAGGTGGTTGTAGATCGCCTCCCGCGACGGCTCGCCCGTCCCCATCAGCCATGCGCCGAGCGCCCAGGCGCCGTCCTTGGGCGCGACGAGATAGCGGTCGAGCCACAGGACGTAGGGAATCGACAGCGCGAAGATCCACGGCGCCGCCTGCTCGAAACACCACATCGCGAAGGCGAAATTGTCTTGCCAATAGAAGCGCCCGGTGCCGTAGATCAGCGTGATCCCCGCCCAGGTCGCCCATAGCCCGGCGAGTTTGGTCAGGCTGACGTCGATCGTTTCGCGCCACGGTTTCGCGGCGGACCAGTCGATTCCCGTCGAAGGGTTGCGGTGGACCTTGTCGACGATCAGCGACCAGGCGATCATCGGCAACGCGCAGGCCGCGACGTTGAGGAGCGCGGCGTACGGCCCGTCCATGCCGTAGAACCGCGCCACCGCGATCCACGCGATCAGCCCGGCGAGGCCGGCGACGCCGACGCCGGACGACACCGCCGATCGCGGGCGCGGATCGGCCTTGGCGGCCTGGGCGAGCGCGGCATCGTGGTACATGACGCGCTAACTAGCCGCGAAGTCGTAACGAAGCGGTGAAGGCGCGGCCGCCACGCTTTTCCGCTGGCAACGTCGTCGGATCAGCCTAAGCTGTTGCGCAGTGGAGGAAAAGATGAAGTCTTCGAAACTCGGCGCGGCGCTGGCCCTGAGCGCGCTGCTGTCCGCATGCGGCGGAGGCGGCGGTAGTTCGGGCGCGACGGCGACCGGCGGAACCGGGACGGTCGCCCCGACTCCGACGCCAACCTCCGCGAGCAACGGCTGCTCGCTGCGCGAACGCCAGGATTGGGCGGCGGCGCAGATGCGGGAATGGTATTTGTTCCCCGAATTGCTGCCCGCCAATCTCGATCCGGCGCCCTATTCCTCGGTCGAGGATTATGTCGATGCGCTCACCGCCACCGCGCGGGCGCAGAACAAGGATCGCTATTTCACCTATCTGACCTCGATCTCGGGCGAAGACGCTTATTACGATTCGGGATCGAGCGCCGGATTCGGCGTGCGCCTGTCCTACGATATAACCGCCAACCGCGTTTTCGTCGCCGAAGCGTTCGAAGGCACCACCGCTCTCGCCGCGGGAATCGATCGCGGCGCGGAGATCGTGGCGATCGGCACGAGCAAGTCGAATCTCCGCGATGTCAGCGCGCTGATGGCGGCGGGCGGGCCGCAAGCGGTCAGCGATGCGCTCGGCCCGACCACCGCGGGGACGAGCCGCGTGCTGAAAATCAACGACGCGGATGGCACGCGCAACGTGACGGTCGCGAAGAGCGATTATGACCTGACGCCGGTCTCAAGCCGATACGGCGCGAAGGTCATCGCCGACGGCGGCGAGAAGGTCGGCTACGTCAATTTGCGCACCTTCATCAACCCGGCGGACCTCGCCTTGCGGAGCGCCTTCGCGAAATTCCGTACCGCCGGGGTCACAAGGGTGGTTGTCGATCTGCGCTACAACGGCGGTGGGCTCGTCTCGATCGCCGAGTTGCTGAGCAATCTGCTCGGCGCCAACCGTTCGGCCTCGGATGTCCTCGACTACACCGTCTTCCGCCCGTCGAAATCGAGCGAGAATGTGACGACGCGCTTCACCGCGCAGCCGCAATCGGTCGCGGCGATGAAGATCGCGTTCATTGGCGCCGGCGGCACCGCCTCGGCGAGCGAATTCGTCATCAACGCCTTCATACCGTACCTTCACGCCAACGCCGGGCTGATCGGCACCAACACCTACGGCAAGCCGGTCGGGCAGCTTCCGTTCGACAAACCCGAATGCGACGATCGCCTGCGCGTCGTGTCGTTCGCGACGCAGAATGCGGACCACAAGGGCGGCTATTACGATGGCCTCGCCGGAACCGTCGAGGCCAGTTGCCGCGCCGACGACGATCTCTCGCACCCGCTCGGCAGCCCTGAGGAAGCATCGACGCGGCAGGCGCTCGATTTCCTCGAGGGCAAGGCCTGCACGCCGATCGCCGGCGCGTCGGGGGCCGCCGCGGCGCGCTCGCTTCGTGCGGTCGCGGCGCCGCGCGCATTGCTGACGCCCGATCGGCCCAACACCGTTCAGCGGGAGGTTCCGGGGTCGTTCTGACGCTTACGTAGCGAGGCGCGCGGGTTTGTAGCGCAAATGGGTTGTGCGGCGGGTGCCCGCCCAACCCAAGGGCGAGCCGTCTCTAGTAGCGGCGATAGCGCGGGCCGCGCCGATAGAGCGGCCGGCGCCCACCGTACGGGTGGCGATAATAGCGCGCGGACCAGCGGTGATACGGATAGGGCCGATAGGTCCAGCGTCCGCCGATGAACACCCACGGCAGATACCAGCCCGGCGCCGCATAGGCGAAGCCCGGCGCATAAGCGAATCGCGCCGCGCCGCCGCGCACGACATAGCCGGGCGGGCAGCCGGGACTCGTCGCGCCGCTGCTCGCGCCGCCGACGATCGCGCCGCCCGCCGCGCCGACCGCGGCGCCCGCGATCGTGCCGCCGGTCCGGTCGCGCCGGCTGCTGAGGCCGTTGCCGACCAGCGCGCCGATCACCCCGCCGACGACCGCGCCGACGCCCGCATTGTTGTGCGACTTGATACAATTGTCCTGCGACCAACGCTCGGCATTGCTCGCGAACCGGTCGTCTTCGGCGAGATACGCGCTCCGGTCGCCGTCGTCGCGGTAGCCGCGCGGCGGCGGCGGCGGGCGGGTACCGTCATAGCCCGATGGCGGGCCGCGATCGTACGTTTCGTCGTAATATTGATCGTCGTACCCCGAGGTCTGCCCGCGGTTGTCGCGCTCAGTGTAACCGGGGGGCGGGCCGCGATCGTCCTGATCGTAGCCGTCGCGCGCGTCGGAATTGTCGTCACGCGGATCATATTGTTGATCGCGTGGATCATATTGCTGGTCGCGGTCATATTGCGGATCGCGCGACTGCGCCGCGGCGGCGGACGTCGCGAGCGGCGATACGGCCACGGACACGCCCGCAACGAGAAAGAATGCCTTGGTCTTGAAACTGGTCATCGGCTGAAATCCTGCCCAATTGTGACAAGTGTTTTTCTGCGCCCGCTTTCCTGAACGCTCGATGAGCCGAAATGGAGCCGTTAGCGATAATTGATTCGGCCCTTGGCGCGTAGTCGCGCTATTGCGGCGCCGGACATGAAGTCTCGAAAGGAAACGTAAATGGCGAAGAGCCAGAAGAAGTCGAACCGCGAGGTTCGCAAGCCCAAGGCGGAAAAGGTCAAGACGATCGCCGCGAACCCCTCGTCGAAGGGCGCGCCGGTGGCGATGGTCACGATCAAGAACTAGGCGGGCAAGAATTAGGCGGGCGCGCCTAATTCCCATCGAACGCCGGGCTGCGCTTCTCCGCGAACGCCTCGAACGCCCGCGTGAAATCCTGCGTTTGCATGCAGATCGCCTGCGCCTGCGCCTCCATCTCGATCGCGACGTCGAGGCTGACCGCCCATTCGGTGTTGAGCTGCGTCTTGGTGATGCCGTGCGCGAAGGTCGGGCCGTCGGCGAGCGCGCGGGCATAGGCCTGCGCCTCGGCGAGCAGGGTTTCGGCGGCGACGATCCGGTTGTGGAAGCCCCAGCGTTCGCCCTCTTCCGCGCCCATCATCCGTCCGCTGAACAAAAGGTCGGACGCGCGGCCTTGGCCGATGATCCGGGGCAGCATCGCGCACGCTCCCATGTCGCAACCGGCGAGTCCGACGCGGGTGAACAGGAAGGCGGTCTTCGTCGCGGGCGTGGCGAAGCGGATGTCGGACGCCATCGCCACGATCGCGCCTGCGCCGACGCAGATGCCGTCGAGCGCGGCGACGATCGGTTGCGGACAGGCACGCATCGCCTTGACGAGATCGCCCGTCATCCGCGTGAAATCGAGCAGCTCGGGCATCGTCATCTTCGTCAGCGGCCCGATGATCTCGAACACGTCGCCGCCTGACGAGAAATTGCCGCCCGCGCCGGTCAGCACGACGGCCTTGACCGATTTGGCGTAGACGAGGCTCCGGAACAGATCGCGGAGCTCGGCATAGCTGTCGAAAGTCAACGGGTTCTTGAGCGCCGGGCGGTCGAGCGTGATCGTCGCGACGCCCGCGTCGTGGCTCCAGCGGAAGTGCGTGGGCGTGTAGGTATTGGGATCGAACGCAGTCATGACATCTCCATCAGCCGATCTCGCCGCCGGCGACGACGATCGTCTGCCCGGTGACCGAGCGGCTCGCGGGGAGGCACAGCCACAGCACCGTTTCGGCGATTTCCTCGGGCGCGATCAGCCGGTGTTGCGGGTTGAACGCCGCCAGCTCGGCGCGCGCGCCCGCCGCGTCGCGCCCGGTCGCCGCGCCGATCCGGGCCACGGCGTCGGCGACGATATCGGTGTCGGTGAAGCCGGGGCAGACCGCGTTGACGGTAACCGGCGTTCCGGCGAGTTCGGCGGCGAGTGCGCGGGTCAGCCCGATCGCACCATGCTTCGCCGCGGTGTAGGCGGCGGTATAGGCATAGCCCTTGACGCCTGCGGTGCTGGCGATGGTGACAATCCGCCCGGCCTCGGCGGCGCGGAGATCGGGCAAGGCCGCCTGCGTCATTAGGAACACCGCATCGAGATTGACCGCCATCATCCGCCGCCAGTGATGGGATGTGATCTTTGCGATGGGCGCGCTTTCGGCCGCACCGGCATTGTTGACCAGGATCGCGATCGGACCTGAGGCCTCGCGCGCACGATCGAGGATCGCGGCAATCTGCGCCGCGTCGGTCACATCGCCGGGGATCGCGACCGCACCCGGCAATTCCGCCGCGAGCGCCTCGATCGGTTCCTTGCGACGTCCAACTAGCGAGACGCGCGCGCCCGATGCGGCGAGACGACGCGCGATCGCGGCGCCGATACCGGTGCCGCCGCCGGTTATTAGGGCGTGCCGGTCTTCGAGAGTGCGGGCCTCGATCGTATCGCTCCGTCGCGTTCCGTGGTTCGGATTTGAAGAGGTAGGTCGGATCGACTTGCTTGCAAAGGGCATTGATCCGGCCATCCTACTGGGGACCTTATTTGAAGATCAGCATCGTCGGGGACGGTCCGGGCGGGTTCTACCTCGCGATCCTCGTCAAGAAAGGGCTGACCTGGTACGTCACCAGCCGCGCCGCCTATCTCGCGGAGGGCAGGGTGATCGGCGCGGCCTATCGCGCGGCGTTCGGGGCGCATTGTCCCGCGATGGCGGTGATCGAGGTGTCGGCGCTGATGGAAGCCGAGGCCTTGGTCGAAATCGAGGGGACCGCGGTGATCGCTGACCGCTGACCGCTGACGCTTAGAGGTGCGCGCGTTCGCGCAGGCGGAAGCGCGCGATCTTGCCGGTCGCGGTCTTGGGCAAGGCTTCGACGAAGCAGATCCGGCGTGGATATTTGTACGGCGCGAGCACCGTCTTCACATGCGCCTTGAGCGCGTCCTCCAGCGCGCGATCCCCGATGTACCCGGCGGCCAGCACGACGAACGCCATCGGCTTGACCAGCCCGTCGCCATCGGCCGCGCCGACGACCGCGCATTCACCGACCGCGGCGTGCGTGCACAGCGCGGATTCGACCTCGAACGGCGACACATAGATGCCGCTGACCTTAAGCATGTCGTCAGATCGGCCAGCATAGACGTAACGGCCATCGGCGTCCTGGCGGAACTTGTCGCCGCTGCGGACCCAGGTCCCGAGAAAAGTCGCCTGCGTCTTCTCGCGCTGGTTCCAATAGCCCGCGGCGGCGGTCGGCCCCTTGATGTGGAGCTCGCCGATCTCGCCGGGGTTGACCGGCGCGCCGTCGTCGCCGATCAGGCGTAGCGCGACGCCGTCGAGCGGTCGTCCGGTCGTGCCATAGGCGATGTCGCCGGGGCGGTTCGACAGGAAGATGTGGAGCATCTCGGTCGATCCAATCCCGTCGAGGATCGGGACGCCGAACCGCGCCTCCCAGCGTTTGCCGATCTCGGGAGGCAGTGCTTCGCCGGCGGAGACGCAGGCGCGCAGGCCACCAGCAATCCCGTTGCCGCATCCCGCGAGCAACGCGGCGTAGAGCGTCGGCACGCCGTAGAAAACCGTCGGCCGATGCGCAGCAAGCCGCTCGAACACGCTCTGAGCGGTCGGCCGCTCCGCCATCAAGATGCCGGTCGCGCCCGTCATCAGCGGGAACAGCAGGCCGTTGCCGAAACCGTAGCCGAAGAACAGTTTCGCGGCCGAAAAAGTGACGTCCGCGTCGGTCAGCGCGAGGATCTGGCGCGGGAACAAATCGGCGAGCGCCGCGACGCAGCCGTGCAGATGGATCGTCCCCTTGGGCCGGCCGGTCGTGCCCGACGAATATTGCCACAAACAAGCGTCGTCGGCGCCCGTCGCGGCAGCTTCTCCGATCGGCGCGGCGTTGCGCGATATCTCGGCGATCTCGCCCGACGTGATGACGTGGCGAAGATACGGCTGCGCCGTGAGCACCGGCTCCAGCCGCGGCATGGCGCTTTCGGACGCGATCAGGATCGGCGCGCGGCAATCGGGCAGCAGATAGTCGTAATCCTCGGGCGGCAGCATCGGATTGACCATCACCGCGACGCACCCCGCCTTGATCGCGCCGAGACAGGCGACGGGAAAGTCGATGCTGTCCTCCAGGCACAGCATGACGCGCGTCTCGATTCCCGCGCCCATCGCGACGAGCGCGCCTGCGAAGCGATCAACGCGTTCGGCCAGTTCGGCGAAGGTGATCGCGCCCGAATCGTCGACGAACGCGGTCTTGTCCGGGCGCAGCGCGAGATGTGGTTCGATCAGCGCGGTCGCCAGATTGAACGTCGCCGCCATATCCGCCTTCTCAGTCGAGGCTCTTCGACGCTTGTTCGAACAAATCCTTCGACAGCCCCGGCGTCGCGGTGATCCGTTCGAGCTCGGCGCGCATCATTGCCGCGCGTTTCTCGTCGAAGCGCCGCCAGCGATCGAGCGGCGGGAGGAGCTTCGCCGCGGTCTGCGGGTTGAGCCTGTCGAGCGCGATGAGCTGGTCCGCCGCGAAGCGATAGCCGGCGCCACCGACCGAGTGGAAGGCACGCTGGTTGACCGCGAACGCGCCGATCAGCGATCGCGCGCGATTGGGATTGGCGAGCGTGAAATCGGGGTGCCGCGCCAGTTGGGCGACGACCGCGGGGGTATCGTCGCGTGACGACAGTGCCTGCGTCTGAAACCATTTGTCGAGCACCAGCGCGTTGTCGGCATAGCGGTTGTAGAAAATGTCGAGCGCCGCCTCGCGCAACGGTTCGTTCGCGTCGGCGTTGCTGCTCGCGAGCGTCGCGAGCGCGCCCTGCCGGTCGGTCATATTGTCCGCCGCCTCGAACTGGCCGAACGCGAGCGCCGCCGCATCCGCCGCGCCGCTCGCCGAAATATAGCCGAGCGCGACGTTGCGCAGGCGGCGCTTGCCCTTCGCTTCGGGCGCATAGCGATACGGGCCCTGCTCACCGTTGTCGTACGCCAGCCGCCATTGCGCGTTGAGCCGCTTGCCGAGATCGCGGCGCAGCGCCTCGCGCGCGGCGAAGATCGCCTCGGGATCGACCGTCGCCAATTGATCGCCGATGAAGCTTTCCGACGGCAGCAGCACCGCCTCCGCGACGAAGGCGCTGTCGAGATCGGAATTCTCGAGCGTCCGCGCCACCGCCGCGATCACCGCTTCGTGGTCCGCGCGCCCCTCGATCGTCGCGGCGACGAGCGTGTCGAGCATCAATTGCTGCATCGCCTCGTAGCGCGCGAACGGATCGTCGTCGTGCGCGCTCAAGAAAGCGAGGTCCCGCGCGTCGCGGTCGCTCTCGATGATGACCGGCGCGGAAAAGCCGCGGTTGATCGACAGCACCGGGCGTTCGGTGATGCCGTCGAAGACCATCGTCTCGCTGGCGCTGTCGAGCATGACGATCTGCTCTTCGCTGAGCGCGCGCCCGGTCTCGCTGCCAAACAACTTGAGGCACAGCGGCAGGACCATCGCCGCCTTGTCGCTCTGCCCCGGCGTCGCGGGCACCGATTGTGCGAGCCGTAGCGTCGCGCGCCCGCTTCCCGCCTCGTGCGACAGATCGGCGGAAACGCGCGGCGTGCCCGCCTGCGAATACCACAGGCGGAATTGCGTCAGATCGACGCCGCCGCCTTCTTCCATGCATCGCACGAAATCCTCGCACGTCGCCGCCGTCCCGTCGTAGCGCTCGAAATAGAAATCGGTCGCCATGCGGAAGCGCTCGGGTCCGAGGATCGTCGCCATCATCCGGATCAGTTCCGCACCCTTGTTGTAGATCGTCGCAGTGTAGAAATTCGAGATTTCGAGATAGCTTTCGGGGCGCACCGGATGCGCCAGCGGGCCCGCATCCTCGGGGAATTGCGCGGCGCGAAGCCCGCGGACATTCTCGATCCGCCGCACCGCGGGCGATCCCTGGTCGGCGGAAAAGCCCTGGTCGCGATAGACCGTGAAGCCTTCTTTGAGGCTCAACTGGAACCAGTCGCGGCAGGTGACGCGGTTGCCGCTCCAATTGTGGAAATATTCATGCGCGACGACCGCGGCGATCGCGTCGAAATCGTAATCGGTCGCGGTATCGGGGTCGGCGAGGATGTAGCGGCTGTTGAAGATGTTCAGCCCCTTGTTCTCCATCGCACCGAAGTTGAAATCGTCGACCGCGACGATGTTGAACACGTCGAGGTCGTATTCGCGGCCATAGACGCGCTCGTCCCACGCCATCGCAGTCTTGAGCGCCGACAGCGCGTGCTCGGTCTTGGGCAGATCGGCCTCGCGCACCCAGATGCCGAGCTGAACCTCGCGCCCCGATCGCGTCGTGAAGCTGCCGCGATTGACCGAAAGATCGCCCGCCACCATCGCGAAGAGGTAACAGGGCTTGGGGAAGGGATCGTGCCACTCCGCCCAATGCCGCCCGTCGCCCGCGTCGCCCGAGCCGATCGGATCGCCGTTCGCGAGCAGCACCGGAAAGCGCGCCTTTTCCGCGGTCATCCGGACTCGGTAGACGCTCAGCACGTCTGGGCGATCGGGGAAGAAGGTGATCCGGCGGAACCCTTCCGCCTCGCATTGCGTGCATAGGTTCCCGCCCGAGGAATAGAGCCCCATCAGCTGCGTGTTGCGATCGGGCGAAATCGCGACCTCGGTCTCGACGACATGCGCGTCGCCCGACAGAGGGATGACAAGCTGACCATTTTCGACCGCCCAGTCGTTCACCGCGACGCCATCGACCGTCACCGACAAAGGCGTCTGGCCGTTGCCGTCGAGCCGGAGAGGCTCTCGTGACCCGTGGTTGCGCGTTACCGAGAGCCGCGCCTTCACCCGCGTGTTCGAGGGATTGAGATCGAACTCCAAATCGATCGTCGGCACCAGCCAAGCGGGCGGGCGATAATCCTCGCGCCGGGTGACGGCGGGAATGGCGGGGGCGGTCTGAACGTCTAGCATCTGCTGAGACTATACGCGGCGCGCGACATGGTTCCATCCCATAAGGTTGCGCAGGGGCCGGGGTGTGCTACACGAGCGATACACAAGAAGATACCGGGGAGCAGAGCGTTGAAAGTCAGGACGATCGTAATGGGATTGACGGCAGCCGCGGCATTGCTGCCCATCGCCACGCAGGCCCAGGCAAATCCAGGTTTCGACGTCGATACCGCGACCCGGGCCTATCTCGCGCTGCTGCAAGGCCCGGCGCGGGCCAAATCGGACGCCTATTTCGAGGGCGGGTACTGGCTCGTCCTGTGGGACACGGTCGTCTCGATCGCGATCTATCTGCTGCTCCTCGCGACCGGCTGGTCGGCGAAGCTGCGCGACTGGGCCGAGCGCCTGACGAAGCGGCGCTGGCTCGTCCCCGCGCTCTATGCCTTGCCCTATGCGGTGGTGACGACTCTGCTGTTCCTGCCGTGGACGATCTACGAAGGCTTCGTCCGCGAAAACCAATATGGCCTGATGAACCAGACCTTCGCGGCCTGGGCGCTCGATCAGGCCAAGGGGTTCGGCATCGACCTCGTCGTCCTGGCGCTCTTGTTCATGGCGATCTTCGCGGTGATCCGCCGCTTCCGCCGGACGTGGTGGGCGATCGGGGCTGCGGTGATGATCGCCTTCGTCGCGGTCGGCGCGCTCGTCGCGCCGGTGTTCATCGCGCCGCTGTTCAACACCTATACCGAAATGCCCGAGGGTCGCTTGCGCGACCGCATCGTCGCGATCGCCGCGGCGAACCATATCCCCGCCGAGCATATCTACGTTTCGGACGCGTCGCGCCAGACCAAGCGGATTTCGGCCAACGTCTCCGGCCTCGGCCCGACGATCCGGATCACGCTCAACGACAATCTGCTGAAACGCACCTCGCCCGCGGAGACCGTCGCGGTGATGGGGCACGAGATGGGGCATTACGTCCTAAACCACATCCGCAACCTCATCATCGGCTTCGCGCTGATCTTCCTGCTGATCTTCTTCGTCGTTTCGCGGATCGCCCCCGCCTTGATCGTGCGCTACCCCGGCTGGCGCGTCCGCGACGTCGCCGATCCCGCCGCCGCGCCGCTCCTGACGGGACTCGCCTCGGTCGCGTTGCTCATCCTGACGCCGATCCAGAACACGCTGATCCGCCACAACGAGATCGAGGCTGACAAGTTCGGCCTCGACGCCGCGCGCGAACCCGACGGCTTCGCCAAGACCGCGATTCGGCTGAGCGAATATCGCAAAATCTCGCCGAGCAGTATCGAGGAATTCGTCTTCTTCGATCACCCCTCAGGCGAGAATCGCGTCCGGATGTCGATGCAATGGAAGAAGGATCACGTCCCCGGAGCGACGATCGTCAGACCGACTCCGATCCAATAGCCCGATCCGTTATCCGGCATTCGATAACCGTTCGCTTCGAGCGAAGTCGAGAAGCGTTGGCGTGGCGCCCGTGGCGCGTTTCCCGACTTCGCTCGAAACGAATGGGTAGGATAGTGGGATGAGTCGCCTCTTCGTCTTCGGGTTCGGCTATACTGCGCAAACGATCGCGTCGGCGCTCGACGGCTGGCATGTCCTCGGTACGTCGCGCGACGGGCGCGATGGCACGATCCGCTTCGACGACGCGAATGCGGTCTACACCGAGGTCGCGGCGGCGACGCATATCCTGTCGTCGGTACCGCCCGAGGGCGACCGCGATCCGGTGCTCGACACCTACGGCGAGCATTTCGGTCGCGCCTGGATCGGTTATCTCTCTTCGACCGGAGTCTATGGCGACGCGCTTGGCGGCTGGGTCGATGAGACCGCGCCAGTCGCGGGGCGGCGTCCGGGGCGCAACGCTGCGGATACCGCGTGGCTTGCCAAGGGCGCGCGGGTGTTCCGGCTCCCCGGCATCTACGGCCCCGGTCGCTCGCCGATCCATCGCGTCCGCGCGGGACACGCGCACCGGGTCGATCTTCCCGATCAGGTGTTCAGCCGCATCCACGTCAAAGACATCGCACGCGGCGTGGTCGCGGGGTTCGATGCGTCCGCGGGTGCATACAACCTCGCCGACGATCTGCCCGCGAGCCAGAACCACGTCGTCGAATTCGCCGCAGCCCTGATCGGGATGGAGCCGCCGCCGTTCGTCGCGATCGACACGCTTTCGCCGATGGCGCGCGGCTTCTATGCGGAGAACCGCCGCGTCTCCAACCTGAAGGCGAAGCGCATCCTCGGCTGGACGCCGCTTTACCCAGATTACCGCGCGGGCCTGCGCGCCATCAACGCGACGATCAGCCCGACACCGGTCAGCGCCGCCCCCGCGCCCGCCAGCAGCGACCAGCGATAGCCCTCGAACGCGGTCGACAGCAGCATCGCGATCACGGGGACGATGACGCTCGAATAGGCCGCCTTCGCCGGCCCGATCGCGCGGATGATCCGGAAATAGAGCGTGAAGGCGAGCGCCGACGCCGCCAGCCCGAGATAGAGGATGCCGAGGATATAGCCCGTGCGCATCTCGAACACCGGTGGCCCGGTCATCGCCCAGGCGAACGCCGCATCGAGCGCCGCGCCGAGCAGCATCGCGATCGCCAGCATCGCCGCCATTGGATAGCGTTTCGCGGTCTCGGTCGCCTGCATGACGTTGGCGATCGAGGCAGAGAGAATGCCGCACAAGGTGAAGGCGATGCCGGTCAACGAGCTGGTGGGCCCGTGCGGATCGGTCCGCACCTCATGGAGGAACAGCAGTGCCACGCCGGCCATCGCGATCGACGACCCGATCAGCAGTTGCCGCCCGAGCTTCTGACCGAGGAAGATGCGCCCGAACAGTGCATTGGGGACGAGCAGCAGTGCGAAGACGACCGCGACCAGCCCCGAGGTGATGTACCTCTCGGCGCGATAGACGAAATTGAAGTTGAGGCAGAATTGCGTGACGCCGAGCGCGATCGCGAAGCCCCAGCCGCGCGCGTCGAGCTTGACCGGCTCGTGCTTCCACGCCGCCCAAACCGCCATCGCCAACCCTGCGACGAGGAAGCGATACGCGACCGACCAGCTTGGCGGGACGACGCCGAGCTGATCGCGGATGACGAGCCAGGTCGAACCCCAGATCAGCGTCACGATCGCGAACGGAATCAGGATCGAGGCGCGGGTGGATGCGGGCGCTTCGGTCATGCCCTACTTCCGTCGCCCCGGCGCAGGCCGGGGCCGCTTGGTTGCATCGGCGATTTTCACTACGCAGCGGCCCCGGCCTG
>JBBSTE010000024.1:0-47162 GCA_038236185.1 Sphingomonadales bacterium | reverse complement strand
CCCGGGCCGGCGCGGCACCCCCCCCCCGCCGTGGGGGGGGGGGGGGGGGGGGGCCCCGGGCCGCGGGCGTTGGCGTTTGCGGCGCGCCCCCACCCCCGGCCCCTCCCCTGAAGGGGAGGGGTGGAAGAAGGTTGGCGATCGGGTGGCGGGCGACCGCTCCCGCAAGTTGCGAGCCAAGTATGTGGTCTCGATCACCGATTGGCCATAGCATCAAGCTGACATTGACCTGATCTTGGATTCGATCACGGAAGGTATCGACCAGATTCCGCGCGACTAGAAAGCGACGTCGAAGATCATCGAGTTCATAGGCTTCTTGCAGGAGGACATATTCAACATCCTCTCCATAAGCCAAAGCCTGGTTCACCGGGATCGTCCACGGCGTCGTCGTCCAGATCACCGCATGCGCGCCGACCAGTTCCGGCGCATTCGGCGCCTCGACGATCTCGAACGCGACGTCGATCTGCGTCGACACCACGTCCTCATATTCCACCTCGGCCTCGGCGAGCGCGGTCTTTTCGACCGGCGACCACATCACCGGCTTCGCGCCGCGATAGAGCTGGCCGCTTTCGGCGAACTTCAGCAATTCGCCGACGATCACCGCCTCGGCATCGTATTTCATCGTCAGATACGGATCGGCCCAGTCGCCCATCAACCCAAGCCGCTGGAACTCGGCCTTCTGAACCTCGACCCATTTTTCGGCATAGGCGCGGCATTCGGCGCGGAATTGCGCGACGGGGACGTCGTCCTTGTTGAGCTTCTTCGCGCGATACGCTTCCTCGACTTTCCATTCGATCGGCAAGCCGTGGCAGTCCCAGCCGGGAACATAAGGCGCGTCATAGCCCATCAGCGAGCGGCTGCGGACGACGATGTCCTTCAGCACCTTGTTCATCGCATGGCCCATGTGGATGTCGCCATTGGCGTAGGGCGGGCCGTCGTGGAGGATATAGCGCGTGCGCCCGGCGCGCTGCTCGCGAAGGCGATCGTAGAGGCCGAGCCGCGCCCAGCGTTCGAGGATCGCGGGTTCCTTGGCGGCGAGCCCCGCCTTCATCGGGAAATCGGTCTTCGGCAGGAAGACGGTGTCGCGGTAATCGCGTTGCGTGGGAGGTGCGTCGGCCATGAGTGGCGGGGCATTAGCCCAGGATCGCGCCAAAACAAATCCTCCCCGCTCGCGGGGAGGGGGACCATGCGAAGCATGGTGGAGGGGGCGGGCCGCGAGCGGGTCGCTTTAGGAGGCCCCCTCCGTCAGCGCTGCGCGCCGCCACCTCCCCGTAAACGGGGAGGATTTACGTCGCGGCCAGCACCTCGCGCGCCCAGTCGCAATCCGCCGCCATCTGCGCCTTGAGCGCGTCGAGCGTATCGAACTTCGCCTCGGGCCGCAGGTACTCGATCAACTCCACCTCGATACATTCGCCATACAAATCCCCCGAGAAATCGAAGAAATACGGCTCGAGCAATTCCTTCGGCGGATCGAACGTCGGCCGCACCCCGAGGTTCGCCGCGCCATCCACGACCCGCCCGTCGGCAAGCCGCCCGCGCACCGCATAGATGCCGTACGCCGGCCGCACGTAATTCCCCATGTCGAGATTGGCGGTGGGATAGCCGATCTCGCGCCCCAATTTATCGCCGTGCTGCACCACGCCCTGAATCGCGAAGGGCCGCGTCAGCAGCCGCGCCGCGCCGCGCGGGTCGCCCGCCCCCAGCGCGTCGCGAATCCGCGTCGACGACACCGTCTCGCCATCCAGCGTCACCGGCGCGACGGTATCGACCGAAAAGCCGTTACGCCGCCCCAGTTCGGCCATCATCGTCACGCTCCCGGTGCGTCCGACGCCGAAGGTGAAATCCTCCCCCGTCACGACCCCCGCGACCCCGATCTCGCCGATCAACCGCTGCGCGACAAAATCGCCCGCGCTGAGCGCGGCGAGTGTCGCGTCGAAATCGAAGACGAGCATCGCATCGACCCCCGCCGTGTTCATCAACGCCTCGCGCTGCTCCAGCGTCGTCAGCCGGAACCACGCACTATCGGGCCGGAAATACCGCATCGGATGCGGATCGAACGTCGCGACCAGCGCGGGCCGCCCCTCCGCCCGTGCGCGCGCGACCGCGCGCCCGACCACCCCCGGGTGGGCAAGGTGAAACCCATCGAAATTGCCGAGCGCGACGATCCCGCCGCGCAAGGCGCCGGCGATCGGCGCGCCACCGTCGAGCCGCTCCATGTGCCGCGCCTTAGGGGGCGGGTTGCGCGGGAACAATCCCCGCGCGGATCACGCGGAGCACGTTGCCGCCCATCACCTTGGCGATGTCGCCGTCCGAAAAGCCGCGATCGATCAGCGCCTGCGTCACCGCGACGACCTGCGACGAATCGAACCCGGTCGTCACCGCGCCATCGAAATCGGAGCCGAGTCCGACGTGATCGACCCCCACCAGATCGCGGACATGCGCGATCGCCGTCGCCACCGCCTCGGGCCGCGTCGAGCAGATCGCGCCATCCCAATAGCCGATCCCGATCACCCCGCCGGTCCGCGCAATGCCGCGGATTTCGTCGTCGGTCAGGTTGCGGTTGACCTTGCACGTCGCCTGCACCCCACCGTGCGACGAGAGGACCGGCCGCCGCGCCAGCGCCAGCATCTCGGCGACCGCGGCATGGCTCGAATGCGCGACGTCGACGATCATGCCGATCGCCTCCATTCGCCGCAGCACCTGCCGCCCGAGCGGGGTCAACCCGCGCTTCGCCTCGCCGTGCATCGATCCGGCGACGTCGTTGTCGAAGAAATGCGCGAACCCCGCCATGCGGAAGCCAGCGTCGTGGAGCCGATCGAGATTGGCGAACTTGCCCTCGATGTCCTGTAACCCCTCGATCGACAGCATCCCGCCGACGACCTTCACGCCCTTCGCGCGATCAGAGAGGAGGCGATCGAGATCGGCAGGGGTGCGAATCAGGCGAAGATGTCCGCCTGAGGCGGTGGCGAAACGATCGAGCTTGGTCGCATGCCACAACGAACGTTGCAGCAGCGAACCCCACGTCCGCGGCGGTTGCGCATTGGCGATCGTCAGCAGCGTGATGTTGTCGGTATCGGCGGAATTCGCGTCGTAATTCTGGCCCTTCGGCGTCTTCGTCACCGACGAGAATATCTGGAGCGCATAATTGCCCGCGAGCAGGCGCGGTACATCGACCTGCCCGCGCGTCGAACGCTCGTCGAGATCGCGGCTCCACAGCAGCGAATCGGCGTGCATGTCCGCGACGGCCAGCCGCGCGTGCAAAGTCCGGGCGCGCGGCGTGATCTTCAGCGGGACGGCGGCGACCCTGTTCATCGATCGCTCGACGATGCCGGGGGCGAGTATGAAGAAGGCGGCAGCCGCGACGATCAGCAGCGCCGCTGCGCCAATGAGCCACCGCCTCACTCGCTAAACCGCTGCGTACATCCGCACCGGGGCCGCGTGCAGCCGATTTCCGTTTCGACGCTGCTCGAGACTGCGGAACACTCCGTCTCGGCGTTTTGCCGCTACATCGGGATGCCGGCTGAAAAGCTCAAAAATCGTAAAATCGGCCTCGTCGTGTAGGCCATCCGCTTGCCCAACCTGAACGGTCTGGCGATCCCATTCATTCAGGTCACCGAATATCTCGGGCGATAAAAACGTGTCTGCTTCAGCGACTTTTTTCTTCACCTCGGTAATTAAATACCGGTCAACGTACTGGGCAAACTGCTCGTACATGCTCGCGCCACCGACGACAAAAACCTCCTGGCCTCTCGTTCGAGACCTCTCGGCCATTGCCAAAGCCTCATCGATGCTGCCTGCTGCGTGGCAAGTCGGAGTTGACGGAAACATCCCAAACCCATGCGTGACCACGATATTAGTGCGATCGGGCAGGCCGTGCCCAAGAGAATCGTAGGTCCGACGTCCCATTATCACAACGTTGCCGCGAGTTTGATTTCGGAAGAAACGCAGATCGCTACGCACACGCCAAGGCAGCGTATTACCGACGCCGATCGCACCATCTTCATTTACGGCAACGATCGATGTCAACCTACGCATCGGCAACCCCATAACCACAAATTGCTACTGACACAGACAGTGTGGCTTGGGAAATGTTGCGAACAGAAAAATTCGACGTGTCGTGCTGTGAAAACCGTGGAAAACATCCGCCGCATGGGTATCGTACGAGCGATCAATCGGGTTCGTGACCCTTGACGTATTTCTTGGGATCCTTGTCGACCACCTTCACCCCATCGAGATGCTGCGCCTCGAACGTCGCGAAGCGGACCCCCAGATCGTGCCGCTCCTCCAGCGACGCGTGCTTGCGGAAATCCGTGAGGCCCTGCCGTTCCTCCTCCGCCATGTGATCGCCGTTCGCCTTGTTGCACGCGCCGACCGCCGCGAACCAAGGCTTCGAGCCGACCTTGTGCTTGCCGACCGCCTCGCCGGTATCGCGGATGTCGTTGTGATCCTCGATCGCGTCCTCGGTTTCCTCGGCGGCCGAATCGGCGTCGTTGCCGCCGGTGCCGATCTCCATCAACCGCGGATAGAAATATCGCTCCTCGGCCTCGGCATGCGCGTCGAGCAGGTTCTTGAGACGGCCCCACAGCGCGGTCAGCGCCTCAATGTCCTTGGCGTCGATATCGTCGATCTGCGAAAAGAGCGCGCGTTGTTGCGCATGCTCGGCGAGGATGAGCTGGGTGATGTCCATGTCGTCGAAACCGAAACGCTGACGCAACGGTTCCTTCTGCGATTCGCTCGCGATCTATACCGCGACCGTCGCCTTGATATGCGGCTGCGCTTCGTATCCGTGAAGCGCGAAATCCTCATACTCATAGCGATCGATCGCGGGCGGTCTGCGCAGGATCTCGAGCCTCGGCAACGCGCCGGGATTGCGCGACAATTGCAGCTTCGCCTGTTCGAGATGGTTCGAATAGAGGTGGCAATCGCCGCCTGTCCAGATGAACTCGCCCGGCTCCAGCCCGCATTGCTGCGCCAGCATGTGCGTCAGCAGCGCATAGCTCGCGATATTGAACGGCACGCCGAGAAAGATGTCCGCCGAACGCTGGTACAATTGCAGCGAGAGCCGCCCGTTCGCGACATAGGTCTGGAACAGGCAGTGGCACGGCGCCAAGGCCATCGCGTGGAGATCGCCGGGATTCCATGCGGTCACGATCTGGCGCCGAGAAGCGGGGTTGGTGCGGATTTCCTCGATCAGCACCTTGATCTGATCGATGTGCCGCCCGTCCGCCGTCGCCCAGTCGCGCCATTGCTGGCCGTACACCGGGCCAAGCTCCCCCGCCTCATCGGCCCATTCGTCCCAGATGCTCACCTTGCGGTCGCGCAGCCACTGCACGTTGGTGTCGCCGCGCAGGAACCACAGCAGTTCGACGATGATCGAACGGAGGTGGAGTTTCTTGGTCGTCAGCACAGGAAAGCCGTCGGCGAGATCGAAGCGCATCTGATGCCCGAACACCGAGAGCGTGCCGGTGCCGGTACGGTCCATCTGCCGCGCGCCGGTGGTGAGAACGCGGTCCATTAGGTCGAGATACTGGCGCATGGCCGAGACGGTAGAGCCGCGCGGGCGAGTCGCCAAGCGATCCCCCGCAAGACGCTGTATGGTGGCGCCGCGCGAGAAAGCATCGTATCCGCTGGGCCGCATGACCAAGGCGGCGTTCAAATCGATCCACGCGCACGGCATGCTGCGCGTCGCGGCGGCGACACCCGTGGCGGCGGTCGGCGATCCCGCCACGAGCGCCGCCGCGACGATCGCGCTGGCGCGCGAGGCGGATGCGGGCGCGGTCGATCTGGTCGTCTTTCCCGAGCTCAATCTGACGTCGTACGCGATCGACGACCTCCACCTGCAATCCGCAATGAAGCGCGCGACGCTGGCGGCGCTGGCCGACGTCGCCAAGGCGACCGCGAAGCTCCGTCCGGTTCTACTGGTCGGTGCGGCGCTGGAGCGCAACGGGCGGCTCTACAAGTGTGCGGTCGCGATTTCGCGCGGGCGCGTGCTCGGCGCGGTGCCGAAGAGCTTCCTGCCGAATTACCGCGAATATTACGAGAAACGCTGGTTCGCGCCGGGCGCCGGTCTCACCGGGCTGACGATCGACCTGAACGGCGAGAGCGTGCCCTTCGGCACCGACCTGATCTTCGCGGCGAGCGACCTGCCGCACTTCACCTTCCACGCCGAAATCTGCGAGGATTACTGGGTCCCTACCCCACCCTCGACGATGGGCGCGCTCGCAGGCGCGCTGGTGTGCTGCAACCTCTCTGCCTCCAACGTCACGATCGGCAAATCGCGCGAACGGGCGATGCTGTCGGCATCGCAGTCGGCGCGCGCGATCTGCGCCTATGTCTATTCCGCCGCCGGGCCGGGCGAGAGCACGACCGATCTGGCGTGGGACGGCCAGGGGACGATCCACGAACTCGGCGACCAACTCGCCGAATCGACGCGGTTCATGCACGATCCCGAACTCGTCGTCGCCGATGTCGATTGCGAACGGCTCGCGCAGGAACGCACGCGCGTCGGCACGTTCAACGATGCCGCGGCGCTGGCGGGGCATCCTGAGACGCGCTTCCGCCGCGTCGTATTCGATCACAAACCCGACTTCGCCGACGTTGGGCTGAAACGCGCGATCCGCCGCTTCCCGTTCGTCCCCAACACTCCGGCGAAATGCGACGAGGATTGCTACGAAGCGTTCAACATCCAGGTCGAGGGCCTCGCCAAACGCCTCGCCGCGACCGGTGTGAAGCGGCTGGTGATCGGTATCTCCGGCGGCCTCGATTCGACCCATGCGCTGATCGTCGCGGCCAAGGCGCTCGACCGGCTCGGGCGCCCGCGCAGCGACATCCTCGGCGTGACGATGCCCGGCTTCGCGACCAGCGACGGCACCAAGGAAAACGCCTGGGCGCTGATCCGCGCGCTCGGCGTGACCGGCGAGGAGATCGACATCCGCCCCGCCGCGCGCCGCATGCTCGAGGATATCGCGCACCCCTTCGCGGAAGGCGAACCCGTCTACGACGTGACGTTCGAGAACGTGCAGGCGGGGCTGCGCACCGATTATCTGTTCCGCCTCGCCAACCAGCGGAACGGACTCGTCGTCGGCACCGGCGACTTGTCCGAGCTCGCGCTCGGCTGGTGCACCTACGGCGTTGGCGACCAGATGAGCCATTACGGCGTCAACGCGGGCGTGCCGAAGACGCTGATCCAGTTCCTGATCCGCTGGTGCATCGCCACAGACCAATACGACCGCGACACCGATGCGGTGCTCGACGCGATCCTCGCCACCGAGATTTCGCCCGAACTCGTCCCAGCCGGTGCCGATGGCGCGATTCAGAGTACCGAAGCGACGATCGGGCCGTACGCGCTCAACGATTTCTTCGCGCATTACGTTATCCGGCATGGGCTGGCGCCATCAAAGATCGCGTTCTTGGCGTGGTATGCGTGGCACGATGTCGAAGCGGGGTCGTGGCCCGAGGGCTATCCCGAGGCGAAGCGCACCGCCTACGATCTGCCGACGATCCGGGGCTGGCTGGAGAAATTCCTGATCCGCTTCTTCCAGACGAGCCAGTTCAAGCGCTCGGCGCTCCCCAACGGGCCAAAGGTGTCACCCGGCGGTGCGCTCAGTCCGCGCGGCGACTGGCGCGCGCCTTCGGACGGGACCGCGACGGTTTGGCTGGCCGAGTTGGACGCGAACGTCCCCTGATCGGCCGATCGGCGGTCCGCCCTACCCTCGTGGGTGGATCGCCAGGCGGCTCCATTCCATCCCGACCGGCAAAGTTTGGCGACCTGGACTTGGCTAAGTGCGTGGCTCGCTTATGATCCAGTCTCCAGCCAAGCGAGTTCGCCCGCCATGCTCCTGACCATTCTCGTCATATGCGTCGTTTCCGCCGCGCTGATATTGGGTGCGGCCTGGGGCATCTTCGGAAAATTGCCTTCGGAACTGGAAGGGTTTCTGATTGCGCTGGCCGGAGGAGCGCTGATCGTGTCCGCGCTGTCGGAGCTGATCGAACCCGCGCTTGCCGAAACCTCGCTGCTTCTCGTCACGCTTTCGGTGGGCGGGGGCGCCATCGTCTTCACCCTCGCCGACAAGCTGGTCGAGGACAAATTCGGGAAGGACAGCGGCGGCGGCCTCTTGGCGTCGATCACGCTCGACGGGATTCCGGAGAATCTGGCGCTCGGGGTCGCTTTGATCGGCGCCGGCCCGATGCAGGTCGCGGCACTCGCCGGATCGATTTTCCTGTCCAACCTGCCGGAAGCCGCGGGCGGCGCCAAGCAAATGGCGCAAAACCGGTCGAAGGGCCAGGTCTTCGCGCTTTGGACCGCGACCGCGGCGCTGCTCTCGGCGGCGGCGATCGCCGGCAATTTGCTTCTGGAAGGCGCCGCACCAGAATATCTCGCGGCGATCCGCTGCTTCGCCGCGGGCGCGGTGGTCGCGTCGCTGGCGACCGCGGTATTCCCGCAGGCCTATCGCAAGGACAGCTACACGACAGGCGTCGCGACCGCGCTGGGGCTTATTCTGGCGTTGGCGCTGGGAGAACTGGGCGGCGGATCGTCGAACGCGGGCGGCGATCCGCAGCCCGGCAACAGCCGCTCGGTCGACGGTTGAGCCTGGCCTCTTGTCGTTCCCGACACTTCGCATCTACGACGGCCCCACCGAGGTCCACAGATTGAGCCTCGCCAGGATTAAACGTGATTGGCAAGAGGCGCAGGGGGCCGCAAATGCAGTTTGACGAGGTCGTCCTCGGCCGCCGCAGCATCCGGGGGTACAAGCCCGACGCGGTGCCCCGGCATCTGATCGAGGAGATCATCACGCTCGCGATGCGCGCGCCATCGTCGATGAACACGCAGCCGTGGAGTTTCTACGTCCTCACCGGCGAACCGCTGAACCGGATTCGCGCGGGCAATACCGAACGGATGCTGGCGGGTGTGCCGCAATCGCGCGAATTCCGCACCGGCCAGGCCTTCGCCGGCCCGCACCGCGACCGGCAGATCGGCGTCGCCAAGCAATTGTTCTCCGCGATGGGGATCGAGCGCGACGACAAGGACCGCCGGCAGGATTGGGTGATGCGCGGCTTCCGCCAGTTCGACGCGCCCGTCTGCGTCATCATCACCTATGATCGCGCGCTCGACGGCAGCGACGACACCCCGTTCGACTGCGGCGCGGCGGCGACGATGCTGGTCAACGCCGCCTGGTCGCGCGGGCTCGGCGCGGTCATCAACAGCCAGGGGATCATGCAATCCCCGGTAGTGCGCGAACACGCCGGCATCCCCGACGATCAGGTGATCATGAAAAGCATCGCGTTGGGTTGGCCCGACGACGATTTCCCGGCGAACGCGGTGGTTTCGGAACGGCGGAGCGTGGAGGAGGCGGCGGTGTTCGTGGGGTTTGGGGAGTCTGGGTAGCGGAGGCGCGGGGTGGTATGTTCGGCAATTGAGCTACCATCGGCAGATTCCCTTTAGGCGCTCTAAGACGTCGATCAAAATGAGTGGGAAGGGCATTTTTGGCAAGCACATAGCGATAGCGGACCTTGGTTGCGTGTGTCGCCGATGCTAGCTAGCTTACCACCCAAACAGGGGGAACAAATGAAGACGTACGCAACGCTCGCGCCGATACTCATGATGCTCGCGGGCTGTGAGAAGGCCCCAACGAACGAGCAGCAGGGTGCAGCAAAAGATGGTGTGCTGACGCAGATAAAAAAGACTGTCTCGCGCGGCCCAGCCGATGGGCCGTTGGGCATCGCGAAAGGTGAAGCCCTTTCCGATCTTGATAAACCTAAGGAGGAAGGACCCGGCTTGTACACGCTGGGGTCGGTTCCATCGCCATATCCAAACGTGGAGATGTATCAGGTAGTCAACACAGAGGGTCACGGGACGTGTAAGATAATTTTGGTTAGCAATGATTTGACGCCCGATGCGTATGGCCTCGAGACAAAATCCACTGTTGACGGCGTCGCTGATGATCTGAGTACTAGATACGGAAAACCGACAGATAGTTATGATTTTCTCAGTCCTGGTAGCATCTGGAGCGATCCGAAGGATTGGTATGACGGAATTCGACAGAATGAACGTCACTACGCCCATACTTGGACTCGGCGAGATGGCGCTGATCAGAAGGTTTGGCGAGGCGTTGAAAGCATTTTGCTAGAAGTAAAATCAAACGGGCCAAATCCATACTGGCGGATTGTATACGAATTCGACAATTTTGGCAGTTGCCAGAACGACATGAAGCAAAGCAAGGCGAAGTCTCTGTAAGTCGTTTCGTATTCTGGTCGAGTTAATTCGATCAGGAAAGAGGTTCGTTTGCATATTGACTGGTAGAGTGTGGCGACGCGTGTGACATGGTCGCCCCTTTGCACCGCTCGCTTCACAAGCCATATTCCCCGGTCGGGAAGGGGTGCGGCGAATCGTTTCCTTGGTGTTACCTTCGTTACCTTTGGGCCAACCGCCACACCCATATTTACCTCCGCCCCCGCCCCATGCACTATGCGCCCGGACCGGGCACGCCCGGCGCGCCACGAGGAGAGACGATGCGCGGATTGATGCAGGATGTGCCGCTGACGGTCGATCGGATCATCGATCACGCCGCGATGTGGCACGGGACGCGCGAGATCGTGTCGCGCGACGCCGCAGGCGCGGTCTCGCGGAGCGATTACCGCGACGTGCATGCGCTGGCGAAGCGGGTCTCGAACGCGCTGGCGCGCGACGGCATCGTCGCCGGGGATCGCGTCGGGACGCTGGCGTGGAACAGCGCGCGGCATATCGCGAGCTGGTACGGCGTCGCCGGGATGGGCGCGGTGCTCCACACGCTCAACCCGCGGCTGTTCCTCGAACAGATCGCCTATATCGCCAACCACGCCGGCGACCGCATCCTCCTCGCCGACCCCGCCTGCGCCGATCTGATCGCGCAACTGTTGCCCGGGTGCCCGTCGATCGAGCGCGTGATCTTCTTCTGCGCCGCCGCGGACATGCCCGCGACCGAGTACAAGGCGATCGCGTTCGACGACTGGATCGACGGCGCGCCGGCCGAATATGCCTGGGGCGGCTTCGACGAAAATCTCGCCTGTGGCCTCTGCTATACCTCGGGCACGACGGGCAATCCCAAGGGCGTCCTCTATTCGCACCGCTCGAACTGGCTCCACATGCTGATGACCTTGCAGGCCGATGCGCTGGCGCTGTCGGCGCGCGATTCGGTGCTGCTGGTCGTACCGATGTACCACGCCAACGCCTGGGGCGTCGTCTTCTCCGCCCCCGCCGCGGGAGCGAAACTGGTACTACCCGGCCAGCGCATGGACGGCGCCTCGATCTTCGAACTGATCGAGACCGAGGGCGTCACTTACTCCGCCGCGGTGCCGACCGTCTGGCAGGGGCTGCTCCAGCACCTCAAATCCACCGGCGAGAAATTCTCGACGCTCCAGCGCGTGACGATCGGCGGCTCCGCCCCGCCCGAGGCGCTGATCCGCGCGTTCCAGGACGATTACGGCGTCGATGTCGTCCAGGGCTGGGGCATGACCGAGACCTCGCCGCTCGCAACGCTGTCCTCGCCGACCGCCGAGGTGCTGGCGATGGATCATGACGCGCAGGTCCAGCACAAGATGAGGCAGGGCCGCCTCGTCTGCGGACTCGAACTCAAGATCACCGACGACGAGGGCGTCCGCCTGCCGCACGACGGCAAGACGCCGGGCAAGCTCAAGATCAAGGGACCGACCGTCACCTCGGGCTATTTCGGCGGCGAAGGCGGCAATGTGCTCGACGAAGACGGCTTCTTCGACACCGGCGACGTCGCCGCTATCGACCGCCAAGGCTACGTCCAGATCACCGATCGCGCCAAGGACATCGTCAAATCGGGCGGCGAATGGATCAGTTCGATCGAGATCGAGAACATCGCCGCGGGCCATCCCGCGGTGGCGCTCGCCGCGGTGATCGGCATCGCGCATCCGAAGTGGGACGAGCGGCCGATCCTGCTGTGCCAGTTGAAGCCCGATGCCAAGGCTTGCGCGGCGGATTTAAAGGATTTCCTAGACGGCAAGATCGCCAGTTGGTGGATGCCCGACGACGTGCTGTTCGTCGATGAAATCCCGCTCGGCGCGACCGGCAAGATCGACAAGAAGCTGATCCGATCGCGGCTCGAAGGCTACACCCTGCCGTTCGAGGCCGCGCGCTAGTATTGCGTCAGAGCCATTCAGGTCTGTCATTCCGGCGAAAGCCGGAATCCAGAGCCATGAACGCTACCGCTTGGGATCCTGGATCCCGGCTTTCGCCGGGATGACGACGCAAAACGACCTTACTGCCCGCGTGCGGCCTTGTCCGCCTTGTGCCGATCGTACGCCTTCTTCGCGACATAGCCGCCGCCGAGTATGAGCCCGAGCGGCCCCATCCGGCTGAGCACCCGCGCCGCGATCATCCCGACCGCCGCGCCTTTTACGCCGCCGGAGCCGTCGCGCCGGTCGACTTCGCGCCCGACGAGCGCGCCGATGATGCTGCGGATCACGATTTCACCTCGCCAAAAGTAGCGTCCTTGAGTTCGCCAAGCCCGCGCAACACCGCCCAACCGACCGCGTAAGTGATCGCGATCGGGATCGCCACCTTCAGCACATTGGCGGTGATCGCGCCGTAGATCGCGCCGTCCGCCGCGCTGTCGTCGCCCGACATGCTGTCGATCGCGCCACCGACCAGCGCACCTATCGTCGTTGCACCCAAGATGAAGTCCCTTTTCATGTTGCCGTCGCATAGCGCGGCAGACGCGCTCAAGTTCCCAGCATCGCCTCGGGCCGCACGACGCGATCGAAGGTTTCGGCATCGACCAGGCCGAGCGCGAGGCCCGCTTCCTTCAGCGTCAGCCCGTGTTCGTGCGCGTGCTTGGCGATCTTCGCGGCATTGTCGTAGCCGATCTCGGGCGCGAGCGCGGTCACCAGCATCAGCGAGCGATCGACCAGTTCCGCGATTCGCGCCTCGTTCGCGACCAGCCCTTCGATGCAGCGTTCGGCGAACGATTCCATGCCAACGCTCAGCAAATCGATCGAGCGCAGCACCGCCGCGCCGATCACCGGCTTGAACACATTGAGTTCGAGATGCCCCTGCATCCCGCCGACGGTGATCGCGACGTGGTTTCCCATGACCTGCGCGCAGACCATCGTAAGCATCTCGCATTGCGTCGGATTGACCTTGCCCGGCATGATCGAGCTGCCGGGTTCGTTGGCGGGCAGATCGAGTTCGCCGAACCCGCAGCGCGGGCCCGAACCGAGCAGGCGGATGTCGTTGGCGATCTTTGTCAACGAGACGGCGAGCGTGTTGAGCGTTCCCGACAGGTGAACGAGCGGGTCGTTCGAGGCGAGCGCCTCGAAGCTGTTCTCCGCCGGAATGAACGGCATAGCGGTGATATCGCGCAGCGCGGTACAGAAATCCTCCGCAAACCCCTTGGGCGCGTTGAGTCCGGTGCCGACCGCGGTGCCACCCTGCGCCAGGCGATTCGTGCCATGCTCGATCGCGGGCTCGATCCGGCTGCGGCAGCGATAGATTTGGTTGGCGTACCCCGAAAATTCCTGGCCGAGCGTCAGCGGCGTCGCATCCTGCAGATGCGTCCGCCCGATCTTGACGATGCCGGCCCACGCCTGTGCCTTGGCATCGAGCGCCGCGCGGAGCCGCTCGATCGCTGGAAACAGATTCGTCCAAGCCGCGATCGAGCAGGCGATGTGCAGTGCGGTCGGGAAACTGTCGTTAGACGATTGTGCCATGTTGACGTCGTCGTTGGGATGCACCGGCGCCTTGCCGCCGCGCGTTCCGGTCAGCATTTCGTTGGCGCGGCCCGCGATCACCTCGTTGACGTTCATGTTCGATTGCGTGCCGCTGCCGGTCTGCCAGATGACCAGCGGGAAGTGGTCGTCGAGCTTGCCCGCGACGACTTCCTTCGCCGCCGCCTCGATCGCATCGGCCTTCTCCGAACCCAACGAATCGCGGTTCACCCGCGCCGCCGCCTGCTTCACCAGCGCGAGCGCGTGAACGATCTCGATCGGCATCCGCTCGCGTGGCGAGAACGGGAAATTCTCGATCGATCGCTGCGTCTGCGCGCCCCAATAGGCGTCGGCGGGGACTTCGATTGCGCCGAGCGAATCGGTTTCGGTGCGGATTATACGGGCGGTGTCGGTCATGCCGAACCTCTTACGTCATCCCCGCGAAAGCGGGGACCCATCTCGTGTCGTCACCAAAAGCAGGTCAGTCGTTCGAGACGGACGGCAGGCGATGGGTCCCCGCATTCGCGGGGACGACGCCACCTTTATAGTGCCGACCTACTTTTTTCGTTTAAAATCCACCGCGACGACGTTCGATCCGTCCTCGACCGCGGCGAGCGTCGCGCCGTCGTTCTCGGCCGGGTCGTGCCCGCCGGGGCCGTCCTCTGGGCCCTCCTGCGCCTGGAAGCGCAGCTCGAAATTCACCGCCGGATCGTGGAAACCGGTGATCGCGGAATAGGGAATCACGAGTTTCGACGGCACCTGATTGAAGCTCAGGCCGACCGAGAATTTCTCGTCATCGACGCTCAAGTCCCAAAAACGGTTCTGCATGACGATCGTCATCTCGTCGGGAAACCGCTCGATCAGCCGCTTCGGGATATCGACGCCGGGCGCGCCGGTCTTGAAGGTGATGTAGAAATGATGCTCGCCGGGCAGCCCGCCGGTCTCCGCGACGGTGCCGAGCACGCGCCCCACCACCGCGCGCAGCGCCTCCTGCACGATCTCGTCGTACGGAATCAGGCTGTCGGGGAGGCTCTCGGTCATGTGCCTTGGGTAGCGGGATGAAGCGTCGGGTCAAGATTGCATGAGAAGCGGGAGGCGCTAAGGCGAGCGCGATGCGCACCGCCACGATCACCCGCGACACGACCGAGACGAAGATCGCGGTCACCGTCGATCTCGACGGGACGGGTGTGTATGATATCGCGACGGGCATCGGCTTTTTCGATCACATGCTCGAACAGCTCTCGCGGCACTCGCTGATCGACCTCAACGTCCGCACCGTCGGCGATCTTCACATCGACCAACATCATACCGTCGAGGATACGGCGATCGCCATCGGCCAGGCGGTGGTGCAGGCGCTCGGCGACAAGCGCGGCATCCGCCGCTATGGCGATGCCCTGTCACCGATGGACGAAACGCTGACCCGCGTCGCGCTCGACATTTCGGGGCGACCCTGGCTGGTGTGGAAAAGCGAATTCTCGCAAAAACGCCTTGGCGAGATGGATACCGAACTGTTCCAGCACTGGTTCCATTCGTTCGCGCAAGCCGCCGGCATCACGCTCCACGTCGAGACGCTCCACGGCGACAACAACCACCATGTCGCCGAAAGCGCGTTCAAGGGCCTCGCGCGGGCGCTGCGCGTCGCGGTCGAGATCGACCCGCGCAAGGGGGATGCGGTCCCGAGCACCAAGGGGACGTTGTGAACCTCCGCCTAATCTCGTCATGCCAGCGAAAGCTGGCATCTCCCGGTGGAGGCCGCACCACCCGCCCCAATGAGACCCCCGCCTTCGCTGGGGTGACGTGGCTTGGCTAGCGCGAACGTAGCGCTGATCGATTATGGCGCGGGCAACCTCCACTCCGTCGAGAACGCACTCCGTGCGGCGGGCGCGAAGGACGTGGCGGTCACCGAAGACCCCGACATTGTCGCCAAGGCAGACCGGATCGTCCTCCCCGGGGTCGGCGCGTTCGGCGCTTGCGCGGCGGCGTTGCGCGGGGTGGACGGAATGGTTGCTGCCCTGGAGCACCGCGTCAGAGGCGAAGCCGCACCGTTCCTCGGCATCTGCGTCGGGATGCAATTGATGGCCGATGCCAGCGAGGAAATGGGGACGCACGCCGGACTCGGCTGGATTCGTGGCGTGGTTCGCCGGATCGAGCCCGCGACGATGGCGGTGAAGGTGCCCCACATGGGCTGGAACGACGTGATCCCCGCCCGCCCGCATCCGCTGATCGAACCCGGCCAGGCCTATTTCCTCCACAGCTATGCGTTTGAGGGTGAGGATTTGGTGGCGACGACCGATCACGCCGGACCGGTGACCGCAGCGATCGGACGGGACAATCTTATCGGCGTGCAATTTCATCCGGAAAAGAGCCAGCGTTATGGGCTGGCGCTTCTTGAAAGGTTTCTGTCGTGGCGGCCCTAACGGTCGCCCCGGCGCAGGCCGGGGCCGCCGCGTTGTCGAATGACGCCCCCGCCCAGAACATGACGGCCCCGGCCTGCGGGGTCGCCACAAAGTATGACTTTGTGGGGACCCCTTTCGCCGGGGCGACGGCATGACTCTGATCATATTCCCCGCGATCGACCTGAAGGCCGGGCAGGTCGTGCGCCTCGCAGAGGGCGATATGGATCGCGCGACCGTCTATGGCGACGATCCCGTGCGCCAAGCGATGTTGTTCGCCGAGGCGGGCGCGGAGTACCTCCACGTCGTCGATCTCGATGGCGCCTTCGCGGGCGAGAGCGTCAACGGCGAGGCGGTGAAGACGATCGTCGAACGCTTCCCCGGCCACGTCCAGCTAGGCGGCGGCATCCGGACGCCCGAGGCGGTCGCGGCCTGGTTCGACCTCGGCGTGTCGCGGATCGTCATCGGCACCGCAGCGCTGGAGAACCCCGAGTTCGTCCGCGCGATGGCCCGCGACTATCCCGGCGGCATCGTCGTCGCGGTTGATGCGAAAGGTGGATTCGTCGCGACCAAGGGCTGGGCCGATGTCTCGACGGTCGAGGTCGTCGATATGGCGCGGCGCTTCGAGGATTCCGGGGTTGCGGCGTTGTTGTTTACCGATGTCGGGCGCGATGGCCTGCTAAAGGGCTGCAACGTCCAAGCGACCGTCGATCTCGCCCGCGCGGTCGATATTCCGGTGATCGCGAGCGGCGGGGTGAAGGGGATCGCCGACATCCACGTCCTCGCGCTCCATGCGCGCGACGGGGTGGAAGGCGTTATCACGGGCCGCGCGCTCTACGACGGACGGCTCGATCTCGCGGCGGCGCTGAGCGTGGCCCAAAATGCCTGAGGCGCTGGCATGACCGTCCGCGCCCGCGTCATCCCCTGCCTCGACGTCTCGAACGGCCGCGTCGTCAAGGGTGTGAACTTCGCCGATCTGATCGACGCGGGCGATCCGGTCGAACAGGCGCGCGCCTATGACGCTGCGGGCGCGGACGAGCTCTGCTTCCTCGATATCGGGGCGAGCCACGAAGGGCGCGACACGATCCTTGACGTCGTTCGCCGCACCGCGGCGGTCTGCTTCATGCCGCTGACCGTCGGCGGCGGCGTCCGCTCCGCCGACGATGCGCGCGCCTTGTTGCTCGCAGGCGCGGACAAGGTCGCGGTCAATTCCGCCGCGGTGTCGCGGCCCGAGATCGTCGCCGAGATCGCCGAGCGCTTCGGCAGCCAATGCTGCGTCGCCTCGATCGACGCACGACGCTCGGGGGAAGGCTGGAAAGTCTTCACCCACGGCGGTCGGCGCGCGACGGGCATCGACGCGGTGGCCCACGCGCTGCGCCTCGCAGACCTCGGCGCGGGCGAATTGCTCGTCACTTCGATGGACCGCGACGGGACGCGCGACGGCTATGACCTCGAACTGACCCGCGCGATCGCGGACCGGACCAGCGTGCCCGTGGTCGCCTCGGGCGGCATCGGGTCGCTCGATCACCTCGTCGCGGGCATCGTCGATGGCCACGCCTCGGCGGTGCTGGCGGCGTCGATCTTCCATTTCAACGAGGCGACGATCGCGGAAGCGCATGCCGCACTGGCCCAGGCTGGGGTGCCGGTGCGAACGCACTAACCAAATCGTCAGAGCCGCTCTTCTACAAGCCGTTTGCCCTGAGCTTGTCGAAGGGCTGTACTTCTCTCTGGACGGAGAAAGGGCAGGGCTTCGACAAGCTCAGCCCGAACGGAAAATGAAGGCAGCATTTCCCTTTTTGTTGTTGCTGGCCACCCCCGCGCTCGCCGAGGACAATGGCCACACCGGCACCGCGACGCCGCGCACCGGCCCCGAACTCTCCGACATCGCGCTGTTCGGCGTTGCCGCGCTCGGCGTCTGGTTCACCCGCCGCGCGCTGAGAGCCCGCACCCGCAAGGATTGACCCGCGCCGCTTGCCGAGGCAGCGACACAGGCATGGCCGACGATTCGCTGGACCGCCTCGAAGCGACGATCCGCGCGCGCAAGGGCGCGGAGGCGATGACGTCCTACACCGCGTCGCTGTTCTTCCAGGGCCGTCACCGCATCGCGCAGAAACTTGGCGAGGAGGCGATCGAGACGGTGATCGCGGCGTGCACGGACAACAAGCCGGAGATCGTCTCCGAGTCCGCGGACCTCATCTACCACCTCCTCGTCCTGCTCGCCGACGCCGACCTCACCCTCGACGACATCCGCGCCGAACTCGTCCGCCGCGAAGGCCAATCGGGCCACGACGAGAAATCCGGCCGCCCGCTTTCGTTTCGTCCCGAATGAGGCCCGTAATGTCCGTCGATGCCACCCTGCCCTACGACGACCAGAACATCTTCGCGAAGCTCTTGCGCGGCGAGATTCCTTCGAAGACGGTGTTCGAGGACGCGCATACCCTCGCCTTTCACGACATCGCGCCCTGGGCGCCGACGCACATCCTGGTGATCCCCAAGGGCGCCTATGTCTCGTGGGACGATTTCAGCGCACGCGCCTCCGATGCGGAGATCACGAGTTTCGTCCGCGCGACCGGCAGGATCGCGCGCGACGCCGGGCTGGTCGCGCCGGGATATCGCCTGCTCGCCAACACCGGCTTCGATTCCCACGCCGAAATTCCGCACCTGCACGTCCATATCCTCGCCGGGCGCCCGTTGGGGCCGATGCTCGCAAAGACCGACGCCCGCGCTTAGGGGATTGCGTGTCCCCGTTTAGCGTTTAGGTTCGCGGGCATCAAAACCGATCGTGCAAGATCGCGTTCCAGGGGGAAGTGGATGATTTTCGGGCGCGTAAAGTCTCTGGACGCCATTCTGGCGACCGCCCAGAAGAAATCGCTGCATCGGTCGCTCGGTGCTTTCCAGCTGACGATGCTCGGCATCGGCTGCGTGATCGGCACGGGAATTTTCGTCCTTACCGCGGCCGCCGCGCAAAAGGCCGGGCCGGGCATGATCCTGTCGTTCGTGGTGGCGGGATCGGTCTGCGTCGTCGCCGCGCTTTGCTACGCCGAGATCGCATCGATGGTGCCGGTCGCCGGGTCCGCCTATACCTATACCTATTCGGTAATGGGCGAATTGCTCGCCTGGACCGTCGGCTGGGCGCTCGTCCTCGAATATGCGGTCGCGGCCAGCGCTGTGTCGGTCGGGTGGTCCGGCTATTTCACCGGAACGGTGCTGCATTCGACGTTCGGAATAGATCTGCCCGTCTGGCTGACCCTCGGGCCACAGGCGCCCGGCGGCCTCATCAACCTGCCCGCGGTCGTGATCGCGCTGCTGGTCACTTGGCTCCTGATGATCGGCACGACCGAAAGCGCGCGGGTCAACGCCGTCCTCGTCACGATCAAGGTGACCGCGCTCACCGTCTTCGTGGCGCTGACGTTGCCGAAGACGCACGCGGCGAATTTCGAACCGTTCCTGCCGACGGGGTTCTTTCGCACCGGCGGCGTCGGAGTGATGGGCGCGGCGGCGACGATCTTCTTCGCTTATGTCGGCTTCGACGCGGTGTCGACCGCCGCCGAAGAAACCAAGAACCCGCAGCGCAACGTGCCGATCGGCCTGATCGGCAGCCTTGCCATCTGCACGATCTTCTACATGCTGGTCGCAGCGGGCGCGATCGGTACGATCGGTGGTCAACCGTTGATGACCGCGATCGCCGGGGTCCCGATCGAGACCGGCTCCGCCGAATTGTTCGCGCAGTGCAAGGCGATCGTCGATTCGGGCGCGACGCAGCCCTTGGTGTGTTCGCAGGAAGCATTGGCGCACGTGCTGCGCACGATCGGGTACACCAACGTCGGTAACTGGATGGGTTATGCCGCGTTCATCGCGCTGCCCTCGGTCATCCTGATCCTGCTGTTCGGACAGACCCGCATCTTCTTCGTGATGAGCCGCGATGGGTTGTTGCCGCAGGTGCTCAGCCGGGTTCATCCGAAATGGAAAACGCCGCATATCGTGACCGCGATCACCGGGGTCGTGGTGGCTTTCGCGGCGGCGTTCCTGCCGGTCGGCGAACTCGCCGATTATGCCAATGCGGGTACGCTTTACGCCTTCATGATGGTGGCCATCGCGCTGCTGCTCCTGCGCAAGCGCGATCCGGATCGGGCACGACCGTTCCGCGTCCCGGCGATCTGGTTCGTCGCGCCCGCGACGATCGCTGGTTGCATCTATCTGTACGCGTCGTTGCCGATGAAGGCGGTGCTGCTGCTCCCGATCTGGGGCGCGATCGGCCTGGTGCTCTATTTCGCCTATGGGTATCGCCACAGCCATGTCGGGCGCGGGATCGATTCCGACGGCACGACGCTCGATCCCGAAGGTCTTGAGCCCCCGGTGCCGGGGACCGAGTGATGGGTGCGAGCATAGCGCAAGCATAGCAGAGGGCGGCAAAGGGAGACTTATGGCGACCAGACCCGCGATCGGCCTCGTTCAGCGCATGCTGCTCCGCAAGACGGTGGAGCAAGTCCAGCGCGAAACCCGGCAGAGCGAATTGAAGCGGACGCTCGGCCCGTGGAACCTCGTGTTCCTCGGCATCGGCTGCATCATCGGCGCGGGCATCTTCGTGCGAACGGGGAACGCCGCCGCGCTCCACGCCGGGCCGGCGGTGCTGCTGTCGTTCGTCGTCGCAGGAATAGTCTGCGGTCTCGCCGGGCTGTGCTATGCCGAATTGTCTTCGACGCTGCCGGTCTCGGGTTCGGCCTATACCTACAGCTACACCACGATCGGCGAGTTCGCCGCCTGGATCATGGGCGCGCTGCTGCTGCTCGAATACGGGCTTGCAGCGTCGGTCGTCGCGGTCGGCTGGGCGGGCTATGTCGTCAGTTTGCTCGGCGATTTCGGTCTCGTCATTCCGATCCAGCTCACCGGACCCACCGGGCATACGGTGATGCAGACCGTCGGTGACGCGATGGTGCCCGTCACCGGCCCCGACGGCACACCGATCACGTACCTCGTCAACCTCCCCGCCTTCCTGATCTGCATGACGCTCACGCTGCTGCTGATCATCGGCGTCTCGGAAAGTGCGAAGGTCAACAACGTCATCGTCGCGATCAAGCTGACGGTGATCATCGCCTTCATCCTGATCTGCGGCTGGTTCGTAATCCAGCATTTCGACACGCTGAAATCGAACTGGGACCCGTTCATCCCGGCCCCGACCGGCGACAAGGGCGAGTTCGGCTGGAGCGGCATCCTTCGCGCCGCCTCGATCGTGTTCTTCGCCTATATCGGTTTCGAGGCGGTCTCGACCGCGGGGCAGGAAGCGAAAAATCCGGGCAAGGACATGCCGATCGGCATCATCGGCAGCCTCGTCGCCTGCACCGTCATATACATCCTCGTCTCGATCGTGATGACCTTGATCGTCAACTACAAGACCCTGAACGTACCCGATCCGGTCGCGGTGGCGGTCGATGCGCTCGGCCCGCAATGGGCGTGGTTCGCGAAGCTGGTGAAGGCGGGAGCGATCATCGGCCTCACCTCTGTCGTACTGGTCCTGATGTACGGCCAGACGCGGATCTTCTACACGATGGCGCGCGACGGTTTGCTACCGCGTGTGTTCGCGACGGTTCACCAGAAGTTCCGGACGCCGTGGGTCAACACGATCCTCGTCGGGCTGATTACCGGCTGCGCGGCGGCATTCTTCGACATCAACACGTTGGGCGACATGACCTCGGTCGGAACCCTCGCGGCGTTCGCGATCGTAAGCCTGTCGGTAATCTGGCTGCGCCGGACCCACCCGGGGATTCCCCGCGGCTTCACCGTGCCGCTGTTCCCGATCCTGCCCGCGCTCGGGATCGTCTCCTGCGTCGCTCTGATTTTCACCGTCGAGACGCGGGTGCTGATCTTCTTCGCCTGGTACACGCTGATCGCGATCGTGATGTATTTCGTCTACGGCATGCGCAACAGCCGACTGTATCACGGCCTCGACGAAGCAGACGGGCCGGACATGGGCGAATATGTCGCGCCGGTCGGCGAACAGCCGCTTTAGGCCGAACGCCCCAGACGAAACCAGCGAGCCGGGGAGCGATCCCCGGCCCGCTTGTCCGGGTCAGGCGATCTCGCGCGCCAGCGCCTTCAGGTCCGCGACCGGGCGCGCGCCGACATGGCTGATCACTTCGGCCGCACAGATCGCGCCGAGGTGGAGTGACTGTTCGAGGCCCATCCCGCGCGCCTGTGCGTGGAGGAAACCCGCCGCGAACAGGTCGCCCGCGCCGGTGGTGTCGACGACTTGATCGACCCGTTCCGCCGCGACTGAAACGCGCTCTCCGCCCTGGAACGCGCAGGCACCGTGCTCACCCAAGGTCACCACCAGCAGCGGCACCTTCGGCGTGATCATCGCGATCGCGGCGTCGAGATCGGCGGCTTCGGTCAGCGACAGCATCTCCGCGTCATTGGCGAACAACACGTCGATCATCCCATGGTCGATAAGTTCGTGGAACGCGGCGCGGTGGCGGTCGATCACGAATTCCGCCGACAGCGTGAACGCGACCTTGCGGCCCGCCGCGCGCGCGACGTCGATCGCGGCGCGCATCGCCGCGCGTGGCTCTTCGGGGTCCCAGAGATAGCCCTCGAGATAGATGTACGCCGCATCCGCGATCAACGCGCGGTCGACCGCGGTCGCGGGCAAATAATGCGACGCACCGAGGAACGTGTTCATCGTTCGCTGCCCGTCGGGCGTGACGAAGATCAGGCAGCGCCCGGTGGTCGGCTGCCCGGCGCGCGCGGCGACATCGAAGCGGATGCCCGCGGCCCGAATGTCATGCGCGAAAATAGCGCCGAGCTGATCGTCGGCGACCTGACCGATGAACACGCATCTGCTGCCAAGCGCCGCCATCCCCGCGATCGTGTTCGCCGCCGATCCGCCCGAGATCGTCTCGCCCGGTCCCATCTTGGCGTAGAGCGCGTCGGCTTCCTCGGGCGAAAAGACCAACGCCATCGCGCCCTTGGTCATGCCGTTTTCGGCGATGAAGCCGTCGTCGGCAGGGGAGAGGACATCGACGATCGCATTGCCGATCGCGACGGTATCGTAGGTGGGGTTGGTCAAGGGCTCGATCTCCAGATTCCCGTTCGGCCCCGGACCTGTTCCGGGGTTGTCGAAGCCCTGTCCTTATCCTTGGCGGGAAGAAAGGGCAGCACTTCGACAAGCTCAGTGCGAACGGATTGAAGTGGACGCCCTAAGTCGCCGACTCGCCTTGCGCAACCGCTGCGCAAGCCGCATTCCATCGGCGATGTTCCGCGCCTTCGCTCTGTCGCTCGCCCAGCTCGGTGACCCACCGATCCTGCGCGTGCTCGTCCAGTCGTTCGCGATCACGCTCGCGCTTTTCGTCGCGCTCGGCGGTGCGGTGTGGTGGGCGGCGAGCGCGATCATGGCAAGCGCTGCCGGCATCCACAGCGGTACGCTCGCCGGCGCCGTCGCGGTGGTGACCGTAATTCTGGCTCTGTGGTTCACCTTCCGCGCGATCGCGATCCTCGTCGTCGGGCTGTTCGCCGACACGATCGTCGAGGCAGTCGAGGCGCGGCACTATCCGGCGGCGCTGGCGAGCGCGCGCCCCGTCCCCTTCGCTCGATCGCTGGCGATGGGCCTGAAATCGGCCGCGCGCTTCGTCGCGGTCAACCTGCTGCTGTCGCCGCTCTATCTGATCCTGCTCGCGACCGGAATCGGCACCGCCGCCTTGTTCTTTGCCGCCAATGCCTGGCTGCTTGGACGCGATCTCGGCGAGATGGTCGCGGCGCGGCACATGCCGCCCGCGGCGATGCGAGACTGGCGCGGGACGACCCGACCGCGCCGCTTCCTGCTCGGGCTTGCCGCGACCGGGCTGTTCGTGGTTCCGCTGCTCAACATCCTCGCGCCCGTGCTCGGCGCGGCGATGGCGACGCACCAGTTCCACGGGAGGCGGACATGAAGAGGATCATCGCGATCGGCGCGCTCGCGGCGCTGGCGGGATGCGTCGCGCCCACAGCGGCGCCCCCTTCGCGCGCCGCGGCGGTGTCGATGCCCTACACCGGGGTCGGACTGGAGCGCGTCGTCGGGCAGAATGCGGCGGGCCTCGTCGCGCTATTCGGCCAACCCGATGCCGACGTGCGCGAGGGGCAAGCGCGCAGGCTGCAATTCGCCAGCGGCATCTGCGTCCTCGACGCGTATCTGTATCCCAGGGGGTCCGCTGAACCGCGCGTCACCTATATCGACGCGCGCGAATCCGACGGCAGCGCGATCGACCGCGCGAGTTGCGTGTCGGCGCTGACGCGGCGCGAGGGGGGGAAGTGAATTGTGGCCCTCTCCCGCCTTCGCGGGGGAGGAGCGAGACTTGGTCCGCATTCTTCATGTGGGCCTGGGCGAACTGGCGTCCGAAGCGATGACGACTCCGTCGCCGTTCGCAATCGCGAGAAATGGCGCGTCCGAGGCAATCGGCTTGGAGGGCGGAGAAACTACGTCACTCACCCCTCATCCCCCATCCTGAGCGCCGCAATAAACGCCTCCTGCGGGATCGACACCGACCCATATTCCCGCATCTTCGCCTTGCCCTTCTTCTGCTTATCCAGCAGCTTGCGTTTCCGCGTCGCATCGCCGCCATAGCATTTCGCGGTCACGTCCTTGCGCATCGCGCTGATCGTCTCGCGCGCGATCACCTTGCCGCCGATCGCCGCCTGCACCGGGATCTTGAACAGATGCCGCGGGATCAGCTCCTTCAGCCGCTCGACCATGCCGCGCCCGCGCACCTCCGCGGTGCCGCGATGGACGATCATGCTCAGCGCATCGACCGGCTCTTCGTTGACCAGAATGCTCATCTTGACCAGATCGCCCTCGCGATAGCCGATCTGGTGATAATCGAAGCTCGCATAGCCCTTCGACAGCGATTTCAGCCGGTCGTAGAAATCGAACACCACTTCGTTGAGCGGCAGTTCGTACGTCACTTGCGCGCGCCCCGCGACATAGGTCAAATTCTTCTGCACGCCGCGCCGGTCCTGGCACAGCTTCAATATGCTGCCGAGATATTCGTCGGGGCAATAGATCGTCGCCTCGATCCACGGCTCCGCGATCGTCGCGATCTTGTTGGGGTCGGGCATGTCGGCGGGGTTGTGCAGCTCGATATGCCCCTGCGCATGGGCGAGTTCGATCTGATAGACCACGCTCGGCGCGGTGGTGATCAGGTCGAGATCATATTCGCGCGTCAGCCGCTCCTGGATGATCTCGAGGTGGAGTAGCCCGAGGAACCCGCAGCGAAAGCCGAAGCCGAGCGCCGCGGAGGTTTCCATCTCGAAACTGAAGCTCGCGTCGTTGAGCCGCAACCGCGAGATGCTCTCGCGCAATTTCTCGAAATCCGCCGCATCGACCGGGAACAGCCCGCAGAACACCACCGGCTGGACCAGCTTGAAGCCCGGCAGGGCTTCGGTCGCGGGCCGTTTCGCATCCGTAATGGTGTCCCCGACGCGGGTCTGCGCGACTTCCTTTATCTGCGCCGTGATGAAGCCGATCTCGCCGGTGCCGAGTTCGGTCAATTGCTCGATCTTGGGGTGGAAACAGCCGACTCGGTCGATCAGGTGGAGCGTCCCCGTGGCCATGAACTTGATCTGCTGGCCCTTCTTCAGCACCCCGTCGATGACACGGACGAGGATGACGACGCCGAGATACGGGTCGTACCAGCTGTCGACCAGCATCGCCTTCAGCGGCGCGTCGGCATCGCCCTTCGGCGGCGGGATGCGTTCGACGACCGCGTCGAGCACCGCCTCGATCCCGATCCCCGATTTGGCGCTGGTCAGCACCGCCTGGCTGGCGTCGAGCCCGATCACTTCCTCGATCTCCGCGCGGACCTTTTCGGGCTCGGCGGCGGGCAGGTCGATCTTGTTGATGACGGGGACGATTTCGTGGTCGTGCTCGATCGACTGATAGACGTTGGCGAGCGTCTGCGCCTCCACCCCCTGCGCCGCATCGACGACGAGCAGCGCCCCTTCGCACGCCGCGAGCGACCGCGAGACCTCATAAGCGAAATCGACGTGCCCCGGCGTGTCCATCAAATTGAGGACGTGCCCCTTCCAGTCGAGCCGGACGGTCTGCGCCTTGATAGTGATCCCGCGCTCTTTCTCTATGTCCATGTTATCAAGGACTTGTGCCGACATCTCGCGTTCGGTCAGCCCGCCGGTGACCTGGATCAGCCGGTCGGCCAGCGTCGACTTGCCATGGTCGATATGCGCGATGATCGAGAAATTGCGGATCTTGGAAAGGTCGGTCGTCATGTCGCGCAGCGCCTAGCGCAGCGCTTCCGACGGTGCTAGGAAAAGCGTGGGTTAGCGTTCAACATCAACGTGTCTGCAAGCCGAAACCGGCGCGGACGACTCGCGGGGGATTTCATCGATGAAGGGTTTCGTGGTTTCCGCAGGACTGGTCGCGCTCGCGCTGGTCGGCACACCGGCATCCGCACAACGTCTCGCGAAGCCCTCGGGCACGCAGAAGACGCAAGAAGCGACGATGAACGACGTGCCGCATTGCTACCGCAAGCTCGGCACGATCTCGGTCGTCGACGGCGACGATCCGTCGGGGTGGACGCAATATCATCTTGCCGGGCCGCAGAAGCTGTTGAAGGTGATGATTCAGCGTTCGGGCTGCTTCAATCTCGTCGATCGCGGCAGCGGCCTCCAGGCGGCGCAGCTCGAGCGCGGCATCGGTGGCGACCTTGGGCTCCAGCGCGGATCGAACGTCGGCCAGGGCCAGATCAAGGCCGCCGACTATGTGATGGTCGCCGAGCTTCAGGCGTCGAACAGCAATTCGGGCGGCAGCGCGGTCGGCGCGGGTGTCGGCGGCCTGCTCGGCGGGCGCTTCGGCGCACTCGCGGGCGGCATCGGCAGCAAGAAGATGGAGGCCAACACCGTCCTCTCGATCACCAACGTCCGCACCACCGAAACGATCGCGACGACCGACGGCTATGCCGCGAAGAAGAGCATGACCTTCGGGGTCGGCGGCGGCGCGGGCTTCCTCGGCGGCGGCGTCGGCGCGGTCGGCGGCGGTTACGACAATACCGATATCGGCCGGATCGTGACGCTCGCCTTCATCCAGGCGTATACCAAGCTGGTCAACGAACTCGGCCTGGTCCAGCCCGGCGACGCCGGCACCGCGCAGGCGGCGCCGAAAAAGACCTTCACCGCGCAGGGTCCGGTCGCGATGCGGGTTAGCGGCCTCGCCACCGCCAAGACGATCCGGACGTTGCCGCCCGGCGCGATCGTCTATCCGACCGGCAAGCAGGACGGCTTGTGGTGGGAAGTCGCCGACGAGAACGATAATGTCGGCTGGGTGCTCAACACCCGCCTCGCGCCGTCGAATTGATCCGACCTCGCCGGCGCCTCAGACCGAGGCGCCGGCGAGGCGATGGATCGCATCAAGCGCGTTGAGATAGCGCCGCGTACCGTGCGCGCTGACGAGCGCCCATGGCACCCCGCGCCGGTTCAGCTCGCGTTTCGACAGATCGAAGAAGCGCGCGCGATCCGCGCCTCCGCCGAACACGCGCGAACCATCCGCCTCCCACGGCAAGTCGATGTCGAACAGCAGATAGAGGTCGGCGGTGTTCGACCATTCGTCGAACCAGCGATCGCGCCGGGCGAACATCATGTCCGCCCATACCGCGCTCATCAGCGGATCGGTATCGAGGATGACTGGGAAGCGCCCCTGCCCCACCGCCGCGCGGGTCTTCGCATCCTGCCCTATCGCGATCTGGACGAGATCGGCCATCGCGAGGTCGGTGCCGAACCGCTCGCAATAGGTCCGGCCGAATTCGGCGACGCAGATCGAATCGAAATGCTGCGCGAGACGAGGCGCCATCGTCGACTTGCCGGTGCTTTCGGGACCATGCAGGCAGATCGTCCCTACCGTCACGCCGCGCTCATCCGCATCGCGCGCCGCCACCCGAAATAGCCCCAGACCGACAGCGCGAGATAGATCGCATATAACCCCGCGAACGCCCAGAGATGCTTGCCGAGGTAAAGCGGCACCGAAGCGACATCCACTGCGATCCAGATCAGCCAATTCTCGAGTCTGCGCCGCGCCATCAATATCTGCGCGGCGACGCTCGCGATCGCGATCCCCGCATCCCACCACGGATAGGAAGCGTCGGTCAGGCGATGCATCGTGGCGCCCCAGGCCAAGGTGATCGCCGCCCATGCGAGCAGCCACCGCGCACGATCGCTCGCGCTCATGGTCTCGACAACCACCTCACCCGCCGTCGCGCGCGAGCGATTCCAGTTACACCAGCCGTAGAGATTGGCCGCGACAAAGAACGCCTGCAGCGCGGCGTCGCTATAAAGCCGCTGCTCCATCACGACCACGCCGAGCAGCACGACCGATCCGATCGCGGTCGGAAAGGTCCAGACGCTGCGCAACGCGCCGAGCGCGACGCACAGCACACCGAGACCCGTCGCCACCCATTCGATCCAGCTCATCGCCCGTCGCGTAGCCGCGCTTGCCCTGTGCCGCCAAGGGCCTAGTTTGCCGCAAAAAGGAGAGTCTATGCGCCACATCGCGGTGATCGGGTCGGGACCTGCGGGCTATTACACCGCGGAAGCCTGCCAGAAGACCTTCGGCGATGCGGTGCGCGTCGATATCATCGACCGTCTCCCCGTCCCCTACGGCCTGATCCGCACCGGCGTCGCGCCCGATCACCAGTCGATCAAAGGGGTCTCGCGCCGCTACGAAACGACCGCGCTCAGCGACAACGTCCGCTTCGTCGGCAATGTCACCGTCGGCGCGGATGTTTCGATCGATGAGCTGGTCGCGCTCTACGACGCGGTCGTCGTCGCCACCGGCGCCCCGCACGACCGTCCGCTCGGCAGTCCCGGCGACGATCTGCCCGGCGTCATCGGATCGGCGGCATTCGTCGGATGGTACAACGGCCACCCCGATTTCGCGGGGCTCGCGCCACCGCTCGATGGACCCGGCGCGGTCGTCGTCGGCGCGGGCAATGTCGCGCTCGACGTCGCGCGGATCCTCGCCAAGACGGGCGACGAATTCACCGGATCGGACATCGTCGCGCACGCGCTCGACGGCCTCGGCAGACACGCGATCGAGACGATTACGATCCTCGCCCGCCGCGGCCCGCACGCGATCGCGATGACGCCGAAGGAACTCGGCGAACTCGGCCATCTCGCGCGCGCCGCGCCGACGGTCGATCCCGCCGATCTGCCGCCGATCGAGGCCGATGCCGCGCTTGAGCCTGGCCTGCGCAAGTCGGTCACGCACCTCCGCGCCTTCGCCGGGCGCAGCGACCGGAAGCCGATCACCGTCGCGTTCGATTTCTACGCGATGCCCGTCGCGATCGAGGGTGCCGGACACGTCGCACGGGTCATCGTTGAGCGGACCGTCGTCGACGCCGACGGCCGCGCGCGCGGAACGGGGGAAACCTACGCGATCCCAGCGGGCATGGTCGTGAGCTGCATCGGTTATCGCACCCCGCCGATCGCGGGCCTGCCCTATGACGAATCGCTCGGCAGGTTCGCCAACGACGACGGGCGGATCGCGCCGGGCCTGTACGCGGTCGGCTGGGCGCGGCGCGGACCGACCGGCACGATCGGCACCAACCGCCCCGACGGCGCCCTGATCGCCGAACATATCGCGGCAGATACCGTGGGGGATAGCGGCAAGACGGGTCGTCCCGGCCTCGACCGGCTTTTCGCCGAACGCCGCGTCGATGTCGTGACCTTCAAGGACTGGCAGGAAATCGAACGGGCGGAGGTCGCCAACGCCCGCGCCGGTTCGCCGCGCGAGAAATTCACCTCGCTCGAAGCGATGCTCGCGGCGCGCGCGAACTCCTGACGCGAACGCTTGCACCGATCCGGGCCGCTCGGTATAGGCGCGCCTCCAAGCATTCCGATCGGCCGCCACGCGCGGCCCCGGGCTCCGTCGGGGAGTAGCTCAGCCTGGTAGAGCACTGCCTTCGGGAGGCAGGGGCCGGAGGTTCGAATCCTCTCTTCCCGACCACTTTCCAAACCAACGCGATCAATTGTTGTGGACGACCACGAGCAGCGACAGGATCGCGGTCAAGATCAGCAAGATCAACGCGAAGACGCCGCCGAGCATCCACCAGGTGCCGAGATCGTCTCGCTCCTTCACAGCAACGCCTCGATATCCTTCTCGATATCCTCGGGCTTGGTCGTCGGGGCGTAGCGGTGGACGACCTGCCCAACGCGATCGACGAGGAACTTGGTGAAATTCCACTTGATCGCCTTCGACCCGAACAGCCCCGGCGCGTCGCTTTTCAGACGTTCAAACAGGGGATCGGCATCACCGCCGTTGACGTCGATCTTGGCGAAGACCGGGAAGGTCACGTCGTAGGTCAGCGTACAGAAATTGGCGATCTCCGCAGCGTCGCCCGGCTCCTGCGCGCCGAACTGGTTGCACGGGAAAGCCAGCACTTCAAACCCGCGCTCGCCGTATTTGCGATGGAGGTCTTCCAGCCCCTCATATTGCGGGGTGAAGCCGCATTTCGACGCGGTGTTGACGATCAGCAGCACCTTGCCCTGCCAGGTGTCGAGCCGCGCCAAGCCGCCGTCCGCGGCCTTGACCTCGAAATCGGTGATCGCGGTCATCGTCTATCCCCTCTCGCCAGCAGGTGGTGCAGGTTGGCATGCACGCCGGGCCATTCGCAAGCGATGATCGAATAGACGACGAGATCGCGGATGCGACCGTCCATCAACTGATGCGACCGGAGCACCCCGTCGCGCTTCGCGCCCAGCCGCTCGATCGCCTTTTGCGAGGCGCGGTTGAACCAGTCGGTGCGAATCTGGACGACGTTGCAATCGAGGACATCGAAGGCGTGGGCGAGGAGCAGGAGCTTCGCCTCCGTATTGACGCCGCTGCGCTGGACCGACTTCGCGTAGAAGGTGCCACCGATCTCTACGCGACGGTGTTGCTCGCTCATCCGCATGAAGCGGGTGAGGCCGACGATTTTGCCATCGGGGATCTCGACTGCGAAGGGCATCGCTCGGCCAAAGTCGCGTTCCTTGAACGCCGCCGCCATAAAGGCTTGCGGGTCTGTGAGCATCGAGACGTTGGCGAAGAACAAATCGGTCAGGTCGCCGTCCGCCGCAGCCGCGACGAGCGCGTCGCGATCCTCGGGGACGAGCGGGCGGAGCGTGACGTGGCGACCGACGAGCGTCGGAGCGTCGCGCCACGCGCTCATCCCAGCACACCCTCATGCAGCCGGACGAGGCGGTCCATCTTCGCCGCGATCCGTTCGTTGTGCGTCGCGACGAGCGTGGCGGAGCCTTCCTCGCGGACGAGGCGGAGGAATTCGCCGAGGACGACGTCGGCGGTCGCTTCGTCAAGATTACCGGTGGGTTCGTCGGCCAGCACCAGCGCGGGACGATTGGCGAGCGCACGCGCGACCGCGACGCGCTGCTGCTCGCCGCCCGAAAGCTGGCTCGGGCGATGCGTCAGGCGGTGATCGAGGCCAAGCGCGGTGAGCAACGCGGTCGCGCGCGCATCGGCGTCTTCGCGGGTCGCACCGTGGATGAGTTGCGGCAGGACGACGTTTTCGAGCGCGTCGAAATCGGGAAGCAGATGATGAAACTGATAAACGAAACCGAGACTGTCACGGCGGACCCGAGTGCGGCCATGCGCGTCGAGCTTCGCGGCCTCCTCGCCGGCGATGCGGATCGAGCCGTCGAAACCGCCTTCGAGCAGCCCGACCGCCTGGAGCAAGGTCGATTTGCCCGAGCCGGATGGGCCGAGCAGCGCGACGATCTCGCCGGGCGCGACGGTGAGATCGACGCCGCGGAGGACTTCGATCGTCTGGCCACCCTGGGTGAAGCTGCGGGCCAAGGCGGTGGTCTGGAGGATGGGCTCACGCATGGTCGGCAACCGATGGATAGGCGTGAATTATGAAACGGGAAAGCGCGTGGCGGTTTCCAAGGCCGAGCGCATAACCAGCAACCTGGTACGCCGCTTCCCAAGCCTCGGCGCAGGTCGGACCGGCCATCTCCTCGTCGTCAAGAAAACCGACGAAGACCATAAAAGCGTCGATACCGGCCTCACGCAAGAACCACAGGTGCGCGAGGCGGTTGGTGAATTGGTAGAATTGATCGGGCCATCGGTCGCCACGGGTCGATCCAAGAGCCTTCGCGACTCGGCTCAGGCTCTCCTCGATTAAAGGTCGCGACTGCGGCCCGGCTTGCGTGGGAGGCGTGCAAAATTCCAGGATGTGGGCCTTGGCTTCGACCAGAACGATACGGCTGCCCCCGGCAATCCCAAGCGCATCCCATTGTGGCCCGCGATCCGGCCAGAACGTCCGCAATTCGTCGCTCAGACGGCTCAGTCCGATGCGCTGAAGGAACGCGGCGTCGCGATACTCGGCGAAGTCGTCGTTCCGGAGCGGCGAGACCCAATCGATGGAGTGGCCGACCCCCGAAACGATCGGATCTTCCAGCGCGGGCCAACGCTCCTCAACCGCGCGCTGTATCCACTTCAGGCTACCCTTGGCCAGACCGCGTGAAACTACACGCATGTCGCGTCACTCATACCGCAGCACCTGCACGGGATCGGTGCTCGCCGCCTTCCACGCGGGGTAGATCGTCGCGAGCAACGTCATCGCCGCGGTGATCACGACGATCGCGACGATCTCCACCGGATCGGGTTTCGACGGCAGTTCGGTCAGATAGCGGATCGAGGGGTCCCACAAATTCTGACCCGTCACGAACTGGACGAAATTCACCACCGCCTGGCGATAGAACAGGAAGAGGGCGCCAACCCCGAGCCCCGCGACGATGCCGAGGACGCCGATCGTCGTCCCGACCGTCATGAAGATGCGCATCATCGCCGCGCGCGTCGCGCCCATTGTCCGCAGGATCGCGATGTCGCGGGTCTTGGCGCGGACCAGCATGATGAGCGAACTCGCAATGTTGAACGCGGCAACGAGGATGATGATGCACAGCACGACGAACATCGCGACACGCTCGACCGCCAGCGCCTCGAACAATTGCGCGTTCATCTGGCGCCAGTCGTTGATGACCGCGCGGCCCGCGACCTTCTGCGCGAGCGGACGCAAAATCTGCCCGACCTTGTCGGCATCGACCGTCTCGATCTCGATCATGCCGACCTGATCGTCCATCAGCAGCAAGGTCTGCGCGTCCTCGATCGGCATGATGACATAGGCCTTGTCGTAATCGTACACCCCGATCTCGAAGATCGCGCCGACGGTGTAGTTGACGTAGCGCGGGACGGTGCCGAACGGCGTCGCCTGGCCCTGCGGGTTGATGAGGGTGATGTCCGACCCGATCGTCGCGCCCAAGGATTCGGCGAGCCGCGCGCCGATCGCGACAAGGCCGCTGCCGGTGGTGATCGTCGCCATCGACCCCGCCACGACCTTCTTCTGGATCGTCGAATTGTCGCGGATGTCCTGCACCCGCATGCCGCGCAGCAGGATGAATTCGGCGCGGCCGTTATACGTCGCGAACAACGGCTGTTCGATCAGCGGGGTCGCACTGGTGACGCCCGGGGTCGCCTTCGCCTCGCGGACGACCTGCTGCCAGTCGGGCAGACGACCGTTGACGCCCTGCACCACCGCATGGCCGTTCAAGCCGACGATCTTGTCGAACAGTTCGGCGCGAAAGCCGTTCATCACGCTCATCACGATAACGAGCGCGGCGACGCCGAGCATCACCGCGCCGAGGCTGAAGCCCGCCACGAGCACGATGAAGCGCTCGCCGCGTCCCGGCAGCAGATAGCGGCGGGCGATCATGCGTTCGTATCGGGAGATCACGGGCGAGCCCTAAGGCGCGGTCCGCCGGATGGCAACCTGACGCGCGGGAATCGAAAAATGCTTCGCCAAGCGCAGCGCTGCGGGTGCGCCGGTCCGCTCCGAAGCGGATCGGTCTCGCGCTTCGAATCCGCACATTTGCGTCGTTCCGGACCCATCGATCGCGGTACCGAACCAGGGGTGCGCTAGAGTTCGTCACCCGGGCATGCAACCGGGGCCTTCAGTGAGAGGACGACGACATGCTTACGCACGCGGGCATCAGGATCGACACCGGCACCGCGTCGGTGTTCAGCGATTATCCTAATGGCGAGATGTGGACCGGCAACGGTCCGCGGAAAAAGACCGTTCACGTGCCGTTCCCGGATGGACCGTTCAAGCAACCGCCGCTGGTCACGGTCTCGATTTCGGGGATCGATGCGGGGAATCAGGCGAACCTGCGCGCCAGCGCGTCGGTAGCGGCCACCAGCGAACACGGTTTCACCGCGCAGGTTGACACATGGGCGGACTCGAAGCTCGCGATGGTCACGCTCGGCTGGCTCGCGATCGGCGAATAGCCCGGTGGGTCGCCCCTCGCGCTGTTGCGGAATCGACACAGACCCCGCGTAAAGCGTTTAACCAGTGTTCATTTCGGTGGACGATCGCGCCCGCGCTACCTAGCAAACGGTCGCACTGGCACACAGGCAATGGCCGTGGTTCGGGGAAAGGTTTTCTGGTCCCGCCTTGGGAGGCGTCGCGATCGAAGACATACAAGGGGGCTGACGAGCAATCGTCACGCAGGCGCCCGGATCGGAAACGATCCGGGCGTTTTCGTTCGGGCGGAGCGCCGCCACGCGGCGCGTCCGCGAAGCGGCCGCCCGAACCGGCCGGCGGGTCGGCGATCAGCCGAACCCGGCCGACGGCTTTGCCGGCGGCGTCCACCGCGAATCCGTCCGCAGGCCGACCCGACTTGCCTTCCCGATGCAGGCCGGGAGCGCTTGAATCCGTCCACCGCGAACCCCATTTTTATCGAGCGCGGCGCCACCTTTGGGCCGCGTGCGGCGTCGCGGTGAACCGGGCGCCGATATAACCCAACTCGCTCATATGAGGATTTGAAAATGCGACTCGATCTGACCCCCTACCGCCGCTCGACGATCGGCTTCGACCGGCTGTTCGACCTGCTGGAGACCGACGCGCGCGGCGCCTCCGAGAATTACCCTCCGTTCAATCTGGAGCGCCTCGCCGAGGACCGCTACCGCATCACCCTCGCCGTCGCCGGCTTCACCCGCGACGAGATCGAGATCACCGCGCAGCAGAACCTCCTACTCGTCGCGGGCAGGAAGGCGGACGCGGCCGACACCGGCAATTTCCTTCACCTCGGCATCGCCAACCGCAGCTTCGAGCGCCGCTTCGAGCTCGCCGATTTCGTGCTGGTCGAGGATGCGCGGCTGAACGACGGCCTGCTCGTCATCGATCTCGTCCGCGAAGTCCCCGATGCGATGAAGTCCAAGACGATCGCGATCAAAACCGGGCAGAAGCCCGCGATCGCCGCGACCGACCAGGCCGAGGCCGCGTAACGGTTCGGCGCCTGTTGCTCCCTATTCCAGGCGTCGTGGGGCGTCCGGACCGCAAGGTCCGGGCGTCTTTTCCTTAAAATAGGGTTCGACCAGATTGAACCGTCCTCGTCATTCCGGCGAAAGCCGGAATCCAGGGTCTCGGGCGGTGTAGCTTCTGACCTTGGATCCCGGCTTTCCCCAGGATGACGATTCGAGGTGATCGAATTCGACTCTAAACCAGCCTGCTCTGGTTCAGCGCCGCCTCGATGAAGCTCGCGAACAAGGGATGCGGATCGAACGGCTTCGACTTCAGCTCGGGGTGAAACTGGACACCGACGAACCACGGGTGATCGGGCCGCTCGACGATCTCCGGCAACATCCCGTCGGGCGACATCCCCGAGAAGACCAGCCCGCCCTTTTCCAGCGCGTCGCGGTAAGCGGTGTTGACCTCGTAACGGTGGCGATGGCGCTCGCTGATGTCGGTACCACCATAGATCGTCGATACGACGCTGTTGCCGTCGAGCTTCGCGGGATAGGCGCCGAGCCGCATCGTGCCGCCAAGGTCACCGCCGGCGGCGCGCTTCTCCAGCCCCGTCTCGCTCATCCATTCGGTGATCAGGCCCACCACCGGCTCGTCGGTCGGGCCGAATTCGGTCGAGGAAGCGTCGGCGATGCCGGCAAGGTCGCGCGCGCCCTCGACGCACGCCATCTGCATCCCGAAGCAGATGCCGAAATAGGGCACGTTGCGTTCGCGCGCGAAGCGGACGCTCGCGATCTTGCCCTCGGCGCCGCGCTCGCCGAACGCGCCCGGGACGAGAATCGCGTGGCACGGTTCGAGATGCGCCGCGATCTCATTGTCCTCGCCTTCGAACAATTCGGCGTCGATCCAGCGGATATTGACCTTGACGCGGTTGGCGATGCCGCCGTGGACCAGCGCCTCGTTCAAAGATTTGTACGCGTCCTGAAGGCCGACATATTTGCCGACGACGCCGACGGTCACCTCGCCTTCGGGGCTGGTCAGGCGATCGACGATCTCGGCCCAGCGCGACAGATCGGGCGCCGACGATGGGGTGATCCCGAACGCGCGGAGCACCTCCGAATCGAGCCCCTCGGCGTGATACTGCAGCGGCACCGCATAGATGCTCTTCGCGTCGAGCGCGGGGATGACCGCGCTTTCGGCGACGTTGCAGAACAGCGCGATCTTGGCGCGTTCGCTTGGCGGAAGCGGGTGTTCGCAGCGGCAGACCAGGACGTCGGGCTGGACCCCGAGCGCCGCGAGTTCGCGCACCGAATGCTGAGTCGGCTTGGTCTTCAGCTCGCCCGCGGCGGCGATATACGGCACCAGCGTCACGTGGACGCTGATCGCGTTGCCCTTTCCCACTTCGTTCTTGAGCTGGCGAATCGCCTCGATGAAGGGAAGCGATTCGATGTCGCCGACCGTCCCGCCGATCTCGCACAGGACGAAGTCGATGTCGTCGGTTTCGGCCTTGGCGAACGCCTTGATCGCGTCGGTGACGTGCGGGATCACTTGCACCGTCGCGCCAAGATAATCGCCGCGCCGCTCGCGGGTAATGATCTGCTGATAGATGCGGCCCGACGTCACATTGTCGCTCTGGCGCGCGGCGACCCCGGTGAAGCGCTCGTAATGGCCGAGGTCGAGATCGGTCTCGGCGCCGTCGTCGGTGACGTAGACCTCGCCGTGCTGATACGGGCTCATCGTGCCGGGATCGACGTTGAGATAAGGATCGAACTTGCGGATCCGGACGCGATACCCGCGCGCCTGCAACAGCGCCGCGAGCGACGCCGCCATGAGACCCTTGCCAAGCGACGAGACCACGCCGCCGGTTATGAAAATGTACCGCGCCATGGGAGGATGTGCCTAGCCGTTAAAGGTCGTGCGGGGCAAGCGCGGGTGATGCGTTGCGCGACGGAACGCCTTTTTCCCCTCTCCCGCTTGCGGGAGAGGGAGGGCCCCATGCGAAGCACGGGAGGGTGAGGGTCTTCTTCTTCTCGCGAATGCAGAAAAAGAAGAAGACCCTCACCCAACCCTCTCCCGCAAGCGGGATAGGGGTGTAACCCTCTCCCGCAAGCGGGAGAGGGTTACACCCCTATCGCGCGAGCGGGACGCTGTTGTCGGCGGGCGCGGTCTGGTTCGCCGCGGCCGCGCCAGCGGCGGTGCGCGCCGCCCCTGCGAACGGCGCAGAGCCGTCATCGGGTGCGGGCGCTGTGCCGATCGGCGCGCCCGCGCGCGCGGGTCGCGCCGCCGACACATCGACCGTACTCACCTGACGCGTCGCCGCCATCACCGCGAGGACGATGCTCAATCCCACGAACACCGCCGCCAGCACCGCGGTCGACCGCGTCAGGAAATCCGCCGCGCCGCGCGCCGACATCAGCCCCGAGGGGCTGCCGCCCGAGGTCAGGCCGCCCCCTTCGGAACGCTGCATCAGGATGACCGCGACCAGCACGGCGGCGACGATGGCGTGGAACACGGACAGAAAGGTGAACATGGCGGTGGCGGCATTTCCGATTTCGCAGAGGTCGCGGCGCACATAGGCGACCCCCTCCTTCCAATCAACCGCATGCGAATTCGTACCGGACCTGAAACCACCTGCCCGGGCGGGCGTTATGGCCGGTGAAGCCGCAAAAACGCGAAAGTGTCTGGAAAAACCCTTGTCCACCATCGCCCAAGCCGAGCTCAGCTCCTGGATGACCACATTGGTCGATTACGTCCGGTCCGGCGAGCCGGATCTCACCAATCGCCAGATGGCGCTGTTGCTCGTCGTCTACCTTATGCCCGGCCCTCATACCGTGCGCGGGCTGGCGCGAATGCTGAACGTATCGAAGCCCGTCGTCACGCGCGCCTTGAACCGGCTGGGGACGCTCGGCTATCTGCGCCGCCAGAAGGACGACAGCGACAAGCGCAACATCTTCGTCGCGCAGACGTCCGAGGGGGCAGGTTTCCTTGAAGAATTCGGGCATTTCATCGAAGGCGAACAGCCCGCCCAACAGCGCGCCTCCGCGTAGGAGCTTCGCGCTGACCGGTCGGTCGCGTCCGCTCGACCCCCGGACCAACGCGGTGCGCGGCGATATCGCCGACATTCGCCTCGCCGAACAAGTTTTCGCGCCGCATTATGCCGAGGCCGTCGCCAAGGTGGTGGCGCGCGATGTCGTGCTCCGCGAAGGGCGTGACGCCGCCTCCGACGCGATGGCGACGCTTGCCGCGGGAGAGCCGTTCGAGTTGCTCGATCTGACCGGCGGCGTGGCCTGGGGGATCGCCCCCGCGCACGGGCTGGTCGGCTATCTCGACGCCGCATCGCTGGGCGCCGCCGGACCGGCGGTTTGACCAGCGTCTTCATCGACGGCGCGGCCGGGACCACCGGACTGGAAATCCGCGAGCGGCTGGCGCGGCGCGGCGATTTGAGCTTCGTCACGCTCGACGAGGATCGCCGGAAGGACGCCGCCGCCCGCCGCGAGGCATTGAACGACGCCGATCTCGTCATCCTCTGCCTCCCCGACGAGGCGGCGCGCGAGGCGGTGACGCTGATCGACAATCCCCGCACGCGGGTGATCGACGCGTCGAGTGCGCACCGTGTGGCGGAGGGCTGGACCTACGGCTTTCCCGAACTCGGCTTCGACGTGGCGGGCGCTAGACGAGTCTCCAACCCCGGCTGCTACCCGACCGGGTTCCTCGCGCTAATCGCGCCGTTGGTGCGGGCCGGGTTGATCCCGGCGGATTGGCCGCTGACGGTCAACGCGGTCTCGGGCTATTCGGGCGGCGGCAAGGCGCTGATCGAGCGTTTCGACCACGACGGCGACATCGCGTTTCGGGGCTATGGCTTTGCACTAGCGCACAAGCATGTTCCCGAGATGCAGCGGCATGCGGGGCTCGCCCACGCACCGGTCTTCGCGCCCTCGGTGGCGCGCGCGTATCGCGGGATGATCGTCGAGGTTCCGCTCGCGCTCGCGGCGATGTCGACAACGCCGACGCGGGGGGCTCTGTTCGCCGTTTTGACCGAGGCGTTCGGTGGTCAGCCGCTGGTTCGTATACACGACGACCAGCCCGACGAGCTGCTGATGCCCCGCGAAGCGGCGCCGAACGACCGGCTCGACCTCTACGTCTTCGCCGATTCTTGCGGCACGCAGGCACGGCTCGTCGCGACGCTCGACAATCTCGGCAAGGGCGCCGCCGGAGCCGCGGTCCAGAACCTCAATCTGATGATCGGCGCGGACCCGCTGGCCGGGCTGAACTGTTAGGACGCGCATATGCAACGCACTCCCGTAACCAAACTCCTCTTGTTCGGCGCGACCGGCGATCTCGCACAGCGAATGCTGTTGCCGTCGCTCTACGGCCTTCATGCCGACGGCCTGTTGCCAGAGGGTCTGACGATCATCGGATCGGCGCGCTCTTCTCTCGACGACAAGAGCTATAAGACGTTCGCCAAAAAGGCGTTGGCGCAGTTTCTTCCCAAAGACTGCAAGGACGAAAAGGACTTGGCTGGCTTTCTCGACCGCTTGTCCTATCAGGCCGCCGATCTCTCGGACCTGACCACCTTCGCGCCGCTCGCCAAGAAGGTCGGCGACGTCTCGGGCGGAATGGCGATCTTCCTCTCCACCGCGCCGTCGCTGTTCGAGCCCGCGGTCAAGGGTTTGGAAAAGGTCGGGCTCGCCGGCGATACAGTCAGGATCGGACTCGAAAAGCCGCTCGGCTACGACCTCGCCTCGTCGAAAAAGATCAACGATACCGTCGCGAGCGTCTTCCCCGAGGACCGGATTTTCCGGATCGACCATTATCTCGGCAAGGAGACCGTCCAGAACATCCTCGCGCTGCGTTTCGGCAATTCGTTCTTCGAGCCCGTCTGGAACGCACAGGGAATCGACAACATCCAGATCACGATCGCGGAGACCGTCGGACTCGAAGATCGCGCGGGCTATTACGAGGGCGCGGGCGCGCTGCGCGACATGGTTGCGAACCACATGCTGCAATTGCTAGCGCTGATCGCGATGGAGCCGCCCGCGCGCTACGACGTCAACGCGATCCGCGACGAAAAGGCCAAGGTGTTCCGCTCGCTGCGCGAGATGAATCCCGAGGACGTGCCGCAGGTCACCGTCATCGGCCAATATCTCGGCGGCGCGGTGAAGGGCGAAATCGTAAAGGGTTACGACGAAGAGCTGGGAAAGGACTCGAACGTCGAGACCTTCGTCGCGATCAAGGCGCATATCGACAATTGGCGCTGGCAGGGCGTCCCCTTCTACATGCGCACCGGCAAGCGCATGGCGGTCCGGCGCAGCGAGATCGCGATTCAGTTCAAACCGGTGCCGCATTCGATGTTCGTCGGCCGCGGTGGCCTGCTCCAGCCCAACACGCTCATCATCCGGCTCCAGCCCGAGGAATATATCGAGCTGCTGGTGATGGCGAAGGAACCGGGCCTCGACCGCGACGGCGTCCGCTTGCGCGAGGTGCCGTTGAAACTGAGCCTCGACGCGGAGTTCGCGGGCACGCGGCGGCGGATCGCCTATGAACGGCTGCTGCTCGACCTGATCGAGGGCGACCAGACGCTGTTCGTCCGTCGCGACGAGGTGGAGGCGCAATGGACCTGGATCGACGCGATCCGCGAAGGCTGGGCCGCGAACGGCATGAAGCCCAAACACTATCCATCGGGCACATGGGGTCCGAGCGCCGCGATCGCGCTGACCGAGCGCGACCGGGTGACGTGGCAGGACGATTAATTGCCCTCTCCCGCTTGCGGGAGAGGCTACGGAGACTTGGTCCGCGTTCTTCACGCGGGCCTAGTCGTAGTCGGTGAGGGTCTTCTTACTTCTTGAACGGCGATAAGAAGGAAGAAGACCCTCACCCAACCCTCTCCCGCAAGCGGGAGAGGGCTAAGGAAAGAAGCATGACCGAAATCGAATGGTGGGAATACGAAGACGCGGCCGAGATGGCGGTCGCGGTTGCGGGCGATGTGCAGTTCATCATCGAAAGCGCGATCGACGCGCGTGGCGGTGCGGTCATCGCGCTCTCCGGCGGCAAGACGCCAGTGCCGATCTATGCGAAGCTGGCGAGCGCGAAGCTCGACTGGAAGCGCGTGACGATCGTCCCGACCGACGAGCGCGTCGTCCCGCTAGGCGATCCGATGTCGAACGTGACGATGATTGCCAAGGCGTTCCTGCCCAAGGGCGCGCGGGTGATGCCGATCGTTCCTAACGCGACCGCGGATTACAAGGCCGCGGGCCGCTCCGCCGATGCGCTGATGCAGGATCTGCACTGGCCGCTCGACCTCTGCCTGCTCGGCGTCGGCGAAAATGGCCATACCGCCTCGATCTTCCCCGGCGTGGATTACGACGAGGCGCTCAACGGCCCGAAGGAACGCCGCGCGCTCGGCGTGATGCCCGATCCGCTGCCCCCCGAAGCGCCGGTCGCACGCGTCACGCTGTCGCGGCAGGGCATCGTCACTGCGCGCGCGCTGATGATCGCGGTGACCGGCGCGGCGAAGAAAACGGTGATCGAGCAGGCGATCAGCGAGGGCGCGGGATCGCCCTACCCGATCGGCGGCGTGCTCGCCGACGTCGAATTGCCGATCGATATCCACTGGGCGCCGTAGGAATCACAAAAGGCCCGTTGGGGCTGAGCTTGTCGAAGCCCTGTCTTTTCTTTTTTGGAGGTAGCAAAGAAGTGCAGCCCTTCGACAAGCTCAGGGCAAACGGAAACCATTGATGCATTCTGCCGTCGCCGCTGTCACCGATCGGATCATCGAACGCTCGCGGCCGTCGCGCGCGCGCTACCTCGCGCTGATCGAGCGCGAGCGCGACACCTGGATCGGTCGCCCGTCGCTCGGCTGCGCCAATCTTGCGCACGCCTACGCCGGCACCGACGAAGACCGTGACGCCATGAAGGCAAACGGCGGCATGAACATCGGCATCGTCACCGCTTACAACGATATGCTGTCGGCGCACGCGGTCTATTACCGCTATCCCGAACTGATGAAGGTGTGGGCGCGCGAGGTCGGCGCGACCGCACAGGTCGCGGGCGGCGTCCCCGCGATTTGCGATGGCGTGACGCAGGGCTATCCCGGCATGGAATTGTCGCTGTTCAGCCGCGACACGATCGCGCTTTCGACCGCGATCGCGCTCAGCCACGGCACGTTCGAGGGCGCGGCGTTGCTGGGCATCTGCGACAAGATCGTCCCCGGCCTGCTGATGGGTGCGCTGCGTTTCGGGCATCTGCCGATGGTGCTGATCCCCGGCGGGCCGATGCCGACGGGGATCGCCAACAAGGCCAAGGCGGCGGTGCGCGAACGCTATGCGACTGGCGACGCGACCCGCGACGAACTCCTCGACAGCGAGATTTCGGCTTATCATACAAAGGGCACATGCACGTTCTTCGGAACCGCCAACACCAACCAGATGATGATGGAGGTGATGGGCCTGCACATGCCCGGCGCCGCCTTCGTCAATCCCGGTACCAAGCTGCGCCAGGAATTGACCCGCGCCGCGGTGCATCGGCTCGCGACCATCGGCTGGCGCGGTGACGACTACCGCCCGATCGGCCACTGCGTCGATGAAAAGGCGATCGTCAACGCCGCGGTCGGGCTGCTCTCGACCGGCGGATCGACCAACCACCTGCTCCACATCCCCGCCATCGCCCGCGCGGCGGGGATCGTCATCGACTGGGAGGATTTCGACCGCCTGTCGTGCGCGGTGCCGCTGATCGCGCGGGTCTATCCCAATGGCGCCGCCGACGTGAACGCGTTCGAGGCGGCGGGCGGGATGCCTTATGTCATCGGGCAGTTGCTGGCGGGGGGATATCTCCACCGCGATATCCTGACGGTCAGTGAGGACGATCTGTCAGCTTTCGCCCATAAGCCGATACTTCAGAACGACGAACTGGCGAGGGAGCCGGCGACCGAGACCGGCGACGACACGATCATTCGCCCGATCGACACCCCCTTCTCGCCCGATGGCGGGATGCGTATCCTCGCGGGGAATATCGGACGCGCGTGCATCAAGGTGTCGGCGGTCGATCGCGACAAATGGATCGTCGAGGTGCCCGCGCGCGTCTTCCACGACCAGCTCGACGTCCTCGAGGCATTCCGCGTCGGCGAACTCGAGCGCGATGTCGTCGTCGTCGTCCGCTTCCAGGGGCCGCGCGCCAACGGCATGCCCGAACTCCACAAGCTGACCCCCGCGCTCGGCGTCCTCCAGAATCGCGGTTTCCGCGTCGCGCTCGTGACCGACGGGCGGATGTCGGGCGCGAGCGGCAAGGTGCCGTGCGCGATCCATTGCTCGCCCGAGGCGCTGGGCAACGGCGCGATCGGGCTGATCCGCGACGGCGACGTGATCCGGGTCGATGCGGTGAACGGGACGCTCGACGCGCTGGTCGATCCGGCGGAATGGGAAGCGCGACTGCAGGCTCCGGCGCCCGATGCGACGGATGGGATGGGGCGAGAGTTGTTCGCGATGTTCCGCGGTTTGGCGGACGAGGCGGAGAAGGGTGCGAGCGCGGTGCTGGCGGGGGCGGGGCTGTGATCTCCGTTACCCTAGACTTGTTCGGCGTCTATTCTGTTGCGTCAAAGCCACTAAGAATACGCCGTGCTCCTGCGCAGGCAGGAGCGCTGGGTACACGCGATCGGCCAGCAATCCAGGGCTCCTGCCTCCGCAGGAGCACACGCTTCGAGCGCAGGGGTAGATCATGCACGTCGTAGCGGTCGATATCGGCGGCACCCACGCGCGCTTCGCCATCGCCGACGTGGCGAGCGGGCGCGTCGTGGCGCTCGGCGATCCGGTGACGCTCAAGACCGCCGAGCACGCCAGCCTCCAGACCGCGTGGCAGGCGTTCGCCGCCGGGCTCGACCGCCCCGTCCCCACGGCCGCGGCGATCTCGGTCGCGTCGCCGATCACCGGCGACGTCATTCGCCTGACCAACAATCCCTGGATCATCCGCCAGTCGCTGATCGGCGAGCGGCTCGGTGCCGAAATATACACGATAATCAACGATTTCGGGGCGGTAGGTCATGCGGTGGCGCAACTGCCGGCGGAGGATTTCGACCACCTCTGCGGCCCCGATACCCCGTTGCCCGCGCTTGGCGTCACCACCGTCTGCGGCCCCGGCACCGGCCTCGGCGTCGCGCAGGTGTTCAGAGCCGAAGATCGCTATCACGTCCTTTCCACCGAGGGGGGCCACATGGATTACGCGCCGCTTGACGCGATCGAGGACGCGATCCTCGGACGCCTGCGCAAGACCTACACCCGCGTCTCGACCGAACGCGTCTGCTCCGGCCCCGCGATCGTCGCGATCTACGAAACGCTCGCCGAACTCGAAGGCCGCGCCGTCCCGAGCCGCGACGACAGGACGATCTGGGCGGAGGCGCTCGACGGCAGTGATCCGGTCGCGCTCGCCGCGCTCGACCGCTTCTGCCTCGCATTGGGCGCGGTCGCGGGCGATCTCGCGCTGGCGCACGGCGCGAATGGCGTGGTGATCGCCGGTGGCCTCGGCCTGCGCATCAAGGACAAGCTGCTCCGCTCCGGCTTCGACCAGCGCTTCGTCGCCAAGGGGCGGTTCCAGTCGCTGATGGCCGGAATTCCGGTCAAGCTCATCGCCCACCCGCAGCCCGGCCTGTTCGGCGCGGCGGCGGCGTTCGCCCAGGAACACACAGGGACGCAGCACACATGACGATCGAAGACATCATGCGGACCAGCGCGGTCATCCCGGTGCTGGTGATCGACGACGACGCCGCCACCGCGCAACCGCTAGCCGAGGCGCTGGTCGCGGGCGGCCTGCGCGTGCTGGAGGTGACGATGCGCACCGCGTGCGCGCTCGACGCGATCCGCGAAATGAAGCGCGTCCCCGGCGCGATCGTCGGCGCGGGGACGGTGGTGAACGCCGATCAGTTCGCCGACGTCGTGGCGGCGGGGGCGGAGTTCATCGTCTCGCCGGGGCTGACCGAACGCCTCGCCGCGCCGATTATCGAGAGCGGCGTGGCGTATCTGCCCGGCATCGCCAATGCGGGGGACATCATGCGCGGGCTGGATTTGGGCCTGACGCATTTCAAGTTCTTCCCGGCGGAGGCGTCGGGCGGATTGAAGGCGCTAAAGGCGCTCGCCGCGCCCTTCTACCAATGTCGGTTCTGTCCGACCGGGGGAATCACCGAGGCGTCGGCGCCCGAATGGCTGGCGTTCGATCCGGTGCTGTGCGTCGGCGGGAGTTGGGTGACCGGCGGTACGATGACGGAAGTTGAGGAGAGGGCCCGGGCGGCGGCGACGTTGCGTTGACCGTCCGTTTACCACCGAGTGCCTAAATGTGCGCGGATGTACGCGATCGAATTTGACCCCCAAACCCGCATCATGCACATCCGTGCCGAAGGCTTTTGGACCACCGCGACGATGGCGCGCTTCGCTGCCGAGGCGCTGGCGAAGGGAGCGGCGGCACGATTCCGCCACGGTGCTTATGCCGTGTTCAACGATGCCCGCAAATTCCCGGTGCAGACGCCGGAGATCGCCACGGCGATCGAAGGGCTTATGGCGCGAAGCGTGAAAATCACGAGTGGACCGACCGCCTCTGTCGTCGACAATATGCTCAGCAAACTTCAGGCGGAACGGGTCCTGAAAGGCGACAAGGTGAAAGTATTTCTGGATTGGGAGGAAGCGAACGTCTGGCTTGCAACCCAATGGGGTCATCGTCTGGCGGCATAAGCCCGACGCGGATCACCGCGCCGCCCGTTCAAACCGTCACATTTCCCCCCGCGCCCTTCTTATCGCATACCACTTCGCGACGTTGGCATTGTGCTGCGCCAAGGTGTTGGCGAACACATGCCCGCCGGTCCCGTCCGCGACGAAATACAGCGCGTTCGAGGTTGCCGGATCGAGCACCGCGTCGATGCTCGCGCGCCCCGGGTTGGCGATCGGGCCAGCCGGCAATCCCGGCGAGGCATAGGTGTTATACCCGTTCTTCGCCTGCAATTCAGAACGCAGGATGCGGCGTCCCAACGGGCGGCCCTTGGTGATCGGGTAGATCACGGTCGGATCGGCCTGGAGCGGTATGCCGCGCTTCAGCCGATTGGCGTAGACCGCCGCCACAGTGCGCCGTTCGGACGCTTTGCCCGTTTCCTTCTCGACGATCGAGGCGAGGATGATCGCCTGTTCGGGCGTCGTCACCGCGAGGCCGGGTTTGCGCTTCGCCCAGGCCTTGGCGAGATAGTCGCGCATCGCCTTTTGCATATGCGCGACGACCGCGGCGCGGGTGTCGCCACGCTGGAAGGCGTAACTGTCGGGGAGGATCGAACCCTCGGCGGGCACCGGCACCGTCCCGACCAGCCCGTCGGCGGCGACCAGCGCGTCATGGACCATCAACGAGGGATAGCCCTCGGGCACCACCACCAGCCGCTGGAGCACTTTGCCGCCCTGGAGCAACGTCAGGATATCGGCGGCGCTGGTGCGTGCGGGGATGCGATATTCGCCCGCCTTGATCGGATCGCCCGAGCCGAACACGCGCGCGTAGATGCGGAAACGCCGCGCCGAAGAAATCGCGCCCGCCTTTTCGAGATAGGTCGCGGCGGACGCTAGGCTCGCGCCTTGCGGGATCTGGACGGTGAGCGTGCGTTTCGCCGGGCCATGCCCCGACCAGCCTTGCGCGACGAAGAACAACGCGGCGATGCCGAGGAGACCAATCATTAGGCCAAAGCAGCCGAGTCGCATCATTGTTCGGATTCCCCGGGGGAAGTCCGGGTCCACTCTCAGAGCGTAGGTATCTGGTCCCCGGCCATCGACCGGGCACCCGCATT
>JBBSTE010000023.1:0-47468 GCA_038236185.1 Sphingomonadales bacterium | reverse complement strand
CTTCGGCAGATGCGGCGCGATCGCCGCCCACGCCTCGTCCGACAACCAAAACAGCGCCATCTCCCACCTCCATCGATCCACACCGCCTGTGAATCAGGAAATCCGCTCTCCTTCAAGTCTCTGATTGGGTTTTGACCCTAGTACCGGTCGGATAGCCCAAGCACCGTCCTCGCCCGGTGGCGCGCAGGAGAGATGGATGAGGCGCTTTCTAGCATATCTGGCGCTGGCGCTGTTGATGGCGATGCCGGCGATGTATCTGCGACTTACCGGGTTGCGGCCCGATCCGGTTATCGATGCCGGCGTGTTCGGTGTCGCGGTGCTGGCCGCGGGCTTTCTATTGTCCTGGGGCGCGGAAGCGGCTGAGAGCCGCGTCTCGCAAGGCCTTATGCTGGCTGGTCTGGCGCTCGTGACGGTTCTACCGGAATATGCGGTCGATATCTATTATGCTTACCGAGCGGGTCAGGCGCCAGGCTCCGATTATGTTCACTACGCAGCGGCGAACATGACTGGCGCAAACCGGCTGCTGGTCGGCTTGGGGTGGCCGCTGATCGTGTTCCTGAACTGGGGGAAGAAGCGGGATCGCGGGGTCGATTTGTTTGAGACCAACAAGATCGAACTGTTCTTCCTTTTCCTGGCGAGCGCCTACGCATTCGTGATCCTGTTCAAGAACAGAATCGATCTATTCGACTTCGGCGTCCTTCTCGCGATTTTTGGTGCCTATATCTGGCGCGTGTCGCGGCTGTCGAAGCCGGAAGGCGCGCTCGACGATGCCGATGGCGATGACGAGCCGGGGCCGGCCGCCATCCTCGAGACGCTGACGCCGAGGATGCAATGGGCATGGACAGGCGGCCTGACGTTGGTGGCGGGCGCAATCATCCTGTTATCGGCGGAGCCGTTCGCAGAGTCGATGGTCGGGGCGGGTCGCGCGCTGGGGGTCGACGAGTTTCTCCTGATTCAGTGGGTCGCGCCTTTGACGGGCGAGTCCCCTGAAATCTTGCTGGCCATCCTGTTCGTGATGGCCGCACGTCCCGGCTCGGGCTTGATCGCGCTGATCAGCGACAAGATCAACCAGTGGACGTTGCTGGTGGGCGCCCTTCCGGTGGCGATGAGCGTCGGTGCAGGCGCGCTTACGGTGTTGCCTCTGAGCGCGCGGCAACACGAGGAGTTTTTTCTGACGGCGGCCCAATCGCTGTTCGGTATTTCGCTCCTGCTCAACCTCAGACTCGGCCTTGGTGGTGCCGCAACATTGGCCGGACTGTTCACTTTGCAGGTCGTCCTGGCATTTGCCTTCCAGCATGATGCGCCGCGCGAGATCGCGGCACTTACGACGCTAGGGTGGATATATCTGGCATTGGCGGCGGGCGTCTTCGCCACGACGCTACCGGGGTTGGTGGCACGCCGGCGTGAAGGAAATCTGGCGTGAGCGCGACCACGATGGCGATTGCCCGTGGTTTTCCGAGCGCTGTGAACGGCGCTCGGGAATATGCTGTATGTCGGATGCCGAGCGACGGATGGCTCCGCCTAGAAGTGGAATTCGTATTCCAGCAGCAGCCTGATTTGCCCCGGTGCCTCCGTGTGCCCCTTGCCCACTGCGAACAGATATCCGGCTTCAACGCCTAACTCGCCGCGGCCGGGCAGCCGTTCGATCTCGGTCTTCATGACCGGACCCGTATAGTGCTCGCCACTCTGGAAATCGCCAAACGAGGCCGCGCCCGCGCGGAGATCACCGACCAGCGCCCAATCGGCGGAGGCTGCGTAGCCGAACTCGACGCGCTCGCCATTTCGGAGCGGCTTTTCGGCAATCATGTTCAGTCGACCATCGAATGGCCCCGCCCGGCGTTGGAGCAGCAGCTTGGTCTCGGCCGTGTTCGCTCCCTCCCGCTGAAATCCATATTCGCCATAGAGCGCCGCATCGAATCCGAGCCGCTCGATCCGGACGACATGAACGATCCCCTCCAGCGCTACCGCTCCGACCTTGCGCGTGCCGAAGGGCGCACGCTCGGTTTCGACCAGAACGGCACCGTAGAACCGATCGGAGAAGTGATGTGCCACTTCCAGGGTGACGGCTTCGGCACCGTCCTCCTCACCTCCGGTGACGTGACCGTAGCGCGCCTCCAACTCCGTCACGCCGGGTTCCAGCGTCGCCCCATAGACTTTCGCACCGAGGCCGGTCTGCGGGGCAGCGGGCGTGGCAACCAACAAAGCGGCTAGGCATCCAACGGTCCAGCGCATGAAGCAATCCCCTTTCGGGAACTGCTGCTAATGATATCGCTTCTTAATAACAAGTGGGTTTTCCGCATTTTCGACCGACTAAGATTGTTCTGCCAGGCCCGGCAAACGGTGATATGTCGGAGTGTCACAACCGGTCGGGTTTGACCCTGCTGGTAGGAGCACGGTTTTCCGCCTGTTCACAGGTGTCGGAATCGCGTGTCACAAGCGGCGGCCTTCACGCCCGTGAGAACCGATCGGTAACGAGCGGACGTGGGCGCAAGCTGCCATTCGTTGCTGTCCTACAACGGACGACTCGTGCTATGGGCGTAGCCGCTCTTTCAAACCGTCGATACTCATCCCACACCGCGTTGACTGGCGGTTGAAATTTCATGCGCGCCTTATTTCCATCAGCGCGAAAATCGAGAAGTTTGCCGATCGCGCGCCATTCGCATCGCCGCGTACTACAGCTGTTTGTGATCAAACGGCAGCATTAAAGCGCCTACTCTTCAGGGGAGGGGTTGGGGCGGGGCCTCGCCACGAATGCTGCGCTTGCGGACAGGCCTCACCCCCGGCCCCTCCCCTGAAAGGGAGGGGTGAACACGTCTGATCACAAAGGGTTCCAAACCCGAACAAACCGTAACGTCACACCAGCGCCACACCGCCTCCCGCACCCTTTCTTGGTGTGACCTTATCGTGACTTTCGCCCAGCGCGTCGGCCGAAGCGCGTTCGCGTTCTTGGCGTTACTTTCGTTACTTTTGGCGGTCACTCCGCGACGCGCACCACCAGTTTCCCGATCGCGCCGCGCGCCGCCATCTTGGCGATCGCGTCGCCGCCGCGTTCGAACGGGAAGACCTCGGTGACGCGCGGCGCGATCTTGCCGTCCTTCCACAAAGCGAACAGCCGCTGGATGTTGGCGCGGTTTTTCTCGGGTTCGCGCGCCGCGTACGCGCCCCAGAACACGCCGCACACGTCGCAACTCTTCAAGAGCGTCAGGTTGAGCGGCAGCTTCGGAATGCCCGCCGGGAAGCCGATGACGAGATAGCGCCCTTCCCAGCCGATCGAGCGCAGCGCGGGTTCGGCATAATCGCCGCCGACCGCATCGTAGATCAGATCGTAGCCGCTTTTCCCGCCCGCCGCCTTGAATTGCTCCGCCAGCGCCTTCGATTCGTCCTTCGAGAACGGCCCACGCCCATAGATAATCGTCTCGTCCGCACCCGCGTCCCGCGCGGCTTGCGCCTTCTCCTCGCTCGACACCGCCGCGACGACGCGCGCGCCGAACGCCTTGCCGAGTTCGACCGCCGCGAGCCCGACGCCTCCCGCCGCGCCGAGCACCAGCAGCGTGTCGCCTTCCTTGATGTGCCCGCGATCGACCAGCGCATGGATCGTCGTGCCATAGGTCAGCAGCATCCCGGCGCCTTCCTCGAAGTTCCGCTCGTCGGGGACCGGATAGAGCGCGGCTTCCCTGAACAGCGCCTTTTCGCTGAGGCCCCCCATGCTGGTATTGCCCATCACACGGTCGCCGGCCTTGAACCGCGTCACGCCCTCGCCGACGCTTTCGATCACACCCGAGACCTCGCCACCCGGCGCGAACGGCCGCGCGGGCTTGAACTGATATTTGTCCTCGATGACGAGCACGTCGGGAAAATTGATCGCGCACGCCTTGATCGCAACGAGCACTTCGCCCGCGCCCGCCACCGGATCGGGCAATTCGCCCATTTTCAGAGTTTCAGGTCCGCCCGGCGCCCTCGACAGCAATGCCCGCATTTCCGCTTTCTCCCGCGATCCATGGGCGCTGCTCGAACAGCCGCGCCTCGTAATTAGAAATCGCGGTATCCCTTGCCAGCGTGAGGCCGATCTCGTCCAGCCCTTCCATCAGGCATTGCCGGCGGAACGGATCGAGCGTGAAGGCGAAGCGATCCTGGAACGGCGTGGTCACCGTCATCGTTTCGAGATCGACCGTGACGGAATCGCTCCTCGCCACCTCGATCAGCCGGTCGATCGCTTCCTGCGGCAGGACGACCGCGACGATCCCGTTCTTGAAGGCATTGCCCGAGAAGATGTCGGAAAAGCTCGGCGCGATCACCGCCTTGATGCCCATGTCGCCAAGCGCCCAGGCGGCATGTTCGCGGCTCGATCCGCAACCGAAATTGTCGCCCGCGATCAGGATCGGCGAGCCGGCATATTCAGGATCGTCGAAGATGTTGCCGGGGTCCGACCGCACCGTCTCGAACGCGCCCTTGCCGAGGCCCGTGCGCGTCGTCGTCTTGAGCCAATGCGCCGGGATAATCACGTCGGTATCGACGTTCTTCTGCCCCCAAGGATAAGCGCGACCCGAGACTTCGCGGACCGGCTCCATCATTCCGCCGCCTTGGGGAAAGCGGGGAGCTTGGCGATGTCGGCGTCCTCGTGCTGGATAATGACAATCGCCTTCAGGTTGCGCGCCATCGCCTTGAAGCGTTCGAGCGAGGCGATCGTGTCGGCGCGGTTGAAGTTGAAGATCGGGACGCCATCGCCGTCATAATTCGCCTGGAAATGCGCGAGATCGCCGGTCAGCATCACCGGCCCCATCCCATGCAGCCGAACCAACAGCGAACGATGACCCGGTGTATGCCCGGGCATGTCGAGCAACGTCACGCTGCCGTCGCCGAACACATCCTTGTCGCCCGAAACACCTTCGACCTTGGCACCGCCGGCGATCCATGGCGCGAGCGGCTTGGCATCCGTACCCGGTGCGCCGGCCTTCAATGCGTCGAGATCGGCCTTGCCGATCAGGAGCGTCGCGCCGGGAAACTCCGCTGCCTGCCCAACGTGATCGAAATGATAGTGGCTCACGCCGACGATCGCGATCTGCGCGGGTTTCACGCCCAGCTTCGCCAGTTGCTCGGCGATCGTCGCGGTGACGGTCGCATCCATCGGCAGCTTGGGATCGATCGGCTTGCCCTTCATCGCCGCAGGCAGGCCGGTGTCCCACAGCATGTAGCTGTCGCCGTGTTTGATGAGGTAGCAACTGTCGGTCAGCTTGCGGCTCTGCCCGACATAAGCGTGGGTGTCGGAGAAAAGATCGAGATCGTTCGCCGCGACGGTCCCGCAGTCTAGCCGCCACAGCTTGACCGTGGCTTTCGGCGGCGCAGCCTGGGCCATCAGCATCGCCGCCGCGAGCGCGGCGCAGATCGTCTTCACGGCATTCTCCCGACGAATTTACTTCGCGATACTCTTACCGGCCACCACGGGTTTGGCGATCGCGGCATAGGCCGCCACGCCACTCAGAATCGAACCCGCAATCAGCAAAACGAGAATCTTTTTCATTATAACGACCCCTTACGCCATCAACTCACGCACATCACTCAACTTGCCCGTCACCGCCGCCGCCGCCGCCATTGCGGGCGAGACGAGATGCGTCCGCGCCCCCGGCCCCTGCCGCCCGACGAAATTGCGGTTCGATGTCGAGGCGCAGCGCTCACCCGCAGGGACTTTGTCCGGGTTCATCGCGAGACACATCGAGCATCCCGGCTCACGCCACTCGAACCCCGCCTCGACGAAGATGCGATCGAGCCCTTCGGCTTCGGCCTGGCGCTTCACCAGTCCCGACCCCGGTACCACCAAGGCGCGCACCCCGTCGGCGACATGCCGCCCGCCCGCGATCGCCGCAGCGGCGCGCAGATCCTCGATCCGGCTGTTGGTACAGCTGCCGATGAAGACGTGCTGGACCGCCACGTCCTGCATCCGCGTCCCCGGCGTCAGCCCCATGTAATCGAGCGACTTGCGGGCCGCCGCCTGTTTGGAAGGATCGGTGAAACTCTCGGGATCGGGTACGACCCCGGTGATCTCGACGACATCCTCGGGACTCGTTCCCCAGGTCAGCCCCGGCGCGATCTCGCTCGCGTCGATCGTGACCGTACGATCGTATGACGCGCCCGGGTCGGTCGGCAACGTTCGCCAATATTCGACCGCGCCTTCCCAATCCTCGCCCGACGGCGCCATCGGGCGACCCTTCAGATACGAGAACGTCGCATCATCGGGCGCGATCAGCCCGGCACGCGCACCGCCCTCGATCGACATGTTCGCGACGGTCAGCCGCCCCTCGACCGACATTTCGCGGATCACATTGCCGGTATATTCGACGACATAGCCGGTCCCGCCCGCCGCACCGATCCTGCCGATGATCGCAAGGATCACATCTTTGGGCGAGACCCCGAAACCCACCGTCCCGTCGACGCGGATTTCCATCGTCTTCGACCGCGTCAGCAACAACGTCTGCGTGGCGAGGACATGCTCGACCTCGCTCGTGCCGATCCCGAACGCCAGCGCACCGATAGCCCCGTGCGCCGAAGTGTGGCTGTCGCCACAGACCAAAGTCGCTCCCGGTAGCGTGAACCCCTGCTCCGGCCCGACGACATGGACGATGCCCTGCTCGGCGGCGAGCGCGTCGATATAGGGAACGCCGAATTCGGCGACGTTGCGGCGCAGCGTCGTCAATTGGTTGGCGCTTTCCGGGTCGGCGATCGGCAACTCGCGTCCCTCGGCATCGCGTCGCGCGGTCGTCGGCAAATTGTGGTCGGGCACCGCCAGCGTCAGTTCGGGGCGCCGAACCTTACGCTCCCCGACGCGCAAGCCTTCGAACGCCTGCGGGCTCGTCACTTCATGAACGAGATGCCGGTCGATATAGATCAGGCACGTCCCATCGTCGCGGCGCTCGACAACGTGCGCGTCCCAGATTTTCTCGTAAAGCGTTAGAGGACGGGCGACCATGACGCGCGCGTGTTAACCCAATGATGCGCCGCCGCAAAGCGCGTTGTCCCTCAGCGCGCCGCGGGACTAGCGATCGTGCGCCTTCAGGAACGCGACGCTGTCGGCGAGCACCGGCGCCTTGCCGCGGAACGGCTTCGACAGCGCCATCGCGACGTCCTCATGATCGAGCCCGGCATAGTTCTTGAAGATGACGGGCGCGCCCAGCGCCTTCAGCCGCTTGGTCAGATCGACCGCGTTATGCGGCCGCACCGTCGTGTCCTTGCTCGAAGTCACCAGCAGCATCGGCGGCGCATCGGCGCGGGCGTAGGTGATCGGCTGGGTTTCGAGCGGCCTCGGCCATTGGCCCAGCGCCGCGACCGCGCGCCCGGTGAAGGGGAGAAAGTCATACGGCCCCGACAGCCCGACCGCCGCCTTAACGGTCCCTGGATCGACATCCAGCGCCTTCAGCCATTGCGGATCGAGCGCCAACATCACCGCTGTGTAAGCCCCCGCCGAATGTCCAGAGACCGCGATCCGCGCGGGATCGCCGCCATAGTCGGCGACATGATCGCGCGTCCATTTCACCGCCTCCGCGCCGTCCTGCAGGAACGACGGGAAGCGCACGTCGGGCACCTTGCGATAATCGGGAATCACCACGACGAACCCTGCCCGGGCATAAGCGCGACCGGCGAACGCATAGGCCCCGCGATCACCCTTTACCCAGCCGCCGCCGTAGAAGAACACGAGCACCGGCAAATGCTCGCGCGGTCCGCCCGATGGCCGCCAAACGTCCAGCTTCTGACTATGCGTACCGAAGGAAACTCCGGTCGCGATCCGCGCTGTTCCGCGGCCGCCGCCGGTCACGCCATCGAGCGTGGAGAGCATCCCCGGCGCCGAACAGGCGGACAGCATAACGGCGAGACAAATTCCGATCGACAGCCCGGTACCGCGTTTGTGCCGCCGCGCCGATGATGCCCGATGCGGGATCATCTAGCGCTCATATCGCGCGGTGGTCCTGTCGGCGATGTCTTCGGCGGTGACGCCTGGCGCAAGCTCGATCAGTTTGAACGGCGAGTCGTGACCGGGCCGGTGGAAGACACCCAGATCGGTCACGATCATATCGACGACGTTCTTGCCGGTCAGCGGCAGGGTGCATTCGGGAATGAACTTCGGGCTGCCGTCTTTCGCATTATGCTCCATCACGACGATGATCTTCTTGACGCCCGCGACGAGATCCATCGCGCCGCCCATGCCCTTGATCATTTTGCCCGGAATCATCCAGTTGGCGATGTCGCCATTCTCTGCGACCTCCATCGCGCCGAGCACGGTCAGGTCGATATGCCCGCCGCGGATCATCGCGAAACTGTCGGCGGAAGAGAAATACGCGCTTTGCGGCAATTCGCTGATCGTCTGCTTGCCCGCGTTGATCAGGTCGGCGTCCTCCTCGCCCTCATACGGGAACGGTCCGATGCCGAGCATCCCGTTCTCCGACTGCAGCGTCACTGTCATCCCCTCGGGAATGTTGTTCGCGACGAGCGTCGGGATGCCGATGCCGAGATTGACGTAATAGCCGTCGCGCAATTCCTTCGCGGCGCGCGCGGCCATCTGGTTGCGGTCCCAGGGCATATCAGAAGTTCCGTTCAGGAGAGAGGATGGGCCAGGCTTTCCAAGTGCCGACAGCATGAACAAGACCGTATATCAATACGATGGCCGAGGACCAATATTCGAGTGGCGCCTCTTCGAAAGACAGTCGGGCCGTGACAGGGACTATCAGCAGACCGCGCGCGAGATAAACTGCGGCGATCGCAACCAACGCGGTCCGCATCAGGGGCAACCGCCGGACTATACCCGCCCCGGCGAAGGCATAGGCGGACCAGATCGCGAGGATCGCGGCGATGCCGGCGGTCATCCAATGCAGAGTCGGATCGCCATTTTCAGCGGCACGGATGAGCGGCTCCGGCGCGCCGAAACGCCTGTACCAGGTTGGTCCTTCGACGATGCAACCGATGTGAAGCAGCGAAGCAGCGGCGCTAAGCAAGCCGCCGACGACGAGCCAGGGGTTGGAGCCAACGGCCGCGCCGCGATCCTGGACCATCAGCGCCGCGGCTCCACCGGATCGACCCAGCGCTTTTCGGCGGGGAATATCTCGTCGACACTACCCTTCAGTCCCGAGCCGTAGGCAGGATTCGGCAACAGGAACCAGCCCTTGCCCCATAGCCCCGCCGCCGAACTGTGCACCGAGATCGCACGGCGCTCAGGCACCGATAGCCCCGAATTGAAAACATCGGAAAAATCGCCGAGCTGATCGCCCGCCATCGCGATTACGCAATAGCGCGCGGCGATCGTTGCGCGGCGCGCGTCCTTGCCGGTGCCGGTGCCACCGTCTCCGAGCAGAAACAGCGTGTCGCCGTGCTTGAAATCGCCGAGCTTCACCGCCTTCAGCGTGGCGATCGTGCCTTCGGCGTTGGCGGCGCTGCGGTTGGTGTTGATGATCGGGGTCACGCCGAGCTTGCGAAGTTCCTCCATCGCATGGCCTGCTCCGGGCACCGCGACGATCGCATTCTGTCCGGTCCGTTCCCACCGCGACCAGCGCGCCGCATCGAACGTCTCGCCGCCAGCAACCCGAGCCTCGAAGCCGAGATTGTAGATCAGCGTCTCATCGGCATCGAAAACGACCGCGAGCGGCTTCTCGCCGCACGGCACGAACTTGGCTTTCACCAGCGGCGAATTCGCGGCGAGTACGACGCTGTCCGCCGGGCGAGGCGCCGCCTTGTCGGTCACATACGCGACCAACGCGTGCATCGCGGTCAACGCCATCGCACCGCCCTAGCCCGACCCGTAGAGATATTGCATCCCCGTGGGGACGGAAGCAGCGCCAATGGGTTGAGCCTGCGTAGCTGGCCGACCGGTCTGCGCAGTCGTGCAGCCGACAAGCAAAAGTGCTCCCGCGAAGGCGGGAGCACAGCATCGCGGACGCAGCATTCGACGCTCTGGACTCCCGCTTTCGCGGGAGTACGGGTGCGCTCCAAACCTCATGCGGCTACCCTTTCGCGCGCGGTGCGGAACTCGATCTTCTTGTCGTAGGGCGCGCCGACAATCATGCGCTTCACATAGATACCCGGCAGATGGATGCAGTCCGAATCGAGGGTGCCGACCGGCACCACTTCCTCGACCTCGGCGACGCAGATGTTCGCCGCGGTCGCCATCGGCTGGTTGAAGTTGCGCGCGGTCTTGCGGAAGATGAGGTTGCCGCTCTCGTCGGCTTTCCAGCCCTTGATGATCGACAGATCGGCGCGGATGCCGCGTTCGAGAATATAGTCCTCGCCGTCGAAATTCTTGACCTCCTTGCCCTCGGCCACCTGCGTGCCGACACCCGTCTTGGTGTAGAAACCGGGGATGCCCGCCCCGCCGGCGCGACACCGCTCGGCGAGCGTCCCCTGCGGACAGAATTCGACTTCGAGCTCGCCCGCGAGATATTGCCGTTCGAACTCCTTATTCTCGCCGACGTAGGAGGAGATCATCTTCTTGACCTGTCGCGAGCGGAGCAATTTGCCGAGCCCCTCGCCATCGATCCCGGCGTTGTTGCTCGCGATCGTCAGGTCCTTGACCCCCGACGCCTGGATTGCATCGATCAGCCGCTCGGGGATGCCGCACAACCCGAATCCACCCGCGCACAACAACATGCCGTCGTGAAGCAGGCCTTCGAGCGCGGCGGCGGCATCGGGGTAGAGTTTGTGGACCATCACATGGAACCTTCGAAAACGCCCTCTTCTCCGTTTGCCCTGAGCCTGTCGAAGGGCTGTCATTCTTTCTGTCATTAGAAAGAAGGACAGGGCTTCGACGGGCTCAGCCCGAACGGGTCGAGGGTTGGAATGACGATGGTGCTTTAGGATCGGCCACGAAGCCGGGCAACCTCAGAACGCCCCCGCATCGACTCCGATCGCAGCGGCAAGATCGGCGAGTGCCTGATCCTCACTCGTCACCTTGATCGCGATCATTCCCATCGCCGCCGCAGGTTTGCAGTTGATGCCGAGATCGTCGAGATACACGCAAGCCTCCGGCCCGACATCGAGCCGCTCGCACATCATCGCATAGATCCGAGGATCGGGCTTGCGAATACCGATCTTGCTGCTTTCGATGACGCAATCGAACCGTGCGAGAATCTCGCCGACCGCGCGCGCCTTCTCCACAGTCCGGGCCATTCCGGCACCTTCACCCGAAGGCACATTGTTGGTGATACAGCCAAGCCGGTAGCCGTTCGCTTTCAGCCAATCGAGCGCCGCGACCATCCGCGGTCGCACGTCCCCCGCCAGCATCGCCAGCACATCCTCGCCGCGCAATTCATGTCCCAGCGCGAGTGCCTCCGCCGCGAAATGCGCGTCGAACGCCGCCGCGTCGATCTCGGCGCGCTCGAACCGCGCCCAGGCGTTACCGTCGCGCTCCAGCGCGTTGACCCGGCGGATGAAGTCGCGCGGCAGCCCGCGCTCCGCCTCCAGCCGGTTGAACGCGTCGAACGGCGACGAGGTGATCACCCCGCCGAAATCGAAAATGACGGTGTTGTGCATGACGCCGCCGTGTAGCGGTGAGCCGCCTTCAGGCAACCCCATCGACGATCACGCTCGCGCGCGGATCGGCGGTGCCGGTCACCGCCTCGCGATACGCCGAGAGCGCCCCCTCCGCGCCGATGCGGCGAGCGATCCGGGTCAGGTCGCGAACATCACCCATGAAATGCCGCCAACTCGCGCCTATCAGGTCGCGGAACTGCGCCCCGCCCCAATCGGCGCTGCGTTTCTCGATCCGTGTCGGCGCGAAGAAGAACGCCATGCGCGGCCCCTCGCCGGTCGCCTCCCAATGCGTCTTGCCGACCCCCATCGCCAGTTCGAGCGCGTCGCCGAGATGCGCCGCCACATCCCCCGCGACCGCCGGATTGCCCGCGAAATCGATCAGCGCGGTCTCGCCGCCCGTCGCGACTTCCGACACCGCATCGTAGGTGACGACATGGTCGTAGAGCCCGGTGCTTTCGACGAACGCGGCACTCCCGCGCGAGGTCAACCCGATCAGCAGCGGCCGCTTGGTCTGTTCGCGCATCGCGTGCGCGAAGCCGAGCGCGGTCTTGCTCGACGCGGCGGTGGCGATCACCTGCGCGAGATTGTCCAGTTCGTCGAACACCTGGTCCGCGATCAGCCAGCCGGTGAGATAGAGCGGACGGAACACCGGCCAAAACTCCCGATCCGCCGCCGCATAATCGTCGAGCGCACCGACCCGTTGATAGCGATTGTAGAACACCGGCAACGCCTGCCGCCGCGGCGTCGCCTCGACAAACCCGACCGCGCCGACCCGCTCGGGCCGCAGCACCGCGTGACTCGCCATCGGCCAATAACCGTACAGTTCCTCGCCCTCGGCCACCCGGGGACCGTCGACCGCGTCACCCGCGCGAACCCCCAGACCGGCAACCGCCCGGGAGCGCCACGCTCGGCGAAGAAATCCCAATAGCCCGCGTCGGGCCCGAGAAACCCCATCGGCTTGCCGAGCGCGGCATAGGTGACGTTGTTGGCGGTCATCGCGAACAGATCGACCGCGACTTCGATCTCGCCCTCCGCCAGCGGTTGTTCCGGCGCATCGGCCACCACCGCTTTGGTGATGTCGTCGCGGTCGATGTCGATGGCCCAGCGTGTCATGTCGCGATCCTGCGCGGCCGATGTGTCAGCCTCGTGTCAGTCGGGCCACTCTTCTAGCCCTCTCCCGCTTCTAGCCCTCTCCCGCTTCTAGCCCTCTCCCGCTCTTCGCGGGAGAGGGCTAGAAGCGGGAGAGGGTCTTCTTCTTTCCCTGTTCGAAGAAGAAGAAGAAGAAGAAGAAGAAGAAGACCCTCACTCTCCCATGCTTCGCATGGGCCCCTCCCTCTCCCGCAAGCGGGAGAGGGGTGCTATGTCAACAATATTCGAGCTTCAGTCCCGGCCGCGTCCACCGCGTATTCACCAGCCGTCCGGTTCCCGAGAGCGTGATGTACGCTTCCATCATATCGTCACCGCCGAAACAGATGTTGGTGGTGAAGATGTCGTCGGTCGCGACGAATTCGACCAATTCGCCCTCGGGCGAGATCACGCTGATCCCGCACTCGCCGATCGTCGCGATGCAGATGTTGCCGTTCGCTTCCATCCCGAGCGAATCGAAAAATTTGTATCCCGCCGGGCGGTAGAGCGGGATGCCGGGGCCGCCCGGCCCCGCGTCGGGCGCGACCTTGCCGGGGGCGGTGATGTTGAACTTCATCAGGCGGCAGGTGTAGGTTTCGGCGGCGTAGAGCGTCTTGCCGTCGGGCGAGAGGCCGCAGCCGTTGGGGTTGTTGCTCGGGAAGATCACTTCCTCGATGTGGCTGCCGTCCGCTTTGGCATAGAAGATGCCGACGATATCGTGGCAACGTTTGGCGTAATCGACCTTGCCGTGATCGGTGAACCAGAACCCGCCGTGCGAATCGAAGACGATATCGTTGGGGCCGCGCAGGGTGCAGCCGTGGTCGCCCGATTTGTAGAGTATTTCCACCGCACCGGTCGCGGGATCGATCCGCTCGATCCGCCCGCCGGAATAATCCTGCGCGATGCCGTGCGGGGCGAGCATGCCGTTCGCTTCGTGATATTCGAACCCGCCGTTGTTGCAGCAATAAAGCTTGCCGTCCGGCCCCATCGCGAGTCCGTTCGGCCCGCCGCCGGGTTCGGCCACGGTCTCCTTGCTTCCGTCGGGCTTCACGCGCGTGATCCGGCCTGCCTCGATCTCGACGAGGATAATGCTGCCATCGGGCATCGCGACCGGGCCTTCGGGAAAGCGCAGGCCATCGGTTACCAGCGTGCAGTTTGCCACGGTTCGCCTCTCCCTTATCGTCATCCCCGCGAACGCGGGGACCCATCTCCTGAGGTCGCACCATCCACTACGGTTGCGATCACCGCAAGCGTGCGAGATGGGTCTCCGCTTTCGCGGGGATGACGGTGGGGTTAAGAGGCCGCATGACAACTTCACGAACCGGCGGCCGCATCCTCGTCGACCAACTCGTCGCGCAGGGCTGCGACCGCATTTTCACCGTCCCCGGCGAGAGCTTCCTCGCGGTGTTGGACGCGCTCCACGACACGCCCGAGATCCAGGTGGTGACGTGCCGGCAGGAGGGCGGCGTCGCGTTCATGGCCTGCGCCGACGGGACGCTGACGCATCGCCCCGGCGTCGCCTTCGTGACGCGCGGGCCGGGCGCGACTAATGCGTCGATCGGTGTCCATGTCGCGATGCAGGATTCGCAGCCGATGATCCTGTTCATCGGCGACGTCGATCGCGGGACGAAGGATCGCGAGGCGTTCCAGGAGATCGATTTCCCCGCGATGTTCACGCCGATCGCGAAATGGGCCGCGAAGATCGACGACGCGCGGCGCATCCCCGAATATGTCGCGCGCGCCTATGCCACCGCGATGAACGGGCGGCCGGGGCCGGTGGTGCTGGCACTACCCGAGGATATGCTGCTCGATGCGGTCGAGGCGGTGGATCGGCCGCGGGTGGAACGTATTCAACAGCGCTGGGACGGCTATTTCGCCGAGGCGTTTCAATCACTCTTGTTGGCCGCTGAACGACCGGTTGCGATCGTGGGTGGTGCTGCCTGGACCGAAAGTGCTGGCAATCTTTTCGCCGATTTCGCGGAGGATGCGGGTGTTCCGATTATCGCAGCGTTTCGGCGTCAGGATGCAGTATCGAACGACCGGGCGGCTTATTCAGGTAATCTTGGATATGGACCGAATCCCAAGCTGGTAAAACGCGTGAAGGACGCAGACCTTCTGATAGTGGTGGGCGCGCGGCTCGGTGAGGCAACCACTGATGGTTATACGCTCATCACGCCCTATCACCCGGGGCAGAAATTGATCCACGTCCATCCCGACCCGAACGAACTTGAACGCACTTATCAGACGGACATCGCAATCTGCGCTGGAATGGAAGAGTTCGCAGACGGCATCGTGTCGCTCGGCCTCCTGACAAATGGCGAAGCGCCCGAAGCCCACGCGGAATATCTCGACTGGTCCACCCCCAAGCCCCGTGACGGCATCACGATGGACCTCGGCCCGTGCGTCGCGACGATGCGCGACACACTCCCCGCCGATACGATCATCTGCAACGGCGCGGGGAATTTTTCGGGCTGGTGGCATCGCTACTGGCGCTACGCCGGTCCCGGCACGCAACTCGCCCCGACCGCGGGCGCGATGGGCTATGGAGTTCCCGCCGCGGTCGCCGCGGCGCTGCGCCGGCCCGCCCGCATGGTCGTCGCGGTCGCGGGCGATGGCGATTTCCTGATGAACGGGCAGGAACTCGCCACCGCGATCCAGCACGATTGCCAGATGCTCGTCCTCGTCATCGACAACGGAGCGTACGGCACGATCCGGATGCACCAGGAGCGCGAATTCCCCGGCCGCATCTCCGCGACGCGCCTCCACAACCCCGATTTCGCCGCACTCGCGCACGCCTATGGCTGCTGGGCCGAGACGATCGAACGCACCGAGGACTTCGCCCCCGCGCTCGACCGCGCGATGGCCGAGCGCGGCGTCCGGCTGCTCCACATAAAAACCGATGTCGAGACGATCACCGCGGGAACGACGCTGGCGGCAATCCGCGAACAGGCGTAATCTCGCGACCGGGGGCTAGGAGAGGAATTATGCGACTCGCTTTATTGCCTGCATTGCTGCTCGCCCCGGTCGTCGCCTCCGCGCAGCCGGGCGCGAAGACGGTCGAGATCGACCTGTCGAGTTTCAAGTTCACGCCCGCCGAACCCGTACTCGAACACGGCCGGCGTTACGTGCTGCACTTGGTCAACACCTCGGATGGCGGGCATGATTTCGTCGCCAAGGAATTCTTCGCCGCCGCGCAGATCGACCCCGCCGATCGCGCGAAGGTGAAGGATGGCGAGGTCGATCTGAAGGGCGGCGACAGCGCCGATATCCATCTCACCGCGCCCGCGGTCGGGCGCTATCCGTTTCACTGCTCGCATTTCCTGCATTCCACCTTCGGCATGACCGGAGCGATGCTCGTCAAATAACAGAAGGCCACCCCGGTTTCCCGGAGCGGCCCTCTAATATCAGGCGAAGCGACGTTTAGATGTCGTCGCCGAGCGCGCCCTTGACCTTGCCGGCAAGCTGCTGCGCCTTGCCCTTGGTCTCCTGCGCGGCGCCTTCGGCCTTGGTGTCGGCGTTGTCGCTATGCTGCTTCGCCTTGCCGATCGCCTCGTTGGCGTTGCCTTTGACCTTATCGACCAGTTCACCCATGATTCTTCTCCATGGCGGATACGGTGGCGACCATTCGACACCGTTGAATTCGCAAGAGAAGAACGGTCGCAATGCCCCGCAGTTCCGTGCCCGCAACGCAGCAATCGATCAGCCGAGCGTTCGGCTAAGAAACGCCAGGACCGACGCCCAATTCGCCTCCGACCCGGCCGGATTCTTCGCCGCGATCAGCGTCGACGAGGCGTGAACGCCATCCTTGGGGACGTAACGGGTCTTGTCGGTCGTCGCGGTCGCATCGAACACCGCTTTCGCCAGCGCGACCTCTCCTGCGTCGGGCGCGGAAGTGACATAGACCGGCACCGTCACCTTGGCGGCGGCGCGGCTGACGAGCGTCTTGTCGTCGAAATATTCGCCCGGCGAGAAGGCCACCACCGCTTTCACCTTGCCCGGGTTGGCGGCAGTGAGCGGAAACACGAGCGCGGACGAATAGCTGCTGCCCCAGATCGCCACGGGGACCGCTTTCGCGAGCGCCCAATCGAGCGCGGCCTGCATGTCGGGCTGCGCCGCGAGATAGTCCGCAGGCTTGCCGAGCGCCGCCGCGGTCCGGTTGCGGCCGTACATCCCGCCGCCCGACCTTTGATCGATCGCGAGCGCGCTATAGCCCGTCGCCACGAGGCGCGGCGCGATAGTGCGATACTCGCCCGCGCTCGACCTCGCCTGGTGGAACAGGACGATCAGCGCCTTGGGGTTGGCGGCGGGGTAATAATCGCCGAACACCTTCACGCCGTCGCTAGCGGTCAGCGTCACCGGCTGCAACGCGAGCGCCTTCGCCTCGGTCGCCGTCACCGCGTTTCCGGGCGTCGAGCCGCAAGCGGCGAGTGCGACGCCCGCAGTAATGATCGATACCAAAGTACGCATCGCAATCTCCTCGAAGCGACCTTCGCCCAATCGGTCCGCCGGGTTTCAGATCAACCCGGCCAGCGGCGACGACGGGTCGGCGTACATCCGCCGCCCCATCCGACCGGCGCGGTACGACAGACGCCCGGCCTCGACCGCCACCTTCATCGCGGCGGCCATCATCACCGGGTCCTTCGCCTCGGCGATCGCTGTGTTCATCAGCACGCCGTCGCAACCCAGTTCCATCGCCACCGCCGCGTCGGACGCCGATCCGACGCCCGCGTCGACCAGCACCGGCACCCTGGCGCCCTCGACGATCAGCCGGATCGTCACGCGATTCTGGATGCCGAGTCCCGATCCGATCGGCGCACCCAGCGGCATGATCGCGACCGCGCCCGCCTCTTCCAGTTGCTTCGCGGCGATCGGGTCATCGACGCAATAGACCATTGGCTTAAAATCCTCTTTGACGAGGACTTCGGTGGCCTTCAGCGTCTCGCGCATGTCGGGATAGAGCGTCCGCGCCTCGCCGAGCACTTCGAGCTTCACCAAATCCCAGCCGCCCGCTTCCCGCGCCAGCCGCAGCGTCCGGATCGCCGAGTCGGCGTCGAAGCAGCCGGCGGTGTTGGGAAGATAGGTGATGCGCTTGGGGTCGATGAAATCGGTCAGCATCGGCGCGTTCGGATCGCTGACGTTGACGCGGCGCACCGCGACTGTGACGATCTCCGCACCCGACGCTTCGACCGCGGCGGCGTTCTGCGCGAAATCCTTGAACTTGCCGGTGCCGACGATCAGTCGCGAGCGGAACGTCTTGCCCGCGACGGTCCAGCGATCTGGATCGATCGGCTTCGCGTGATCGCCGCCGCCGACGAAATGAACGATTTCCAGATCATCACCGTCGCGTACGATGACCGAGCCGAGCGTCGATCGCGGAACGACCTCCATGTTGCGTTCGACCGCGAGCTTTTCGGGGACCAATCCCATTTCGGTCGCGAGTTCGGCGAGCGTCAACCCTGCGGCGACGCGCTTATGCTCGCCATTGACGGTGATCGATACGGTTCCATCGGTGTGCGGCATCAAGTCTTTCCAGCAATCCGGTTCGGGGCGCCCTTCGACAAGCTCGGGGCGAACGGATAAGAGGGCCTCCAGATATGGGCCGCGCGACGCGCCCGCAACCGATGAGGCAGCGAATTGCCCGATACCGTCTTTGTCCTGAACGGCCCGAACCTCAACCTGCTCGGGCTCCGCGAACCCGAAATCTACGGCCACGACACGATCGACGACATCGCCGGTCGGCTCGAGGATCGCGCCCGCGAACTCGGCCTCGCGATCGACATGCGCCAGTCGAATCATGAGGGGCATCTCATCGATTGGCTCCACGAGGCGCAGGCCACTTCGGCAAAAGCCGTCCTACTGAACGCGGGCGGATTCACCCACAATTCGATCGCGATCCACGATGCGATCAAGGCGGTAACGACGCCCGTCATCGAAGTCCATCTGTCGAACCCGCACGCTCGCGAGGATTTCCGCCACGAAAGCCTCGTCGGTCGTGCCGCGCGCGGAACAATCGCGGGCTTCGGCGCGCTTTCCTACCTCCTCGCGCTTGAAGCCGCCGCCCGCTTCTGACAGACGCGCGCCCTAAATCAGGGGAACCAGGTCCGCATGGCCGAAACGAACGACGATGGAGCGATGAAGGTCGATATCGACCTCGTCCGCCAGCTTGCCGAATTGCTCGACACCACGCAGCTCACCGAGATCGAGGTCGAACACGGCGACCGCAAGATCCGCGTCGCGCGCAAGGCCGCGGCAGTCTCCGCCGCACCGGTTTATGCGCCGACCCCGGCCGCGGCGCCCGCCGCCGCGCCTTCAGCGAGTGCTGACCCCGCGTCCGCGCCGCCGGGCACAAGCGCTGACGCGGTACGTTCGCCGATGGTCGGCACCGTCTACCTCTCCGCCGATCCCGCCGCGCCGCCGTTCGCGACGGTCGGCGCGAAGGTCGCCGCGGGCGACACGCTGCTGATCGTCGAGGCAATGAAGGTGATGAACCCGATCATCGCGCCGAGCGCGGGCACCGTCAGCGCGATCCTCGTCTCGAACGGCCAGCCGGTCGAGTTCGATCAGCCGCTGGTCGTCGTGGAATAATGCCCGACATCAAGAAGCTGCTGATCGCCAATCGCGGCGAAATCGCGCTCAGAATCCACCGCGCCTGCCACGAAATGGGGATTGCCACCGTTGCGGTCCACTCGACCGCCGATACCGACGCGATGCACGTCCGCCTTGCCGACGAGGCGATCTGCATCGGTCCGCCTGCCGCGACCGACAGCTATCTCAACATCCCCAATATCATCTCCGCCGCCGAGATCAGCGGCGCCGACGCGATCCACCCCGGCTACGGTTTCCTGAGCGAAAACGCGCAATTCGCCGAAATCGTCGAGGCGCACGAAATCATCTTCGTCGGACCGAAGCCCGAGCATATCCGGACGATGGGCGACAAGGTCGAGGCCAAGCGCACCGCCGGCGCTCTTGGGCTGCCGCTCGTCCCTGGATCGGACGGCGCGGTGAGCGAACTTGCCGATGCCAAGGTGATCGCGGCGCGGGTCGGCTATCCCGTCATCATCAAGGCGGCATCGGGCGGCGGCGGGCGCGGTATGAAAGTGTGTACGAGCGGCGACCAGCTCGAAACGCTGATGCAGCAGGCAGGCACCGAAGCGAAAGCGGCGTTCGGCGACGCGACGGTCTATATCGAGAAATACCTCGGCAATCCGCGCCATATCGAATTCCAGGTTTTCGGCGACGGCAACGGCCAGGCGATCCACTTGGGCGAGCGCGATTGCTCGCTCCAGCGCCGCCACCAGAAGGTGCTCGAAGAAGCGCCCTCCCCGGTCATCACCCCCGACGAACGTAACCGGATGGGGGGGATCGTCGCCAAAGCGATGGCCGACATGGCGTATCGCGGCGCGGGGACGATCGAATTCCTGTGGGAAGCCGGCGAATTCTACTTCATCGAGATGAACACGCGGCTCCAGGTCGAGCATCCGGTGACCGAAGCGATCACCGGCCTCGATCTCGTCCGTGAGCAGATTCGGATCGCCGAAGGGTATCCGCTGACCTTGCGCCAGCAGGACGTCCAAATCCGTGGCCACGCGATCGAATGCCGGATCAATGCCGAGGACCCGCGCACCTTCGCGCCATCGCCGGGGCTGGTGAGCCAATATCACGCCCCGGGTGGAATGAACGTCCGCGTCGATAGCGGTCTCTACGCGGGCTATCGCGTACCGCCTTATTACGACAGCATGATCGCCAAGCTGATCGTCTACGGCACGACGAGGCAAGGCGCGATACGGCGATTGCGCCGGGCGTTAGAGGAATTCGTCATCGAGGGGATGAAGACGACGATCCCGCTCCATCAGGCGTTGCTCGAAGACCCCGAGTTCCAGCAGGGTGCATATACGATCAAATGGCTCGAAGAGTGGCTGGCGAAGCGGGACGCCTAGATCAGACCTTCGTGACTCATCGCGGTCTTCACCGCGTCGCGCGCCGTCATTCGGTCGCGGAACGCCGTGAGACGATCGGGTAGCGGGAGATCGTTCTTGCCCGCCCAGAGCAGCATCACGAAAAGATAGGCGTCCGCGACGCTCACCTGCGGTCCGAACAGATAATCGCCATCGAGATGGTCGGCGAGCAGGCCCAGCCGCTTGCCGATCTTGTCGCCCGCCTTCTGCTTATCTTCGTCGCTGCCGCCGCCGAAGAATGGCGCGAAGCTCTTGTGGACCTCGGTCGAGATGTAGGCGAGCGTTTCGAGGAGGCGAGTATGACCAAGCGGCCCATCGGGTTTCAGCGCCGGCGCCTGATGCGCGGTCCAGTCGAGAATCGCGATGTTCTCGGTGATCGTCTGGTCGCCATCGAGCGTCAGCGCGGGAACGTAGCCCTTGGGGTTGATCGCGGTGTAGTCGTCGCCGCTTTCGGTTTTCTTGGTCTTGAGATCGACCTTGATGTGGTCGAACTTCAAGCCGGCCTCATGGAGCGCGATGTGATCGGCGAGGCTGCAGGCGCCGGGGGCGTAGTAGAGTTTCATCGGGATTCTCCTTTGGTGGGAGAACGCACGAGGGACTGATCAGTCGCGTGCGAAGATTTCGATGCGGGGTATGATCAAATCGAGCGAAGGAAGGGCGATGTCGTTACCGACATCAAGCCATTCGTCGGTCCAGCCGCCGCGTTCGGTACGGCTGACGATCCGAACTTGCTCGGTCTGCGGATCGACGAAAATGATATCCGCAACACCAGGGCAGTTGCGATATTCGTTGAGCTGGGTCTTCTGGTCGTGCGCCTTGGTTGACGGTGACAGCACTTCGAACACGACACGGGGATCGCCGAGCAGCTTGGCCTGATCGCGTTCCGGCGAGGCCGGGAGATCGCGGTAAACGCTTACATCGGGAAAGCGGACCGTCATATCGCCCGTGCGCATCGCCAGATCGGAACCATAAGGTCGGCATCTCGTCCCGCGCAGTCTAAGACCAAGATAGATTATGATGTTGCCGGCGATTCGGGCATGCGCTTCGTTGCCGCCCGCCATCATATAGATGAGGCCATCCTCCAGTTCTGCTTTCGCATCGCCAATGTCCATCGCGAGAAACTCGTCGATGGTCGTGCGACGATAGGCTGGATCGAGCGCGACGGAGGCCATGAGCGCAACATACCTCGATGTTTCCAACAAATGAAGGGCCGGGCGTTGCCGCCCGGCCCTTTCGGTTTTTGGTTCGACTGTGCATCGACCGGCTGGAGCGGCGCGGCAAAGCCGCGCCGTCGGATGGGATCGGCTGCGCCGACCCGCCATCGTCCTCAGGCGAGTCCGTAGCCAGCGTGGCTACGGCCGCCCAACGGACTCAGAAGTCCATGCCGCCCATGCCGCCCATGCCGCCGCCGCCCATCGGCATCGCCGGCTTGTCTTCGGGCATCTCGCTCACCGCCGCTTCGGTGGTGATGAGGAGCCCGGCGACCGAGGCCGCGTCCTGGAGCGCGGTGCGGACGACCTTGGTCGGGTCGATCACGCCGCTCTCGACGAGGTTCTCGTAGGTGTCGGTCTGCGCGTTGAAGCCGCGCGTCTCGTCGTTCTCGCGGAGCAGGTTGCCCGCGACCACGGCGCCGTCGACGCCCGCATTCTGCGCGATCTGGCGCAGCGGCGTCTCGAGCGCCTTGCGGACGATGTCGATGCCGCGGGTCTGGTCGTCGTTGACGCCCTTCATGTTGGCGAGCGCCTTGGTGGCGTACAGCAATGCCGTACCGCCGCCGGGGACGATGCCTTCCTCGACCGCGGCGCGGGTCGCGTGGAGCGCGTCGTCGACGCGATCCTTGCGCTCCTTGACCTCGATCTCGGTCGAACCACCGACCTTGATGACCGCGACACCGCCGGCGAGCTTGGCAAGACGCTCCTGGAGCTTCTCCTTGTCGTAATCGCTGGTCGTGTTCTCGATCTGCTGGCGGATCGCCTCGACGCGGCCCTTGATGTTGGCTTCGTCACCGGCACCATCGACGATCGTGGTGTTGTCCTTGTCGATCATCACGCGCTTGGCGGTGCCGAGCATCGCGATGGTCACGCTCTCGAGCTTGATGCCGAGATCCTCGGAGATCACCTCGCCCTTGGTCAGAACCGCGATATCCTCGAGCATCGCCTTGCGACGATCGCCGAAGCCGGGCGCCTTGACCGCTGCGACCTTCAGACCGCCACGCAGCTTGTTCACCACGAGCGTGGCAAGCGCCTCGCCCTCGATGTCCTCGGCGATGATGAGCAGCGGACGGCCCGACTGGACGACCGCTTCCAGGATCGGGAGCATCGCCTGCAGGTTCGAAAGCTTCTTCTCGTGGATCAGGATGTACGGATCGATCAGCTCGGCGTTCATCTTTTCCGGATTGGTGATGAAATACGGGCTGAGATAGCCGCGGTCGAATTGCATGCCCTCGACGACGTCGAGCTCAAATTCGAGACCCTTCGCTTCCTCGACGGTGATCACGCCTTCCTTGCCGACCTTCTCCATCGCCTCGGCGATCTTCTCGCCGACGACGGTGTCGCCATTGGCCGAGATGATGCCGACCTGCGCGATTTCCTTGTTGCCCGAGACGGGTTTGGAGCGCGCCTTGAGATCCTCGACGACCTTGGCAACGGCGAGATCGATGCCGCGCTTCAGATCCATCGGGTTCATGCCCGCGGAAACCGACTTCATGCCCTCGCGAACGATCGCCTGCGCCAGAACGGTCGCGGTGGTCGTGCCGTCACCGGCGACGTCGTTGGTCTTCGAGGCGACTTCGCGCAGCATCTGCGCGCCCATGTTCTCGAACTTGTCCTTGAGCTCGATTTCCTTGGCGACGGTGACGCCGTCCTTGGTGATGCGCGGCGCGCCGTAACTCTTGTCGAGGACGACGTTGCGGCCCTTCGGCCCCAGCGTCACCTTCACCGCGTCGGCGAGGATATCGACGCCGCGCAGAATGCGTTCCCGCGCGTCGCGGCTGAATTTCACGTCCTTGGCTGCCATGTGGCTACCCTTTCAAATGTCAAAAGTAACGAAAGTAACACTCAGGCTCGGATCAGCCCTCAACGATGCCGAGGATGTCCGATTCCTTCATGATCAGAAGGTCTTCGCCGTCCACCTTGACCTCGGTGCCCGACCATTTGCCGAACAGGATCTTGTCGCCGGCCTTGACTTCGAGCGGGTGGATGTCACCGGCTTCGTTGCGGGCGCCGGTGCCGGCGGCGACGACTTCGCCTTCCTGCGGCTTTTCCTTGGCGGTCTCGGGGATGATGATCCCGCCGGCGGTCTTTTCCTCGGCCTCGATGCGCTTTACGAGCACCCGGTCGTGCAACGGACGAAAGTTCATTGCTGATACCTCTTTTCAGGTTCGTGTGACAGTTTTTTGGCACTCGACTCAGGCGAGTGCCAGCACGGCGCATATGTGCAGCCCGGGCGGGATCGTCAACGGGGTCCGCGACGAAAAATGCGATCCGTGCGTCAGACGGTGCGGAGACGGGTCAGGCCGAGCCTCTCGCGCGCGTGCCAGCGCCACATGAGCAGGATCGAGACGACGAGCAGCCCGGCGGCCAGCCCGATCCAGATGCCGACACCGGCGAGACCGCCCTTGAACCCGAGCAGGATCGCGATCCCGAAACCGACGACCCAATAGCCGAACAGCGCGACGAGCATCGGAATGCGGGTGTCCTGAAGTCCCCGAAGCACTCCCGCCGCGACCGCCTGCGCGCCGTCGACGAGCTGGAACATCGCGGCGATCGCGAGATACTGGATCGCGAGCGCGACGACGACCGCGTTCCGGGGCGCATCGACGTCGATATAGACCGACACGAACAGTCGCGGGACGAGCCAGATCGACGTCGCGGTCACCGCCATGAAGCCGATCCCGACGGTGAGCGCGACACGACCGGCCCGCGCGATCCACTCCTGATCCTGCGCGCCGAACGCCATGCCGACGCGGATCGTCGCCGCCTGCGCGACGCCGAACGGCACTTGGAAGGCGACCGCGGCGATGTTGAGCGCGATGGCATGCGCGGCGACCTCGTTGACGCCGATCAATCCCATCAGGATCGCGGCGCCGCCGAACAGCGCGCCTTCGAACATCCAGGTCAGCATGATCGGTACGCCGAGCCGGACGATCTCGCGGAAGCGCGGCCATTCGGTCCGCCACCAGCGCCCGAACAGGCGGTAGCGGTGCAGTGCGGGATCGAGATGCAGGATCAGCCAGTAAGCGAGCGCCATTGCGGTGAGGCTGACGACGCTGGCGATCGCCGAACCTTCGAGCCCGAGCCGCGGGAAGCCAGCGTTGCCGAACACGAGCAGCCAGTTGCCGATGATCCCGAGCATCAATGCCATCGCGGTCACCAGAAATGCCCAACCAGGCCGTCCGAGCGCGGCGGCGGCGGTGCGCATGATCCCCGCAGCGACTCCCGGGACTGTCGCGAGCAGGAGGATGTCGAGGAAACGTCCCGCGCGGCGCGCGACCATCGGATCCTGATCGGCGAAGAGCAGCAACGACTCGCCATGCGCGAGGATCAGGATGACGATCACCGACCCCGCCGCCCCGACCCACATCGCCATCCGGAAGCTGCGACGCACCTCGCGCACCGCATGCTTGCGGCGGCCGAGCTCGGCGGCGATCAGCGGCGCGGCGGCGCTGGTCAGTCCGATCATCGCGTACATCAAGAGGTTGAATATAAAGACGCCGAGCGTCGCCGCCGCCAATTCGACGGTGCCGAGCCGCGCCACGAAGATCACGTCGACCGCCGCCACAGCCATCTGGAGCAGGTTCGCCCCGACCAGCGGCCCCGCCAGCCGAACGAGCGCGCGCAATTCGTCGCGGGCGCTGTCGGGGCGTGGCGCGGTGAGCGCGGGGGGGGCGGCAATCTCCATGACGGCGCGGGCGTTAGGCGGTTTGCGGCGCACGGGAAATGCGGAATTCGGCTGTTGGGGGAAAGCGCTCAGGCCGCTTTCGGGAATGACATAGCTGAAAGCCGCCACTTGGCTCGTGTCAAAACCGTTCGGTTTTGACACCGCTCAGGCGTACGCAATCCACCCGCGCCATGCCATACCGACATAGAAAACCTCGGCATCATGGAAGCCGGCTTCGTTAAGCAGCGCCTCGTTGCGCCATGCCGGTACCATGCTTTCCAAGGTGCCTACTGCCGCTTTGGCATTGGCGACGGTATCGGCATTGACGCCGGAGCGCAGGGCGTAACGAGCATAGCGGTCAAGCCTGCGTTCGGCATCCGGGGCAGATCGGTCGATGCACTGATCGACAAGGATGAACGGCGCATTCAGTTTAAGCCGACGACGCACCTCCGCAAGCAACGCCAGCTTGCCGCCGTCGTCCACGATCAGCCCCAGGACCAGAATGCACGTTGCGGCGTCGAACGGACCGGCAGGAGCATCCGCCACGGTTCCTTCGATCAGGGTCAGGCGATCGCCCGCCACCGGCCCGGCAACCGTGCGTGCGAGGTCGAGCATCGCGCCGGCGGGATCGACCCCGATGAACCGCCAGCTTGGCTCAACACCGGCCAGATATTGTGTCTCAAGCCCACCGCCAGCGCCCACGACAAGAAGCTGCCCGTCCTCAGGCATCGCTTCCGCGAGCAGAACGCCGATCATCTGAAGCATCCCGGCATGTCCCGGCGCGAACGCTGGGGGCCCCTGTTCGATGTAGCGCTTGACCCGTTCCGGGTCGATGAAGTTTGTGTTCAGTTCGCCCATGGGGTCTGAATACGTCACGGTAGTTGCCGACGCTACTACAACGTCCGCTCACACCAATCATTCTCAATGGGCGGTGTCAAAAACCGGTCGGTTTTGGCCATGCGGTTAAAAGCGCGGTTTTCCGCCCGTTCGCAGGTGTCGTAACCGAGGGTCACAAGCAGCAGCTTTCAGGATCGTGGGAATCGGTCCGTGACGGCCGGAACTGGGCGATTCGGGTCGCATATGCGCCGATCGCGCGCGACCTCGCTCCTTCTTCTCCCGCTCAAAATCGTGGATCGGCCCGCGCCGTATTGCTCCAGCATAACACTCCGCGCTAATGCGGGCGGATACACCGGAGAATTACCCCATGAAGCTCGTGCGCGGCGCCTGGAAATTGCTGGTCGGCATCAAGGACGCGCTCGTGCTCGTCGCGATGCTGCTGTTCTTCGCGGCGCTGTTCGCGGCGCTCAACGCGCGGCCATCGGCAACCGCGATCCATGACGGCGCGCTGGTGCTCGATCTCGACGGGTCGATCGTCGAACAGCCCGAGGAGGTCGCGCCCTTCGCGTTGCTGTCGGGGCAGCGGGTCGGGCACGAATTCCGCCTGCGCGACGTGGTGCGCGCGATCGACGCGGCGAAGGACGACGGCCGGGTGAAGGCGCTGGTGCTCGATCTCGACGCGTTCGGCGGCGGCTATCCGGCGGGGGTCGGCGAGGTCGCCGACGCGCTGATGCGGGTACGCGCGAGCGGCAAGCCGGTGCTGGCGTATGCGACGGGCTATACCGATTCGGGCTATCGCCTCGCCGCCGCGGCGAGCGAGATCTGGGTCAACCCGCTGGGCGGGGCATTGTTCTCCGGCCCCGGCGGAAACCAGCTGTATTACAAGGGATTGATCGACAAGCTCGGCGTCAACACGCACGTCTACCGCGTCGGCAAATACAAGTCGTTCGTCGAGCCTTACACTCGCGCCGATCAGTCGCCCGAGGCGCGCGATGCGATGACCGCGCTCTACGCGACTTTCCTCGGTCAGTGGCGTGAGGCGATCGCCAAGGCGCGGCCGAAGGCGCAGGTCGCGACCTTCCTCGCGCAGCCGGCGCGGGCGGTACTCGCCGCGAACGGCGACGTCGCCAAGACGAACCTCGCGGCGGGGATCGTCGACAAGCTCGGCGACCGCATCGCGTTCGGTCGCCGCGTCGCGGAGATCGCGGGCGGCGACGACAAGAAACCCGCGGGCTGGTTCAGGACGATCGATTACAACGATTTCCTCGACGCCAATGCGCTGCCGAAGTCCGGCGCGATCGGCGTCGTGACGGTGGCGGGCGACATCGTCGACGGCAAGGCGGGGCCGGGCACCGCGGGCGGCGACACGATCGCGAAGTTCATCCTCGACGGGCTGGCGAAGAACAAGCTCAAGGCGCTGGTCGTTCGCGTCGATTCGCCGGGCGGATCGGTCCTGGCGTCGGAACGCATCCGCACCGCAATCCTCGAGGCGAAGCGCAAGGGGTTGCCGGTGGTGGTGTCGATGGGCGGCGTCGCCGCGTCGGGCGGCTATTGGGTCTCGACCGCCGCCGACGCGATCTTCGCCGAGCCGACGACGATCACCGGATCGATCGGCATCTTCGGGATCATCCCGACCTTCGAAAAGACGCTCGCCAAGATCGGCGTGACCTCCGACGGGGTGAAAACGACGCCGTTGTCGGGCCAGCCCGACGTCGTCGGCGGAACGACCCCCGAACTCGATGCGGTGGTCCAGGCCGGGGTCGACAAGGGTTATCGCGATTTCATCGCGCGCGTCGCCACCGCGCGGCATCTGACACCGGACCGGGTCAACGAGATCGCGCAGGGTCGCGTCTGGGACGGCGGCACCGCGCATCAACTCGGGCTGGTCGACCGATTCGGGACGCTGAAGGACGCGATCGACGAGGCGGCGCGGCGCGCCAAGCTCGATCCCAAGTCGGCGCAAGTCCAGTATCTCGAAAAGAAGCCCGGCTGGGGCGCCGATCTCGCGCGGCAATTCGCAAGGCGCGACGACGATGACGATGCGGGGGAAGCGGGCGACGCTTTCTCGCGGATGGCGTGGGCGCAGCGGCAGATGCTGGCGCAGGCGCTCGGCGACATGAAGCGGCTGGCGTTGTCGGGCGCGGCGATCCAGGCGCGCTGCCTCGAATGCGGCGGGCTCGGGCCGGTGCAGGCATCGGCGGGCGACCAGTCGCTGTTTTCGGCACTGCTCGCGCGGTTCGGCCTGTGATCGTCATCCGCGCCGCCCGCGCCGAGGACGCCGCCGCGATCGCCGCGATCTATGCGCCCTACGTTCTGTCGGGCACGGTTTCCTTCGAAACCGAGGCGCCCGATGCCCGCGCGATTCGGACGCGCATGGCGTCGTCCGACGGGCTGTATGCGTGGATGGTCGCGACATCGGGTGAAGAAGACGGCGGGGTGCTGGCCTATGCCTATGCCTCGCGCTTCCGCGATCGGCCGGCGTATAGATATGTCGTCGAAACATCGATCTACGTCGCCGGCGCGGTCCAGGGTCAGGGCGTCGGGCGGCTGCTGTACGAGGCGCTGATCGACACGGTGCGCGCGCAGGGCTTCACCCAGGCGATCGGCGTCATCGCGCTACCGAACGACGGCTCGATCAAGGCGCACGAGGCGGTCGGTTTCCGCCGCGCCGGGGTCTATCGCGAGATCGGCTACAAGCACGGCCGCTGGATCGACGTCGGCTTCTGGCAATGCGAACTCAACGATAGCGCGGTGCCGCCGGTCGAGCCGAAACGCTTTGCGGACGTGGGCGTGGTGCGGGTTTAGGGGTGCTCTCAGTCAAATGTACTGTCACCCCGGACTTGTTCCGGGGTCCACTGCGGTTCCAAAAGCAACCTCCGTTGGGATTGCACGACGGCGGATGCCGGAACAGGTCCGGCATGACGGAGTGGCACATTCCATTTGCTCGAACGGCGCGCCAAACCGGCGCGACACCTACTCCCGCCCGCGATACGTCGGCAGCGCGAGGCGCCAGTGGATCGCGGCTGCGCGCAGGCCGAACCCCGCGGCGGCGGCGATCAGCGCGGCCACGACGGGCGTGATGCCGAGCAGAACGAGCCAAATATAGGTGGTCGACGCCAGCGCGGCCGCGGTCACATACAATTCCGGCCGCATCAGGATCGACGGCTCGCCGGCGAGCACGTCGCGGATGATGCCGCCGACGCAGCCCGTCACCACCCCCATCAGAACCGCGGGGACCGGGGGCACGCCGTATTTCAAGGCTTTCGCCGCGCCAAATACGGCATAAGCGGCGAGTCCGAACGCGTCGAACCAGTCGAGCGCCGCGCCGCGCCAGAAGCGTTCGGGTGTAACCCAGATCAGCGCGGCGACGATCAGGCAGGCCCCGGCCGCGCGGCTGTCGTGGATCCAGAACACCGGCGCGCCGATCAGCAGATCGCGCATCGTGCCGCCGCCGACGCCGGTGATGAGCGCGAAGAAGGCGAGTGTGACGAACGTCTGCCCGCGTTTCGCCGCGGCGAGCGCGCCCGAGGCGGCGAACACCGCGAGCCCGGCGAGGTCGAACCAGGGCGCGAAGACGGGGAGAATGGCAGGGGGCATTTGTCCCGGTAGAAGCGGAAACCACAAAATGCGAACCGTCATTGCGAGCGCAGCGAAGCAATCCAGGGCGACGCGCGAGACTCTGGATTGCTTCGCTGCGCTCGCAACGACGACGCACTTGATGCTTCGAGCGGCACGTAACCGTCGCGTTGATCGGTGAAAACGACCCTGTCTCACAGGTTGACTTCGTCTCCTCCTGTGCCACCTCGGCAGCGATGAAGGTTTCGACGCTCTGGAAAGCGCCGTTGTGGCTGCTCGAATTGCCAACGGGGGCGAAGTCGTTTCGCGACAATCCGTTGATCGGGTCGCGGCGGCTGAACGATGTCGGGCTGCATATCAAGCGGATGGAACTCGCGCACCGGCTGGCGGCGTGGCGGCGGCGGCGGCTGGCGCATCTCGTCTCGGCGGAGGATAGCGCCGCGTTCGATCGCGACGGTTTCGTGAAAACTGCCGACTTCCTGCCCGCAGACGCTTTCGCGGCACTCCGAGACCTGATCCTATCGACCGCGGCGGAGGCGCGCGAGATGGTGCAGGGCGATACGATCACGCGGCGTATTTCGCTCGGCGACCCGTCGTTGCGCGATGCGCCAGCGGTCCGCGCGCTGATCGACAATCCGCGCTGGCGCGCGCTGCTGCGCTATGTCGCGAGTTACGATGCGGAGCCGCTGATCTACGTCCAGACGATCCTCGCGCGGCACATCGAAGGGCCGCCCGATCCGCAGACCAACCTTCACGCCGACACCTTCCACCCGACGATGAAGGCGTGGCTCTACCTGACCGACGTCGCCGCCGACGACGGGCCGCTGCGCTACGTTCCGGGGTCGCACCGACTGACCCCGGCGCGGATCGCCTGGGAGCACAAATTAAGCCTCGAGGCGGCGGAGCGCGATCAGCTTTCCGCGCGCGGATCGCCGCGGATCGCGGAGGCCGATCTGGCGAAGCTGGATCTGCCGCCGGCGGAGACGCTGGCGGTTGCCGCCAACACGCTGATCGTCGCCGACACCGGCGGTTTCCACGCGCGCGCGCAGGCGGCGCATCGGTCGGTACGAATCGAAATCTGGGCGTACGGCCGCCGCAACCCGTTCCTACCCTTCGTCGGCGCCCATATCGGCAGCATCCGCGGCATCGCCGAGCGGCGGATCGCGGGGATATGGCGCGCTCGCGATCTGCTGGAACGCTGGATGGGGCAGCCGTGGCGCGCGGTCGGCAAGAAGCGCGCGGGGGATGAGTAGGAGGTTCGCGAGTTGTTGTCATGACGATCAATGGGCCGTCATCACCGCGCAGGCGGCGGTCCATAATCTTTGCGCCTAGATTGGGCCGCGCCGGCAGCCAATATGGATGCCCGCCTCCGCGGGAATGACGACAGCGGGTAATGGAAACACACCGCAAAGCCCCAAAAAACGCGTTTGGGCGACCGGCATCGCTGCCGATCGCCCGTACGCCGGACCTGGAAGCATCGACTCGAAAGTCGACAATTCCGGTTTCGGCGGCATGCTCCGCGTCTCGGTCGCGAACGACATCCTCGCTTCGCATTTTTCCGGTCACCGGGGCCGGCGCCGCGAGAGCGACCCGTGAAGGTCGCAACCGCAGGCGATCCGGGCCTCGGCGGCCAGCCGTTTGATCGACCGAAATCGTTCAACCGGTTCGGCTGGTGTCCGGATGATCCCGCCAGCGCGATCATCCCGAAAGACTCTCGGCAGCGCATCGTTTCCGTGTCCCAAGCCTTCGCATCGTCGAACACCGAAATGCCCGTCGATCCGTTCGGGATCGGTCTTCCTCTCTCTCCCGCACATCGCATTCGCTTGCGCGCACGCGTCGGCATTCAATCGATTCCGGACCAGTCCCTCACCCGATCTAGCTGGCGGTTTCCTTGCGGCACCTACCGGCGATATCTGGCGGCAGAGGATTGTAAACTTTGCGATTTCTCGCTCCGCGTCCTTCTCTCTACACTTTGGATGCTGTCACGATCGCCGAGTCGCGCCAAGCGCAAAACGCGGGCCAGACCCTGTGGATAACGTGGATATCGTGGAAACCTTTTTAGAAGATTCCGCCGCCGAGAAACAGGCGAATCGCCGCGACGATCAGGATGAAGATGTTGAAGTTGCGGCCGCTGTTGTGAGACGACAGCACGCCGATCCCTGCGCCGATCACGCCGATCGGCAGCGCGATCCAGTTGAGCGCGCCGAGGATCGGGATGATCCCGGGGATGACGAAGATCAGCGCGAAAAGGCCAATCAGGATCGAGAGGATGTTGAGCATGCGGCGCAACATGGCCCCTGCCCCGTATCTCTACAAGAATGACTTGATCGACGGGCGCCGCAAACCGCATCTTAACGCGTCGCGCGGCATGCGGGCGCGATGAACAATCGGAGGCTAGGATGACCCGGACGCCCATCCTTGCAGTCATATTCGCCGCGACGATTCTGCTCGCCGGCTGCGGATCGAGCCCCGATAACAAGGGCGATCTCGATACGCTCGACCGCGAACTCGCGCAGACCAGTGCGACCAGCCCCGCCGCCGATCCGGCGCTGCGATCGGCGTTGCAGGACCAGATCATGGTCGATCCCGAGCTGACGCAGCAGGCCAATACCGACACGATCCGCCCGCCGTCGCAGCCGGTGACGGGGGGAGTCCCACCCGAGGCTCCGGGCGCCGGTGCGACTGAACATGACGCGGTTCGATCCGCGCCCGCCGCAACCGGCGCTTGCCCGCAATGCGTCGCCGCGCGGCAGTCGCTGACGCTGGGCGCGCTCGCGCAACGTCAGGGCGGACGGACCGGGCAATGTGCGGCCAACGTGTCCTATTCCGCGACCTGGGCGAACCGACTGCCGAAGAGCGTCCCGCTCTATCCCGGCGCGCGCGTTGCCGAAGCGGCGGGGGCGGGCGGCGCGGGCTGCGCGCTGCGCGTCGTCAGTTTCTCGACCGGCGCGCCGATGCAGCGGTTGCTCGACTGGTATTACACCAAAACGTCCGGCGCGGGGTTCAGCGCGCAGCATTCGGCCGAGGGCGACCAGCACGTGCTGGCGGGGACCAAGGCGGGCGCGGCATTCCTCATCATGCTCAAGTCGCGCGGCGATGGTGGCACCGATGTCGATCTGATGGCCGACGGGGGGTAATCTTCCGCTTTGCGCGGTTACCCTCTAGGGCGGCGCACATGAACCTTCTTCTCGTCATGGCCGGTGGCGCCTTGGGCGCCGGTGCGCGGTATCTTACCGGGCGCGCGACGTTCGGCGCGTTCGGGCCGAATTATCCCTGGGGTACGCTCGGCGTGAACCTGATCGGCGGGCTGCTGATGGGGTTGCTGGCCGGAACGCTCGCACGATCGGCGGTCGCGGGGGAGCCGTGGCGGTTGCTGCTTATCGTGGGCGTGCTCGGCGGGTTCACCACCTTCTCCGCCTTCTCGCTCGAAACAATGCTGATGATCGAACGTGGCGACTGGGGCGTTGCGCTCGGCTACGTCGCGGTCTCGGTGGTCGGATCGGTCGCCGCCTTGTTCGCGGGTCTATCCATCGTCAGGGCGGTCGCATGAGCGACACCGTCCGCCAGTTCACCGTCGACGCCGACGATGACGGCATCCGCGTCGATCGCTGGTTCAAGCGGCACCTGCCCGACACCAGCTTCACGATCGTCGCGAAATGGGCGCGGACCGGGCAGCTTCGCGTCAACGGCGCGCGCGCGACGCCGGGCGACCGGCTCGAGACCGGGCAGACATTGCGCGTGCCGCCCGCCGAGGCGTTCAAGGAAACCGCAAAACCGAAACGCGAGCGCGTGCCGCTCACCGACGACCAGATAGCGTTTGCGCGCGAAATGGTGATCCACCAGGACGCGCAGGCGTTCGTGCTCAACAAGCCGCCCGGCCTCGCGACGCAGGGCGGCACCAAGACGACCGAGCATGTCGACGGCCTGCTCGACGCGCTGCAATATGACAACGAGGGGCGGCCGAAGCTGGTCCACCGGCTCGACAAAGATACCAGCGGCGCGTTGCTCGTCGCGCGCACCAGCCGCGCCGCGGCGTTCTTCGCCAAGACGTTTTCGGGGCGGTCGGCGAAGAAGGTCTATTGGGCGCTGATCGTCGATGTTCCCTCGATCGAGGACGGGATGATCGAGTTGGCCGTAGCGAAACAGCCCGGCACCGGCGGCGAGAAGATGCACGTCGACGAGGCCGAAGGCGCCGCCGCGCGGACGCGGTACCGCGTGATCGAGCGCGCGGGCAACCGCACCGCCTGGGTCGAGCTGACGCCGTTCACCGGGCGGACGCATCAACTGCGCGTCCATATGGCGGCGATCGGCCATCCGATCGTCGGCGACGGCAAATATGGCGGGCCGGCGGCGTTCCTGACCGGCGGGATTTCGCGGAAAATGCACCTCCATGCGCGGCGGATCGAGGTCGATCATCCCGACGGGGGCACGATCGACGTCCAGGCCGATTTGCCGGCGCATTTCGCGGAGAGCCTGAAGAGCCTGGGGTTCGAGGAGATGCTCGGCAACATGCTGCCCCTGGACGAGGCGACGCCGCCGACGCGCGAGCAGAAGAAGGCCAAGGCCAAGGCGCACGCCAAGGGCGTCCGCAAGGCACGGCGCGGGGAGCGGCGCGGGCGTGGGGCGGAGCGGGCGTGAGCGATCCGGCGCGCAACCGCTGGCTCGCGATCGTAGTGGCGCGGCTGGCGGGGGCAGTCGGTGCCGTGTTCGGGGTCGTGCTGCTCGGGCGGGCGGAGACGCTTGGGCCGAAGCTGCTCGGTTTAGCGATCGTGCTGGCGGCGCTGGCGGTGATGGCGATCGTGCCCGCGAGCCTTGCGCGGAAATGGCGGAGTCCGGAGGAGTGATGTCCACAAGCCTCTCCGTTTCGGGAGGCGGTCACCTCCTTCGCTCAAGGCCAATGAGTTTAAGCTGTGCTCCTGCGAAGGCAGGAGCGCTGGACCACGGGCGATGGACACGCCACCCAGAGCTCCTGCCTTCGCAGGAGCACTCTCTCGTCAGACCAACGGAATGAAACGCTTCTGGAAATCGGTGACGATCGACGCCGACCGCATCGTGCGGCTCGACGACAAGCCGGTGCGCACGCCCGGGCGCGTCCCCCTCGCCCTCCCCACCACAGCACTCGCGCAAGCAATCGCGGAGGAATGGCGCACGGTCGAGGGCGAGATCGATCCGCGCGCGATGCCGCTGACCGCCCTCGCGAATGCCGCGATCGATCGCATCGCGCCCGATCCCGCGGCGTTTGCGGCGGGACTTGCGGCGTATGGCGAGAGCGACCTGCTCTGCTACCGCGCCGAGGGTCCGCCCGAGCTCGTCGCGCGGCAGGAGGCGGCGTGGGATCCTTTGCTTGGCTGGGCGGCGGCGCGCTACGATGTGCGCTTCGAGACGGTCGCGGGCGTGATGCACCGGGCGCAGCCGCCCGCGACGATCGCGCGGCTCGGCGCGGCGGTGGCGAGCCACCGCGCGTTCGCGCTCGCCGCGCTGTCGCCGATCGTGACGATTACGGGAACTCTGGTCGGCGCGCTGGCGCTGGCCGAACGCGCGGCGGACGCCGAGAGCGTGTGGCGCGCGGCGCATATCGACGAGGACTGGCAGGCGGAATTGTGGGGCGCCGACCCGCTCGCCGAAGCCGCCCGCGAGGCGCGGCGGCGCGATTACGACGCGGCGGTGCGGTTTCTGGCGATGGGGTGAGGGCAGTAAACCTGTCACCCCAGCGAAGGCTGGGGTCCATGTCTGTCAATCAAGATGCAGCGTCGGATACAGATCCTGCCAATCTGGATTGGAGCGTCCGATCAAGTTGAGTTTCCAAGCCCGCTTCCACGCCTTCAATTGCTTCTCGCGGCGTATGGCCTCCTCAATCGTGGCAAATCGCTCGACATGCACGAGGCGCGTGAGACGATGTCGGCGGCAGAAATCGGAGCCGGTGCCGGCATGATGCTGCGCGACGCGCGCCGCGATCGCGCTGGTAACCCCGATGTAAAGGGTACCGCTCGGCGCATTCGTCATGATGTAAACATAGCCGCGTTTCACGAGGCTCAGCTGCCATCGCCCAAGACATGGACGCCAGCCTTCGCTGGCATGACGACAGGAGGCGTTCGATCTCGGGGACCCCTACCGCAACAACCCCCGGATAAACCCGATGATCCCGGTCTGGCGCGAGCGTTTCAGGCGTTCCGCCGCAAGGATCGTTTTCACGCAGTCGAAGCATTGCTCGACGTCGTCGTTGACGAGGACGTAATCGTAGCCGTCCCAGTGGCTCACCTCGTTCGCGGCGCGGCTCATGCGCGCTTCGATGATCTCCTGAGAGTCGGTCGCGCGCGCTTCCAGACGGCGGCGCAACTCCTCCATCGACGGCGGCAGGACGAAGACGCGGACGACGTCGCCGCCGGCGAGCTGGTGGAGCTGCTGCGCGCCCTGCCAGTCGATGTCGAACAGGATGTCCTGGCCCTCGCCGAGCGTGTGGAACACGTCGGCCTTGGGGGTGCCGTAGCGGTGATCGAAGACGTGCGCCCATTCGAGGAATTCGTGGTTCGCGACCATGTCCCGAAAGCGGTCGAGATCGACGAAATGATAATCCTTGCCATCGACCTCGCCGGGGCGCGGTTTGCGCGTGGTGTAGGAAACCGACATCGACAGGTCGGGATGCGCGCCGAGCAGTTTCCTGGCGATCGTCGATTTGCCCGCGCCAGAGGGCGAGGACAGGACGAACAGCAGTCCGCGGCGCTGGAAGCCGTGCGGATCAGCATTTGCGGCGGGGTCCATGCGCGCTAGTGGCGCGGCGATCGGGGAGGCGTCAAGCATGCGCGGATCAATGAGCGCCAAATATGGATGGGCGGTTATTAACGCGACCGTCGTCGCGGCGGCGGGGGCGCTGTGATGATCGTCGGTTTTCTCGCGATCGGGCGGCGGTTGCCGGTGTGGGGCAGCGTCGCGTTCGGCGTGGCGCTGGAGTTGATCGCGCTGGCGGCGATCCGCGACAATCTGACGCTCAACGTGTGGATGCTCGTCGCCCCGAACGAGGCGGTGCGGACGTGGCAGATGGGGATTAAAGCCCCTCCCCTTCAGGGGAGGGGTTAGACAAAAACCTAGCTGCGCACCGAAAACGAATGCGGTCTGGCCGCGACCGTGTCGAACATCCGCGGCGCGGTGTCGAGCCAGAACGGTGCGAGCTTGTCGTTACCGTCGCGGACCACGCCGATGACGAACGCCGCCGCGGTCTGGCCGCGCCCGCCGTCGCCGCGGTCGTAGCGCGCATCGACCGAGATAACGGGGACGAACATCGGGCGCCCCGCCGCCGTCAGCGGCACGATCGCGTCGCGCGGCAGCGTCGCGACCGCGCGGATCGCCTGTTCCTCACCCGGCGCGATCTCGAAGGACGGCACCGCCGACTTCGTCATCGCCGACGCGAAGATCACGCCGAGCTGCGAATCCTGCTCGGATTGCGCGTTGAGCAGGCGGACGTCGATCGCGATGCCGGTCGCGATCGCATCGCCCTCGTTGCGCAGCAGGACTTCGACCTCGGCGGTCGCGCTCAACAGGTTGAGCCCGGCGCGGCGCGGGTCGATGCCGATTTCGATCCGGGGCCGCGCCGGCGGTGGGGGCGGGGCGACCGGCTCGGGCAGATGCGCAGGTTTCGACGGCGTCCAAAAGCTCGGTGCTTCGGACAGCGGGTCGGTCGGCTTGCTCGCGGGCGGCGCGGCAACCGGCTGCTTCGCCGTCGGCTTCGGGCGCGGCGGCGTCGGGCGCTTCGCGACAGCGGGCCTTTCCGGAGCCGAGTCGCGGCGACGCTTCCACCACAGCGCCGCTCCGCCGAGCAGCGCGAGCAGGACGATGAGGCCGGCGACCGGCCACAGCGGAGAAGCCCCCGACGATGTCGGCGCGGGAGAGGGCGTCGCGGTTGGCCTGGGTGACGACGTCGGGGTGGCGAGCGGGACCGGCGCGGGCGCTATCGCCGACGTCGAGGGAATCGGCGACGCCGTCGGCGATACGGCCGGTGTCGGCGAAGCGGCGGGCCGCGGACTTTCGCTCGCGTGCGGACTGGGAGTGGCGCGCGAACTGGGGCTCGCGCGCGGCGTCGGCGTGGCCTTCGGCGAGGGTGTGGCGCGCGGCAACGGGGTGGCGCGCGGGGTCGGCGTTGGCGCGGGGGTGGGCGTCAGCGTCGGAAGCGAGATCACCGGGCCGACGGGCGTCGGACTTGGCGTCGGCGTCGGCAGGCTCGGCGGCAGAGTGAAATTGCCCAGCCCCGGCAAGTTCTGAGCGCCCTGCGGCGCGGCCGCGGCCAGCGTCAGCATCGCGGACGCGAGCAACCCCGCCTTGACCATCGTCATCCCCATGCGACGATCAACGCGCCGCGACGACGGGTAGCCAGACCGCGCTGGCCCCAGCGCCGCCGCGTTCGAGCGTCACCGTCGCCTTTTGATAGTCGGCCTTTTTTGCGAGGAAGATGTTCGGGACATAGGTCTGCGGGTTGCGGTCGTAGAGCGGGAACAGCGACGATTGCACCTGCACCATGATGCGGTGGCCCGGTTGGAACACGTGGTTCACCGTCGGCAGGCGAAATTTGTATTCCTGGACCTTGTTCGCGGGGATTGCCGAGGGTTTCGAGAAACTCTCGCGGTAGCGGCCGCGGAAGATATCGAGGCTGATCGCGAGCTGGTAGCCGCCCATCTTCGGGTCGGACGCGACTTCGTCGGGATAGACGTCGATGACCTTGACGACGAAATCGCCGTCGGTGCCGGTCGTCTTCGCGAACAGATCGGCAATCGGCGCGCCCGAGACGCGGACGGGCTGGGTCAGCACCGGGGTCGAATAGGTCATGACGTCGGGACGGCCATCGACACTGCGCTGGTCGCTGACCAGCCAGTCGCTCCAGCGGCCGTCGCCGAAATTCACCGGGCGCGGGAGGTGCGGGACAGGCTTGGCGGGATCGGAGACGTAGCTGTCCTCGCCGCCCGCCGCGTGCTCGAAGGCGAGACCGCCGTCGGCCTGGAGGTAGATCGGCGTCAGCGGCGCGCTGCAGCCCTTGTCGCAGGCGAGCGGCCAATCGGCGAACTTGTCCCAATGGTTCTCGCCGGTGTTGTAGATCGCCGCCGCGGGCAGGTTCACCGCAGGGCCGTCCTTCAGATAATGATTGAAGAAAGGGACGACCATCTGCTCGCGGAACTGGGCGGCGGTGTCGCCGTCCCATTTGAACGGGCCGAGTTCGCGGCCTTCGCGGTTGATCTGGCTGTGCCGCCACGGCCCCATGACGAGGTGGTTGCTGCCGATCTTGCCCGCGGCCTTCAGCGCCTCCCAGCTGTGAATCGCGCCATACATATCCTCCTGGTCCCACAAACCCTGTTCCCAGATCGTCGGGACGTCGGACGGATTGGCGGCGAGCAATTTGTCGAGCGCCTGGCCCTGCCAGAAGCCGTCATAGGCGGGATGCGCGACCATCTTTTGCCACGCGGGCAGCTGATCGAAGCCGGAGGCCTTGGCCCATTCGGCCGCGCCGCCGAGACGACGAAATTCCTCGTAATTGTCGTAGATGCCGGTGCCGGGCTCGTCGCCCTTGCCCTTGTATCCGGTCTGCGACGCGATCCAGCCGATGTTGGCGAGGCGGAACGCGCCGTAGTGGAACCAGTCGTCGCCCATCCACCCGTCGATCATCGGGCTTTCGGGCGCGGCGACCTTGAGCGCCGGATGCGGATGGAGCAGCGCCATCACGACGGTGAAGCCCTCGTACGAAGACCCGATCATCCCGACCTTGCCGTTCGATTGCGGCAAGTTCGCCTTGTTCACCAGCCAGTCGATCGTGTCGTAGGCGTCGGTGGTGTGATCGACCTTGGTGGGGTTGAGCGGGCCGACGACGGGGCGGGTGACGATATAATCACCCTCCGACCCGTATTTGCCGCGGATGTCCTGATAGACGCGGATATACCCCGCCTTCACGAACGGCTCATCGCTGAGCGGCAGCGTCGAGAGCATGTCGGGGCTGTCCATCCGGTTCGCGCGCGACGAGGCGTCGTACGGCGTGCGTGTCAGCAGGATCGGCGCGGCGGTCGCGCCTTTGGGCACGATGATGACGGTGTGGAGCTTCACGCCGTCGCGCATCGGGATCATCACGTCGCGCTTGACGTAATCGTTCGCGACGGTGGGCGGGGCGTATTTGGCGGGAATGTCGCCGCCAGACGGCGGGGTCTTGGCGTCTTGCGCGGCGAGCGGGGTGGCGACGAGAGCGGTAGCGGCGAGAAGCGACGCGAGCCGCCCGATCTTTATTAGCTTCATGCGCGCCCGATTAGCGGATGGGGCCGCTACATGGCAACGGCCCATCTCGGTCGTGTCAGACGCGCGCGGGGTCGCGGTACAGCCTCGCTTCGACATCCTCGCGCAACACGGGCCGGTCCAGCTCGAACAGGCCGAGGTCGCCATCCGAGGCGATGCCGACGACGAACGAGGCGGAGGTCCGTCCTTCGCCGCCATCCGGCAGGCGATAGCGCGCGTCGGCGACGACGACCGGCTGGAAATGCGTCGCGTCGTTGGCCATCAGTTCGGCGCGCGGCAGGGCCAGCGTCGCATCGACGCGGGTCCCCTCGCCCGCCGGAATCGTCAACGATTCGACCGCGGCGTCAACGCGCGATTGCGACAACAGCCGATCCATCTCGCCGTCCGCGCCCGCGGGCAGCATGAAGGTCGAAATGCGGACATCCTCGGCCTGGACGGTGCCGGCGTTGGCGACGGTCAGTTCGATCTCGACCAACGCCTGATCGACGTTGGTGCCCGCGCGAATCGGCCGCATCGCGAGTTCGAGCCAAGGGCGGTCGCCAGCCGGCGCCGCGGCGGTCAGCGCGGCGACATCGGCGGCTTCGGGTTCCTCGACGCTCGCATCCTCGGCGACGGCGGCTGCGACATCGACCGGTTCGGTCGCGGCGAGCACCGTCGGCGTTTCGGCCTGCGTGGCGGGCACGAACGATTCGGACTCGGCCTCGGTCTCGACGATCGGCGCGGCGACGACGGGCGCTACCACAACCGGTTCGACATAGGGTTCGGTGAGGGGGTCCGTCGCGACGGGCTCCCGGTGCGCATCAGGCTCGGCGCGACGGCGGCGCGACATCAGGAAGGTCGCGATGCCCGCCAGCACGAGCACGCCGAGAATGATGAGGAGCCATGGCGGCCCGTTCGATTCGGTCGTCGGGGCCCGCGTCTCCGTCGCATTGTCGACGGCGACGGGCGCGACGGCGACTTCGGTCGGAGTCGGCGCCGCGATCGGCGTGGCCGACGGTTCGGGGGTCGGCACCGTCGCTTCCGGGGCGGGCGTGGGCGCAGCGACCGCCGGAGCGGCGCGCGCGGGCGCGGGAGCCGGACGCGACGCGACCGGGCGGCTCGCCGGCCGCGTGACGCGCGCGTTGCTACGGCGGGCGGCGGCCTCCGCTTCGGCGGCGGCGGCGGCGGGGTTTATCGGTGTGGTGCTGTTCTTGTCCGCGCCCGGGACGTCGCTCGCGCCGCCGGTGACGTTGGTCGATGCGTCGCGATCGAGCGTCGGTACCACCGTCGGCGGCGTCACCGGCGCGGGCGCCGGGGTGGCGACGACGGGTGGCGGGGTAACCGGCGCGGTCTGCTGGGAGACCGACGGAGCGGCCAGGAACGCAGCGGCGCTAAGCAACGCGGCGCGGGTGAAGCGTGAAGTCGCGTGTTTCATCGCGTCCCAACCCCGCACCGATCAATTCGGTTCCGAAACGGCTGCAATCAAATCAAGGTTGCAAATTGACACTGTTGGACCGCCTCCCTATATCGCCGTCTCCACCACGACTTTCGGGACATGATGCGCCGTCGCGCAGCGCATCGTACGAATAGGAAGCCGCGGGTTTCATAAGACGCTCGAAGGCTGCCGTCGCCCGAACCGGGTCCGACGAGCGGCCTTTTCGCGTCTTATCCTGCGTCCATATTCATTGCTGACCCATCTCTTCACGAGGGCATATATCTCCATGGCGACCAAGGCGATCCAGGGCACCACGAAACGGCGCGCGAGCGAAGGCACGGCGAAACGCCGCATCCGCAAGGTTTTCGGCAACATCCACGAAGTCGTGCAGATGCCGAACCTGATCGAGGTCCAGCGCGAGAGCTACGAACAGTTCCTGCGCTCCGACGCGTCGATCGGCTATGTCTCGGGCCTCGAGAAGACGCTGCGCAGCGTGTTCCCGATCCGCGACTTCGCGGGCACCGCCGAACTCGATTTCGTCCATTACGAGCTCGAGCCGCCCAAGTTCGACGTCGAGGAATGCCGCCAGCGCGGCATCACCTACGCCGCGCCGATGCGCGTCACTTTGCGCCTGATCGTGTTCGAGGTGGACCCGGAGACGGAGACCCGCAGCGTTCTCGATATCAAGGAACAGGACGTCTACATGGGCGACATGCCGCTCATGACCGGGAACGGCACCTTTTTCATCAACGGTACCGAGCGCGTCATCGTCTCGCAGATGCACCGTAGCCCGGGCGTCCTGTTCGATCACGATCGCGGCAAGACCCATGCGTCGGGCAAGTTCCTGTTCGCCGCGCGCGTGATCCCGTATCGCGGGTCGTGGCTCGATTTCGAGTTCGACGCCAAGGACATCGTCAACGTCCGGATCGACCGTAAGCGCAAGCTGCCGGTGACGGCGCTGCTGTTCGCGCTCGGGCTGACCGGCGAGCAGATTCTCAACGAATTCTACAACCGCGTCACTTATGTCCGTGGCCAGGGTGGCTGGATCATTCCGTTCGCCGCCGAGAATTGGCGTGGCGTGAAGCCGCTCTTCGACATCGTCGATGCGTCGTCGGGCGAGGTCGTGTTCCCAACCGGCCAGAAGGTGAGCCCGCGCGCCGCGAACAAGTCCGCCAAGGACGGCCTTAGGGAATTGCTGATCCCGACCGAGGAAATCTTCGGGCGCTATTCGGCCTATGACCTGATCAACGAGAAGACCGGCGAAATCTACGTCGAGGCGGGTGACGAAATCACCGCCGAGAATCTCGAACTGCTCGACAAGGCCGGGATCGACCGCGTCGAATTGCTCGACATCGATCACGTGTCGACTGGCCCGTGGATTCGCAACACGCTGAAGGCCGACAAGGCCGAAGAGCGCGAGCAGGCGCTGAGCGACATCTACCGCGTCATGCGCCCCGGCGAGCCGCCGACGCTCGAAACCGCGGAGGCTTTGTTCGCGGGGCTGTTCTTCGATCCTGACCGATACGATCTATCGGCGGTGGGCCGCGTCAAGCTCAACATGCGTCTGGACCTCGACGCCGAGGACACCGTCACGACGCTGCGCACCGAGGATTTGCTCGCCGTCATCAAGACGCTGGTCGGGCTGAAGGACGGCAAGGGCGAGATCGACGATATCGACAATCTCGGCAACCGCCGCGTGCGTTCGGTCGGCGAGCTGCTCGAGAATCAGTATCGCGTCGGGCTGCTGCGCATGGAGCGTGCGGTCAAGGAGCGGATGTCGTCGGTCGACGTTTCGACGGTGATGCCCAACGATCTGATCAACGCCAAGCCCGCGGTCGCCGCGGTGCGCGAGTTCTTCGGCTCGTCGCAGCTTAGCCAGTTCATGGATCAGACCAACCCGCTGTCCGAAGTGACGCACAAGCGTCGCGTGTCGGCGCTCGGGCCGGGCGGTCTGACGCGCGAGCGCGCGGGCTTCGAAGTTCGCGACGTTCATCCGACGCATTATGGCCGAATCTGTCCCATCGAGACGCCCGAAGGCCCGAACATCGGGCTGATCAACAGCCTCGCTTCGTTCAGCCGCGTCAACAAATACGGCTTCATCGAAACGCCGTACCGCAAGATCGTCGACCACAAGGTCACCGACGACGTGGTGTATCTCTCCGCCATGGAAGAGGCCAAGCACACGATCGCGCAGGCCAACGCCGAGCTGAACGCCGACAAGGGCTTCGTCGAGGAGCTAGTATCGTCGCGTCAGGCGGGCGAGTTCCTGATGGCGCTGCCCGAAAACATCACGCTGATGGACGTGAGCCCCAAACAGCTCGTATCGGTCGCGGCGTCGCTCATTCCGTTCCTGGAAAACGACGACGCCAACCGCGCGCTGATGGGATCGAACATGCAGCGCCAGGCGGTGCCTTTGGTCCAGGCCGAGGCACCGTTCGTCGGCACCGGCATGGAAGAGACGGTCGCACGCGACTCCGGCGCCGCCATTTCGGCGCGGCGCGCGGGCGTCGTCGATCAGGTCGACGCGGCGCGTATCGTCGTCCGCGCGACGGGCGAGGTCGATGCCGGCAAGTCGGGCGTCGACATCTACACGCTGATGAAGTTCCAGCGATCGAACCAGTCGACCTGCATCAACCAGCGTCCGCTGGTGAAGGTCGGTGACGTGGTGGCCGAAGGCGACATCATCGCCGACGGCCCGTCGACCGAGTTCGGCGAGCTCGCGCTCGGCCGCAACGCGCTCGTCGCGTTCATGCCGTGGAACGGCTACAATTACGAGGATTCGATCCTCATCAGCGAGCGGATCGTGAAGGACGACGTGTTCACGTCGATCCACATCGACGAGTTCGAGGTGATGGCCCGCGACACCAAGCTCGGGCCGGAAGACATCACGCGCGACATCCCCAACGTCGGCGAGGAAGCGCTGCGCAACCTCGACGAGGCGGGCATCGTCTACATCGGCGCCGAGGTCGAGCCGGGCGACATCCTCGCGGGCAAGATCACGCCGAAGGGCGAATCGCCGATGACGCCGGAGGAGAAGCTCCTCCGTGCGATCTTCGGCGAAAAGGCCAGCGACGTGCGTGACACCTCGCTCCGCCTGCCGCCGGGCGTTTCCGGGACGGTCGTCGACGTGCGCGTGTTCAACCGCCACGGCATCGACAAGGACGAGCGCGCGATGGCGATCGAGCGCGAGGAGATCGAGCGGCTCAAGAAGGATTCGGACGACGAACGTTCGATCCTCAACCGCGCGACCTGGTCGCGTCTCCGCGAAATGCTGATCGGCCAGACCGCCACCGCGGTGCCGAAGGGCGGCCCGAAGAAGGGCGCAATCGTCGATCAGGACATGCTCGACAGCGTCGATCGCCACGAATGGTGGAAGTTCGCGGTCGCCGACGATGCGGTCCAGGGCAATCTCGAAGCGGTCAAGGTCCAGTATGACGACGCCGCCAAGCTGATCCAGGACAAGTTCCAGGATCGGCGCGAGAAGCTCGAGCGCGGCGACGAACTGCCGCCGGGCGTGCTCAAGATGGTCAAGGTGTTCGTCGCGGTGAAGCGCAAGCTGCAGCCGGGCGACAAGATGGCCGGGCGTCATGGCAACAAGGGCGTGATCAGCCGTATCCTGCCAGCCGAGGACATGCCGTTCCTCGCCGACGGGACGCCGGTCGATCTCGTGCTCAATCCGCTCGGCGTGCCGAGCCGCATGAACGTCGGGCAGATTTTCGAGACGCATCTCGGCTGGGCCGCACGCGGCCTCGGCCAGCAGATCGCGGGGATGCTCGACGATTGGCGCGAGGCCAACCCCGACGCCAAGCCGGGCGCGATGCCCGACGCGGTCAAGGCGCGGCTGCACGAGATTTACGGTGAGCATTACACCGCGGATATCGACGCGCGCAGCGGCCAGGAGATCGTCGAGCTCGCGCAGAACCTGCGAGCAGGCGTTCCGATGGGCACTCCGGTGTTCGACGGCGCGCACGAATCCGACGTGGCGGCGATGCTGGAACTGGCGGGTCTCGACGTTTCGGGCCAGTCGGACCTGTTCGACGGACGCACCGGCGACAAGTTCGACCGCAAGGTGACCGTCGGCATCATCTACATGCTGAAGCTCCACCATCTGGTCGACGACAAGATCCACGCGCGTTCGATCGGGCCGTATTCGTTGGTCACCCAGCAGCCGCTGGGCGGCAAGGCGCAATTCGGCGGCCAGCGCTTCGGCGAGATGGAGGTGTGGGCGCTCCAGGCGTATGGCGCCGCTTACACCTTGCAAGAGATGCTGACGGTGAAGTCCGACGACGTCGTCGGGCGCCCCAAGGTCTACGAGGCGATCGTCAAGGGCGACGACACGTTCGAGGCCGGCATCCCCGAGAGCTTCAACGTGCTCGTCAAGGAAATGCGATCGCTGGGCCTCAACGTCGAACTGAAAAGCGACGAAGTGGACGCCGACGGCATTGCGATAGCGGCGGCGTGAGGGCCATGACAGCGCCTCTAGCTTTGTTCGTGCTGCTAAGCGGTTGCAATCAACTGGGCGGTGGTAGCAAAGCCTACTATGATCGTTCGGTTGACTGCGCCGCTGCTCTTATCGTTGGGTCTGTTCTTGCCGAAAAAATGAACTTTGATCGGCAAGAAATGGTGACAAATCTGGGCGGAGAGTATCTTCGGCGCGCTCAATACGAGGGTAGTAAAATCGGTATTGGCGAAGCGGACGCGGAAAAGGCCGTGAGTTCACTTAGCGAAAAATACCGTAAAAATATCGTTGATGGCTCGCCGGACAAATTAGCTGAGAAGCTTTCGTCGTGCGCATCCAATATCAGCCAGTCTGACTGGAGTAAAAAATGAACGAGATGACCCCCTTCGCCAATCCGGTCGCCAAGGCCGAGACGTTCGACCAGATCCAGATCGGCATCGCGTCGCCGGACCGTATCCGTTCGTGGTCGTTCGGCGAGATCAAGAAGCCCGAGACCATCAACTACCGCACGTTCAAACCCGAGCGTGACGGCCTGTTCTGTGCGCGCATCTTCGGTCCGATCAAGGATTACGAGTGCCTGTGCGGCAAGTACAAGCGGATGAAATACAAGGGCATCGTCTGCGAGAAGTGCGGCGTCGAGGTCACCGTCTCTAAGGTGCGCCGCGAGCGGATGGGGCATATCGAGCTCGCCGCGCCGGTCGCGCACATCTGGTTCCTGAAGTCGCTGCCGAGCCGCATCGGCCTGCTGCTCGACATGCAGCTCAAGCAGCTCGAGCGCGTGCTGTATTTCGAGGCGTATATCGTCATCGAGCCAGGCCTGACCCCGCTGGAGAAGTATCAGCTCCTCACCGAGGATGAACTGCTCTCCGCGCAGGACGAATATGGCGAGGACGCGTTCAGCGCCGGGATCGGCGCCGAGGCGGTCCGCATCATGCTCGAATCGCTCGATCTCGAAGGCGAGCGCACCGCGCTGCTCGAAGAGCTCGCGGTCACCAAGTCCGAGCTGAAGCCCAAGAAGATCATCAAGCGGCTGAAGGTCGTCGAGAGCTTCATCGATTCGGGCAACAAGCCCGAGTGGATGATCCTCGAGGTCGTCCCGGTCATCCCGCCCGAGCTGCGCCCGCTGGTGCCGCTCGACGGCGGCCGTTTCGCGACGTCGGATCTGAACGACCTGTATCGCCGCGTCATCAACCGCAACAACCGCCTGAAGCGGCTAATGGAACTTCGCGCGCCGGACATCATCGTCCGCAACGAAAAGCGGATGTTGCAGGAAGCGGTCGACGCCTTGTTCGACAACGGCCGCCGCGGCCGCACGATCACCGGCGCCAACAAGCGTCCGCTGAAGTCGCTCAGCGACATGCTCAAGGGCAAGCAGGGCCGCGTCCGCCAGAATCTGCTCGGCAAGCGCGTCGATTATTCGGGGCGGTCGGTCATCGTGACCGGGCCGGAGCTCAAGCTG
>JBBSTE010000022.1:0-47734 GCA_038236185.1 Sphingomonadales bacterium | reverse complement strand
CTCATCGTCATGCCGGGCTTGACCCGGCATCCAGAGCAACAGGCGATGGTTCGTTCTGGCTCTGGATGCCGGATCAAGTCCGGCATGACGGTCAAACCTGATCGAGTCCGAGTCTAGCCGATCACCTCGCCAACCCAATCCGGCACCAGCACGCTCGCCGCGCCCATCCGGCTGTCGTCGAACCAGATGCTGCCCGCCGACGGCTCCAGATTGAGTTCGAGCGTCGCCGCGCCGTGATGGCGCGCGGTCTGGACGAAGCCCGCGGCGGGATAGACCGCGCCCGAGGTGCCGACCGAGACGAACAGGTCGCATGCCGCGAGCGCCGCCTCGATCCGCTCCATCGCGTACGGCATCTCGCCGAAGAACACGATGTCGGGGCGGAGCGCCGGCGCGGCGCATGCGGGGCAATCGAGCCGGTCGCGCATGTCGCCCGACCATTGCATCCGCGCATCGCACGCGGCGCAGAGCGCGGAATTGAGCTCGCCGTGCATGTGGAGCAGCCGCGTCGCGCCCGCGCGTTCGTGGAGATCGTCGACGTTCTGGGTGACGATCAGCAGCTCGCCCGGCCATTCGGCGTCGAGCCGCGCGAGCGCGCGGTGCGCGGCGTTGGGCTCGACGGTCGCGAGCGCGGCGCGGCGGGCGTCGTAGAAACGGTGGACGAGATCGGCGTCGCGCGCGAGCGCCTCGGGGGTGCAGACGTCCTCGACGCGGTGGCCTTCCCACAAGCCGCCGGGACCGCGGAAGATGGCGAGTCCGCTCTCGGCGGAGATGCCGGCGCCGGTGAGGACGACGATGTTGCGGGGGTTGGGCACGGGCCGGTTCTAGAGACTACGTTCAATTGCCGCCACTGGCGGATGCCAACCGCGACCCCTAAGATATGTCATGGCTAGGCGTCAGCAGCATCACATCAGCGGATGGCCTGCGATCCTTCTCGCACCGCTGGCTGTACCGCTGATCCTGGGCATTCTGCTCCTACAGAAACTTTCGATCTTGAAGAAGACCGTGGACCTGACCGCAGACGACGTTGCCGGATATCTCGAAGAATTTGTAGAGGGCAAAGGCGGCCCTTGGGACTGGGACGACTTCACGAGCATCCCTATCACTGATCCGCAACTTGAAGCCATTCGGATCGAAGCGCTTTTTCTCGACCCGCCGCTGGACGAAGCGGGCGAAGCACGTTTGCGCGGGCACATCGCCGATTTGCGCCGAGACCTGTGAATGTGCTGGTTTGAGATTCAGATTCGAGACGAAACCTGCCCCTACGCCTTCTCCAGCGTGCATTGCAGCGGGTGCTGGTGCTCGCGCGCGAAATCCATCACCTGGCTCACCTTGGTCTCGGCGACCTCGTAGGTGAAGACGCCGCAGACGCCGACGCCCTTCTGGTGGACGTGGAGCATCACCCGCGTCGCATCCTCCATGCTCATCCGGAAGAAGCGCTGGAGGCACAGGACGACGAATTCCATCGGCGTGTAATCGTCGTTCAGCATCAGCACGCGGTACGGCGTCGGCTGTTTGGTGCGGGTCCGCGTCCGCGTCGCGATGCCGACATTGGTGTCGTCGGAATCGTCGTCGCGGCGCACCGCCATCTGAATCGTGTCGCGCTGCATGAACTGCAAAATATGGCATAGACGCGTGCCGGGGCAAGGTCTTGAAACGCGAAAACGCCGCTCGCATCGCGGCGGGCGGCGTTTTGTTTGATCGCCTGTCGGCGATGGAGCGGCACCAGCCCGCTCCCCCCCCCCCCCTCCCAAGTAATTATACTGTATGGGAGGTGGGGTGGGGGGGCGGGCTGGCGCCGCAATCACATCACGCCGCGATCTTGATCTTTTCGGCGGCGAGCGAAGCGCGGTTCGAGAGCGGCTGGGCGACTTCGCCGGCCAGCTTGATCATCTTCTCGGTCGACTTCGAGGTCTGGGCGATCATCGCATCGAACGAAGCGCGCGCGAAATCGCTCTGCAGCTTGAAGAATTCGGTCGGCGACTTGACCGACGACATCGACTTGATCGCCGCGGTCGCATCTTCATACTGCTTCTTGGCGAAGGCGGCGGCGTCCTGGCCCATCGATTCGACGCCACGCACGTAGATCTTCGACGCTTCGACCATCGCCTCGACGTTGCCCTTGCCGAACGAATTCATCTCTTCGACCATCTTGGAGCTCTTCTCCATCGCGCCCTTGGCGCGGCTGTTGACGTCGGCGAGAACCGTCTTCGCCTGATCCTGCGCCTTGTCGGCAGCGGCCTTGATCGTATTTTCCATCTTGGTTTCCTTCATCTTGCGGGCCGCCAGAACTTTTGCGGCGGGTTTGCGGGTGGGCTTGGTTTTCGGGGCAGCGCGCTTGGCGGCTGCCGCCTTCTTGGCGACCGGCTTGCGCGCCGGCTTCGTAGGCTTGATCTTCTCAGACGACGCAGGCGCGGGCGTTGCCGCTGCCTTGGGTGCGGCTTCCGGCTTCGGAGCGGCTGCGGCGACAGTCGCCGGGGCGGTGGCCGGTTTCGCGATCTCGGCAGGCGGCGCCGCCGTCGCTGGCGTCGGTACGGACTTTTCGGTATCTTCGGGCACGCGCATCTCCAACTCTATGCTGCGATGCACAATAACCATTCCGCGCGAGGATTGCAAGGCTTTTTGTTGCAGTGCAACAAAAGCGTCTCGTCCGCTTCCGGCCGTCATTCCCGCGAAGGCGGGAATCCATACTCTCAACGGTTTGCGATCAAAAGGTGCGTTCGCCATTATGGATTCCCGCCTTCGCGGGAATGACGGGTATCTGACAGACTAACGCCCCCGCACGTAACTCCCGGGCGCGTCCTCGATCGCCTTTAGTTTGCCCTTGCCAGGATGGCGCGCGCCTTTCGCGAGCACCTCCGCCGGGGCACGATCGCGTAGCCAGCCGATCCAGTCGGGCCACCAGCTTCCCTTGGTTTCGGTCGCGCCCGCGACGAAGTCTTCGAGCGAATCGGTCGAGGCGGGATTCGTCCAATATTGGTATTTCCCCGCCGCGGGCGGATTGACGACCCCGGCGATATGCCCCGACCCGGCGAGGATGAATTTCACCGGCCCGTGGAAATGATCCGTCAGTTTCCAGACGCTTTCCGCCGGCGCGATGTGATCCTCGCGACCCGCCTGCACATACGATGGCGTCGCGACCTTCGACAGATCGAGCGGAATGCCGTCGATCGACAGCGCGCCGGGCTTCACCAGCAGATTGTCGCGGTAGAGATCGGTCAGATAGCTCAGATGCCATTTCGCGGGCAGGTTCGTCGTGTCGCCGTTCCAGTGGATCAGATCGAACGGCGCATAATCCTGGCCGAGCAGGTAATTGTTGGTGACGTAGTTCCAGATCAGGTCGCGCCCGCGCAGCAGGTTGAAGGTCAGCGCCATATAGCGGCCGTCGAGGAACCCGTCGGGCGAGAGCGCGCGGATCATCGCGAACTGATCGTCGTCGATGAAATGCGACAGCTCGCCCGGCGCGGCGAAATCGACCTGCGCGGTGAAGAAGGTGGCGCTGGCGACCTTCGCCGCCTCGTCGCGCGCGGCGAGCACCGCCAAGGTCGCGGCGAGCGTCGTCCCGGCGACGCAATAGCCGATCGTGTGAACCGCAGGCACGTCGAGCGCGTCGCGGACCGTGTCGATCGCGTCGATCTGCGCGCGCACGTAATCGTCCCACGCCACGTCGATCATCGACGCGTCGGCCGACTTCCACGACACCATGAAGACGGTGATGCCCTGATCGACCGCCCAGCGGATGAAGCTTTTCTCGGGCGTCAGATCGAGGATGTAGAAGCGGTTGATCCACGGCGGGAAGATGACGAGCGGGGTTTCGAGCACCTTCTCGGTCGTCGGCGAATATTGGATCAGCTCGTAGAGCGGGGTGCGGTGCACGACCTTGCCCGGCGTCGTCGCGAGGTTGCGCCCGACCTCGAACGCGTCACCCGGCGTGTGGGTCAATTGCCCCTTGCCGATGTCGGCGAGCATGTTCTGCAGGCCTTTCAGCAGATTCTCGCCGCGCGTCTCGATCGTCTTTTCGATCACCTGCGGGTTGGTGAAGGCGAAATTGGTCGGGCTCATCGCATCGACGAAACCGCGCGCGGCGAAGCGGAGTTGTTCCTTCTGGCGCGGATCGACGCCTTCGAGCGCATCGACGCCGCGGAGGATATGGTCGGAGATCAGCAGGTAGCTCTGGCGGATCCAGTCGAACATCGGATTGTCGCGCCACGCATCGGCCTTGAAGCGCTTGTCGCGGGCGCGATCGGGTGATTCTTCGGTCGGCGCCGAATGCGGATCGAGGAAGCGCTGCCAGAGCGTCAGGCTGTCGGTCCAGAAATCGCGCGCGCGTTCGAGAGTCGCGGGGTCGTTGAGGCCGGGGATCGTCGGGAAACCGCCCGGCGCGCCCTGCCCCGCCGACAACCCCTGCTCCATCATCATCTGCTGTGCGCGGCCCATTACCCAGGTCCAATGCTGCATGTCGGCGAGGTCGGGCGGCGCGAAGGCTTGGTCGGTCATGCCCGCATCATACTCTCCCCGTCATCCCCGCGAAAGCGGGGACCCATCCCCTGTGATTCGCCTCGAGCGGGATAATTCATCTGCCGCGCCGATCGGAGATGGGTCCCCGCTTTCGCGGGGATGACGGCTGGGTTAGAAGGGTGGTCATGTCCAACGATTTCTACCGCATCAAACGGCTTCCGCCCTATGTCATCGCCGAAGTGAACGGCATGCGCGCGGCGGCGCGGGCGGCGGGCGAGGACATCATCGATCTCGGCATGGGTAATCCCGATCTGCCGCCCCCCGAACATGTCATCGAGAAGCTCGTCGAGGTCGCGCGCAAGCCGAACGCACACGGCTATTCGCAGTCGAAGGGCATTCCCGGCCTCAGGAAGGCGCAGGCGAATTATTACGCGCGGCGCTTCGCAGTCGATCTCGATCCCGAGACCGAGGTCGTCGTGACGATGGGATCGAAGGAGGGGCTCGCCAGCCTCGCCACCGCGATCACCGCGCCGGGCGACGTCGTGCTCGCGCCGAACCCGAGCTACCCGATCCACACGTTCGGCTTCATCATCGCAGGGGCGACGATCCGCGCGGTGCCGACCACCCCCGACGAGGCGTATTTCGAGAGCCTCGAGCGCGCGATGGCGTTCACCGTGCCGCGGCCGAGCCTATTGGTGCTCAATTATCCGTCGAACCCGACGTCGGAAGTCGTCGACCTCGCTTTCTACGAGCGCGTCGTCGCCTTCGCCAAGGATCAGGGGCTGTGGTTGATCAGCGATCTCGCCTATTCCGAGCTCTATTACGACGGCAAGCCGACCCCCTCGATCCTGCAGGTCGAGGGCGCGAAGGACGTCGCGGTCGAATTCACGTCGCTTTCGAAGACCTATTCGATGGCCGGCTGGCGGATGGGCTTCGCGGTCGGCAATCGGAAGCTGATCGCGGCGATGACGCGGGTGAAGTCGTATCTCGACTACGGCGCCTTCACGCCGATCCAGGCGGCGGCCTGCGCTGCGCTCAACGGCCCGCAGGATATCGTCGAGCGGAACCGCCTGCTCTATCACAAGCGCCGCGACGTGCTGGTCGAGAGCTTCGGTCGCGCGGGGTGGGACATCCCCACGCCGCCCGCCTCAATGTTCGCCTGGGCGCCGCTGCCGCCCGCGCTGGCGCATTTGGGTAGCCTCGAATTCTCGAAACAATTGCTCAGCCACGCCAAGGTCGCGGTCGCGCCCGGCGTCGGCTATGGCGAGAACGGCGAAGGCTATGTGAGGATCGCGATGGTCGAGAACGAACAGCGCCTGCGCCAGGCGGCGCGGAATGTGAAACGATATCTGGCAAGCATGGGCGTCAATACCCCGGCGCAGACCACAGGTTGATCTCCCCGTTATGAGTAGGGATTTGACGACTGACCCTCGCTTCGGCCAAGGCGCGCGTTGCGAGTTTCGCATCGAGGGTTGGGGACTGCGGTGATCGATAATCCTTGGTATTATTATTCGTTTGCAGGCGTGTTTGTGGGCATGCTCGTCGGCCTGACCGGGGTCGGCGGCGGATCGTTAATGACTCCGCTGCTGCACCTCGTCCTGGGGGTCGATCTCAAGACCGCGGTCGGCACCGACCTGCTGTACGCCGCGGCGACGAAATCCGCGGGCACCGTCGTTCACGGCAAGCGCGGGACGGTCGATTGGTCGGTCGTGCGAAGGCTCGCCACCGGCAGCATACCCGCCGCGGTCGTCACGCTGATCGCGCTCAGCTATGCCGACCGAACCGCCAAGGATACGGCGCCCTGGATTTCGGTCGTACTCGGTGCCGTGTTGATCCTCACCGCGGTTGCGATGTTCTTCAGAAAGCCGATCGTCGATCGCCTCGCGCCGCGCTTCGGCGCCGTCGACGATCGGCGGGTCGCCGCCCTGACGGTCGCACTCGGCGCGGCGCTGGGCGTGATGGTGTCGCTGACATCGGTCGGCGCAGGCGCGCTCGGCATGACCGCGCTGCTGGTGCTGTACCCGCGTGCACCGATCAAACGGCTGGTCGGTTCGGACATCGCGCATGCCGTGCCGCTCACGCTGATCGCCGGGTTCGGCCATTGGCTGATCGGTTCGGTCGATTTCCACCTTCTGGGTTTGCTCCTGATCGGCTCGGTACCGGGGATCGTGATCGGCAGCCTGATCGCCACCCGGGTTTCCGATCGCGTGTTGATTCCGATCCTGGCCGCGGTTCTCACGCTTGTCGGTTTCCGCCTGCTGTTCCCCGACAAGAGGCCGCCACACCCCCCGGCGATCGAAGCGCCCGCGACCCCGGCGCGGCGCTGAACCGATGCCGATACCGGGCTTCGCGTTTTCCACTCCGATCAAGGTTCGATACGCCGAGATCGACGGGCAGAAGGTCGTCTTCAACTCGCGCTATCTCGAATATGTCGATGTCGCGGTCACCGAATATTGGGACTGGACCGGGATCGCCGAGGCGCTCGGCGCGGCATGGCACGAGACGGAATTCCACGTTCGGCGTGTCGAGCTGGATTATCTGAAGCCGTTCGTGCTCGGCGACGTGATCGACGCGAATGTCAGGATCGAGCGCCTTGGGACGTCCAGCTTAACCAAGCGATTCGCGCTGGTGCACGCTGCGACCGGTGCGGTGCATTGCGAAGCGATGGTGGTAAGCGTCAACGTTCATCTGCCGACGGGCCGACCGATCCCGCTCGAAGGCGCGACCCGCCAGTTCCTCGAAGCGCTGATCGCGGGCCAGCCCGAACGAATCGCCTGAGCTTTTACTCGGCGGCGATCGCCTGGTCGGCATCGTAGCCGACATCGCTCGGCAGCGCCCAGTGGAGGTCGTGCTTCCCGAGTACCCGGCCATCATGCGACAGGACCGCAACCTGCTGGATCGGGCGCCCGTCGCGCGTATCGACGAGAATCGGGAATGCGGGGACGCCGGTTTCCCAGCGCTCGCCCCATTGCCGAAGCGCGACCATCGTCGGCAGCAAGGCATAGCCTTTTTCGGTCAGGCAATAGGCGATCTTGCGGCGATCCTCGGGCAGCGCCTGGCGCTCCATCAGTTCGTGTTCGACAAAGCGCGCCAGCCGGTTGGCGAGAATATTGCGCGCGATGCCGAGTTCGGACTGGAATTCCTCGAAATGCTGGAGGCCGTTAAACGCGGCGCGCAGGATCAGGAACGACCAGCGCTCCCCCATCGACTCCAACGCCGCCGGCAAGCTGCATTCTCGCAGCGGCTCCCGCAACTTATCCATGACACATCCTCTCAGGTTCCGATCGTAACCCAGAACGCGGTGTCATGGGAACGAAATATAAGTTTTTAGTTGCAACTTGCAATCTAACGTCCTAGGTAGTGATTCGCAACCTAATTCAGGAAGGACGAAATCATGATCCGCTTTCTCTCCATCGCCGCCGCGCTCGCCACCTCCGCCGCGCTGCTCGGCGCCAGCGCCGGCTACGCCCAAACCGCGGGCGGCTATTATGTCGCGACTCCCGCCACCGCTTCGACCAAGACGTCGCTGGTGACGCGCTCGACCCCGTGGCGCCAGGCCGGCGGCGCTTTCGTTGCGCAGAGGGCGCCCGAGCGCGACATGGTCCTGTGCCAGCTCGTCGCAAAGGATGTCGGCCAGCTTTCGGGCTTCAGCGTCGGTGGCAAAGCCTATGACGCAGCATCGCTCGACGCCTGTAATTCGAAAGCCAAGGTCGCCAACGTGACGATCGCCAAGGCCGACACCGCGGGCAACAGCTCGAACTGATTGGGACGCGCCGTCCCGTCAACGTGCTCACGGCCAAATTCCACCGTCATCCCGGACGTGATCCGGGATTCAGAGTTCCAAGCGATGCCGCCCGTTACTCTGGATCCCGGGTCGAGCCCGGGATGACGGCGTTTCAGCGACTTTGGAAAGCGGCCGTTAGTCCGCCTCTCCAAGGAATTTGTTGCAAAGCAACAGCCGCCCGCCCCATCTTGGTCGAGTGCTGCGCCAATACGAACTGGTCGATCGGGTCCTCGCTTACGATCCGCAAGCCGACGAGGCGATGCTCAACCGCGCCTATGTCTTCTCGGTCAACGCGCACGGCACCCAGAAGCGCGCCAGCGGCGGCCCGTATTTCAGCCATCCGATCGAAGTCGCGGGCATCCTGACCGAACTCCATCTCGACGACGAGACGATCGCGACCGCGATCCTCCACGATACCGTCGAGGACACCGTCGCGACCCCCGAGCAGATCGAAAAAACCTTCGGCGCGAACATCGCGCGGATGGTCGATGGAGTCACCAAACTCAGCCGCATCGAGGCGCAGACCGAGAACGAACGCGCCGCGGAGAATCTGCGCAAGTTCCTGCTCGCGATGTCCGACGACATCCGCGTGCTGCTGGTCAAGCTCGCCGACCGGCTCCACAACATGCGCACGCTCCATCACATCGCGAACCCCGAAAAACGCCAGCGGATCGCGAAGGAAACGATGGATATCTATGCCCCGCTCGCCGAGCGGATCGGCATGTACGAATTCATGAAGGAGATGCAGACGCTCGCGTTCGAACAGCTCGAACCCGAGGCGTACGAATCGATCACGCGGCGGCTCGAATTGCTCAAGACGCGTAGCGGCGGCGACCGGATCGCCAAGATCGGCGCGGCGCTACAGCAATTGCTCGCGCGCCGCGGCATCGACGCCGACATCTCGGGCCGCGAAAAGCACCCCTATTCGATCTGGCGCAAGATGGCCGAGCGCCACATCAGCTTCGAGCAATTGTCCGACGTGATGGCGTTTCGCGCGATCGTCCCGACGGTGCAGGATTGCTACGCCGCCTTGGGCTTCATCCACCGCCGCTGGCCGATGGTTCCGGGGCGGTTCAAGGATTACATCTCGACGCCGAAGCGCAACGGTTATCGCTCGCTCCACACCTCGATCATTCACGCCGACAATACCCGCGTCGAAATCCAGATCCGCACCGAGGAAATGCACGCCGAGGCCGAGTTCGGGCTCGCCGCGCACTGGGCCTACAAGCAATCCAAGGTCCGACCCGAAGTCCAGCACAGCTGGATCACTGACCTCGTCGAAATTCTGGAGACCGCCGCCAGTCCAGAAGAGCTGCTCGAACACACCCGGATGGCGATGTACCAGGATCGCATCTTCGCGTTCACGCCGAAGGGCGAATTGATCCAATTGCCCAAAGGCGCGACGCCGATCGATTTCGCTTATGCGGTCCACACCGATCTCGGCGATCAGGCGGTCGGCGCGAAGATCAACGGTCGCGTCGTGCAGCTTCGCACCGGAATCGAGAACGGCGACCAGGTCCAGATTCTCAGGTCGAAAGCGCAGACGCCGCAACCGAGCTGGCTGACCTTCGCGATCACCGGCAAGGCGCTCGCCGCGATCCGCCGCCACCTGCGTCATCGCGAGCGCGAGCAGACCGCGGCGCTCGGTCGCAAGATCTTCGACGACATCGTCGCGCGGCTCCCCGCCCCGCTGCGCGCGGACGCGATCACGCACGCGTTGAATCGCCTAAATCTCTCCGACGAAGCGGCGCTGATGGAGGCGATCGCGCGACGCACGATCTCCGACATAGCGGTGATGGAAGCGCTCATGCCGGGTTCGGCGGAGGCGGGCGACGGACACGCGCTCGCGCCACAATCGAGTGCGATCTCGATCAAGGGCCTGACGCCGGGAGTCGCCTATGAACTCGGCGAATGCTGCCACCCGGTGCCCGGTGACCGGATCGTCGGCCTCCGTCGTCCCGACGCATCGATCGAGGTGCATGCGATCGACTGCGCGACGCTCGCCGATTTGGCCGAGCGATCGGAGACCGAGACCGACTGGATCGACGTCCAATGGGGCGACAAGACCGAAGGCGCGACCGCGCGCATCTCGGTCGAGGTCAAGAACGAACCCGGCGCGCTCGGCGCGATCGCGACGATCATCGGAAAGCACAAGGCGAACATCATCAACCTCCGGCTCGACAACCGCGACACCGGCATCCACACCAACACGATCGACGTCGAGGTGCACGACGCGCACCATCTGATGAGGCTACTCGCCGCGTTGCGCGCGGCGGACGCGGTCAACGCGGCGGAGCGGGTCTAGCCGGAAGGTTTTGACCTGCGGGACGCTCGGGTTAAGGTCCTGCGATCCGACAACAGAATATATCGAGGTCGCCGACATGGATCGTCGCAGCTTTCTTTCTTCCACGACCGCCGCAACCGCGCTGGCGTTGCTTCCGGCCACGCTTCGCGCCCAAACCGCGGAGACAGCGGCGGCGGGACCGGGCGATGCGAGGTTGAACGCGGCGTTCGATCGCATCTTCGCCGACGTCCTCCAGCGCGCGCCCGAACTCGCCACCTCGCTCGGGCTCGACAAGGGCGCGAACGCGAAGCTGAAGCACCAGCTTTCCGACGATTCCCCCGCCGCCAAGGCGCGTAACCGCGCCAGACTCAAGGCAGCGATCGTGGAAGTCGAAGCGATTTCACCCGCCACCCTGTCGCCATCGGCCAAGCTCAACCGTGAGGTCGTGCTTTACTCTCTCAACACCCAGACGATCGCTTACAATCGATTCAAGCTCGATTCGGTGGTTCGGCCGTTCACGATCACCCAACAGGGCGGCGCCTATTTCTCGATCCCCGATTTCCTCAATTCGTCGCATACGATTCGGACCGCGGACGACGCCGAAGCATATCTCGATCGTCTCTCGGCCTTCGCCGGCGCGCTCGATCAGGACACCGGCGATCAGGCGGAGGAGGCCGCGCGCGGCTATCTCGCGCCCGATTTCTCGATCGATCTGGCGCTTGTCCAGATGGCGAAACTGCGTGGTGGCTCCCCTGCCGAAAGCGGTCTCGCGACCTCGCTCTCCAAACGCGCCGCCGCGGCCAACATCCCGGGCGACTGGGACACACGCGCCGCCGCGATCGTCGACGGGAAGATTTATCCAGCGCTCGACCGCCAGATCACGTTGATGAAGAAATTACGCCCGGGCGCGCGATCCTCGGCGGGTGTGTGGGACGTGCCGCGGGGCGCGGCGATCTACGCCGCCGCCTTAGCGCAATCGACGACCACCGATTTCACCCCCGACGAGGTCCACAAGATGGGCCTCGACCAGGTCGCCTCGATCGGCGCCGAACTCGATACGATCCTGAAGTCGCAGGGGATGACGACGGGGACGGTCGCGGAACGGCTGAACGCGCTCAACACCCGTCCTGACCAACTCTATCCCGATACGCCCGAGGGCCGCGCCGCGCTGATCGCGAGCCTCAATGCCGGGGTCGCGGCGATGGCCGCCAAGCTCGGACGGATCGTCAACAACCCGCCGTCAGAGCCGCTCGAGATCCGTGCGGTGCCGGTCGAAATCCAGGACGGCGCGTCGAACGGCTATTACAGCCGCGCCGCGCTCGACGGGTCGCGGTCGGCGATCTACTGGATTAATCTTAAGAGCGTCGCCGACTGGCCGAAATATTCGCTGCCGAGCCTCACCTACCACGAAGGCGTCCCGGGGCATCACCTCCAGATCAGCATCGCGCAGGCCGCGCCGCAACCGATGCTGCGCAAGCTGTCGTTCTTCAGCGCCTATTCGGAAGGCTGGGCGCTCTATGCCGAGGGGCTGGCCGATAGCCTCGACGGCTATGCGACGCCGCTGGAGCGCGCGGGTTTCCTGCAAAGCTATCTGTTCCGCGCCGCGAGGCTGGTGATCGACACCGGCATCCACACCAAACGCTGGAGCCGCGAACAGGCGACGAAGTATATGGTCGAGACGGTCGGCTTCGCCGAGCCGCGCTCACGGCGCGAGGTGGAGCGCTATTGCACGATGCCCGGGCAGGCTTGCAGCTATAAGGTCGGTCACGCCGCGTGGATTCGCGCCCGCGCGAATACCGAGAAGATTCTAGGGTCGAAGTTCGACGTCCGCGCTTTCCACGATGTGCTGCGGTCGGGCGCGGTGCCGCTGACGATCATGGAACGCCTCGTCGAGGAACGCGCGCGGGCCATGGTTTGAGAGTGGACGGGGCTACCAGAGGCGCTGTACGCCGAATTGGTCGAACAGCCCCTCGTTAGAAATCAAAATCACCTTTTCGGTGATTGCCTGCGAAATCAACAGGCGATCGAATGGGTCGCGGTGATGCGTATCGAGCAGCAGTCTCAATGACCCCGCCCTTCCCAGCGCCGCAATTCATCTTCTGGCAGAGGATCGAAAAAGCCGTCGTCGAGGTGGATCTTACCCTTCAAGGTCCCCGCCACGCGCTTCGGCTTGCCTTCGACCGGCACCAGCTTCACCGCGGGTTTGTCGCCACGGGCAATCACCCCGTCCTCCCCGCGAGCGCACGCTCGATTAGTTTCGACAGGTTGGTCTTCGCCTCGTGGACCTTGAACACGCTCGCCATCGCGTATCTCAGCTAATTTGCTTAGCCTACTTTGCCGGAAACCTCGACGCGTGACGTACGGGCGGTCCAGCGCTAAGGCGCACGCCACCATGCCCCGCCCCGCCCTCTCGATCGTCATCCCCTGCCACAACGAGGCCGCTTGCCTCGATCCGCTCCATGCGCGCGTCGCGGCGGCGGCGACCGCGGCCGTCGGCGACGATCACGAGATCGTGCTCGTCAACGACGGATCGCGCGATGCGAGCTGGGCGGCGATGCGGCGGCTGGCGGCGGCCGATCCCCGCGTCGTCGCGATCAACCTTTCGCGCAACCACGGCCACCAGTTGGCGCTGACCGCGGGGCTCGACCTGTGCTCGGGCGAGCAGATCCTGATCATCGACGCCGACCTTCAGGATCCCCCTGAGCTTCTCGCCGACATGCGCGCGACGATGGCCGCCGAAGAGGCCGATGTCGTCTACGCGGTGCGCCGCAGGCGCGACGGCGAAACCCTGTTCAAGCGCGCGACCGCCGCCATCTTCTACCGCGTGCTCGACCGCGTCACCGACACGCCGATCCCGCTCGACGCCGGCGATTTCCGGCTGATGTCGCGCCGCGCCCTCGATGCGTTCCTGTCGCTCCCCGAACAGGCGCGGTTCATCCGCGGGATGGTGGCGTGGATCGGCTTCCGGCAGGTGCCTTTCCCGTACGATCGCGCCGAACGACTCGCCGGCGAGACCAATTACCCGCTCGGCAAGATGATCCGCCTGGCGTTCGATGCGATGACCGGATTTTCCACCGCACCGCTGCGCTGGGCGAGCCATGTCGGGCTGGCGCTGACCGGCGTCTCGCTGTTGCTGTTCGTCTATATCGCGATCGGCTGGCTGACCGGCAGCGCGGTGCAGGGCTGGACCTCGACGATGCTCGTCACGGTGTTTCTGGGCGCGGTGCAGATGTTCGTGCTCGGCATGATCGGCGAATATCTCGGGCGTCTGTACACCGAATCGAAGCGTCGCCCGCTCTACATCGTCGCCGATGTCACCGGCCCGGTTCGCGGCCATGCCTCGCTCGGCTATCGCTTCGAAGACGCGCCCGAAAGCGACGCGCCGTGAACGCGCCCAAGACCTTCCACGTCAAATCGTTCGGTTGCCAGATGAACGTCTATGACGGCGAGCGAATGGGCGAGTTGTTGGTCGCGCACGGCCTGGCGACCGCAGACGCGGCGGAGGCCGATCTCGTCGTCCTCAACACCTGCCACATCCGCGAGCGCGCGACCGAAAAAGTCTATTCGGACGTCGGCCGGCTGCGCAAACATGGCCGGCGGCCGATGATCGCGGTGGCGGGATGCGTCGCGCAGGCCGAAGGCGAGGAGATCGTCCGCCGTGCCAAGGTCGATGTCGTGGTCGGGCCGCAGGCGTACCATAATCTGCCCGCGCTGGTCGCGAAAGCCGCGAACGGCGACGCGGCGCTCGACATCGACATGCCTGCGGCATCGAAATTCGGCGCGCTCCCCGCGCGCCGCAAGGTCGCGCCGAGCGCGTTCCTGACGGTGCAGGAAGGGTGCGACAAATTCTGCACCTATTGCGTCGTCCCCTATACCCGCGGCGCCGAGGTTTCCCGCTCGTTCGCCGCGATCGTCGATGAGGGGAAGGCGCTGGTCGATGCGGGCGCGAAGGAAATCACGCTGCTCGGGCAGAACGTCAATGCCTGGCGCGACGCGCAGGGCGGGCTCGACGCGTTGATTCGCGCGCTCGACCGCATCCCCGGGCTGGCGCGTATCCGTTATATGACGAGCCACCCGAACGACATGACGCAAGGCCTGATCGACGCGCATCGCGACGTCGAATCGCTGATGCCTTTTCTCCACCTGCCGGTGCAATCGGGTAGCGACCGCGTCCTGAAGGCGATGAACCGGTCGCACGGTCGCGACTCGTACCTACGGCTACTCGATCGGGTCCGCGACGCGCGGCCCGACATTGCGCTGTCCGGGGATTTCATCGTCGGCTTCCCCGGCGAGAGCGAGACCGATTTCGCCGATACCCTGAGCCTCGTCGATGCGGTCGGATACGCCCAGGCGTTCAGTTTCAAGTACAGCCCTCGTCCCGGCACGCCTGCCGCGACGATGGCGGATCAGATCGCGGCCCCGGCGATGGACGACCGGCTACAGCGGCTGCAAGCGGGGCTGAACCGTGATCAGCACGGCTTCAACACGGCCTCCCTCGGTCGCCGCTGTTCGGTCCTGATAGAACGCCATGGCAAACGGCCGGGGCAGATGCTCGGCAAGTCTCCTTGGCTACAGTCGGTCCATCTCATCGGCGACGTCGCGATCGGCGATCTCGTCGATGTCGAGGTCGCCGCCGCGGGTCCGAATTCGCTTACCGGGGTTCGCGTCCGTTAAAAGTCAAACCGTTGCGCAAATGAGGCAATTCGCGGTTGACGTGACTATGCCCGCGTGGGACGTAGCGGACATGACGATGGGCGCGGACACGCATCCCGCTTGCGTCTCGCAGGGCTCGACTACCGGGGTATCCTTCTTGGCCGGCTGTTCATCGATTAGTTTCGCATCGCCTAAGGGGCGGACGATCGGATTCGTGACGCTACTCCGCCAAGCAGGCCTTCGGGGTCCGTCTCAGTCTCGAATCTCGACGAGTTGATAGGAAGGGATTACGTAATGGCTACCTCAAACGCAGTTTCACCGGGCAGCAGCGACGCATCGCTCGACCCGCATGCCGGCGGCACGTACCGCGACAAACCGATCTGGGATCTCACGACGATCGAGGAAAACCTCAATCGCACCGGCTACGACTGGTACACCAACAATTACGGCGAACTCGACGACGGCGTCCTGAACTTCGGTTTCTGGAAGAACATCGAAGAGCTGAACAACAGCTATTACGTCAACGAGACCGGCTCGATCGCGTTCAACGAAGCCTATTATTCGGCGGACTTCTCCGCGTTCAATCCGGAACAGATCGCTGCCGCCGAAAAGACGATCGGGCTGTGGAATGATCTCGTCGCGATCGATTTCAAGGAAACGAAATCGGGCGATGCGGACATCACCTATGGAAACACCGCCACCGGCGGCGCGCAGGCCTATGCCTATTTGCCGTTCGGCAGCACGATCGACGCTTTCTACAAGGCGAATTACGATTTCGATCAGGCGGGCCGTCTCGGCGGCGACGTATGGATCGATGGGTTTGTGGCCTCGAATTTCTTCCCGATCCAAGACAGTTTTTATGCGGTCACGACGCTGATCCACGAGACCGGCCACGCGCTCGGCCTCAGCCATCCCGGCAATTACAACGCGCTCGATCCCGATGGTAACCCGGTCCCGGTGACCTACGAAAATCAGGCCGAATATGCGCAGGATTCGCTGCAATATTCGATCATGAGCTATTTCGACGGGTACGAGACCGGCGCGCAGTTCATCGATTTCAACCTGTTGAACTTCGCCTATCCTTCGACCCCGATGATCCACGACATCGCGGCGATTCAGGCGATCTACGGCGCCGATTACACGACGCGCGCGGACGACACGACCTACGGCTTCCATTCGACCGAAGCGGGTACGGCATACGACTTCACCGCCAATACGCGGCCGGTGCTCTCGATCTGGGATGGTGGCGGTAACGACACGCTCAACCTGTCCGGCTACACCACCAACTCATACATCAACCTCAATGCCGGCGCGTTCTCGTCGGCTGGCGGTGCCGATCATTTCGCTACGCTCGACGAAATCAATGCCAATCGAGCCGCGCTCGGCTTCGCCCCGCGTACCCAGGCCACCTACGATTACTATCAGGATCTGATCGCCCGGCTCGGCGTCACCAATCCGCAGTTCAAGGACAACATTTCGATCGCCTATGGCGCGACGATCGAGAACGCGGTCGGCGGTGCCGGGAACGACACGATCGTCGCCAACGAGGTGGCGAACTTCATCAAGGGTAACGGCGGCAACGACACCGTCAGCTACGAAACCAGCGAAACGGGCGTGCAGATCGCCCTGCGCGCCGGCGTGACCGGCCACGGCGGCGCCGAAGGTGATCGGTTCAAGTCGATTGAAAACGCGATCGGCTCGCGTTTCGACGATCAGATCAGCGGTAACCGCGGCGCCAATACTTTCGACGCTCTGCAAGGCGATGATACGCTGCGGGGCGGTGCGGGTGCCGACACGTTCATCTTCCGGTCGGCGCAATCCTCGGGTCACGACACAATTCTCGACTTCAACGCCGACGATTACATCGCGACCTCGAAGAAAATTCCGGGCTCAAATCATGGCGGTATCGCGCACGCTGCCGGTGACGGAACGCTCGTTCTCGACAAAAGCGATGGCGACTCGGTCGTCCTGCAGGGAACCGCCGCGCAGGATGATCTGGTATATGTGGGTAAATCGGGGAACCTGTTCTACTATACCTCGGTCAACAATACCGACGCGAGCCAGAGCTCGATCGATAAGCTCACGCACGCCGCCACGCTCGAGGAACGCGACACCGCGACGCAAGCGCAGATCGCCGCGGCCGATGCGCCGGACCTGAACAGCATCGATCTGGGCCAGCGCGCCGAGGGGTATACCGGCCCGGCGAATTCGCACTTCGGCGAAAGCAATGCGGCGCGCGTCGGCGGCGACAGCCAGTACTCCAAGGGCATTTCGGTCGATCCGGATACCGGTCTGGTTGCGAACGGGCGCGCGTTCGGTCACGACAGTGCGATCCATGCCGACGCGTTCCAATCGGCGAATCTGCTTCACGTCGATTTGGCCCTGGTCGCTCTCGTCTAATCCGGCGAAGCGCTAGCGAAGAGGCCGGGCCGTGGCGACACGGTCCGGCCTTTTTCGTTCTCCGACGCGCCGTGCCGCTTTCAATCGCCGGCCTGCCGGCCCATCTTCGCGATATCAGCAAGCCCCGAAAGGACCGGATGTCCCGCAAACCACTACCCGCCCAATCCGGCGATCGCAGCCGGACCGAGGTGACCTTCGATCGCCCGCAACTGCTCGCCCAGCTGTTCGGCCAGTATGACCGCAACCTCGTCGCGCTGGAAAACAGGCTTGGCGTCTATATCACCGCGCGTGGTGATCGCGTCGGGGTGGAGGGCACTGCCGAGCAGGTCGCGGTGGCGCGCGACGTGCTGAACGATCTCTATCAGCGGATCGCACGCGGCGAGGAGGTCGATACCGGCCTCGTCGACGCCTCGATCGCGATGGCGGCGGAGCCGGTGCTCGACGGCATCATCCGGGCTGACATGGGAGGCGGAGCGCCGCCGATCATGATCCGCACGCGCAAGAAGACGATCGTTCCGCGTACTCCCGCGCAAGCGCATTACATGCGCGAACTGACGACGCACGACATGATCTTCGCGCTCGGCCCCGCGGGAACCGGCAAGACCTATGTGGCGGTGGCGCAGGCGGTCGCGCAGCTCATCACCGGCAGCGTCCAGCGGCTGATTCTGTCGCGCCCCGCGGTCGAGGCGGGCGAGCGGCTCGGCTTCCTCCCCGGTGACATGAAGGAGAAGGTCGATCCGTATCTCCGCCCGCTCTATGACGCGCTCTACGATTGCCTCCCCGCCGAGCAGGTCGAGCGGCGGATCGCGTCGGGCGAGATCGAGATCGCGCCGATCGCCTTCATGCGCGGGCGCACGCTCGCCGATGCGTTCATCATCCTCGACGAGGCGCAGAACACGACGCCCGCGCAGATGAAGATGTTCCTGACGCGCTTTGGCGAGAACAGCCGGATGGTGATTTGCGGCGACCCCCGCCAAACCGACCTGCCCGGCGGCATGCCCGCGAGCGGCCTCAACGATGCGACCGCCCGACTCGAGCGCGTCGAAGGCATTTCGATGTGCCGATTCACCGCGGGCGACGTCGTGCGGCACCCGATCGTCGGGCGGATCGTCGAAGCGTATGAGGGGGTGGATGCTTGAGATCGCGCTCTCTCGCGACGAGTCCTGGCCGGAGCGGGATTGGGATGTACTCGCGATCCGCGCCGCAAACGCGGCGGTGTCGCGAACGCCGCACGGCGATCTCGTGGCAACATCCGCTCTCGTGGAAATCAGCGTCAGACTGACCTCCAATGACGAGGTGCAAACGCTCAACCGCCAATATCGCGACAAGGACCAGCCGACCAACGTCCTGTCCTTCCCGATGGTCCAGTCCGATCTGATCGAGACGATCAGCCAGAACAGCGACGACGGCGAGGTGCTGCTCGGCGACATAGTCCTCGCGCAGGGGGTTTGCGCGCGCGAGGCCGCGGAGCGCGGCATATCGGTCGAGACGCACGCGACGCATTTGATCGTGCACGGCACGTTGCATCTGCTAGGTTATGATCACATGACCGACGACGAGGGGGAGGCGATGGAGGCGATCGAGCGCGAGGCGCTCGCCGATCTCGGCATCGCCGATCCCTATGCGCTAAACGAGGACTGAACCGCGGCGATGCCCGAGGACCGAACCAGCGCCGGCAACGGCGATTCCAACGAAAGCAGCATCTGGCGCGGATTGAAGGCGCTGATCTTCGGCGACCAGGACGAAGATACGCTGCGCGACCAACTCGAAGAGGCGATCGACCGCCACGAAGACGATCCGACACCCGACGCCAAGGGCGACCTGTCGTTGCTCGAACGCACGATGGTCCGCAACCTGCTCCATTTCGGCGAGCGCGACGCGGGCGATGTCGGGGTGCCCCGCGCGGACATCGTCGCGGTGGACGAACGGACGAACTTCGCCGATCTGGTTGGGCTGTTCGCGGCCGCGGGACATAGCCGTATCCCCGTCTATCGCGAGGAGCTCGATACGATCATCGGCATGGTCCACATCAAGGACGTGTTCAACATCCTCGCGACCGGCGCGGCGCATCCCGAGATGATCGCCGGGCTGATCCGCGAACCCTTGTTCGTGCCGATGTCGCGCGGCGCGCTCGACCTGCTCGCCGACATGCAGCAGAAGCGTGTCCACCTCGCGATCGTGCTCGACGAATATACCGGAACCGAGGGTCTCGTCACGATCGAGGATCTGATCGAGGAGATCGTCGGCGAGATCGAGGATGAGCACGACGACGCGCCGACCGCGATGCTGATCCCGCTCGACGGTGGCGCGTGGGAGGCGGATGCGCGCGTTGAATTGGAGGATGCGGGCGAGGCGATCGACAAACGCCTCGCCGAGACCGACGAGGATGTCGATACGCTCGGCGGACTGACCGCGGTGCTCGCCGGACGCGTGCCCGAAACCGGCGATTGTATCGACCACCCGAGCGGCTGGCGTCTCGAGGTGATCGATGCCGACGAACGCCGCGTCACGCGCCTGCGCCTTCACCCGCCGAAACCGCTGCGCGAGGACGACGATTCGGATTGAACGCGTAGTCGTACAAATCACTCGTTCGATCAGACTTTGCGGATTAATGCATTTCCTCGATTGTCACGCAGGTGGCATCGTCGATCCGTACCCGCTCGCGGGTAACCCCGAACCCATTCGCGCCTGCCGATGACGGCGCAGACGCGACAAAGCAGGAGAAGACCGATGGATGCTGTTACCGGTGATCCGCTGAATTGCCCGATGAAGGATCCGGCGGCGAAGCGTTCGCTCCTCGGCCGCACAAGTCGCGACTGGTGGCCCAACCAATTGTCGATCGACATCCTTCACCAGAAGGGCCTGACCGGCAATCCGATGGGCGACGATTTCGATTACCGCGAGGCGTTCAAGTCGCTCGATTATGCCGCGGTGAAGCGTGATCTGACCGCACTGATGACCGACAGCCAGCCCTGGTGGCCGGCGGATTATGGTCATTACGGTCCGTTCTTCATCCGCATGGCGTGGCATTCGGCGGGAACATATCGGACCGGCGACGGGCGCGGCGGCGCGAATTCGGGCAATCAGCGGTTCGCCCCGCTCAATTCGTGGCCGGACAACGGTAATCTCGACAAGGCCCGCCGCCTGATGTGGCCGATCAAGCAGAAATACGGCAGCAAGTTGAGTTGGGCCGATCTGATGATCCTCGCCGGCAATGTCGCGATCGAATCGATGGGCGGGCCGGTGTTCGGCTTCGGCGGTGGCCGCGCCGACGTGTGGGAACCCGAAAAGGACATCTATTGGGGCACCGAGGAAGAATGGGTCGGCGGCGAGAACAGCCCGACCCGGATCCAGCCCGACCGCGAGATGGCGCTCGAGAGCCCGCTTGCCGCGATCCAGATGGGCCTCATCTACGTCAATCCCGAGGGGCCGGGCGGTAACCCCGATCCGCTCCAGTCGGGTCGTGACATCCGCGAAACCTTCCTACGGATGGGAATGAACGACGTGGAGACCGTGGCGCTGACCGCGGGCGGCCACACCTTCGGCAAGGCGCATGGCGCGGGGGACGCCGCGCTGGTCGGTAGCGAGCCCGAGGGTGCGGATATCGCGCAACAGGGTCTCGGCTGGCAGAGCGGGCATGAGAGCGGCATCGGCGATCACGCGATCACCAGCGGGATCGAGGGTGCGTGGACCCCGACCCCGATCAAATGGGACATGACCTATTTCGCGATGCTGCTCGACCACGAATACGAACTCGTGCGCAGTCCCGCGGGTGCGAAGCAGTGGCAGCCGGTCGGCAACCCCGAGGACACGCTCGCGCCCAAGGCGCATACGCCGGGCGTCAAGGTTCCGACGATGATGACCACGGCCGACATGGCGATGAAGAAGGACCCGGCGTATCGCGCGATCATGGAGAAATTCCGGGGCGACCCGGCGTACTTCGCCGATCAGTTCGCGCGCGCGTGGTTCAAGCTGTGTCACCGCGATATGGGGCCCAAGGCGCGGTATCTCGGGCCGGAAGTACCAGCCGAGGATTTGATCTGGCAGGATCCGATTCCCAAGGCCGACTACGCACTGATGGAAGCGAGCGATGTTGCCGACCTCAAGCGGATGATCGCCAATTCGGGGCTATCGGTTGCCGAACTGGTGACCACCGCCTGGGCCTCCGCCGCGACGTTCCGCGGATCGGATCACCGCGGCGGCGCCAACGGCGCGCGCATCCGCCTAGCCCCCCAAAAGGACTGGGAGGTCAACCAGCCCGAACAGCTCGCCAAAGTGCTCAAGGTCTATGACGGCATCAAGGCGGATTTCGACGGCAAGGGCGACGGTGGAAAGAAGGTCTCGATCGCGGATCTCATCGTCCTGGGCGGTTCGGTCGGCATCGAGAAGGCAGCGAAGGACGCCAGCCATGATGTCGAGGTGCCTTTCACCCCGGGCCGCGTCGATGCGAGCGCCGAGCAGACCGACGCCGAGGGTTTCGAGGTGCTCGAACCCAAGGCGGACGGTTTCCGCAACTACCTGCAAGTGAGTTACAACGTGCCGACCGAGGAGTTGCTGGTCGATCGCGCGCAATTGCTCGGCCTCAGCGCGCCCGAAATGACCGTGCTCGTCGGCGGCCTGCGCATCCTCGGCGCGAACCACGGCGGCTCGAAGCATGGCGTGTTCACCGATCGGCGGGGGACGCTGACCAACGATTTCTTCGTCAATCTGCTCGACATGGAAACTGCCTGGAAACAGGTCAGTGACGAGTCGGATGAGGAATTCGTCGGCACGGACCGCAACACCGACGAGCAGAAATGGACCGCGAGCCGCACCGATCTCGTGTTCGGGTCGAACTCGCAGCTGCGCGCGCTTGCGGAGGTCTATGCGACCGACGACGCCGGGCCGATGTTCGTGAAGGCCTTCGTCAAGGCGTGGACCAAGGTGATGAACGCCGACCGCTACGACCTCGCCTGATGGCGTTGCGCGGGTTTCCGGGCGCTGGCGTCCGGATCCGGCGCAGCGATCGGCAATCGCCGAACGCGGCGGGGAACCCGATCGGCGCGGCGACGTTCAAGCGCGGTAGCGAAATGCGTGCGGCTATGCCAAGCGCTCCGTTCTCCACTCCGAAAACGGCGGATAACGCCCTTCGGGTCGCATGGAGCGGGCCGTCGGCGCATCCCCCCGCGCCGGCGGCCCTATTTTCGTCTTCGCCATGAATGAGGACGTGGCCAGCGCCATACCCGCCGCCCGCGGGTGGCGCGATCTGCTCGCCGAGGGCCGGTTCGCGCGGCTGGCGCTGATCTGGCTCGGCATCTGGCTCAACGCCGCCGACAGTCTCGTCACCGCCACCCTGATGCCCAGCGTTAGCGCCGATCTCGGCGGTTACGCCTGGTTTAGCTGGACGATCGCGGGATTTCTGGTCGGCGCGATCCTCGCCAATGCCAGCGCCGGGCGGGTTTCCGAAATCCTTGGCCTCAGGACCGCGACGACGATCGCGGGGCTGGTGTTCGCGTTGGGCTGCGCGATGAGCGCGCTGGCGCCGAACATGGCGACTTTCCTGATCGGGCGGTTGATCCAGGGGCTCGGCAGCGGCTGGATTTCGGGGTTTGCGATGGTCGCGGTCGCGATGCTGTTTCCCGAGCGCCACCTCGGCCGCGTCTTCGCCTCGGCTGCGGGTGTTTGGGGTGTCGCGACGATTCTCGGGCCGCTGGTCGGCGGGGTTTTCGCGACTGGTGGCGACTGGCGCTGGGTGTTCTGGCTGTTCGCTGCGCAGGCTTTGGTATTTACCGTCGCCGCGCCGGTGATGCTCAGGGGATCGGCGAAGCGGGAGAGCGCGCCGGGAATCCCGTGGCTGCAACTCGGCGTGCTCGGCGCAGCTATCGCGGCGATCGCGCTGGCGGACATCGCGAGCGGTTCTGCAATTGCCATATGTCTCGTCATCGTCGGCCTCGCGATGCTCGCGCTGGTGCTGCGGGTCGATCGGCGCGCGCACGTACGGATGCTGCCGCATCGCGCCGGCGATGTCCGCACGCGGATCGGCGCGGGCTATCTCGCGATGTTCGCGGGGACGGCGGCGTCGATGCCGCTCACCGTTTACGGTCCCGCGATCCTCCAGCGGTTGCGTGGGCTGACGCCGCTGGAGGCGGGCTACACCGTCGCCGCCGAGGCGTGCGCCTGGACCTTGGTGGCGTTCACCGTCGCGGGGGTCGATCCGCCGCGCGACCGGCGCTGGATCCGCATCGGCGCGGGCGCGATCCTTGCCGGGGTCGTCATCCAGGCGCTCGTCATGCGCGATGCCAATGTCGCGCTTGTCGTGATCGGCGCCGCGACAATGGGCGCGGGATTCGGTTTCTCGATGGCGCTTTCCAACCGTCGCGTCCTCGCCGCGCTGAGCGACGAGGATCGCGCGATCGGCAGCTCGGCGCTGATGGCGGTGCGCCAGACCGGCGGCGCGGTCGGCGCGGCGATCGCCGGAACCGCGGCCAACCTCGCCGGCTTCGGCGCGGGGCTGACCGATGCGACCGCGCGATCCGCCGCGACCTTCGCCTTCGCCGCCGCGATCCCGCTGGCGCTGGCGTCGGTGTGGGCGTCGTTCCGGCTGACGCGCGACACCCCTTCCGCGCGCGGCTGAGCGAGTCTATCCTCGGGATATGCTCAAACACATCCTCGCCGTCCTCGGTCTGCTCGTCCTCGCCGCCATCGGCCTTTTCGTGTGGCTCGCCTGGCCCGACAAGGCGCGGCTCGGCATCACGAGCGTCGAGGGCGCGCGCCCGACGATCTCGGAGCCGCGCAACCAGGTGATTCCGACGATCAAGGTCGCGGACGCCGTCGGCTGGTCCGGGGCCGCGAAGCCCATTGCCGCCGCCGGGCTGCAACTTCAGGCCTTCGCCGACAAGCTCGATCATCCACGCTGGCTGTACCGGCTGCCCAACGGCGACGTGCTGGTCGCCGAGACCAACTCGCCGCCGCGGGAGGGCGGCGGGATCACCGGGGCCGTGATGAAATATCTGTTGGGCAAGGGCGGCGCGGGCGTCGCTTCCCCCAACCGCATCACGCTGCTGCGCGACGCGAACGGCGATGGCGTCGCGGAAAGCCGCTCGACCTTCATGTCCGGACTCAACTCGCCGTTCGGGATGACGGTGCTCAACGGGCAGCTCTACATCGCCGACACCGATGCGCTCGTCCGCGTGCCCTACACCGACGGCATGACGAAGATCACCGCCAAGCCCGAACTCGTCGTCAAACTCTCGGGCGGCGGCAACCACTGGGCGCGCAATGTGATCCCGGCGCCCGACGGCAAGACGCTCTACGTCGCGGTCGGATCGAGCTCGAACATTGCCGATAACGGCATCGACGCCGAGCGCTACCGCGCCAACATCCTCCAGGTCTATCCCAAGGAGAAGACGTTCCGCATCTACGCCGCGGGCCTGCGCAATCCGCAGGGCATGGCGATCGAACCGCAGTCGAAGGCGCTTTGGACCGTCGTCAACGAGCGCGACATGCTCGGGTCCGACATCGTTCCGGATTATCTGACCGCGGTCGAGTTCGGCGATCACTTCGGCTGGCCCTGGTATTATTGGGGCGGCTATCCCGACAAGCGCGTCGAGCCGCCCTACCCGCAGCTCCAGCAATATTCCAAGCGTCCCGATTACGCGCTCGGGCCGCACGTCGCGGCGCTCGGACTGACGTTCGCGGCGGACGCGAAACTGGGGCCGAAATTCGCGAACGGCGCGTTCATCGGCGAGCACGGATCGTGGAACCGGGTGCCGGTGTCGGGCTACAAGGTCGTGTTCGTGCCGTTCGGCGCCAACGGCTTCCCCGCCCCGAAGACCAAGCCTGTCGATGTGCTGACCGGCTTTCTGAATGCCAAGGGCGAGGCGCAGGGCCGCCCGGTCGGAGTCATCACCGACCGGACCGGCGCATTGCTGGTCGCGGACGATGTCGGCAACCGCATCTGGCGGGTCAGCGCGCAATAAAGTCCGCCGTTGACCGGCTCACGTCCGGGCAACGGCGGAAGTTCAAAAAATGTAATCGGTATCCGCCGGCGGACCCGAGTTCGCGAACGTGATCGTGAAATCGGCATGGCCGTCGCCGTTCGTATCGACCGAGACGATCGTGTTCACGCCCGCCGCCTTCGCATGAACGTCGTCGAGCCCGATGCCATAGGCCGACAGGTCGATTTTATCCACGCCCGACTGATAGGTGACGACGGTGTCGTTGCCGGGATCGCCCGAGAAGACCAGCACGTCCTGGCCCGCGAGGGGGAAGAGGAAATCGTCGCCGGGGCCGCCGTTCAGCACGTCATCGCCCTCTTCTCCCACGACGATGTCGTTACCCGGACCGCCGAACACCCGGTCATTGCCATAAAGGCCGACTAGCAGATCGTTGCCCGAGCCGCCGCGGATGTAGTCATCTCCCGCGCCGGCATTGATAAAGGTGTTAACCGACGACGCATGCTCGTCGTAGCGATTATCTCCGCTGGTTCCCAGCCGCGCGACACCATAATTCCCGAAGCCGCGGATGATACCGGTCGGCAGGTCGTGCACGTCGAAGGTGATGCCGGGAGCCCCGACGAACGAAATGCCTTCATCGTCGTAGCGACTGACCGGGCCGACCAAATCGCCGTTCGAGTCCACTGGCTGGAAACGCAGGGCAAGCCCTCCGTCCTCGCCGGGCTGGTCGCCGCCATCGCTGGCGTCGCCATTGCCGATTTCCAGCGTGGTCAGGGTGAGCCGATATTGTCCGGGCGCTCCCATAACGCGTACCGTGTCCAGCCCCGCGCCCAGATCGACCATGTCGGCGCCATCGGTTTGCGGGACGACCACCGCAGTGTCGTTGCCCGTGCCGCCGAAGATGATGTCGTCGCCGGGGCCGCCGACCAGCAGGTCGTTGCCGCGTCCGCCGGAGAGGACGTCATCGCCGGCGCCGCCGACCGGATGGTCGTTACCCGCACCGCCGGTGAGCCGATCGTTGCCCGCGCCGCCGTTGAGATAGACGTCCACGCCCTGAAGGCCGGGATAGTCGAACCGGTCGTCGCCGACGGTACCCAGCCGCGCCACGTCGAAAAAGCCGCTCGCTAGGCCGGTCGCGAGGTCGCGGATGTCGAATTTCACTCCTGCGGCGGACCGGAAGGTGATTCCCTCGTCGTCGAAACGGCTGACCGGTCCGAACAGGCTATCGTCGGCGTGTTCCGCCTGCAGCTGAACCGCCAAATCGCCGTCCGCGTTGCGCGGATCGCCGTTGCCGACATCGGCACGCCCGAGCGTCAGCCTGATCTGGCTGACCGAATTGCCAGAGCGCACGACCACCAGATCATTGCCCGCGCCGAGATCGCGTTCGATCGGCCCGCGTAGAATGTTGAACGCCACGCGATCCCGCAACGCTTGTTCCTCGAGCGCCATCGCCCGCTTGTTGTCCCAGAGCATGTCGATCTCCCTCGCCCCCGTGTTTCCCAAAGACGCACAGAGCGGAGCAACGGCCGGGCGCACTTACTTGGTGACGCGGGCAACGCGATCACTGCAACACAACGGAGGTGATGAATCGATGACGAATGTTACGAACCGCTGATAATCACGTGATGGTCGCCCGACCCCGGTAATCCGGCGACGTCTTCGTGATGCGCCAATAGCGTTCGAGGCCGATTTTACGCGTTAAGGCGGTGAAGCGCGGATCGCGGCGCATAGCGGCGGTGGACGGGTAGAACAGGAAAGCGGTGACGCGGTCGTCCTGCGGCACGGCCACCCGGGACAATTTGCCGCGACCGAAGAAATACCCTTCGGCAAGCGCGAAGGCGTCGTCGAGCCGCCCCAGTGCCGCGAATTCGGGGATACAGGCGGGGCTGCTCGGCTCTTGCACGATTCTTTCGAACATCCGCGCTGCCGCCGCATCGAAGTCGGCACGCGCGCCGCGGGAGAGAGAGCGCGCGACGACCAGATGATAAGCGAGGTCCGTCTTCGTCAGATAGCCGGGTGGGCGACCGGAAGCATCGTTCACGAACGCAATCGCCGCCTCCGGCCGACCCGAAAAGGCGAGCAGTCGAAATTTCGATTCCCAGATCGCGCCATGCCGGGGCCATCGCTCCATCGCGGCATCGATCGCGTTTTCTGCCTCGTCGATTCGTCCGACGCTCCAGAGCGCATGGATCAGCCGGTAATGCGCGGTCGGCCGGAATGGATCGCGCCTATTCACCTCCTGAAGTTGCGCGATCGCCTCGTCCCAGCGCCCGACTTCACCCATTAGCATGCCGAGTTCATATCGCGTCGTGACATGATCGGGATGGCGTTGTAACAATCGGCGGCAGCCCGCCTCGATCGCTGCCCAGTTGCCATAGGACGGCGGCAGCAGCACCATCGCCAGCCGGGCGTCGATATTGTCGAGATCGATCTCGATCGCGCGCTTCGCTGCCGCCACGCTTTTCGCCCTGCCGCTTAGCGGATCGGACACTTCACCGGGGCTTCCGCCATCGCGATACGCCAGCGCAAGCAACCCCCAGGCCCTGCCGTATCCGGGATCGACCCTGACCGCTTCACGAAGATAGTCGAGCGCCTGCTCGTTGCTTCCCCTATCCGAAGCGCCTTCATCTCCGAACTCCTGCGGACGAATTCGAGCGCGCGGTTCCGTTCCGAACTCGAACCGGACTCGTTTCGGAACCAAAGCGCCAACGCACCAGCGCCGACCAGGACCGCAGCGCCGGTAAGCGCGCGCCGCCGATCGACCGCGACGAGAGATCCGAGCGACGATGATGGGGAAGCAGAGGCGAGCGGCAAGCCCGGACCTTCCACGATCAGCCGATAGCCGACCTTGGTGATCGTCTCGAGTTGAAACGAATCCATGCCGAATTCGGCGGCGATCTAGCGTATGAGCGAGATGACGCGATTGATCGCATTCTCTCCGACAATGCGACCGTTCCAGCAGCGCTCGATCAGGCCGTCGCGGCCGATGACCTGGCCCTGTGCCTCGGCGAGCGCGACGAGAACCTGCATGACCCTTGGCTCGAGCGTCCTGCTATCGTCGCCGCGCCTGATCTGACGGGTCGCGGGATCGACCTCCACCTCGCCCAGCCGAAACGGCCGGACATTTGCCAGCTTGATCGTCAGATCGGCCTCGGCAGGCTGCGATGCCATGTCCCCCTCCCGCGGACGACAATAGCAGCGCATCGGCTGGCGGGCCATCGAGAAAACCGTGACTTAGGGTGATTCGCGTTGGCATAACGCGAGGGGGATCATCGCCTGCGACCGCGCCGGGCGCTATTCCAGCAGCGCCGGGCCTTCCTTGATGAGTTTCGCCCTGATCCGGTCCGCGAACAGCGCGAGGAAGGGCGGCAGATCGAACACCGCGTGAACCTTGGTCTCCTCGACATCGAGTTTCACGCCCACGCGTTGCCCCAGCCCTTCGACGACGAAATCGAGCACATCGCCGGTCCAGCGATGCTCGGTCACCGAGCCGCCCGGGATGAAATCGGCAAGCTTGCCGAAACTGGTCGAGATGCGGTTGCGCGCCTCGGCGCGGCCGAGCTTGTGGGGGATGTCGATCTCGATCGGCGGGTTGGTGCTCATGCCTGTTCCTCAGTCGCAAAGATCATCGCATCGTCGGCGAAGGCCTTGAATTCGAGCGCGTTGCCGCTGGGATCGCGAAAGAACATCGTCGCCTGCTCGCCCGGCTGCCCGGCGAACCGGACGTGCGGCGCGATGCCGAAATCGACACCCGCCGCGGTGACTCGGTCGGCCAACGCGCGCCAGTCGCCAATCGTCAGGACCACGCCGAAATGCGGCACGGGCACGTCGTGGCCGTCGACCGGATTTGTAACCGCGGGCGGCCTCGCGGCGGGATCGAGATGCGCGACGATCTGATGACCGCCGAGATCGAAATCGATCCAGCGATCCGAGGAGCGACCCTCGCGGCAGCCGAGGACGCCCGCGTAGAATGCGCGCGCCGCGGCGAGATCGTGGACGGGAAAGGCAAGATGGAAAGGGCGGAGTGTCATGTTCTGTTGATACACCTCCTCAAAGCGCTCGTCACCCCGGACTTGTTCCGGGGTCCACGGTGCCGCAAGGAACGCTGATTCGGACTCAACGGCGCGGTGGATGCCGGAACAAGTCCGGCATGACGATTTGGGAATCACTTGGTTGAAGCACCTCCACCAACACCCTGCCCTCGCCTGCGTCCTCCTCGGCGCGCTCGCGGCGTGCGGGTTCGCGCCGCTCCAGCTTTGGCCGCTGACGCTCGCGTGCTTCGCGGTCTGGATGTGGCTGATCCACGAATCGCCGACGCTCAAGGCGGCGCTGTGGCGCGGGTGGATGTTCGGGATCGGCCATTTCACGATCAACGACAACTGGTTCCAGCACGCCTTCGATTTCCAGGACCGGATGCCGCCGGTGCTCGGCTATGCGGCGCCGCTGGCGCTGGCGCTGTATATCGGGGTCTATCCGGCGCTGGCGGCGGGACTGGCGTGGCGGTGGCGCGGGCGGGCGATCGATGCGGGTTATGCCCTGATCTTCGCGGCGGCGTGGATCGCGACCGAATGGCTCCGCGCGGGAATGTTCACGGGTTACGCCTGGGACCCGCTCGGGGTGATCTGGGTGCCGGTTCAGCCGGTCGCGGCGCTCTCCGCCTTCGTCGGCACCTACGCGCTGTCGGGGTTGACGATCGCGCTGGCCGGCGCGGCGCTGCTGTTGCGGCGGAATCGCTGGCCGATCGTCTTCGCGACGCTCGCCGTTCTGCTCGTCGCGCACGGTTTGAGCTATGGAGAATGGACAACGCGCGCAGTTCTACGCGACAGCGATCCCCGCCTCGTCGTAGTCCAACCCAATGTCGGGCAGGAGCAGCGCGGCAAGGATCGCGACGCGCTCATAAAGCGGCGCCTGGCCGGGTTGTCGGGGCGCCCCGGCGGCGGCCCGCGCCTCGTCCTGTGGCCCGAAGGCGTCATCGACGATCCGATCGAGGATGGATATCCGGCGTGGATTTACGCCACGTCGAGCCCGTATCTGACCCGGCTCGAACTCACGCGTGTGCTCGGCCCGCGCGACATGTTGTTGACCGGCGGCACCGCTTATCATTTCAACGCGCGCGAGGAGATCGACAGCGCGGCCAATTCGGTCTTCGCGATCGCGCCAGACGCGCGGATCGTCGGGCGCTACGACAAGGCGCATCTCGTGCCGTACGGCGAATACCTCCCAATGCCGTGGCTACTGAAACCGCTCGGCCTGTCGCGCCTCGTCCCCGGCGACATGGACTTCATGCCCGGCCCGGGGCCGCGCGCGATCGTCCTGCCCGGCTTCGGCAGCATCGGCGTCCAGATCTGCTACGAGATCATCTTCTCGGGCGAAGTGATCGACCAAGCACACCGCCCGCGCCTGCTGTTTAACCCCTCCAACGACGCCTGGTTCGGCAAATGGGGTCCGCCGCAGCATCTCGCACAAGCACGGATGCGCGCGATAGAGGAAGGACTGCCAATCGTTCGCGCGACCCCGACCGGCATCTCCGCGGTGATCGCCGCCGACGGCCGTCTGCTCGCGACGATTCCGCATGAGACGGCTGGCACGATCGAAGCGCCGATTCCCGAGACGCTGCCGCCGACATTGTTCTCGCGCGTCGGAAACTGGATGGCGGGACTCGTCGGCGCATTGTTGCTGCTCGCCGCGGTTGCCTTGCGGCGGCGCGCACGATAGGGGCGATATAAAGCTTTCCTTATATCATCGTTCCCAGATCATTGTTTGCCGGAGCCATCATGCGCCAGTCTTTCCTCTTCACCTCCGAATCGGTTTCCGAAGGGCATCCCGACAAGGTCGCCGACCAGATCAGCGATTCGATCGTCGATCTGTTCCTCGGCAAGGACCCCGAGGCGCGGATCGCCTGCGAGACGCTGACGACCACCAACAAGGTCGTGATCGCGGGCGAAATCCGCGGGCAGGGCATCATGGATACCGACGGCAAGTGGGCGCCGGGCGTCGAGCAGGAGATCGAGGACACGATCCGCGCGACGGTCAGGCGGATCGGCTACGAGCAGACCGGCTTCCACTGGAAGACCTTCGATTTCTCGAACAATTTGCACCCGCAGTCGGCGCATATCGCGATGGGTGTCGACGAGAGCGGCAACAAAGATGAGGGCGCGGGCGACCAGGGCATCATGTTCGGCTACGCCACCGACGAGACGCCGGGTCTGATGCCCGCGACGCTTTATTACAGCCACAAGATCCTCGAGAAGATGGCCGCCGATCGCCATTCGGGCGCGGCGCCCTTCCTCGAGCCCGACGCGAAGAGCCAGGTCACGCTCGAATATGAGAATGAGAAACCGGTCCGCGCGACCGCACTCGTCGTCTCGACGCAGCATAGCGCCGATCTGTCGAGCGAGGCGGGCCAGGCGGAGCTGCGCGACTACGTCAAGGGCGTCTTCGCCGAGGTGCTCCCCGACGGCTGGCTCCCCGCCGACGACAAGATGTACGTCAACCCGACCGGGCTGTTCGAGATCGGCGGCCCCGACGGCGACGCCGGCCTCACCGGCCGCAAGATCATCGTCGACACCTACGGCGGTGCCGCACCGCACGGCGGCGGCGCGTTCAGCGGCAAGGACCCGACCAAGGTCGATCGCTCGGCGGCGTATGTCGCGCGCTATCTGGCAAAGAACATCGTCGCCGCGGGGCTCGCTCGGCGTGTCACGATCCAATTGAGCTACGCCATCGGCATCGCCGAGCCGCTAAGCGTGTATGTCGACACCCACGGCACCGGCACGGTCGATGAGGCTAAGCTCGAGGAAGTGCTGCCGAAGCTCGTCCGCCTGACGCCGAAGGGCATCCGCGAACATCTGAGGCTCAACGCCCCGATCTATCAGAAGACCGCCGCTTACGGCCATTTCGGGCGTGAGGCGGAGGGCGATCATTTCACCTGGGAAAAGACCGATCTGGTCGAGAAGCTGAAGGCGGCGGTGGCGGCCTGATCGCTCCGACGCGCGGGGCTCCCTACCCTTCGCTATTGCCGCCGTCGCTGCGCACCTGCGCGTGCGCGAGCAGCGCGAAGATTCCCGCGCCGCCGAGCAGATTGCCGACGATGGCGGGCAGGATCAGCGAGCCCACCGCCTGCGCCGCGGTCGCGTGGCCGGTGAAGAGCAGCAGGAACGCCTCGACCGATCCGACGATCGAGTGACTGAACCCGCCGATCGCGACGACATAGGTTATCGCGAAGATTACCAGGAAGGATTGTTCACGTGCGTTGGGCAACGTCCAGGCGATGATCGCGATCATGAAGCCGGCGGGGATCGCGTTGAAGAAGGTCGCGACCGGACCGAGCGCCACGATCGGCATCGACACGGCGATCATGCCCGTGCGGAGCGGCTCGCCGCCGAGCAGCCCCAGCGCCACCAGACCCGCCGCGATCGCGGCGCCGGATAGATTCGCGGCGAGCACCAGCCCCCACAGTCGCAGCGTCCGGCGAAGCGCCCACCACGACGGCCGGGTCGCCAGCGGCAGCATCGCGGTGATCGTGCTTTCGGTGAAGAGTTGCATCCGGCCAAGGATCACAATCAGGAAACCGAGCGGATAGCCGAGCGCGACCACCGCCGTACGCCAACGCGCGTCGGGGAGATGCGCGTGCAGCGCGCCTTCGGCCACCAACGAGGCGTTGATCGCGATCCCGGCCGCCAGCCCCGACCACAGCAGCGCGCCCGCGGGCCGCTCCAACTCCGCCTCGCCCTCCTCGCGGACCGCGCGATGGAGGTCGATCGCGTCGGCCGATTTCAGCGCGTCGACATTCTTGTCGTCATCGGGGGCTGCGGGCGGGCGACTCATGATCGCGGGGTGGAACGGCCCATCCCACGGGTTTGCTCCGCCGGGCGATCCGGTTAAGCGCGCGCGATGAACGACCCGACCACGATCCGCCGCCTCTACGGCCGCCGCGCCGGGCATAAATTGCGTGCCGGGCAGGCCGCGCTTGTCGAGGAATTGTTGTCCGAAATCTCGGTCCCCGAAACCGGCCCGCTCGATGCGCGCATCCTCTTTGGTGACACCCGCCCGCTCCAACTCGAAATCGGCTTCGGCGCGGGGGAGCATCTCGCGGCGCAAGCGGAGGCCGCACCGGAGACCGGCTTCATCGGCTGCGAGCCGTTCCTGAACGGGGTGGTAGGCGCACTCGGGCATGTCCGCGACAAGAGCCTCGGCAACGTCCGCGTCCACATGGGCGATGCGCTCGACGTGCTCGAACGCCTGCCCGACGCGAGCCTCAGCCGCGTCTACCTCCTCCACCCCGATCCCTGGCCCAAGGCGCGCCATGCCAAGCGGCGAATGGTGAACCACGGCCCGCTCGACCGCATCGCGGCCAAGCTCAGGCCCGGCGGCGAATTCCGGCTCGGCACCGACGATCCGACCTATTGCCGCTGGGCGCTGATGGTGATGAACCAGCGTCGCGACTTCGCCTGGACTGTCGATACGCCGCACGATTTCCTGATGCGCCCGGCCGATTGGCCCGAGACGCGCTACGAACGCAAGGCGCGGCGAGCTGGCCGCGAGGTGTGGTACTTCTCTTACCTGCGTTTATAAGGCCAAGAGAGGTTTCTAAAAACCGGCATTTTCAAATATCTTAGATACGCTGCGTTATGCTGGAATATGCGGCGGTTGTCATTCAGGTGATTGCCCGGTGATTACTTTTTTGGTGCCTGAGGTACTGAAATGGCGACCGGCAAGATCACGAAACGACCCTTGAATTCGCTCCAATCACCCGCCGCGGCCAACCCGACCGCACCGGAATCGTCGGCTGAATATTGAGATTCTTGGTCACGAACTGTTCGCCGGCGCACGACCGCTCCGCTGCGCGGATTCGCGGGTGGCACGAACAGATCGCTCTCGTCGCTGCCGAAGCTGAGCTGGGCTCCGATGCCGAGCAAACTCGACAGCGCCACGTCCTTAAGAGGCTGCCAGGTGTCGCCGTGCCGACGGGACGTGCGAACGCGGCCCGTCGTTATCGAGCGGTTCGACCAAAGCCTTGAACGGCTGCCGTTATTCGAATTGGGGGCGCAGAAGCACACTCGTGAAAAACCGCTCAAATCATGATCGACATCAACTCTTACCGTCCCGGTCAGCCTATTCTGTTGTGGAGATGACGACATGCCCCTGCCTCTCCTGAGTCTAACTGGTCATCTCCTCGCGGGAGCCTCATCTCGCCTCTCGGTTAGGCGAGTCGTCCGCCCGTTTTGCTCGGTAAAGCCCTGCCGCCGCGTTTGCCTTGATTTTGATTAGTAATCTTGATCAGTGTAGCCCGTCGAATATGTGATATTGTCGAAGCCTCCATTTGTGCAAGACGCGCGGTCGTGCCTGTCCTGATGACGCAACGACTTTCGAATTGCCGACTTGAATGAAGAATGGGCAGCACGTGGTAACCAAATGACCGCCTAAATCGTAGTAAAATAGGAACCTAGATGACTGGTGGGGAGCAAAGGTGGACGCAACCGCAATCGATCGATTGACGCCCCATAATTGGGGCAACACGCTTGCCGGGCAACCGATGCTCGACCGGCGGATCGGTGGTGCGGTCCCCGTTCTCGTCCGGCGCTGGCAGGGCATTCCCGCCGATATTGACCAATCACCGCTGGACGAGCACTTTCTGTCGGTTCACCTCGGCGGGGCAAAGCGGCTCTATCGTGAGGGCGAAGGACATCGGCTGGTCCGAGATACGGGGGCGAGTGCGCACAGTTTTGTGCCGGCGGGTGCTGCCTATCGATGGACAACCGAAGGTCCGATTAACTTCATGCACCTCTACTTCGAACCGAAGACCGTCGACCATTTCGTGGCGAGCAGCTTCGACCGCGATCCACGCGGTTTCGCGCTGCACGAATGCCTCGGAGAGAGCGAGCAGTTGATCGACTCGCTTGCCGCAGCGATACTGGCAGAGGTGTCGCATGAAGAGGATGCGCAACAGGCGTACCTCGACGACCTTCTGCACTTGCTGCTGTTCCGATTGCTACGTTGCTATTCCGATGCAGCATCGATCACGGTGCGTAGCCAACATGCGCTATCCCCACACCATCTCCGCAGCGCGACCGATTTCATCGAAAGTAATCTCGCCCGGCCGATCAGCGTACCGGAGATCGCCGCATCGACCGGAATGAGTGTGTTTCATTTCAGCCGCGCGTTCCGAATTTCGACCGGCTTGCCGCCCTATGCCTATTTGCTCGGGAAGCGCATCGCGGCTGCTAAACGTCGGCTGGCTGAGACGGACGGATCGCTTACGGTGGTCGCACGGGACTGCGGATTCAACAGCCCGAGCCAGTTCTCACGAATGTTCAAGAACGTGACCGGACTTAGCCCAAGTAGCTATCGCAGACGCAACTGAGCCGGGCTTGATCAAAAGTTGACCGGGACGACATCGCCGACACCGACGACGGAGGATCAGCCGGCGAACACCATCATCGACATCAGCGAGAATTGCGCTTGCCGTGAATCGAGTCGCGTGTGCTGAACCACGATCGGAGCGGTCGATGTGACCCCCGAGGCATAATCGGTATCGCGCGGCACCGGTTCCGGATCGGTCAATTCATTGAAGCGCAGGTGCAGCGTCCGTCGCGCAGCCAGGGTCAGCCGATATGGGCCGGCCGCCTCGCGATCGACGAAGTACAGCGTGATCTCGCTCTCGGCATCGGTGTCGATCGTCAGCGCGCGCTCGAGATCGGGTCCAGTCTAATATCGCCGCGTGGGGCTGCCGGATTGCTGCGCCAGCGCTGGCGGCGGATAGGGATCCGCCATCAGCCACGCCGAACCAGCGCGCAGCGCGGATCCTGATCCGACTGCGAAAAGTAGAGCAGGATGCCGTCTTCGGTCTCGACCGCGGAGGCCGCGAAGGCAATATCTGTCGCCGCGTCGCCAATACTGTCGGGAACGATCAGTGGATCGTCGCTGCGCGCAACAACTTTGGTGTAATGCTTGTCGAACGCCGCCCAGCCGATCCGCCACTGCGCATCCTGCGTCGCGCCGTTGTAAAACATCACCGGTCGGCTGCAGCCGTCGCCGATCACGGGCCCGGCGCTCAGGTGCCAAGCATCCCACATCTCAGGGCGGGGCGTCAGCGGGGCGTCGCCCGCTTCTTCCCAGTCGCCGTCGAGATCGCTGCTGTCGGCCTGACCGATCAACGATGCGCCCTCGCGCGCGAACTCGAAGAACAGCCGCCAGCGATCCCTACCGAGCGCGACCAGTGTCGCTTCTTTGGGGTTGGCGAAGCGCGGTGGTCGAGAGTCGATCATGACCCCCGCTTTTGCGAGCCGCGTCACGGTCGGCCCGCGCGCCAGCATCAGCCGGCCGATCTCCTGCTTCTGGTTGAAGCCGGTGTACCACACGCGCATCAGTCCATCGCGGACGTCCACGGTCGGATCCTCGCACCCGTCGAGATCGGCGAGGTCGGGGCCGGGAAAGATCACCGGCGCCTCGCTCATCTCGAAGTGGTGGCCATCGACCGACGTGCCGTACCAGATTTCGGCCATTTTCAGCCGCGGTTCGTCGTCGCGGCGCGGGACGGCGCGGATCAGCAGATGGAAGCCATCGCCCTCGCGCCAGACATACGGGCTCAGCACATACATGTTGGCCAGCCGGTTGTGGCGCGTCATCGTCATCGGTGCGACCGACGCGACTGCGAAACCGGCCATGCTCAGGCCCCCTGGCCGAGGTTCATCGACAGTGCGCCATCGAGCGTGAAGGTCGCGCCCGAGGCATAGTCCCCTGCCTTCGAGGCGAGGTAGAGCGCAAGTTCGGCGACTTCCGCGGGTTCGGCGGCGCGTTTCAGCGGGATGCTCGCGACCTGTTTCTTCAGCGTCTCGGGGTCGTCGATCGCTTCCTGGTTCATTGGCGTCAGCACCATGCCGGGCGCGAGGTTGTTCACCGTCGTGCCGTGTTCGGCCAGCTCAAGCGAGAGGCAGCGGGTGAGGTTGCGCAAACCTCCTTTCGACGCGCAATAGTCCGCCGCGCCAGCGCGCGGAATGTCCTCGTGGACCGAACTGACGTTGATGATCTTGCCCCGCTTCTTGTCCGTGCGCAGGCCGCGTGCGAAGGCGCGGCAGAACAGGAATGGGCCGACCAGGTTGGTACGGATAACATCCTCGAAATGCGCCAATTCCATGTCGGCGACCGCGATGCCGGCAGCGTCGATCCCGGCGGAGTTGACCAGAATCGTAGGCCGGCCAAGTTCGCGCATCGTCGTGGCGAACACACGATCGACGTCACCCTCGTCGCGGACATCGGCGGCGATCGGCCGGGCCTTGCCGCAGGCCGCTGTGATCTCATCGACGATCCGCTGCGCATCGTCCGGATGATTGTGATGGACGACCATTACCGCAGCGCCGTGCTCCGCAAAAAGCCGTGCGATCGCCTCGCCGATTCCCGAACTCGCGCCGGTAATAATCGCAACACTGTCCGCGAGTTTCTTCATTAAATTCTCCATCGCGCTGAAAATTCATCGGCGGCTGCAAATCCTGCCATGTCCTCATCCAAACGCCACCCCGACATAATCGTGCCGCTTTCATCTGCCGCATCCTGCGAAAGCGTGCGCTTTCCTGCTAAAATCTGTGTTGCTCTCGGAAGGACGCGAATTTTGTGGGTCTGTACCCGCAAAGCTTCGTTTGAGTACTTGTCGTCATTGATAGCTGCAAGGAGACTGGCTTTGAGAACCCGAACAGGGACATTGCTAATGTCCATCATCGCGCTGGCCGCGGTGCCGGCTGCGGTGATGGCAGCGGACATCGTCGAAACAGCCAAGGCGGACGGGCATTTCACGATGCTGTTGAAGGCGAGCAAGGCCGCGGGCGCCGCGCCCTGGCTGCAGTCGCCGGGGCCGATCACGGTGTTCGCCCCGAACGACGACGCCTTCGCCAAGGTGCCCAAGGCGATGCTCGACGCTCTGATGAAGCCGGCAAACCTGACCAAGCTCAAAATCACGGTCGGCAATCACGCCGTCGCCGGGCTCGTCACCGAAGCCGATATCGACAAGGGACTCGCAATGGCACCTGCCGTCGCCGTGCCGGCGATGAACGGCAATCCGATCGTCATCAAGCGCGAAGGCGGCGTCCTGACCGTCAATGGCGCACACGTGATCAAGGGGCCGATGAAGGTCGACAACGGCCTCGTCTACGTCATCGATGCGGTGCTTGTGCCGCCGATGCCGATCCAGCCACGCCTGTAAAGGGAGCAACCACATGGCAAACGTTGAAACAACGACGCGGCCCGTGCGGGTCTATGACCGATTTACGACCCCATCTACTGGCGCGCTGCTGGTGACCTACGCACTGGCGCTGGTCTTCATCTGGTTCGGATGCCTCAAGTTCACCCAATACGAGGCGGCGGGGATCGCGCCGCTGGTGATGAACAGTCCGCTCGTCGGCTGGTGGCATAGCCTGTTCGGCATCGCCGGAACCGCGCGCGTGCTCGGCGTTTACGAAATCCTGACCGGCCTGCTGATCGCCACCCGCCCCTTCAAGCCGGGGCTCGCGGCGATCGGCGGGGCGATGGCGACGATCAGCTTCCTGATCACGATCAGCTTCATGTTCACCACCCCCGGCGTCGTCCAGTCCGGTTTCGACAACCCGCTCGCGCTGTCGGCATTCCCGGGCCAGTTCCTGCTCAAGGACATCGTCCTGCTGGCGGTGTCGATCTGGATCCTGTTCGGGGCGCGGACCGAAGCCCGCACTCGCTAAGCGGCGCTTGCAATGTGCCGGCCGGCTTCGACTGGCCGACAGCACCCCGGCGCCGCTCAAAGGTCTGTTTCCATGTCGGCACCAGCCATTCGGCGACAAGTGATCGAGGCCGATGTCGTCGCCATCGGGGCGGGCCAAGCAGCGGTCCCGTTCGTGCGCGCGGTAGCGGCCAGAGGGTATTCGGCGGTGCTTGTCGAGCGGAACGATCTCGGCGGGAGTTGCGTCAATTTCGGATGCACGCCGTCCAAGGCGGCACTGGCTTCCGCGCAACACGCATATGATGCGAGAAACCTTGCGCGGTTCGGGGTCATGGCGAGTGACGTAACCGCCGATTTCTCGGCGATCGTGGTGCGCGCACGCGGTTTTGCACAACGCGCGCGATGGAATCTGGCCGAGGCGTTTGCAGCGAATGCCAATCCGGTTCTCGTGCGGGGCCACGCCAGACTATGGGGCCGCGAGGGGAAGCGCTTCCGCATCGTCGTCGATGACGGCGCAGTGATTCTAGCCGACCGTGTTGTGCTCGATACAGGAACCCGTTCGATCATCCCACCGGTCCCCGGCCTCGACATGGTGCCGTTCATCACTGCGGAGACGTGGCTTGATCTCGAACACGCACCGAAACACCTGATGATCCTGGGCTCGGGCGCAGTCGGGCTCGAAATGGCGCAACTGTATCGACGACTCGGTGCCGAGGTCACCATCGTCGAGCGGGAGAGCCGGATCCTTTCCAGCGAGGACCCGGATGTGGCCGACGCCGTTCATGCTGCGCTGACGCGGGAGGGCATCACGATCCGCGTGTCGACCATGGTCGCTATCGTGTCGGTCGACGCCGCCGGACCGAACGTCACCTTCGACAACGGGACGATCCTCCATCCGAGCCATATCTTCATCGCGGCCGGCCGACGCGCGGCGATTGAGGAACTCGGACTCGACAGCCTGGGCCTCGCACCGGTGAAAGGTGGCACGCTGCAAGTCGACGAGCATCTCGAAACGTCGATCGACGGAGTCTATGCTGCCGGCGACATTCGCGGCGGGCTGCAAGTCACCCAGACCGCGTGGGACGACCACCGCGTGCTGCTGGGCATGTTTCCGGGCTTTCCGTTGCACACAACACGGCGCGTCGCGCCTTATGCGATCTTTACTGATCCCGAGGTCGCTCGCGTCGGACTAGACGAACGCGCCGCTGCCGAACGCGACGTTCAGCACCACGTCAAAACTCTGTGCTATTCCTCGATCGCCAAGGCACGGGAAACCGGCCAGGAGCGCGGCTTCATCAAGCTGCTCTGCGACGCCCGGCGGGAAAAGCTGCTCGGCGCTACGATCATCGGGGCGAACGCGAGCGAATTGATCCACCTACTATCGATGCTCATGCATCTCGACGCGCCGCTGGATGCGATCCGAAGCGGCATCTTCACGCATCCGACCCTGAGCGAGGGCGTACAGAGCGCAGTTGCCGCCCTGCTGGACCAGCAGGAAGCTGCGTGAGCACGTTCCCCACCCGACAGGCCCTTGAACCGCGCGTGAGCAAGGCGCGCAATATGGTGCGCGTTCGCCCGCCACTGGCGATGATAGAGCCGCTCGGTGAAGGCGAGGAGTCGGTCTGGCGCTATCCCAGACCACCTCACGTCGAAGCGATCGATCGGTTCGTCGAAATCATGCTGGAGGACGTGATCATCGCCTGTAGCGATCGCGCGCTGCGCGTTGTCGAAACGTCGTCACCCGAAGTCATCTACGTTCCCAAAGACGATTTGCGCGATGTCCAGCTGATCGAGACCGGTGACTGGGCGCTGTGCGAATGGAAGGGGGTCGGCGCGTTCTTGGACCTGCGTCTGGACGGCCGGGTCGTGGAAAAGGCCGGCTGGCACTTCCCCGAGCCCTTCGACGACCTGGCGCAAGGATATGAGCGATTAAATGGGCATGTCGCGCTGTTCCCGGCGAAGTTCACCTGTTGTCTTAACGGTGTTCGAGCGACTCCGCAGGAGGGCGGCTATTATGGCGGCTGGATCACCCCCGGGCAAAAGGGGCCGTTCAAAGGCGGTGCGGGAAGCGAGGATTGGTGAGCCGCACCCATCTCGCCCTGCCGCGGCCTGATGCCGCCACCCCGATTGGGCGCCGGCGCGACGATGCTGGCGACGTCGGTCCTGCTCGACAGCGGTATGGAGCATTACCGCGGCGGGTTCCGCAAGCGTGCGATGCTGACGCCCTTGCTAACGGCGGCGCTGGGCGTCGCGATCAATGCCCGACCCGCCGTAGGTGTCGGATGGGTGAGAGGATCAGCGCAGACCAACACGGCGCTCAGCGGCGCGGCCGGCCTGGGTTTTCACCTTTTCGACGTCTTACGGCGTCCCGGTCGGTTTAGCTGGAGCAACCTGTTCTATGCTACCCCTGTCGGCGCCGGCCGCGTTGATCCTGGCCGGCTCGCTCGGCGCGGCGACCGATGCACTCCGCGCAGGCGACGACCATATCGGCCCGATTACGATTGGTTCCGGCCGCGCGCTCGCCGGATTCGTGGAGTTCGGCCTCGTCGGAACGGTCGGCGAGGCGTGGCTGATGCATTTCCGCGGAGCCTTCCAGAACCCCGCGATGCTGCTCCCGGTCGTCCTGCCGCCAGTCGCGGCGATCGCGCTGGCGCGTGGCGCGATCCGCGGCGAGCCGGCACCGGTGACCGCAAGCTGCTCTGGGCCACTGCGGTGCTCGGCGTCGCCGGTGTCGCCTTCCATGCGTACGGCGTTTCGCGCGCGATAGGTGGTTGGCGCAACTGGCGCCAGAACATGGTCGATGGCCCCCGCTGCCGGCCCCACCCGCCTTCACGGGGCTCGCTCCGGCACCTATAGCTGCGCCGGCTGTGGCGAGACGGTCTATGGATCCGATGCCAAGTTCGACAGCGGTACGGGTTGGCCGAGCTTCTCTGCTCCTGTCGACGACAATGTCGAGACCACGACCGACCGCGCCATGCTGATAGCCAGGACCGAGGTGCGTTGCGCGAAAATGCGGCGGCCATCTGGGCCACCGGTTCGCAGACGGACCCGACCGGCCTGCGTCACTGCATCAACGGCGCCGCCTTTACGTTCGATCCCAATTAATCCCGATCCAGGCGAGTGACGAGCGTCACCATCGCTACAGCTGACCGAGTAAAAAGCCTGCGGCATCGACGACGATGCATTATACAACGATGTCACGGTCTTCCGACCAACTCGTCCTTTTCGACGATGCCTCCGCGACCGATATCTCAAGGCAGAAACGCAGGACGCCGCACACGGCGAACCGAAGGACGCGTTTGTCATTCGAGATCGATCGACGATTCTCGCAGAAAAGCAACAAACTCCGCAAGAATCGTCAAATCCCAGATGGCACTACTATCGTGTGCCGGGCGTTAAGCGTCAACAAAATGCCTAAGTAGAGTGTGTTGTCGAAGTACGCAGTATCGCACTCGAACATGAGTGATCCAGCTTCAGCCGACGGGATCATGGCCCGCTTGCGGTTCGATGTTCTCAGAGTTTTCGAAGATGAACAATATGCCTAATGCGCCTACTTTCCGTATAATCCTTCCGATCCGACTGGCGGTACGATCTGCCAAACCACAGTCGTGCTTACTGCGCACCTGCGTTGGTACGCCGATTACGGCTCCACTCTAAATCCGAAACCCATCCGCCGACGACGTCACGGCGGGGTGCCTATTTCTTCTGACGCCATTTCGAGGAGAAGACCATGCGAATGATGACCCTGATCACGATATCTGTCCTGGCGATCACCGCCGCTGCGCCTGCCGTGGCGCAGAATGCGATGATGAAGGACGAGATTAAGTCCGACTCGATGATGAAGATGTCGAAGGCCGACATGGAAAAGATGAAATCGTGCAAGGCGATGTCGCACAAGATGATGATGAAGGACGCGGGCTGCGTGAAGATGATGAAGATGCATCCCGACATGATGAAGGCCGGCTGAGCTGTGGGCGCGGACGCAGGGCGCGCCGCGCCGGGTCCGCGCCAAATCGTCGACCGCTAGGACACCGATGCATCGACCCCTGTAGACCCGAAGGATCATGCCTCCCGCGGCGACCTGATCTATAGGCACCACCGCGCCGTACGGCTGTGGCATTGGGTCAACGCATTCACCGTGCTCGTAATGCTGATGAGCGGCCTGATGATCTTCAACGCCCATCCCCGACTCTACTGGGGCAAATACGGTGCCGACCATGAGCGACCCTGGCTCGAGATCGGCACCGACGACGCCGCCGGTTTCCTGCGGGTCGGGGCGGTAAAGATCCCCACGATGCGTGTCCTCGGCATGTGGGGCGGCGAGGCCCGCGCCTTCCCCGCTCTGGTCACGATCCCGTCGAGTTATGATCTGGCGGCAGCACGGCAATGGCATTTCGCGTTCGCGTCGCTGCTGGTCATCCCCGGTCCCGCCTTCTGGCTGTGGGGCTTGGTTGCGCGACACGTTCAGCGCGACCTCGCGCCGATCGCGAGCGAACTCGCGCCGCGTCACTTGTGGCAGGACATCAAGGATCATGCCCGGCTGCGCTTCCCGACCGGAGACGCCGCCCGCCGCTACAACATTCTGCAAAAACTCAGCTATGTCGGTGTGATCTTCGGGCTGCTGCCGCTGATGGTGCTGACCGGCCTGACCATGTCGCCCAACATGGATGCGGCATGGCCGTGGCTGCTCGGCGTGTTCGTCGGGCGCCAGTCGGCACGCTCGATTCATTTTATTTGCGCCAGCCTCGTCGTCAGCTTCATCGTCGTCCCCCTGCTGATGGTCGTTCTGGCCGGGCCGCTTAACGAAATCCGCGTCGGAAGCTCGAAATTTTAATCGCGGGGTCGAGCCGCGAAGGGTCGCTAACGCATGGCGGGCGGGAGAGCTCGCCTGCTCGATCACCGGGATGGCTCACCGGAAACACATGCCGGATGATTGCGAATAATGTGGCGCGAGAGCCGATCAGTAATGCGCCGATCGTTCGGGGAGCCACAGCCGGTCTGATCGCCGGCCTCTTCGCATCGTTCGCGATGGACCGTTTTCAGGCCGCGATTACAGCACTGTCGTCATCAGACAGCGATGCGGAACCCGCGACCGACAAGGCGGCGGGCCGAATTTTCGAGGCGTTGACGGGGCGTGAGCTTACCTCAACCAACAAGCCGGTGGGCGGGCAAGTCGTCCACTATGGTCTCGGCGCGGGACTTGGAGCGCTGTACGGGACGGCTGCTGAATATCGTCGCGATGTTACCATTGGCTACGGGACCGCATCGGGTATCGGCGTTGCCGTGTTCCTGGACGACACCGTGGTTTCCGCCGTTGGACTCGACGATCCGCCGTGAAGACCGGGATCGGTACGCACGTTTATTCGCTCGCGTCCCATCTTGTATTCGGCGCGGTGATGGAGTTTACGCGTGCGCAAGTCCGACGTGTGCTTGGCGCGAGCGACGAATAGGGCACGAAAACGACCACGCGTAACCCCGGGACGCAAAGGCTCTTGAACCAAGCGCAGATCGTCCAAAGACATCCTGCAGTGTGACAGTTAGCGAAGGCGACTCGCATCGAGATCGTGTCAAATACTCGGAAAGATTGCCGCGGTCGGAACCGCCAAGCCAGCAACGAAGAGTGGAAATTGAAAGCGATTAGTGTCTCGAATATGACGAATCCTGCTTTGTCATGAGCAATCTTGCGATTTTCCACAACGCTCGCCAATTCAGCTGTCACACCGGTGTCGGATTGCATGATCTAAACGTTATAGTGCCGAATAGACGCTTTCAAGGCTCACGTTTGGGTATCGTCTATAGAAATTTAGGAGCGGTCGGATGAAAAAACTGCAATCGCTCGTGTTCGTCGGCAGTGCCGCACTCCTCGCGCTCGCCAGTTACAGCGCAGCGTCCAGCCAATCCCGCGGCACCCGGAAAGCACCCGAATCCGGACCCACCGATCAGGGTCCGCGGCTAACGCAGTCTTTCGGCGACGCGACGCTCGGTCGCGATGTCTTCCGCTTCGAAACCTTCGGCAACGAAGGCTTCTGGACCGACGCGGTACGATTACCTGCGGGCGTCATGGCGGCCAAGGTTACGCCTTTCCAAGCGCTTCAGCTCGGTCTTCAGATTGATTCCGACGCGCTTGATTCCGCAACCAAGGAGAAGCTTGCGGGCGAATTGCGAGCCGATCCCTCCGGGCGAAGCTCGACGATCCTGAACGACCCGGCCATGACGGCGAAATTGATCATGGCCAATGCCGTGATGGGGATGTCGCCCAAGGCCGGGAAGATCGGCACGTCCTGCGCGCTTTGTCATTCGATGAGCGACGCATCCGTTTTCAACACGCCCGAAGGCGGTTCAATCGGTCACCGGATCGACGGTCTCGCCAATCATGACCTTCATCTTGGAGAGATATTCGCGACCGCTGCGAACACCCGCGCGCTATACCCCACGGCACAGCTGACGCTTGCCGCTAACATGGGCAAGACACTCGGGCGTGCGCCGACGGGATTGACCGAAAAATCGACCGAGGCCGAGTTCGACGCGTATTTCAGCAACCACCGATATTATCCGGTCGGCATGTTCGACGATTCGTTCGACGGCAATGGCGACCCGATGCACAACACGCCATTGTTCCGGCAGGACTTGGCCGCGCCTTATGGCAGCGAAGCGACCTTCACCAAGCTCGACGATTTCGGCAATCTCGTTTTCACATCGCTGTTCGATCAGACCATGCTGACCACACCCGGTGGCCGCGCCTTCGTGCATCAACTGGCCGGACGTGCCGGCGATGAAATGATCGCGAACTACGTCAAGATCCTCAGAGAGACGAACGTCACAGGCTATCCCTATGTTCGCGCCACAGGCGGCGGCAAGCCCGGCGCACTGGCGACCCCGATCGGTTTTCGCGTCGACAATAAAAAGCTGCTGGCGATGAACGCTTACCTTTCCCAACTACAGGCGCCTCCCGCACTCGCTGGCGATCCGCAAGCCGTAGCGCGCGGCAGGGCGGTGTTTGTATCCTCGGGCTGCACTGGTTGCCACAACACAAACCAGGGCCGCGCGGTCCCGACCACGGTTCACCCGATGGCGCAAATCTTCCCCGGTGATCAGCCAACCGTGCTGGCCATGCGCAAACCGCCGCTGAACGCCGTTCAAGATACACCGGGATATTTCTTCGATGACAAGATGGCGGTGGTGAATGCAAGTCTGCGCGGCGAAAAGCGCGGTATCGCGATGCCGCTGCTGCTCGATCTGGCGCGCAAGCCGCGTTTCCTTCACGACGACTCGGTTCCAAGCCTTGGCGCACTGTTTGATCCGTCGCGCGGCGGCACGGCACCGCATCCGTTCTTCGTTTCCAACGGGCGGGGGCGATCGGATCTCGTCGCTTACCTGAAGGGCTTGGACACACGTTCCCGGTAAGTTTCGTAACTGCACTGGCTTTAAACCGATTGCCATGCGAACCCAGGAGCTAGCCTAGGCGCCTTAGCACTACTTTGGCGGATCGGGGTTGATGGCATCGGTGAGCGGCTTGTCACAGTGAGGGCATCGCCGCGGCGGCGGCCGTGCGAACATGTCGAGAATGGCCTGTCTGATCCCCGGCATGCTCGGCTTTGGTGGTGGTCCCCCGACTCTTTTTTTCCGTCCCGCTGCCTTGAGGCGGCGGGATTGGAGGAAGGCGTAGGCGATCATCGTCAGCAAGGCATGTCGATGTAATCCGATCCAGGATCTGCCCTCGAAGTGGTCGAGGCCGAGCTCCTCCTTCAGCTGCTGATGCGCCTGCTCGCAGATCCACCTCGCCTTGATCGCCGCGGTGAGCAGCTTGAGCGTGGCATCGGCCGGCCAGTTCGACACGTAGTATTTCTGCTCCCCGGTCGATCTCCGCTCGCCGACGAGCCAGACCTCGTCGCCCGGCATGCATTGCACGCGATTATCGAGCATCCGGTGCTTGTGCCCCTCCGCGATGTGGACGCGGCGAGCCGCAAAGAGGCAGGTCAGCCGACATTTCGTGCCGCGCCGCCAGCGGATCTTGCGCCATCTCTCGTCGGACAGCATCGTCTCGGCCGAGACCGGTGGCCGGTCGGGCACGTGGTACTGGCGGGGCCTGCCGGTCTTGGCTGCCGGGAAGACCAGGTCAATGTCAGCCGGAGAGACCTCTGGCGCCGCGAGAGCCCGACTGCCCACAGGAGGCCGCGCTCGCTCAATGCCTGACGGAAAGGACCGCTTGATCCATATCCCGCGTCCGCCAGTACGCAACCGAACCGCGCGCCAGAGGCGATGACGCGGTCGATCTCCTCGATCGCGATCTCGGGCTTTGTCAAAGCCGGCTGTCGGCCCAGCGGCACCCGCGCCCGCGTCATCCGCTCGGCATCATCCGCCCAGCTCTCCGGCAAGAAGAGCCTGAGACGCACCATTACCTGTGGCGCGACGATTACGGTGAGCGGTGGGCGTCAACTAGGATGAGCGCCTGCGGGTGTGATGTTGGTCGTCTAATTGCGGTGGCGGGTCAACCGGGGTTTGTAATTGTCGCGTTCGTGTCGGCCGCGGCAGCGGTCCTG
>JBBSTE010000021.1:0-49085 GCA_038236185.1 Sphingomonadales bacterium | reverse complement strand
GGCGCGATGATGGTCGCGTGTCTCCTATTTGCGTCATCCCCGCGAAAGCGGGGACCCCTCGCCACCGGCCGGCGATGGGTCCCCGCTTTCGCGGGGATGACGGCAAGAGAGTGGCGGCACGGTGGCTGAGGCTTTGTGGACCTCGAACGAAATCGCGGCGGCGACCGGCGGCACCGCGTCGGCGGATTTCGCCGTCTCCGGCGTCACGTTCGATTCGCGCGAGGTCGGCCCCGGCGATCTGTTCTTCGCGCTGAAGGGCGAGACCGCGGACGGGCATGCATTCCTCGATCAGAGCTTCCAGCGGGGAGCGTCGGGTGCGGTGGTCAGCGTAGCGACCCCGCACCCGCATGTTCTCGTCGCGGATACCGTCGCCGCGCTGGAGGACCTTGGCGGGGCGTCGCGCGCGCGAACCACGGCGCAAATCATCGGCGTCACCGGATCGGTCGGCAAGACCGGGACCAAGGAGGCGCTATTCGCGTGCCTCGACCGCATCGAGCCGGGCGAGGCGCATCGTTCGGTCAAGAGCTACAACAACCACACCGGCGTGCCGCTGAGCCTCGCCCGCATGCCGCGAGACGTCCGATTCGGGGTGTTCGAGATGGGGATGAACCATCCCGGCGAACTCGCGCATCTGACGACGCTCGTCCGCCCGCACGTCGCGATGATCACCGCGATCGCGCCCGCGCACAGCGAATTCTTTCCCGATGAAAGCGCGATCGCCGACGCCAAAAGCGAGATTTTCCGCGGGCTGGAGCCGGGCGGGGTGGCGATCGTCCCTTACGACAGCCCACATCGCGAGCGGTTGATCGCTGCCGCGACGCCCTATGCTGGCAGGATTGTGACCTTCGGCACCGCGCGCGAGGCCGATGTCCGGCCGATAGAGACGATGCGCGTCGCGACCGGGGGGACCTTCGTCACAGCGATGGTCGGCGCGCGCGAACTGTCGTTCACGATCGCGCAGCCCGGCGCGCATTGGGTGTCTAACGCGTTGGCGGTGCTCGCCGCGGTCGATGCGGTCGGCGGCGATCTCGCGCTGGCAGGGCTGGCGTTCGCCGAAATGGGCGGGCTGCCGGGGCGCGGTGCGCGGTTCATCGCCAGGCTGCTCGGCGGCGAGGCCTTGGTGATCGACGAGAGCTATAACGCCAACCCCGCATCGATGCGCGCGACGCTCGACGTGCTGGCGCACGAGCCGGGGCGGCATGTCGCGGTGCTCGGCGAGATGCGCGAACTGGGCGAGGGCAGCCGTGACTTTCATGCCGCGCTCGCCGAGCCGATCGAAGCCGCGCACGTCGAAGCGGCGCTGCTCGTCGGCGAAAAGATGGCGCCGCTTGCCGAGGCGCTTGAGGGGCGCGTCGATTTCCTCCATGTGGCCGACGCCGCGACAGCGCTCGATCGTCTGAAAACGATGATTGCGCCGGGGGACGCGGTACTCGTCAAGGGATCGAACGGGGTGGGGCTCTCGCGGGTGGTCGCGGGCCTAGCGGGGCAGAAGAGCTAGTGTTGTATTGGATCGCCCAGACAATCGGTTTTTCCGGGGTTTTCAATCTCGTTCGCTATCAGACGGTGCGAACGGGCGGGGCGATCGCGACCGCGCTGCTGATCGGTCTGATCATCGGCCCGCGGTTCATCGGCTGGCTGCGCGTGCGGCAGGGCAAGGGCCAGCCGATCCGCGCCGACGGGCCGCAGACCCACCTTACCAAGCGCGGCACGCCGACGATGGGCGGGCTGATGATCCTGACGAGCCTCGGCCTGTCGATCCTGCTCTGGATGGACCTCAGCAACCCGTTCGTCTGGGCATGTCTGTTCGTGACGCTCGGGTTCGGTGCGATCGGTTTCATGGACGATTACGACAAGGTGACGAAGGCGAGTCACGCGGGGGTTTCGGGGCGCGTCCGGCTGTTGCTCGAATTCGCCATCGCCGGGATCGCCGCGTCGATCATCGTCATCGAGAACGGGACGCATCTCTACCTCCCTTTCACCAACCGGATGTTCATCGATCTCGGCTGGTTCTTCCCGGTCTTCGCGGCCTTCACGATCGTCGCGTTCGGCAATGCGGTGAATTTGACCGACGGGCTCGACGGGCTTGCGACGATGCCCGTCATCATCGCGGCGATGGCGTTCATGCTGATCGTCTACATGGTCGGCAACATCAAATATTCCGATTATCTCGGCATTTCGCACGTCCCGCGCGCGGGCGAACTCGCAATCTTCTGCGGCGCGATGATGGGGGCGGGATTCGCGTTCCTGTGGTACAATGCGCCCCCCGCGGCGGTATTCATGGGCGATACCGGCAGCCTGGCGCTCGGCGGCGCGCTCGGGACGATCGCGGTGGTCGCGCATCACGAGATCGTGCTGGGCATCATCGGCGGGCTCTTCGTGGTTGAGGCGATGAGCGTCATCATCCAGGTGTTCTGGTATAAGCGCACCGGGCGGCGCATCTTCCGAATGGCGCCGATCCACCACCATTTCGAACAGCTCGGCTGGAGCGAACCGACCGTCGTGATCCGCTTCTGGATCGTCGCGTTCGTGCTCGCGCTGGCTGGGCTGGCGACGTTGAAGCTGCGGTGATTTGCGCGCGGGCCTGGAGCGGGAAACGCTATGCGGTGCTCGGGCTGGCGCGGTCCGGGGCGGCGACGGTGCGGGCGCTTGTGGCGAGCGGGGCGAGCGTGGTGGCGTGGGACTCGGATGAGGCCAGGCGCGACGCGATCCTCCCCGGCACGGGGAGGGGGACCGCCGCCGAAGGCGGTGGTGGAGGGGGTGCAGTCACGAGCGCTGCGCCTGTACTGAGCCCCCTCCACCATGCTTCGCATGGTCCCCCTCCCCGTGCCGGGGAGGACTTGCAGATCGCCCCCCTCGACGACCTCACCCACTTCGACGCGCTCGTCGTCTCGCCCGGCGTGCCGCTCAACACCCACCCGCTCGGCGCGAGTGCGCGCGCCGCAGGCGTACCCCTCATCGGCGACATCGAACTTTTCGCCCAGGCCCGCGCCGAGCTCCCGCAGCACAAGGTGGTCGGGATCACCGGCACCAACGGCAAATCGACGACGACCGCGCTCATTCACCACATCCTCAAGACCGCGGGCGTTCCAACGCTCATGGGCGGCAACATCGGCCTGCCGATCCTCGCGCAGGAACCGCTGCCAGAAGGGGGGGTCTACGTCCTCGAACTGTCGAGCTACCAGCTCGATCTGACCCGGACGCTCGACTGCGCCGTCGCGATCCTGCTCAACATCACGCCGGACCATCTCGACCGCTATGACGATTTCGCGGGCTATGCCGCCAGCAAGGCGCGGTTGTTCGCGATGCAATCGCCGACGCACGCCGCCATTATCGGCATCGGCGACACGCCTTCCTACGAAATCGCGCGCAGCCTTTCCGCCAGAGGCGAGCGCCTCACCAAGATCGCGCCCGGCGTGTGCATGGATCAGTCGCTTTGGCCATCACTGCAAGGGCCGCACAATGCGCAGAACGCGCTTGCCGCGATCTCGGCGTGTCAGGCGCTCGGGGTTAGCGAAACCGACATCGATCGCGGGCTCGAGACGTTCAGCGGCCTGCCGCACCGGATGGAGCGTGTCGCGACGCTCGGCGGGATCACCTGGATCGACGACAGCAAGGCGACCAATCCCGAAAGCACCGCCCCCGCGCTCGCCGCTTTCCCGCGCGTTCACTGGATCGTCGGGGGGCGCGCAAAGGGTGGCGATCTCGACGCCTGCGCGCCCAATTTCGATCACGTCGTTCGCGCCTATACGATCGGCGAGGCGGGGCCGAAGTTCGCTGCGATCCTGAAGCCGATCATGCCCGTCGCCGAGGCGGAGACGCTGGAGCGCGCGGTGAAATTGGCGGCGGGCGAGGCGGTGCGCGGCGAGACCGTCCTGCTGTCGCCGGCGGCGGCGAGCTTCGACCAGTTCGACGATTACGAGCATCGCGGCCGGGCTTTCCGCGCCGCAGTGGAGGCGTTAGCGTGAGCGACGAGCGTCCCGAAGGCATCAAGGCGCGGCTGCGCGGGCGCGGCGGGCGGGTCGATCGCTCGCCGTTCGGGACGTGGTTCTGGGATACCGACCGCGTACTCCTGCTGCTGACGCTGGCGCTGATCGCGATCGGCCTGATCGCGGTCGCCGCGGCGTCACCCGCCAGCGCGGTCCGCTATTCGGGCGAACATCACAGAATCGCCCCGCTCTATTATTTCTGGAAGCAGCTGATGTGGGTGGCGGTATCGCTGCCCGTCCTGTTCATCGTCTCGATGCTGCCGGTCACGCTGGCGAGACGGCTGTCGCTGCTCGGCGCGGCGGTGTTCGTGACGTGTCTCGCGCTCGTTCCGCTGATCGGCGTCGAGGTGAACGGTGCACGGCGCTGGATCGGCGTCGGCATCTCGCAGTTTCAGCCCTCCGAATTCCTGAAGCCGATGTTCGTCGTGACCGTCGCGTGGCTGCTGTCGCTGCGCGCCAAGGACGAAGATCTGCCGGTCGTGACGATTACCGCCGGACTGACCGGGCTGATCGCAATCCTCCTCATGCTCCAGCCCGATTTCGGCCAGACGATCATCTTCTGCGCGATCTGGATGGCGCTGCTGGTGATCGCGGGGACGCCGGTGCGGGTCATCGTCGGCTTCGTCAGCCTGGCGCCCGCCGGGCTGATCGCGGCGTATCTGTTCTACGGCACCGCGCGCGCGCGGATCGACGCATTTCTGTTTCCCGACAGCGAGGGCGTCGGCGCGGGCGACCATTTCCAGACCAACGCCGCGCACACGACGCTGACCGCGGGCGGCTGGACCGGGACGGGGCCGGGCGGCGGCACCGCCAAGTTCGGGCTGCCCGAAGCGCATACCGACTATATCTTCTCGGTGATCGGCGAGGAATTCGGGCTGGTCGCCTGCGCGATCATCGCGCTGATCTTCCTCGCGATCGTCGTGCGCGTGTTCGTGAAATTGCTCGACGAGCAGGATACTTTCAAACTGCTCGCCGCGGCGGGGCTGGCGACGCAGTTCGGTGCGCAGGCGACCGTATCGATGGCGGTCAACACCGGGCTCGCGCCGTCGAAGGGGATGACCTTGCCGTTCATCAGCTACGGCGGATCGTCGATGATCGCGTTGTCGATCGGCATGGGGTTGCTGCTCGCGTTCACCCGGCGCAATCCGTTCCTCATGCGCAGCCCCTACGTCACCCGCTGGGGTTCGGCATGAGCCGGGCCCGCCATTTCGTCCTCGCCGCCGGCGGCACCGGCGGGCATATGGTGCCCGCGGCGGCACTTGCGACCGAGCTGACCCGGCGCGGCCACCGCGTCGCCTTGGTCAGCGACGCGCGCGGGGTGCGGTTTCCGGGGCTGTTCGACGACATCCAGACGCACGTTATTCCGGCGCAGCGGTTCGCGGGCGGGCCGGTCGGCTGGGCCAAGGCGGCGCGCGAGATGTGGCGCGGTCGCGGGCTGGCGCGCGAACTCTACAGGACCTTCAAACCCGCCGCGGTGATCGGCTTCGGCGGCTATCCCGCGTTTCCGGCGCTGTCGGCGGCGTTCGCGGACAAGATCCCGACCGCGATCCACGAACAGAATGCGGTACTCGGGCGGGTCAACCGCTTGGTCGCGCGGAGGGTCGATGCGATCGCGACCTCGTACGACACGACCGAGCGGCTGAAGCCCGGTTATGACGCGAAGGTCCACGCGGTCGGCAATCCGGTGCGTGAGGCGGTACTCGCGTTGCGTGCCAAGCCGTTCCCGTTGCTTGAGGAAGACGGCATTTTTCGGGTGCTGGTGACGGGCGGATCGCAAGGCGCAAGCGTGTTGTCGCAAGTCGTGCCCGACGGGCTCGCGATGCTCCCGGTCGCGTTCCGGCGGAGGCTGCAGGTTACGCATCAGGCAAGGATAGAGGATATCGACGCGGCGCGCGCGAAATATGCCGAACTCGATATCGCCGCCGATCTCGCGACCTATCTGCCCGATATGCCCGAACAGCTCGGCTGGGCGCATCTGGTGATCGCGCGCGCGGGCGCCTCGACGATCGCCGAGCTTACCGCCGCGGGCCGTCCCGCGATCCTCGTGCCGCTGCCCTCGGCGACCGACGATCACCAGACCGCCAACGCGCGCGAGATCACGCACGCGGGCGGCGCGCGGACGATCGCGCAGCGCGATTTCACTGCGGGCGAGCTCGCCAAGCAGATGCAGAAGCTGGGGCTCGATCCCGCGGCGCTGGAGAATGCGGCGGCGCGCGCGAAATCGTGCGGCAAGCCCGATGCGGTGCGGGATTTGGCCGATCTCGTCGAGGGGCTGGACGCGCCGAGGGTTGCGCTGCCGGTGACGACGCCGCAGAAGCGCGAGGCATTCGCGTGAGGGGCTCGCAAATCCTCCCCGCTTGCGGGGAGGGGGACCATGCCGGAGGCATGGTGGAGGGGGCTCTCCACCAGTGCTGCACTTCGTGGCCCGCCCCCTCCGTCAGCGCTTCGCGCTGCCACCTCCCCGTGCCGGGGAGGAATTGATGCGCGGCGTCGCGACCGACATCGGCACGATCCATTTCGTCGGCATCGGCGGGATCGGCATGTCGGGGATCGCCGAGGTGATGAAGAATCTCGGCTACCGCGTGCAAGGGTCCGACGTCACCGAGGGCTATGTCGTCGAGGGTCTCCGCAAACAGGGCATCGCGGTCGCGATCGGCCATGCCGCGGACAATCTCGGGGATGCTGCGGTCGTTGTTACCTCGACCGCGATTCCGCGCGGCAATCCCGAGGTCGAGGCGGCGCTCGAACGGCGCGTGCCCGTGGTGCGGCGGGCGGAGATGCTCGCCGAACTGATGCGGCTGAAATCCACCGTCGCGGTCGCGGGGACGCATGGCAAGACGACGACGACGAGCATGATCGCGGCGCTGCTCGACGCGGGCGGGGTCGATCCGACCGTCATCAACGGCGGGATCATCAACAGCTACGGCTCCAACGCGCGATTGGGCGCGAGCGACTGGATGGTGGTCGAGGCCGACGAGAGCGACGGCAGCTTCCTCCGCCTCGACGGGACGATCGCGGTCGTCACCAACATCGATCCCGAACACCTCGACCATTACGGCAGCTTCGAGTGCGTAAAGGACGCGTTCGTCGAGTTCGTCGAGAACGTGCCCTTCTACGGCGCGGCAATCCTGTGCCTCGATCATCCCGAGGTGCAGAACATCATCCCGCGCGTCCGCGACCGGCGCGTTGTCACCTACGGGTTTTCGGCGCAGGCCGACGTGCGCGGCGTGAACGTGACGCCCTATCCCGGCGGCAACCGGTTCGAGACGATTGTACGCAGCCGCGACGGCGTGACGCGATCGATCGAGGGGGTCGAACTGCCGATGCCGGGGCGGCACAACGTCCAGAACGCGCTCGCCGCGATCGCGGTCGCGCTGGAGATGGGGATTGACGACGCGACGATCGCGCGCGGCTTCGCCAAGTTCGATGGGGTGAAGCGGCGCTTCACCAAGGTCGGCGAGGTGAACGGAGCCGTGGTGATCGACGATTACGCGCATCACCCGGTCGAAATACGCGCGGTGCTGTCGGCGGCGCGGGAGAGCGCTGCCAGTCAGAAGGATGGGGGCCGCGTGATCGCGGTGGTCCAGCCGCACCGCTATTCGCGGCTCGGCGATTTGATGGCGGAGTTCCAGACCGCCTTCAACGATGCCGACATGGTGCTGGTGACCCCGGTCTATGCCGCGGGCGAGGCGCCGGTTGAGGGGGTCGATGCCGAGGCTCTGGTCGAAGGACTGAAGCGGCGCGGGCATCGTTCGGCGGCGACGGTGGCGGATGCGGACGCGCTGGCGTCGGTGCTGCGCGGGGAGGTGCGCGCGAACGATCAGGTCGTCTGCCTCGGTGCGGGCGACATTACCAAATGGGCGGCGGGACTGGCCGATGCCATCGCGACCACGAAGGTGGCGGCGTGACGGTCTGCTATGCGTTGCCTCCGCTACGCGGCAGCGTCGAACATGGTGGGAGTCTGGCCGACTTCATCTGGTTCCGCACCGGCGGCGCGGCGGAATGGCTGGTGCGGCCCGACGATGTGGCCGGGCTGGCGGCATTCCTGGCGGGGCTCGATCCCGAGACGCCGGTGCTGCCGGTCGGCGTCGGATCGAACCTGATCGTTCGCGACGGCGGCGTGCCGGGGGTGGTCGTGCGGCTGCCGAAGGCGATGGCGAAAGTGGCGGTCGAGCCCGGCACCACCGGTTCTTGGCGCGTCCGTGCGGGCGCCGCGGCGATGGGGATCACCGTCGCGAGCGCGGCGCGCGATACGGGGATTGCCGGGCTGGAGTTCCTGCGCGGGATTCCGGGGACGGTCGGCGGCGCGGTGCGGATGAACGCGGGCGCTTACGGGCGCGATGCGAGCGATATCCTCGTCGAGGCGACCGTCGTGACGCGCGCGGGCGATGTCGAGGTCTGGCCGGCGGAGCGGCTTGGCTACACCTATCGGCATTCCGATCTGCCGACAGGTGCGGTTGTGGTCGAGGCGGTGTTCGAGGGTGTGCCCGGCGACAAGGCCGCGATCGGCGCGGAGATGGACCGGATCGCCGCCGAGCGCGAGGCGTCGCAGCCGCTCCGGTCGCGGACGGGGGGATCGACCTTCAAGAACCCCGAAGGGCACAAGGCCTGGGCGCTGATCGACGCGGCAGGGTGTCGCGGGCTCCGGGGTGGGGACGCACAGGTCAGCGAAAAACATTGCAACTTCCTCCTGAACCTCGGGGCTGCGTCGAGTGCGGATATCGAGGCGCTGGGGGAAGAGGTGCGCGATCGGGTGAAGGCGCATTCGGGCGTGACGCTCGAATGGGAAATCCAGCGCGTGGGGGTTGAGAAGTGAGTGCGGTTCCTGAAATCCTCCCTGTTCACGGGGAGGGGGACCGCCGGCCGAAGGCCGGTGGTGGAGGGGGCTCTCGCCAGGCGTTGCGTTCGCGGCCAGGCCCCTCCGTCAGCGATTCGCGCTGCCACCTCCCCGTGAACGGGGAGGATTTATGACTCTCCACATCGTCGTCCTCATGGGGGGCTGGTCGGCCGAACGCGAAGTCTCGCTGATGTCCGGCGCGGGCATCGCCGAGGCGCTGGAGTCGCTCGGGCATCGCGTTACGCGGATCGATATGGATCGCGACGTCGCGGCGCGGCTTGCCGAGGCGCAGCCCGATCTCGTCTTCAACGCGCTTCACGGCACCCCAGGCGAGGACGGCAGCGTGCAGGGGCTGCTCGACCTGATGGGTCTGCGCTACACGCATAGCGGGCTCGCCACCTCGGTGATCGCGATCGACAAGGTGCTGACCAAGCAGGCGCTCGTCCCGCACGGCATCCCGATGCCCGGCGGGCGCGTCGTAAGGTCCGCCGAGCTGTTCGCGGGCGATCCGCTCGCGCGGCCCTACGTCCTCAAACCCGTCAACGAAGGCTCGTCGGTCGGGATCGCGATCGTCACTGGGGACGGCAATTACGGCAACCCGATCGGGCGCGATGTTGCGGGGCCGTGGCAGGACTTCGAGGAACTGCTCGCCGAGCCTTACGTGCGCGGGCGCGAATTGACGACTGCGGTCCTCGGCGACCGCGCGCTTGGCGTCACCGAGCTCAAGCCGAAGAGCGGCTTCTACGATTACGACGCCAAATATACCGAGGGGATGACCGAGCATATCTTCCCCGCGCAAATCCCCGACGCGATCACCGAGGCGTGCAAGGCGCTGGCGCTGGAGGCGCACCGGCTGCTCGGCTGCAAGGGTTGCAGCCGCGCCGATTTCCGCTGGGACGACGAGCGCGGCACCGACGGGCTGTTCCTGCTCGAGGTCAATACGCAACCGGGGATGACACCCCTGAGTCTCGTCCCCGAACAGGCGCGGCATAACGGGATGAGCTACCCCGAACTGGTCCAGGCGATCGTCGAGGAGGCCCAAAGGGAAATGGCGCAATGAGCCGCACGATCAAGCGCGGGCCTCCCCCGCGTCGCCAGGTCGCCAGGCGCAAGCCGCCGAAACGGTCGCTCGGCGACCGCATCCTCGCAGCTCTGCCGGTCAGCGAGGCAACCTTGCGCAAGGCGGCGACCTGGTCGGTGCTGGCGGTCGTCGGCGCGGGAGCAGTCGTCGCGGCGAACTATGTCGGCGTGCCCGCGATCGTCGGCGGCGCGGTCGCCGAGAGCGCGGGGCGCGCGGGGTTCCGCGTCGAGCAGATCGAGATCACGGGCCTGAAGCGGATGGACCAGATGACGGTCTATGCCGTCGCCACCGAGGAACAGCCCAAGGGCTCGCCGATGCTGGCGGTCGATCTTTCGCGGATACGCGAGCGGCTTCTGTCCTATGGCTGGATCGCCGACGCGCATGTGTCGCGCCGGTTGCCCGATGTCCTTCTGGTCGATGTCGTCGAACGCGAACCCGCGGCGGTGTGGCAGGACAATGGCCAGCTGACCCTGATCGACAAGCACGGTGTGCTCCTCGAACCCGTCGATCCGAACCGGATGCCCGATCTCCCGCTGGTGATCGGTCCCGGCGCCGACAAGCAGGAGCCGGGCTATCAGGAGCTGATGGCGGCGGCGCCTGCGCTGAAACCGCGGGTGCGCGCGGCATCGTGGGTCGGCAACCGGCGGTGGGATCTGACCTTCGACACCGGCGAGACGCTGGCCTTGCCGCAAGAGGATGCGCGCGCGGCGCTGGTCAAGTTCGCGCGGATGGACGGCGCGCAGGCGCTGCTCGGCAAGGGCTGGCTGCGCTTCGACATGCGCGATCCGACCAAATTGGTCGCGCGCAAGCCGGGCGCGGGCGAGCATGCGATCCGCGATGCAGGCGGCGTCAGCGCGGTGCCGGCGAAGATCGAGACCGCGCAGGCGGAACAGGGCTAACAGGGGGCGAAGCGAATGGCGAAGGCGGCACCAGAAGGACTGATCACGGCGCTCGATATCGGGTCGTCGAAGATCTCGGCGATGATCGCGCAGAAGGGCGACGGCGGCGAACTGATCGTGCTCGGCACCGGCCAGCGCGAGAGCCGGGGAGTGAAGCGCGGCTATATCGCCGACATGGCGGCGACCGAGGTCGCGGTGCGCGAGGCGGTCGAGCAGGCCGAACGGATCGCGGGGATCAATATCGAGACCGTCTGGGCGGGGTTTTCGGCGGGCGGGCTCGTCAGCGACGAGGCGTTCATCGAGGTCGAGCTCAACGGCCACCGGATCGAGCAGGGCGATATCGATGCGCTGCTGTACGAAGGCCGCCAGGCGATCGATCCGCAGGGGCGGATGGTGCTTCATGCGCAACCCGCGCTCTATACGCTCGACGGTCTCACCGGGGTGAAGAAGCCGCTCGGTCTGCATGCCGACCGGCTCGGCGTCCACATCCACGTCATCGCCGCGGACGGATCGCCCGTGCGCAACCTCGATCTGTGCGTTCGTTCGGCGCACCTCGAGGTCAAATCGATCATCGCCTCGCCGATCGCGACCGGGCTTGCCTGCCTCAGCGACGAGGAGCGCGATCTCGGCGTCGCATTGGTCGAGGTCGGCGCAGGGATCACCAATGTCTCGCTGTTCGCGGGCGAGATGCTCGTCGGGCTGAAGTCGATCCCGTTCGGCGCGCAGGACATTACCGACGACATCGCCAGCGCCTTCGGAACGACGCGCGGGCAGGCCGAGCGGATGAAATGCTTCCACGGCTCGGCCAACGCGTCGCCGCGCGACAATCACGAGATGATCCCGATCCGCCCCAATTCCGCTGACGAGGACGGCGGCGATGCGGTGCAGATCACCAAGGCGGCGCTGATCGGGGTGATCCGGCGACGGCTCGAGCTGATGATGAAGGAAATCCAGGCGGCGTTGACCGAGTTGAAGTTCGAAGGGCCGGTCGGGCGGCAGGTCGTGCTGACCGGCGGCGGCGCGGAATTGAAGGGCATCGCCGATTACGCGCAGCAGGCGCTCGGCCGCTCGGTCCGCGTCGGGCGGCCGCGCGGGCTTACGGGGTTGCCCGAGGCGCATTCCGGGCCGGGGTTCGCGACATTGGCGGGGCTCGCGTTCTTCGCAGCGAACGACCCCATCGATCTCCGGGGGTTGGTTCAAACAGCGCAGACGGTCCACCGGCCGAAGGGATTGAAGGCGCTTCGTCGGCTTATTCAGGCAGCCCGCGCGAATTATTGAACGATCCCGCGCATCCGGCGCAGTTTCGGCTGGAATGGCGGGGGGCTATGTTGCAGAACGGTTAATCGGGGGGCCGGCCAAATGTACCGGTTGGGATTTTTCGGAGAAGCCAGGCGATGAGCATCGAATTTCTTGCACCCGAGGTCGACGAGCTGACCCCGCGCATCGCGGTGATCGGCGTCGGCGGGGCGGGCGGCAACGCCATCGCCAACATGATGAAGGCCGACGTCCAGGGAGTCGACTTTCTGGTCGCGAACACCGACGCACAGGCGCTCAAGCAATCCGACGCGCCGCGCAAGGTGCAGCTCGGCGCCAAGATCACGCAGGGGCTCGGTGCGGGCAGCCGCCCCGAGATCGGCCGCGCGGCGGCGGAAGAGACGATCGACCAGATCGGCAAGCTGCTCGAAGGCGCGCACATGTGCTTCATCGCGGCGGGGATGGGCGGCGGCACCGGCACCGGCGCCGCGCCCGTCATCGCCAAGATGGCGCGCGACATGGGCATATTGACGGTCGGCGTCGTCACCAAGCCGTTCAGCTTCGAAGGGTCGCGCCGCGCCAAATCGGCCGACGCCGGGATCGAGGAACTCCAGAAGTTCGTCGATACGCTGATCGTCATCCCCAACCAGAATCTGTTCCTGATCGCCAATGCCAACACCACCTTCAAACAGGCCTTCGAAATGGCCGACGAGGTGCTTCAGCAGGGCGTGCGGGGGATCACCGATCTGATGGTGATGCCGGGCCTCATCAACCTCGACTTCGCCGACGTGCGTTCGGTGATGCAGGAAATGGGCAAGGCGATGATGGGCACCGGCGAGGCCGACGGCGACGACCGCGCGCTCGTGGCCGCGCAGAAGGCGATCGCCAATCCGCTGCTCGATGGCGTCAGCATGCAGGGCGCGAAGGGCGTCATCATCTCGATAACCGGCGGCGAGGATATGCGGCTGCTCGAGGTCGATGAGGCGGCGAACCATATCCGCGAGCTGGTCGATCCCGACGCGAACATCATCTGGGGATCGGCGTTCAACCCCGATCTCGAAGGCAAGATCCGCGTCTCGGTCGTCGCCACGGGAATCGAGGCCGAAGCGCGCGGTGAAGCGCCCGCCGCCGAGCCGACCCGGGCGTTCACCTTTGCGGCCCCCCGCAAGATCGCGACGCCTGAGCCGGTTTCCGAAGAGGCGCCGGTTGCCGAACCGACCGGGGCGGCGGCCGAGGCGATGGCCGAGGGCGTTCCCGCCGAAACCGACGGCCCGCTGGTCGACGACATCGCCGCGGAGGATGATGGCGAACTCGTGCTCGGCGAGGAGACGATGATCCACGCCGATGCCGAGGAGGCGGCCGAAGAGCCCAAGGTGTTCGACGATGCCGATCCGATGCCCGCCGCGCCCGCGGGTGACACCGGGCGCCGCCGCTGGCTTTCGGGCGGCAGCGAAACCCCCGAACCCGCCCCCGCGATGCCCAAGGTCAAGCTCGGCGGCACGCTGTTTGAGCGGATGCAGAACGCCAGCCGCGGCGCGAAACCGGCCGAGGAGGATTCGGCGGAAAAGGATTCGCTCGATATCCCGCGCTTCCTGAATCGCCAGAACAACCAGTGACGCCTTGCCCTTGGGGACGCTCCGGCTGGTCGCCGGGGCGGCTCCGTCCGTCGTGCGCGTGTGCTTGCGGCCATTGCCGGTTGAGCCGCGCTAGGGCTTAGCTACGACGCGCTCCAAGGTTTCGATGCACAGGTTTCGGTTTCTCATGTCCGCGGCGACGTTCGCTCTCACGATTGCGGGCAGTGCATCGGTGCGCGCGCAGGCGCCGCCGATGGCCACGGTGCAGACGGTTCCCGGACCGACCCCCGATGCCGATGCGCTCGCTAGTGCGATGCGGCGACTGGCGGAAAATCCGCGCGATGTCGATGCGCTCCTCACCGCGGGCGAATTGTCGCTGAAGGTCGGCGATCCGAGCGGTGCGGCGTCGCTGTTCAAGCGCGCCGAGCAGATCGACCCCGCGAACGGTCGGGTCAGGGCCGGGATGGCGAGCATTCTCGTCCGCTCCGAACGGCCCGGCGAGTCGTTGCGCTATTTCAGCCAGGCGGAAAGGTTCGGCCTCGACCCGCGGCGTTTCGCCTCGGACCGCGGATTGGCGTACGATCTGATCGGCCAGCAGGAACGCGCGCAACGCGATTACCGGCTCGTGCTGAAGAGCAACCCCGACGACGAGACGGTGCGGCGTTACGCGCTGTCGCTCGGCATATCGGGCAAGCAGGACGAAGCGCTCGAGCAGATCGACACTTTGTTGCGCAAGAACGATCGCGGCGCGTGGCGCGCGCGCGCGTTCATCCTGGCGATGAGCGGCGATGTCGCGGGCGCCACGAAGATCGCGACGAGCATGATCCCGGGGATGGCGCGCGGGTTGCAACCGTTCTTCAACCGGCTCGCCGCGCTCGGACCCGCCGACCGCGCTTTCGCGGTGCACTTCGGCGAGGTGGCCCCGACGGCGGAGCGGCTCGCCGACGCGCGGCTGACCCCGGCGCTGGCGCCGCTGCCCCCGGAAGCGCGGCCCGCGCCGGTGCTGGTGGCGGCCGCGCCACCTCCGACGAAGGCGGAACTGCGCAAGCGTGCGCGCGAGCGCCGACGGCGCGGGCCGATCGACCGCGTCGAGGTCGCCTCCGCCGCGCCGAAGATCGCAACGCTGTCGCCGCCGCCCGGCTTCGGCAGCGCGGGCGCGTCGCCGACCGATCCGATCAGGCCCGCGCCGGGCGCGGTGTCGCGCGCCGCCGCGCCGGTGGCAACAAGCGCACCACCGCCGTTTCGCGTCGCGACGCTCGTCCGGCGCGACCCCACACCGGTCCAGCGCAACGAGGCGCTGCGTGCCGCCGCGCAGACTCGTCCGCAACCGGAGGTCAGCGCCGCGACCGGGCAGGCGGCGCGTCCGGTGGCGTCCGCGCCGACCCGAACGCCGCCACCGGAAGTGCCGAAGCCGATCGAGGTGAGGCTGGTGTCGCAGCCTCTGGCGATCGCCTTGCCGCCACCGCCTGCGGCCGGCGCATCGCCGCCGATTGTTTTGGCAGCGACATTGTCCGCTCCGATCGTCACGGTACCGACGACCGGCGCTTCGCCGCCTCCGGCCCAGGCCGGGGTCCGCGGCGCCGCCGAAAGCGATGCGGCGGCGAGGGTTGCGGCCCCGGCCGCCCAGGCGGTGTCGCCTCCGCCCGCGCCGGTGGTGGCGAGCGTATCGCGCCCTTCGACACCGGTTCCACCGCGGATGAGCGAGGATTCGATTCTCGCCAGGATCGTCGCGGGGATTACGATCCCCGGCTACGAGCTCGGCGTCGGGCCACCGCCGACGCCACCCCCCGCGATCGAGATCGTCTCCGCCACAGCGGTCGCGCCACCGGTTGGCACGGCTGCCGAGGCCAAGCCCGCGGTCGATACCGCCGCGATCGAAAGGAAGCAGGCCGAGGAACTGGCAGCTAAAAAGGCGGAGGACGAGCGCGCCGCCGCGGCGAAGAAGGAAGAGGAGCGAGCGGCGCTGGCCGAGAAGAAGCGCGCCGACGCGAATGCTCTGGCTGCCAAGAAAGCGGCGGACGCTAAGGCGCTCGCGGTGAAAAAGGTCGCCGAGGAAAAGGCGCTCGCGGCGAAACAGGCGGCCGAGGAGAAAAAGGCGGCGAAGGCCGATCCGCCGCGCGTCTGGGTGCAGGTCGCGGGCGGCGCTTACGAAGGCGATCTTCCCAAGGCGTGGGCGGCGGTGAAGGCGAAGGCTTCGGCGCTCGCCGGGCGGCAGGGCTATTCGACGCCGCTCCGCGCGACCAACCGCGTCGTCACGGGTCCGTTCAAGTCGGACCAGGAAGCGCAGGCGTTCGTCAACGCGCTCGGCAAGCAAGGCGTGTCGGCGTTCACGTTCACCAGCAGCGCGGGGCAGAAAGTCACGCGGCTCCCGACGAAATGACCGAGTGCGCCGCCTGGGCTTCGGACCCGGCGCGCAGCAGAGGACGGCTCCACGAAGAACAGAACGGGTCCACGCGCGGACCGCGCGATGCTTTTCAGCGCGACCGCGATCGCATCCTCCATTCGATCAGCTTCCGGCGCTTGCGGCACAAGACGCAGGTGTTCCTCGCCCCCGACGGCGACCATTTCCGCGTCCGACTGACGCACAGCCTGGAGGTCGCGCAGATCGGCCGTACGATCGCGCGCGCGCTGGGGCTGAACGAGGATCTGACCGAGGCGCTGTGTCTCGCGCACGACATCGGCCACCCGCCGTTCGGGCATGCGGGCGAGGACGCGCTGAAGGCGGCGCTCGCCGAGTTGGGCGGATTCGACCATAACGGGCATACGCTCAGGACGCTGATGCGGATCGAGCGGCCTTATCCGCGCTGGGACGGGCTGAACCTGACGTGGGAGACGCTGGAGGGACTCGCCAAGCACAACGGCCCGGCCCGGCATCCCGGGTGGGCGTTGGCGGAGGCGAATGCCGCGTTCGACCTGTCGCTCGACCGCTGGCCGAGTCTCGAGGCGCAGGTCGCGGCGATCGCCGACGATATCGCTTACGACAATCACGATATCGACGACGGGCTTCGCGCCGGATTGCTGACGCTCGACCAATTGCTTGCGGTGCCGCTGGTCGCGCGTGGCTGGGACGCGGTGCGCGTGGCCTACCCTGATGTCGCGCCGTCGCGTTTGATCGGAGAACTCGTCCGCAGCCAGATCGGCGCGATGGTCAACGACGTGATCGCCGAGACGCGATCGGCGATCGCCGCAGCGGGTATCGCTAACCTCGCTGACGTGCGCGACGCTGGCGCCGCTTTGGTCCGTTTCTCGCCCGCGACGCAGGGCGAGGAGCGCGAACTGAAGCGCTTCATGTACGGCAATCTCTATCACCACCCGCGCCAGATGGCGGCGGCGGAGTCCGCGCGGACCGTCGTGGCGGGGCTTTGCGCGGCGTATCGCGACGACAGCGCGCTGCTGCCCGTGGAATGGTGCGATCGTCTACCCGGCAACGAACCCGCGCGCAGCCGCCACATCGCCGACTTCATCGCCGGCATGACCGATCGCTACGCGATCACGCGGTATCGCGAGGCGGTGGGGGAGATCGCGCTGCCAGAAGGGTTTTAGCCGTCGAAGGCTGACACACATTTGCGACACGTGACTGTTAGGCAGTCTGATACGAAGGAGCGTGTGAGTGAGCGTCGCCAGCGTCGCACTGAACCGGTTTGGACTCGGCGCCCGCGCGAGCGACCGGCTCACGGGCGATCCGCACGACTGGGTGACGGCGCAACTCGCCCATTACACCGCAAGGCCTGATGTAATCGCAGCGGCACCAACATCGTCCGCGGCGGCGCGTAACGTCGCCGATTTTCTGGAAAAGCGGCGCCGATATATCGCCGGCCTCCGCCGGGCAGGCGGGATATCGAACGGGAAAAAGACGGCGGAGGATTCCGCGGCGGTCGCGATGCGCAAGGCGTACCGGGCGGGCACACGCGATGATTATGTCGCCTCAGTCGGCGCGCGATTCGGTTCGGCGCTGACGACCTCGGCGCCGTTCGTAGAGCGCCTCGTCCATTTCTGGTCGAATCACTTCGCGGTTTCGGTGGAGCAAATGCCGGTGAGTGCCGTGGCGGGACCGTTCGAGTTCGAGGCGATTCGGCCGCATGTGCTCGGCCGCTTCCGCGATATGCTGGGTGCGGTCGAGCGCCATCCGGCGATGCTGCTATATCTCGATCAGGCGATTTCGGTCGGGCCGGAAAGCGCTTTCGGCCGCCACACCAGCACTCGAGGCAAGGCGATCGGACTCAACGAGAATCTGGCGCGCGAAATCCTCGAACTTCACACGCTCGGGGTGCGGACCGGCTATCGCCAAGCCGACGTCACCGAATTCGCGCGGGCGCTGACCGGCTGGACCTCGCGCGGTCTCGTTCGCCGCATTCCACAATCCTCGGGGGAGGCGGGGGCCTTCGTTTTCGCCGACGCGCTCCACGAGCCGGGTGTGCGGACGATCATGGGTCACTCGTACCGTGAGGGCGGCGAGGCGCAGGGGCAGGCGGTGCTCGACGATCTCGCGCGCAACCCCGCGACCGCGCGGCACATCGCGACCAAAATGGCCCGGCATTTCGCGGGCGATCCGGTTCCGCCGGCGATGATCGACCGGTTGAGCGCGGCATATCTGAAGTCCGACGGCGATCTGCCGACGGTCTATCGCGCGATTGTCGAGTCGCCCGAAGCGTGGGTCGATCGGCCGGTCAGGTTCCGAACACCCTGGGAATGGGCGATCGCGACGATGCGGGGAATCGGCATGACGATGATCGCGCCGAATGCGGCGGTGGGACTGATGAACCAACTCGGCCAGCCGGTCTGGAAGCCGGGGCAGCCGTCGGGATATGACGATATCGATCAGAGCTGGGCGGGGCCGGATGCGGTGATGCGGCGGGTCGAGGCGGCGGAACGCTTCGCGGCGCGCGCGACCGCGCCGATCGATGCGCGCAAACTGGCGGTGACGCTGCATCCCGATGCACTCTCGGCGGCGACCGCGCAGGCGCTGGCGCGCGCCGAGAGCCCGGCGCAGGCGCTCGCGCTGCTGCTGGTCGCGCCCGAGGCGATGCGGAGGTGAGCATGACCGTTTCCAAAGTCGACCGGCGATCGCTTCTCGTCCGTGGCGCCGCCTTCGGCGCGCTCGCAGGGTTCGCACCGCGGATGGCGTTCGGGCGGGCCGCTACGACTAGGCGCTTCGTTTTCATCATCCAGCGCGGCGCCGCCGACGGGATGGGGATCGTCTCGCCGGTCGGCGATCCCGCTTATGCCGGGCTGCGAGGACGACTGGCGGAAGCGCCGGGAACGAAGCTCGACGCGATGTTCGCGCTCCACGCCGAACTGGCGCAAACCGCCGCGCTCTACGCGAAAGGCGAGGCGCTGTTCGCGCACGCGATCGCGTCGCCCTATCGTGATCGCTCGCATTTCGACGGCCAGAACGTCCTCGAGACCGGCGGGGCAGGGGCGTATCAGGTCCGCGACGGCTGGATGAACCGGATGATCGGACTCGTCCCCAGAGAGGATGCGAGCGCGATCGCGATCGCGGCGACGGTGCCGATGGCGTTGCGCGGGGCCAACAAGGTCGGCTCCTATGCGGCATCGGCGCTACCCGACGCCTCGGACGACCTGCTCCAGCGCGTGACGATGCTCTACGACGGCGACGCGCAGCTTCACGCTTTGTGGGGCGAGGCGATGGAGACGCGCAAACTGACCGGCGATCTGGCGCAGGCGGGCGGCCGCAATGCCGCCGCGACGGGCGCGCTGGCCGCGAAGCTGCTCGCGCTGGCCGACGGCGCGCGGATCGCGACGATTGAGACCGGCGGCTGGGACACGCATACCGCGCAGAAGGCGCGGCTTGGCGCGGGCCTCAGGAACCTCGACGCGATGATCGGTGCGTTGCGGGCGGGGCTCGGCCCGGCCTGGGCGGATACGATGGTGCTCGTCGCGACCGAATTCGGCCGGACCGCGGCAATCAATGGCACGGGCGGCACCGATCATGGCACCGGCACCGCGGCGATGTTGCTCGGCGGCGGAGTGAGGGGCGGGCGCGTGCTCGCCGACTGGCCGGGCCTGGGGCCGTCGGCGCTATACGAAGGGCGCGACCTGAAGCCGACGATGCAGTTGGATGCGTTGATCGCCGGCGCGGTCGCGGAGCATTTCGGTATCGATCCGGCGCGCGCGCTAGCGGCGCTGTTCCCGGGCGCGTCGGGTGCGAAGCCGATTTCGGGGTTGGCGCGCGCCTGACTGGGTTTGAGTGAGGCGCGCACTTCGGCTAGAGCGAGACTCATGAAATTTGAAGCGTCTTTGCGAGCGTAGCGAAGCAATCCACAAACCGACCGCTGGATTGCTTCGCTACGCTCGCAAAGACGGACGGTGCATATTTGACGCGCGTTGCTCTAAAGCCCGCGCTTTCCCGAACCCTCGGAAACCACGATGACCCTCTATTCCCGGTTCGCCGCGCATGTCGATGCCGCGCTCGATACGCTTGCCGCGGCGGGTGCGCTGCCTGCCGCTCTCGATCGAAAGAACGTGACGGTCGAGCCGCCGCGCGATGCGTCGCACGGCGATCTCGCGACCAATGCCGCCATGGTGCTCGCGAAGGCGGCCAAGGCCAATCCGCGCGCTCTGGCCGAGATGCTGGCGGCCGAACTCGGCGAGCTCGACGAGGTCGAGGCGGTCGCGGTCGCGGGGCCGGGGTTCATCAACCTGACGCTGACCGACGACAGCTGGCGCGCCGAACTCGCCGCGATCCTCGACGCGGGGGACGATTACGGCCGCGCGACGACGGGGCGCGGGACGACGGTCAACATCGAATATGTCTCGGCCAATCCGACGGGCCCGATGCACATGGGGCATTGCCGCGGCGCGGTGGTCGGCGATGCGCTCGCGAACCTGCTCGAATTCGTCGGGCACAAGGTGATCCGCGAATATTATGTCAACGACGCGGGCGGGCAGGTCGATGTCCTCGCGCGGTCGGTGCACCTGCGGTACCGCGAGGCGCTCGGCGAGGATGTCGGGGCGGTCCCCGAGGGCCTGTATCCGGGCGACTATCTTGTGCCGGTCGGCAAAGCGCTGGCGATCGAATTCGGAGACCGGTTCGTCGCCGCGCCGGAGGAGGAATGGCTGGCGCTGTTTCGCACCCGCGCGGTGGTGGCCATGATCGAACTGATAAAATCTGATCTGGCGCTGCTCGGCATCCATCACGATCTGTTCTCGTCCGAGGCCGAGTTGCAGGCGGCGGGCAAGCCCGAGGCGGCGGAGGCCGAACTGCGCGCGCGCGGGCTGATCTACGACGGCGTCCTCGAAGCGCCGAAGGGCGAGACGCCAAAGACTGAAGACGGCTCGGATTGGGAACCGGTCGAGCTGCCGTTGTTCCGATCAACGCAATTCGGCGACGATCAGGATCGCCCGATCCGCAAGTCGAACGGGCAATGGACCTATTTCGGCGCCGATCTCGCGTACCATTATCAGAAAAGCCAATCGGCCGATGCGCTGATCGACATCTGGGGCGCTGACCACGCCGGGACGGTCAAGCGGATCGTCGCGGCGGTCGCGGCGCTGACCGGGGGCAAGACCCGGTTCGACATCAAGATCGTTCAGATGGTGCGGCTGCTGCGGGCGGGCGAACCGGTAAAAATGTCCAAGCGGTCCGGTAACTTCGTGACGCTTGCTGATGTCGTGCGCGAAGTCGGCAAGGATGTCGTCCGCTTCACCATGCTGACGCGGCGTTCGGACGCGCAGATGGACTTCGACTTCGCCAAGGTGGTAGAGGCGTCGCGCGACAATCCGGTGTTCTACGTTCAATATGCGCATGCGCGAATCGCGTCGCTCCATCGGCGCGCAGCGGAAGTCGGAATCGTCGCGGCGACCCCCGATTTGTCCCGTCTTGATACGGAGGAGCTGGCGCTGGTGCAGCTCGCGGCGCAGTTTCCGCGCATCATCGAGACCGCGGCGACGGCGCGTGAGCCGCATCGGATCGCTTTTTATCTCTATGACTTGGCGGCGGCTTTTCACGCGTTATGGAATGTCGGTAACGACCGCCCCGACCGGCGCTTTCTGGTGCCGGAGGACATGGCCGCCACGGCCGCGCGTCTGTTCTTGGCGGATGCCGTCGGACAAATTATCCGTAACGGGCTGTCCATCATGGGCGTGGAAGCGGTTTCGGAGATGAAGTGATGGCGGCCGACGAGATCGAACTCAGCGACGAGGATCGGCTGCCCTGGCTGGAAACGGTCGAATCGGACGAGCCCGAGGGACCGGGGATCGCGCGCGTCGTCATTGCGGTGCTGATCGGCCTCGCGCTCGTCGCCGCCTTTGCGTTCGGCGCCTACAAGTTGCGCACGAACGCCGGCGGCGGCGAGGGCAACGGCGATCTGATCGCGGCGCAGGAAGGCGATTACAAGGTCAAGCCCGACGATCCCGGCGGACTGCAGGTCAAGGGCGAGGGCGACGCCGCGATCGCAGCCAGCGCGGGCGCGACGGGCAATGCCGCGATCGACCTGAAGGCGGTTCCCGAGGCGCCGATCACCGGTCGCCGTGCCGCGGCGGGGAGCGCGCAGTCGGGGGGCGCGCGCGCCTCCGCCACGGTGCCAGCGTCGGGCGGACGGCTCGCCGCCGCGCCGCCGATGGGCGCGCCGCGCGCCAACGTACCGGGGGCGGCTTCGGGCGGGTCGCTCGTCCAGCTCGGCGCCTTCCCGAACGAGGCGACCGCCAATGCGGCGTGGAGCGCGATGGCGAAGCGCTTCGGCTATGTCGCGACGCTGGCGAAAGACGTGCAGGCCGCCGAGGTCAACGGGCGCAAGGTCTATCGCCTGCGGGTGAACGCGGGCAGCGCGAATGCCGCGGCGGATATCTGCGGGCGGCTGAAGGTCGCGGGCGAAAAGTGTTTCGTGACGAGCTAGGCTGCGGCATCAAATCGACGTCATCCCCGCGAAGGCGGGGATCCATAATCTCGAATGTTGCGACGCTGTCATCGAGGCCAGCCAGTCTGGATTCCCGCCTCCGCGGGAATGACGTGGTGATTCCAAATACTCCGGCTTCCCGTTAGATCGCACCCATGAAACCCGTGATCTTCGGCCTCGTCGGCCCCGCGCTCATCGCCGACGAGCGCGCGTTTTTCCGTGAGACCGAGCCCGCCGGCTACATCCTGTTCAAACGCAACGTCGAAACGCGCGCGCAGCTTCGCGCGCTGACCGATTCGCTGCGCGCGCTGGCGGGCCGCGACGATCTCGCGATCCTGGTCGATCAGGAGGGCGGGCGTGTCGCGCGATTGGGGCCACCCGAATGGCCCGGGTTCCCTGCCGGGCCCGCGTTCGACGCGCTCTACGAAATCGCCCCGATCTCCGCGATCGAGGCAGCGCGCGCCAACGCGCAGGGGATCGCGCTGATGCTCGCCGAGGTTGGGATCACCGTCGATTGCCTGCCTTTGCTCGACGTCGCGCGTGCCGAGACGACCGAGGCGATTTCGACGCGAGCCTATGGCCGCGAGCCGATGCGCGTCGCGGCGATGGGGCGCGCGACGCTGGAGGGTTTGCGCGACGGCGGCGTCGTCGGCGTCATGAAGCACATGCCGGGGCATGGCCGCGCGATCGTCGATACGCATCATCATCTGCCGACGGTAACCGCCTCCGACGCCGAACTTGAGGACGATCTCGCGCCGTTCCGTGCGCTCGCCGATGCGCCGATGGGGATGACCAGCCATATCGTGTTCGAGGCGTGGGACCGCGATCGTCCCGCGACGCTGTCGCCGATCGTGATCGAGGAGGTGATCCGCGGGCGGATCGGCTTCGACGGGCTGTTGATGACCGACGATATCGACATGAAGGCCTTGTCGGGGACGGCTGGCGAAAAGGCGGCGGGGGCGATCGCGGCGGGCTGCGACGTGGTGCTCGATTGCTGGGCGCGGATGGACGAGATGACCGACATCGCGTCGCGGCTCGGCGAAATGCCCGCGCGGTCGCGCGACCGGCTCGATCTGGCGATGGCGACGGTGGCGGCGCCGAAGGGCGATATGGCCGAGTTGATCGAGAAGCGCGACGCGTTGTTGGCGCTGATTTAGATAGTCAGCGTCCAAAGAGTGAAAGCTCGTCATTGCGAGGAGCGTAGCGACGAAGCAATCCAGTCCGGCGCTCGCGGCCCTGGATTGCTTCGCTGCGCTCGCAATGACGATTCACATTTGGCGCGTCCCGCTTTAGCGTCGCTTTCGTGACCGAAGACACCCTCACGCTCGATCTCGATGGCTGGGAAGGGCCGCTCGACCTGTTGCTCGCGCTGGCGCGGTCGCAGAAGGTGGATTTGCGCGCGATTTCGATCCTCGCGCTGGTCGAGCAATATCTCGCGTTCATCGAGCAGGCGCGGTCGCTGCAACTCGAAGTCGCGGCGGATTATCTCGTGATGGCGGCGTGGCTGGCGTATCTCAAATCGGCGCTGCTGCTGCCGCGCGATCCCGAGGAAGTGCCGAGTCCCGAGGATCTCGCGCTCCGTCTGCAACTGAGGCTCGAACGGCTCAATGCGATGCGCCAGGGCGGGGCCCGGCTGATGGCGCGCGACCGGCTCGGACGTGACGTCTTCGTTCGCGGCGCGCCGGAAGGGCTGAGAACGGTGCGGCATGCGGTGTGGCATGCCGAAATCTACGACCTCATCGCCGCTTACGGCCGGATCAGCGCGCGGACGCGGCCGGTGATGCATATCGTCGCGGATCGCGCGGTGATGACGCTGGAATCGGCTATCGAGCGCGTCTCGGCGCTGATCGGCAGCGCGATCGAATGGCGCGCGATCGAACGGTTCCTCCCCGAGGGCGCGGTCGGCGAATTCCGCCGCTCGGCGCTTGCATCGAGTTTCCTCGCCGCGCTCGAACTCGCGCGGCAGGGGCGCGTCGAGCTAGACCAGAAATCGCCGTTCGCCCCGCTCTATCTGCGGAGCCCCGCGTGAACGCCCCCGACGATTTTGCACGCGCGGTCGAGGCGGTACTGTTCGCAGCACCCGCGCCGATGACGGTTGAGGCGATCACCGCGCATGTCGGCGAAGGTGACGTGCGGGGCGCGCTCGCCGAATTGGCCGAATCGTACGCCGGGCGCGGCATCGAACTCGTCGAGCGCGGCGGGCATTGGCATTTCCAGACCGCGGCCGATCTCGCCCATCTGCTGCGGCGCGATCGCGACGAGGCGAGGAAACTCAGCCGCGCCGGGATCGAGACATTGGCGATCATCGCCTATCACGAACCCGTCGCGCGCGCCGAAATCGAGGCGATTCGCGGGGTGCAGATCTCGAAGGGGACGCTCGACGTGCTGATGGAGGCGGGGTGGGTGCGCCCCGCCGGCCGTCGCGAGTCGCCGGGGCGGCCTTTGCTCTATGCGACGACGCCGGGCTTCCTCGATCACTTCGGGCTGGCGAGTCGGCGCGACCTTCCCGGCATCGATGATTTGCGTGCTGCGGGACTGCTCGATCCGGTCGATCTCGCGTTCGAGCAACTCGCGGTGGAAACGAGCGTTGAAGAGGACTAGATAGGGTCCGGTTTCCAGGAGATACGTCATGGGCGGTTTCAGCCCCATTCATTTGCTAGTCCTTGCCGTCGTCGCGATCCTGCTGCTCGGCGGCGGACGTTTCTCCAGCCTGATGGGCGACGTCGCCAAGGGCGTGAAGAACTTCAAGAAGGGCATGTCCGAAGAGGACGAGACCAAACCGCCCAGCCGGATCGAGGCGAAGAAAGCGGCCGAGCCCGCATTCGATCCCGACGGCAACCGCACCCGCGACACGCTTCGCGAGGACCGTTGATCTCCGTCTGACGGACGAGCCGATGTTCGATATCGCGCCGACCGAATTGCTGCTGGTCGCGTTCATCGCGCTGGTGGTGATCGGGCCGAAAGACCTGCCCAAGGCGATGCGCTTCGTCGGCTATTGGGTCGGGCGCGCGCGCGGTGTCGCGCGGCAGTTCCGCAGCGGCTTCGACACGATGGTGCGCGAGGCCGAACTCGAGGAAATGGAGAAGAAGTGGACGAGCGAGAACGAGCGCATCATGCGCGAGCATCCCGCCGAACCCGCGGATTCGGATAAGCTGATCGAGGCCGCGGCGCCGGTCGAGCCCGACCAGCCCGATTCCGATCCCGACCAGCCCGATCTGCCGTTGATGGTCGAAAAGCCCGTCGTCGTGCCTTCCCCCAAAGAAGCTGCGGCGCCGACCGACGCCGACAAGGCCGCGTCGTGAGCGACGAGGTCGAGGATCTCGACGGCAGCAAGGCGCCACTGCTCGATCATCTGATCGAACTGCGCCGGCGGCTGCTCTATTGCATCGCGGCGCTCGTCGTCGGCTTCGCCGTGAGTTATTATTTCGCGGAAAGCATCTTCGCCTTTCTCGTCCAGCCATTGCTGACCGCGGGGCAGAAGACGGTCATCTACACACAGATTTTCGAGGCGTTCTTCGTCAAGGTGAAGGTCGCGTTCTTCGCCGCGATGATGATTTCGTTTCCCGTGATCGCCAACCAGTTATGGCAGTTCGTCGCGCCGGGGCTGTACAAGAAGGAGCGCCGCGCGCTGCTGCCGTTCCTGTTCGCGACGCCGGTACTGTTCGCGCTCGGCGCGTCGATGGCGTATTTCCTCGCGATCCCGATGGCGCTCCATTTCCTGTTGAGCTTCCAGGGCAATATCGGCGGCATCAACCAGCAGGCGTTGCCCGCGATCGGCAATTATCTGTCGTTCACGATGCAATTCCTGTTCGGTTTCGGTCTCGCCTTCCTGCTGCCCATCCTCCTGATGCTGCTCGAACGCGCGGGCGTGGTGACGCGCAAGCAACTCCAGTCGGCGCGGCGCTATGCGATCGTCGCCGCGTTCGCGGTCGCCGCGGTGCTGACCCCGCCCGACATCGGATCGCAGCTGTTGCTCGCGATCCCGCTGGTGCTGCTGTACGAGGTGTCGATCATCGGCATCTGGTTCACCGAGCGCAAGCGCGCCCGCGAAATGCCGCCGGTTTCCGAGACCTGATTCGAAAAAAAATGCCGGGCCGCGACGTGTCTCGCGGCCCGGCGTCAGATCACTTGGAATCGTCCGCCGCGTTGGCGACCGCATCGCCTGCGGAGGAAACGTCCTTGCCAGCGCCTTCAACGGTATTGCACGCACTGACCAGCAGCGCGCCCGCGACGACGAACATTCCGACGAGCTTACGCATAAAACCTCCTGAGAAACGGCTGGATGCCGCAAGACGCAATGCGCGAACCGGCCAGTTCGTTCCGTGCGCGTATCGGCCGATCTCGATGGGGAAAAAGTAAGGCCCGAAAGCATCACCGGGGGGGGAGGGTGGATGCTTTCGGGCCTATGTCGTGGATAGCGAGAGCGGGGGGGCATAAGGTCGCTATCCGAAGGGCAGAACGACCCTTTTGGACTGAGGTTCCGCGTCCAGTGAAGTTTTTTTTGCGCGCGCGATCGTTCATTCGATCCCGATCACCGGGATGCCGATCTCATAGGCGCCGGCGAGCGGATCGTGGTGCAGCTTCGCCCGCAATTGACGCGACAAGCCTTCCATCACCCGTCCGTACCGGCTGGCGAGCTCCTGGCGCAGCGTATCACCGTCGATCAGCGCGGGAGAGGATATGCGAAGCGTCGCGCAGCCCTCGGTCTCGGTGGGCTTCGCCGACAATCGGACCTTCGCCGCGGAATCGCACGACAGCGCCAGTTCGATCGTTTCGGTCACAAGGAACGCGACCGCGACCGCGACATCCTGATTGACGGTCAAGGGATCGACATCGACGACGATCCCGAGCGCCTCGTCATCGGGCGCGGTGGCGCGCAGATTCGACGCGAGTTCGCCAAGCATCGATCGGAGCCCGAGTCCGCGGTTTTCCTCCATCTCGGCGAAATGGTTGCGGTGGACGACCGCGAGCGCATCGACGCGGCGCTGGATCGAGGCATAGGCCCGCGTCGCATCCGCGGTCCGCGCGCCGCGCGCGTGGAGGCTGATGAGGCTCGCGATAACCTGCAGGTTGTTCTTGACGCGGTGGTGGACCTCGCGGGTCAATTTGGTCTGGCGCACCAGCCCCTCGGCGAGACCGGCTTCGTGCAGCGCCACGGTCCGGCTGATCGCGCGAAAGGTTTCGCCGAGCTCGCGGATTTCCTGCGCCGGCAGCCCGCGCGTCGTGTCGACATCGATTTCCTTGCCCGGGGTGAAGGCGGCGACGCGGGTGCGCAGCAGGCTGAGCGGACCGACCAGCAGGCGATCGACGACGAACCAGGCGATGCTCGCCGCCGCCACCCACATGATCAGCGGCAGGAGCATCGCGATCACCATCGGCGAGTTGATCGGCGCGCTGCGCACCTGCATTTCGAGCGCCAGTGACCCGACGCCGAGCGCGGTCCGGTTGGTCTCGCGGCGTTCCAGCGGGCTTTCGGCGACAAGTGTCTTCAGCGACAGCGCGGTGTCGCCATCGACCAAGGTGGCACCATAATCGGACGAGTATCCGCTCGGCTGGCCCAGATCGGCGAGGAACTCGGTCGGGAACAACGCGGCGCCGCGAACCGTGCCGCCAGGCGCCGACACGCCGAGCAGGAGTCCTGTCGGCACGGCGATCCGCGCGACGATGGCCGAGGACGCCGCCGCCCGCGCGATCGTCGCGGCGCCCGGAAAATTGTCCCCGCACAAGACCCGATTGTTGCTGTCGAGGACGACGAAGCGCGAGCCCGCGGCGAATTGCTGGGCGAACACGCCTTGCGTCCGCGCGCAGCTTGGCGTGTCGCCGGCGTCGTTCGACAGAGCATCGACCGCGGAACGCAACGCGGTCATGTCGCCGACCAGTTCGATCGCGAGCTTGCGGGAGCTTTCCGAGGCGGCGACGCGAAGCCGCGCGCGCACCTCGGTATTGGCGATCTGTGTGGTCCGCAGCGTTGCGAAGATCGCGATGATCGCCAGCGGCAACAGCGCGGCGCTCAGGATCAGGAACACTTTCGCGCCGGTCGGCCAGCGCTCGAGCAAAACGGTGGACGGCGCGTCGCCGCGCGCAGTTTTCGCCAAACTGGCCATCAGTCCAGTCTAGTCGAGCTTTCCGAGCAGGGACAGCATTTCGTCGGGGATGTCTTCATCGATCGTGCGCTGATAGATCGACCGAAGCGCGGATCCCATGTCGCGATTCGAAGCCTTCGCGTCGGCCCGCCTGAGCGAATTCTGAGTCTTGCCCGCGGTCTCGCCGGGGGGTCTGTCTGGCGGATCCTTGGCCGAACGCAAAACATTCCCCCACGCGGCCGAACGATCGGCGCCACACAGAAATCGTCCCGGCAGGTGCGCCGGCGACAAACGCGCTCGGCGCGCTTGCGGACGGGAAACAAAACAAGGGTTCGTTTGTTCCCGCAGGGATCGACGAATTATCCCGCGCGTCATCGGTGGCGGATGACGCGCCTTGTGGTAGGCGTTCGGTTTCGGGGGGCGGAGCAGCACGAGCACCCGCCTTGATCGGTTTTGGGAGACTTTTCTGCTCATGTCGCTTGGACAAAAACTCGCACCCCACCTTCCCTTTCTGCGCCGCTACGGCCGGGCGCTGACCGGCAGCCAGTCCCACGGCGACCAATATGTTCGCGCGACGCTGGAGGCGATCGTCGCCGCGCCCGAGGAATTTCCCGAGGACGTCGATCCCCGGCTCGGACTCTATCGCACCTTTCAGGCGATCTGGGCCTCGGCCAACGCCGACGGGCGCATCGAGGAGGGCGAGGCGATCGACGACAGCGAGGCGATCGCGCGCGCGCGGCTGTCACGGATGACGCCGCTGTCGCGTCAGGCGCTGCTCTTGACCGCGATGGAAGGATTCACCCCCGAGGACGCCGCCTATCTGATCGACGTCGAGCCCGACGAGATCGAGACGCTCGTCTCGGGCGCGCTCGCCGAAATCGAGACGCAGACGCGGGCGCGGGTGATGATCATCGAGGATGAGCCGATCATCGCGATGGATATCGAAACGATCGTCCGCGATCTCGGCCATGAAGTGACCGGCGTCGCGGTGACGCGCGACGAAGCGGTGGCGCTGGCGATGGAGGATCGCCCCGGCCTCGTTCTCGCCGACATCCAGCTTGCCGACGACAGTTCGGGGATCGACGCGGTCAAGGATATTCTCGCCGAATTCCAGGTGCCGGTGATCTTCATCACCGCCTTCCCCGAAAGGCTGCTGACCGGCGAGCGCCCCGAACCGACGTTCCTCATCACCAAGCCGTTCCAGCGCTCGACCGTGAAGACCGCGATCAGCCAGGCGCTGTTCTTCGACGAACGCACGATCCCGGCATAGATCTTCCGCGTTCGGTACGGAGCCAAAACGAGTTTCGGGGGTTTGATGCATCATGGCTGACGAAAACGAACGCATTCATCTCGATACCGAGGACGCGCGTGCCGGCGCTACGCCGGGAATGACGCGCTATATCCTCGGCATCTCGCTGGTGCTGATCATCGTGATCTTCGCCGCAATTCTTTTGTATTGATCGATCAAGGATTTGACGCGGCTGGCAATCGTGCGGGCCGCGTCCTATCTGCGACTCGGGCGAATGACGTCCGGTGCGCGGGGACCGAACGGAACGGCATGATAGAAGCAACCGTCCATGACGAGGACGCCGACGCGGCGCCGACGGTCGAGCACGTCGCGCTGTCGGACCCCGAGTTCAAGACGCAGCTGGCGCAGGTCATTCCGCATCTGCGCGCGTTCGGGCGCTCGCTGTCCGGCAGCCGCGATCTCGCCGACGACCTCGTCCAGGAGACGCTGCTGAAGGCATGGGCGGCGCGTAAACGCTTCCAGGCCGGGACCAACATGCGCGCCTGGACCTTCATCATCCTCAGGAACCTTTATCTCTCGCAAATGCGCCGTTCGCGGTTCAAGGGCGAGTGGGACGATCTCGTCGCGGATCGCCTGCTGGCGGCGCCGGCGAGCCAGGACCGCCACGTCGAACTCGCCGACATGCAGCGCGCCTTGCTGCACCTGCCGCAGCCGCAGCGCGAGGCGCTGATCCTCGTCGGCGCGGGCGGGTTCGCCTATGAGGAAGCCGCGGAAATCTGCAAGGTCGCGGTCGGCACGATCAAAAGCCGGGTCGCGCGCGGCCGCGTCGCGCTCGAAGCGTTGCTCAGCAACGGATCGCTGTCGTCGCGGCGCGATCACAGCAATCCCGAGGGGCAAAGCGCGCTCGATACGATCATGGGCGAGGTCGAGGAACTGAGCCGCGAGGGGTGACGGTCAGCCGGGCAGGCGTTTCAATCGGTTGAGCATGCACGCAATGTCGCAGGGGAGCGAATCGTCGTTCCCGAACGCGCTGCGCAAGGTGTTGCCGATCGCGTCGGTCGCTTGAGGACGCCGTACGGCGTAACCGCCCCGCGGATCGATCGTTTCGGCTTTGGCGAGGGAGCGCGTCATGCCGATAAAACTGTCGGCGGCCCGAGAGGTTGCGTACGATCGCTATGGCGCGGGCCCGAAAAGCCGCGCACCGTGGCGCAATGGGCACGGATCATGCCGCCATCGAAGCCGCCGTCGCGCGCGCGCGCGCCAATTCTCCCTTTCTTGCGCAACTGATCGAGCGCGAGCCGGATACGATCACCCGGCTGCTCGCGGGCGGCGGGATCGAGACCGCACCGGCGATCGATCCCGCGGCGCCGATCGCGCGGGCGCTGCGGTTGGCGCGACGGCGGCTCGCGTTGAACGTGGCGATCGGCGATCTCGCGGGGGTTCTCGACCTGTCCGCGGTCACCGCCGCCTTGACCGATTTCGCCGATCGCGCGCTCGACGCCGCGATCCGCGCGGCGATCCTCGAACGGACGCCCGACGCCGAACCGACCGGCTTCGTCGCGCTCGCGCTCGGCAAGCAGGGGAGCCGCGAGCTCAATTATTCCTCCGACATCGATCCGATCCTGCTGTTCGACCCCGCGACGCTGCCGCGGCGTGCGCGCGAGGAGCCCGAGGGAGCGGCAGTACGGATCGCGCGTCGCGTCGTCGAACTGCTCCAGGCGCGCGACGCCGACGGCTATGTCCTGCGTGTCGATCTTCGGCTCCGCCCGTCGCCCGAAGTGACGCCGATCGCGATTCCCGTCGATGCGGCGATCGGTTATTACGAATCGCAGGCGCTGCCGTGGGAACGCGCCGCCTTCATCCGCGCGCGCGCCTGCGCGGGCGATGTTGCGCTTGGCGAGCGGTTTCTCGAAACGGTCCGGCCGTTCGTGTGGCGCCGCAGCCTCGATTTCGGCGCGATCGGCGAGATCGTCGGGATCACCCGCCGCATCCGCGACCACCATTCGCAGGGGCAGGCGTTCGGCCCCGGCTACGACCTGAAACGCGGGCGCGGCGGGATTCGCGAGATCGAATTCTTCGCGCAGGTGCATCAGCTCATCCACGGCGGGCGCGACGCGGCGCTGCGCGCTCCCGCGACCCGCGACGCGCTCGCCGCGCTGGCCGAAGCGGGATGGATCGGCGCGGACGACGCGGCGGCGCTCGGCGAAGCCTATGTCCGGCTGCGTACGATCGAGCACCGCGTCCAGATGATCGACGATCGCCAGACGCATCACCTTCCGACAGGCGCGGCGCTGGCGCCGGTCGCGCGGCTGCACGGCCTCGCCGATGAAGCGGCGTTGCTGGAATTCCTCGCGCCGCACGTCACGCGCGTCGCGCAAATCTACGATGGCCTTGCGCCCGATGGTGCCGACACGCTGTCGATGGACCCGGATCGCCTCGGCGAAGAGCTGGCCGAACTCGGGTTCGCCGATGCAGGCTCGGCCGCGGCGCAGATCGCGACCTGGCGATCGGGGCGCTATCCCGCCTTGCGCAGCGCGGCGGCGCGCGAGGCGCTCGAAGCGGTGATGCCGTCGCTTGCCCGCGCGTTGGTGGAAGCGCCCGATCCGCGCGCCGCGCTGATCGGGTTCGACCGGCTGATCGAGCGGCTGCCGAGCGCGATCAATGTTTTCCGGCTGCTCGAGGCACGTCCCGGGCTGACCGTGATGCTCGTGGCGATCCTGGCGCATGCGCCGACATTGGCCGAGGAACTCGGTCGGCGGCCGACCTTGCTCGACGGGCTGATCGATTCGACCGCGCTAGACCCGGTCGGCGATGTCGCCGCGCTTGCCGCAGACATGCGGACGACCGAGCGGGGAGCGGATTATCAACATCAGCTCGAACACGTTCGCCGCGTCGTCGGGGAGAAGCGCTTCGCGCTGGGTGCGCAGATCGTCGCGGGCGCAGCCGATCCGCTCGATGTCGCGGCGGGCTATGCGCGCGTCGCCGAGGCGGCGATCGTGGTGCTCGCCGACGCCGCCGTCGGCGAATTCGCGGCAGTGCACGGGCGCGTGCCGGGGAGCGAGTTGCTGATCCTCGCGTTCGGCCGGATGGGCGGCGCGGCGATGACGCACGCGTCGGATCTCGACCTGATCTATCTGTTCACGGGCGATTTCCGCAGCGAATCGGACGGCGCCAAGCCGCTCGGCGCGACGCTCTATTACAATCGGCTCGCGCAGCGCGTGACAGCGGCGCTGTCGGTGCCGACCGCGGCGGGGCCGCTCTACCCGGTCGATACGCGGCTCCGGCCGTCGGGCGCGCAGGGGCCGCTCGTCGTCACCCTCGACTCGTTCGATCGCTATCAGCGTGAGGACGCGTGGACGTGGGAACATATGGCGTTGACGCGGGCACGCCCGGTGTTCGGATCGCCGGAGGCCTGCGCCGCGGCGCAGGCGGTGATCGACGCGGCACTCAGGCGCGACACGGGAAGGGACATCGCCGCGGATGCGCGCCAGATGCGCGCCGAGATGGCGGCGCACAAACCGCCCGCCGGACCGCTCGACGCCAAGCTGCTCCCCGGCGCGCTCGTCGATCTCGAATTCGCGGTCCATGTCGCGCAACTCGTCCATCGCACCGGCTTCGATCCGCATCTCGGACGCGCGATCGACGTGCTTATCGTCGAGGGACTGCTCCCGTCAGGCGCGCGAGCCGCGCACGACCTGCTGACGCGCCTGCTTGTCACGCTGCGGCTCGTCGCGCCCGACGCACAGCCGCCTTCCGAATCCGCAAAGGGGCTGATCGCGCGCGCTCTCGATCTCGCCGATTGGGACTCGGTGGTTGCGAGCTTCGAATCGACGCGGCACGACGTCCTCGCGATCGACAAGGGAGACAATCATGCAACCGGGTAACGCCATCCCCGACGTAACCGCGACGGGCGCCGACGGCGCGCCGGTCGCGCTCAAATCGCTCAAGGCGCCACTGGTCGTCTACTTCTATCCCAGGGACGACACCACCGGCTGCACCCGCGAGGCGCAGGATTTCTCCGCGCTCGCGCCCGATTTCGCGAAGGCAGGCATCTCGCTGCTCGGCATCTCGCACGATAGCGTGAAGAGCCACGCGAAGTTCGTCGCGAAATACGACCTCGCGATTCGCCTCGCCAGCGACCTCGACGGCTCGGTCACCGAAGCGTTCGGGGTGTGGGTCGAAAAGAGCATGTACGGCCGCACCTACATGGGTATCGAGCGCGCGACCTTCCTGTTCGACGCCGCCGGAAACCTCGTCCGCGAATGGCGCAAGGTGAAGGTCGCCGGGCACGCCGAAGCGGTTCTGGCGGCGGCGCAGGCCGGCTGACTCGGCAAGGTATCGTCACGGTGGCGGACATTTTGTTCCGCGAATTTGTCCGATTCCCAACGGTTCGGCGCACGATGCTGCCACCTCAACGCGAGTCGCGCCGTCTGCTCTTGCCCTGTTAACTTAACCCGGGTCAGGTGCACCGTCCGGAGAGCGGGGCTGCAATCCAGACATTCACGAGTGGCGGCGACGGCAATTTTGCCGGCGACCGCGAACGGGATCGCACGCGTCTAATGACCATTTCCATTCTTTCGACCACCACCCAGTTCCTCTCGCGGGCACGCGCCATGTTTACCCAGCGCGATTTCCTGTTCCATGACGGACGCACGCTTCGCCGCATTCGTGTCGCCGCGCGTAGCCAGGCGGTGCTCGCCGCGGTCGGCACGGTGATGATCGGGTTCAGCGGTTATGGCGTCGCGCAGGCGGCACAGGGCGCGGCGGTGGCGACGGGGATCGTCGCCCCGGTCGCGAGCGAAGCCAAGCTCGAATCGATGGAATCGAAAATCGCGGCGATGCAGGCGCGCGTCTCTACGATCCGCCACACCGCCAGGCTCCACGCGCAGCGGATCGACCAGCGCCAGGCGCTCCTCGTCGCCGCGCTGACCGGCGAGGGCGACACGAAGCACATGGCGCTCGCGACGCTGACGATCGATCCCGCCGCCGACAAGCTCGCCGCAACCGCGATCGCGCCACTCAAGCCCGTCGAGGCCCGGCAGGCGCAGCAGGCGACCGCGGTCAAGCGCGTCGCCGATCGTCGCTATGCCGCCGCTACCAGGGAAATCCGCAAGCTCGGGCTGCGTCCCGACCGGCTCACCCACAAGGCGGCACCCGTCGCGATGGGTGGCCCGCTGATCGAGGCGTCGAGCCCCGAGGCGGTTGCCGACATGCAGGCCGATCAGCAGTTCCGCTCGTTGTTCATGACGTGGAAGAAGCTCGATAATCTCGAACAGGGCGTGATCGCGATCCCCTCGGTCCAGCCGGTCCACACGCTGACGTTCACGAGCAATTTCGGCATCCGCAGCGATCCGTTCCGCGGCACCGCCGCGATGCACGCCGGTGTCGATATCCCCGGTCCGGTCGGCACCCCGATCTACGCCACCGCCGACGGCATCATCGCGCATGCCGGTCGTCAGGGCGGCTACGGGAACATGATCGAGGTGAACCACGGCAAGGGCATCGCGACGCGCTACGGCCATCTGTCGAGGGTTCTCGTTTCGGACAACACCCGCGTCGTCCGCGGCCAACTCATCGGGCTGATGGGATCGACCGGACGCTCGACCGGCCCGCACCTCCATTACGAGGTCCGGATCGACGGTCATGCGGTGAACCCGGTGCCGTTCCTGACGACCGCGGATTATCTGCTCGCCGCGAAGGATCGCTCGGTCGGAATCGTGCCCGTCTCGACCGGCCCCGCGCCGCAGGATTGATTTCGGACCCGATCGTCTCCCGGCAAAGGCCGGGATCTCAAGCGGTTCCTGTCCCGACATGAGCCTGGGGCCGCGGCTATGCTACCGAGGCGGGCGGCGTCGTGCTCGACGCGGCTATGCTACCGAGGCGGGCCGCGTCGTGCTCGAAAATTAGCGCGCCACGCGCTACCCGTGCGGCGCCTGCGCGCGACCATCACCTCGACAATCCCGCGTCGCGTCGGGTGCTGGCCAAGCTCGGCTTTCGCGAAGTCCGGCGCGAGGCACATTTCTTGCTCGCGCACGGGGGCGATGTGGAGTGCGCCGTGATGGAGCGGGAGATCGGGGAGGAGCAACTACAAGTCCCGATGGCGGCGTAATGTTTGACGCGCTCGCGCGCGCCCATCGCCGAGAGGAGATCAAACAAAAAGCCCGAGGATTGAATTCCTTCCCAAAACCGCCGACAGCCCTCACCATGTCGGTAACCCCCATGCTCTTGCGCAAACGCCTGTCCCCGGAAGAATCGCGCGACGCCGCGCTCGAAGCCGCGCGCGACCTGCTCGTCGAATTCGGCCCGCAAGCGGTCACCCTGAAGGCGGTCGCGGCGAAGATCGACCGCACCCATGCGAACCTGCTCCACCATTTCGGCTCCGCGGCAGGGTTGCAGAAGGCACTGATCGCGCGGATGGCGGGGTTCATCACCTCGACGATCCGCGAGGCGGTGCTGCGCCAGCGCGAGACCGGCCAGGAACCCGCCGAAATCGTCGATCTCGCCTTCGACGCGTTCGACAGCGGCGGCGCGGGGGCGCTCGCCAGCTGGATGATCCTTTCCGGAAACGAGGATGCGCTCGACCCGATCCTCAACGCGATCCACGATCTCGTCGACGAACTGGCCGAAGAACATTCCAAGAGCGACACGCCGATTCAGGACGACACGCTCCAGTTGGTGCTGATGGCGCTGGGCGATGCGCTGTTCGGCGCGCCGCTGACCCGCGCGCTGGGCCTGCCGCGCGAACGCGCGCGCGACCTGGCGAAGGTCATGTTGTTGCGCGGGCGACAGGCCTGAGGCGCGGGCGCACTGCTCTGTCGCTTTAGCCGCGCTAAAGCGCTAGGCGGCTCGCCATGCATTTCCTCGACCAAGCCAAGATTTTCGTCCGCTCGGGCTCGGGTGGCCCCGGCGCGGTCAGTTTCCGCCGCGAAAAATTCATCGAATATGGCGGGCCCGACGGCGGCAACGGCGGCAAGGGCGGCGATATCGTGTTCGAAGCGGTCGCCGGGCTGAACACGCTGATCGACTTCCGCTATACCCAGCATTTCCGCGCACCGCGCGGGAACGGCGGTTCCGGCAGCAATCGCACCGGCGCGGGCGGCGACGATCTCGTCGTCAAGGTGCCCGTCGGCACGCAGGTGCTCTCCGAAGACAAGGAAGAAGTGCTGCTCGACTTCACCAAGGTCGGCCAGCGCGAGACGCTGTTCCGCGGCGGCGACGGCGGGCGCGGCAACGCCAGCTACAAGACCTCGACCAATCGCGCCCCGCGCCAGCACGGCGACGGCTGGCCGAGCGAGGAGGCCTGGGTGTGGCTACGACTCAAGCTGCTCGCCGACGCCGGCCTCGTCGGGCTGCCCAACGCGGGCAAATCGACCTTCATCAACGCGGTGACCAACGCGCAGGCCAAGGTCGGCGAATATCCCTTCACGACCACTCGGCCCCAGCTCGGCGTGGTGCGTCACAAGCAGCGCGAGTTCGTCATCGCCGATATCCCCGGCCTGATCGAGGGCGCGGCCGAGGGCGCGGGCATCGGCGACCGCTTCCTCGGCCATATCGAGCGCTGCCGCGTATTGCTCCACCTCGTCGACGCAAATGACGAGGACGTCGCCGAAAGCTACCGCATCGTCCGCGCCGAACTCGAGAATTACGGCGCCGGGCTGATCGACAAGCCGGTGGTCGTCGCGCTCAACAAGATCGACACGCTCGACGACGAACTGGTCGCCGCGCTCTCCGCCGAACTGGAGGAAGCGAGCGGCGCGGAGGTGCTGCCGATCTCGGGCGTCGGCGGAACGGGGGTCGATTGGGTGCTCGACAAATTGATCGAGGCGATCGGCCCGGAAGCCGCGAAGGTAAGCGCCGACGACGAGGGCGAGGACGCGATCGAATGGTCGCCGGTGTAAGGAGCCGATTCTATGGCATATTTCTGGCATAATACCGGCAAACCGGAATTTCCGGAAGAATAGGTAGTGTCTCAGTTTGAATTTTCATCCGAGCGCGGCAAGCCGCCCCAGATGAAAAAGGCGGGTGCCCAAATGACAGCGAGCGCGCCCCATACCTTGCCGGCGTCGCGATCGGTAAATCCAACAGCCAGCATAGCAATCAGCAGGGGTACCAACACTATTCCCCCGCCGATGACCGTGGTGACGACCGCCTGATTGAAGTCAAATCCCCTCATTCTGCTCCCCGCTTCTTATAGGGTCCACGCTTCGCCGCTGCCGGGGCATCCGCGTCAATCCGCGCAATCACGTCCTGTAGCGACCAAAGCCGATCGGTGATGCCCGCTGCCATCGCCGGCGAGATGCGAAGCGTCTTATGGATGCGACAAAAATTGTAGAACACGAAATAGAGCGACAGCGCGTGAACGTGATTGTCGAACTTTTTGGAGAAGGCATTGGTGAGACGCGTGAACCGGCGCATCGACATACGCATAGTGAGGTTCTGGCGCTCGACGTAGCTGGTCGAGACGTGCGCGATGTCCGGGTTGCCCTCACGGCGGATTTTCTTGATGCCAGTGCATTCGGCGGGGCTGTAGCGGCCCGGCGCGGTGATCGTAGGACCGTACAACTTCACGAGCTGCGCATAGTCCACGTCGCCGCCAAACGCGCCTTCTACGGCCTCTAGGTACGCGCGATGGCCGTCCGTCGTGAGCTGGACGCGATTGGCGAGGCGGGTGCGCAGATCGTCCATGATCGTCATTGCGCTCTCGCCCGAACGGTCGCCGACGAAGTAGGACACGATCAGCTTGGTATCGGCGTCGATCGCGGTCCATGTCCAAATGTCGCCAGCGCCTTCCGGTGCGGCCTTCGCGGTCGCGACGTTCTTCGCCTTGGCGTGGCAGAACGACCAAATCTCGTCGCACTGAATGCGGCTCGCCCTCACGTTACGCACCGTCTCGTCATGAAGCGCGAGGCAGGCTTCCCCCGCTTCGACAGGCAGCTTGGACACCGTGTTTATCGATACGTCGGCAACGCGGCTGATCGAGCGCATGGATGACCCCTCGCACAGCATGGCGAGGATTTGAGTGCGCTTGGCGAGGGGAAGCTTGTTCATGCACATTTGATATGAACTTTTTTGCTTAGGGTCAAGCGCAAACGCGATGCTTGCACAATTATTTGTGCTGGCATATGCCAGCACTAGTCGCGGTGCAAGCAGGACGTAAAAATGGCCGAGAAAGACCCCAAGAAAGTTGCCGCTGGTAAGGCGCGCATGAACGCTCTGACGCCCGCTCAGCGGCGTGATATCGGAAGAAAAGCCGCAGAGGCTCGCTGGTCTGCGAATCTGCCAATGGCTGATTTCGAGGGCACATTTAACATCGGGCCGACCGAACTATCCGCTGCTGTCCTGCGCGACGAAACCCGGATCATCACACAGGCTACGTTTCTACGCGCCCTTGGCCGTTCGCGGTCGCCAAAGGCCGGAACCGGCGTGCTATCGACTGTCGACGAACTACCCTTCTTTTTGCAGGCCGATGTCCTAAAGGCGTTTATTACCAACGAGTTGACCGAGTCGACCAAACCGATATTTTATCGCACGAAAAAGGGCGGCAAGGGCGTTGGGTACAACGCCGTGTCCCTAAAGAAGGTGGCCGAGGTCTATCTGCAATTTCGCGACGCGAGCCTTCGCGCGACCGGCAAAGTGCCACTGCGATATGAGGGAATGATCGCGGCCGCAGATACGTTGATCCGGGGGCTTGCGGAGGTCGGCATTGTCGCACTGGTCGACGAGGCTACCGGATTTCAGGAGGTCCGCACCCGCCACGCGTTGCAGGACATTCTCGACGCGTTCCTTCTCAAAGAACTGGCAGCTTGGGCGAAGCGGTTTCCAGATGACTTTTACAAGGAGATTTACCGCCTACGCGGATGGGAATGGCGCGGGCGCAAGTTCAATCCGCCGCAAGCTGTCGCCGGTTATACGACCGATTTTGTCTATGAGCGGCTTGCGCCAGGTATCCGTGAAGAACTGGAAACCCGGATGCCCAAAGACAGCGAAGGAAGGCGAAAGGGTCGACTGCATCAATTGCTAACTGAGGATATCGGGCACCCCGCTCTAGCGCAGCATCTTCACGCAGTGATCACGCTTATGAAGGCATCGCGGAACTGGGCACAGTTCAAACTAATGCTCGATACCGCGCTCCCCAAGCGGGGGAAAACGCTTCAGCTTCCTTTTGTCGAGGACGATTGACCCCAACGCTTAACCGCCGCCTTCCGCGCAATCTCTGCGCGCCGCTCCGGAGTCATGCTCTCCGCGCGCGCCTTGCCCCCCTTGCGCCCCATTTCGGCGGCGGCGCTGGACAGGCTCACGCGCTCGTCCTCGATCTCTCCGGTGGCGATCTTGCCGATCATAACCGCCAGCCCGATCGCGTCGGCGGGGCGCTTCTCTCCGTTGGGGCCTTTAGGCATTCTTGCTCTTCTTTTTCCGAAAGGATTGGCCGGGAGCATGGATAATGCGTTGCCGGGCACTGATATGACGGTCAATTTCCGCCTCGTGTCGTGCCGATACCGACTGCCACGATTCTCCGTCAGCATCCTCAGTGCGAACGACGACCCCCTGACCGCGAAAGATATACGTGGTAGCCATGCTTTGCGCTAAGCATATAGGAAGCGGGCGGCGGATGCCAGCGGATCAGCGGTCAAATTCAAACTGAGACACTACCGAAGACTATGCTATGCTTTGGAAGAGGCTTCGCGAAAATTCGGTGCTCACGACCGGCTACGGCAATATCCCAAAGGGCAAGGTCACGACGTCGTCAGCCGCTACAAGGCGGACGATTTTGTGTTCGTATATGCAAACGGGTTCGGACTTCTCGGTTACGGTTTAACGGTCGGTCCAACCACCGCGCGCCTTCAAGATCGATCGAGAAACGGGTCGAACCATCGGCATGAGGCGGCGATCGAATGGCAAGCCACGCTAGAAGTTGACGAAGCCGTTCCGGCGGGGGTTCTCAGAGAACGCTTCGGCATTCGTCATCCATGACAGACGAGTGAAATACTGAGCAAGCGGCATGGCCTTGAGATGCAACGCCTAATCGATGAACTGGTGCGCCGCCGCTTACCCTCCCCACTTTGAGGACCGGCGCTGCTCTGTTACGATAGTGATATGGCGACGCAACCTGACTATCCGCTGCTGACGGCCCGAGAGTTTCTCGAAATCGACTTCGGGGAGAAGAAGGCCGAACTCGACAACGGTGTTATCCGAATGATGGCGGGCGGCACCGCGCGGCATGCGCGGGTGGCGTTCAATATCACGCTCGCGCTTGGCAACCGTCTTCGCGGAACCGGTTGCACGCCGTATAATTCGGACATGGCGACGCTGACCCATGATCGTTCGGTTCGCTATCCCGATGTCACGGTCTTTTGCGGGCATGACGACGCCGAGGACGATGACGAGAAAGCGTTCGACGATCCGCGCGTGGTGTTCGAGGTGCTGTCGGCTGGCACCGCTCGGACCGATCTTCGCGTCAAACTCCCCGAATATGTCGCGCTGCCCGGCATTGACACCATTGTGTTCGTCGATATCGCGGTTGAGCGGGTGCGCATCATCCAGCGAACGGGTCTGCGTGGCTGGAGCGACGTAACGCATGACAATCCCGTCGACGTACCCCTTCCATCGCTGGACGTGACGATCCCGCACGACGAAATTTTCGCGCGCGATTGATCCGCGCGCGCGCGCACGGCAAACGCGCGGGTGATGCTGTTCCCACTTCGCTCCTGTCCGCGCCTGATCGTAAAGATCGGCTCGGCTTTGCTCGTCGATCCTGACGGGAGCGTACGGCGGGCTTGGCTGGAAGGAATCGCCGCGGATATCGCCGAGCGTACCCGCGAAGGCCAGCAAATCGCGGTCGTATCCTCCGGAGCTATCGCGCTCGGGGCGCGGCGTCTGAACCTCTTCAGGGGCGGCCGCGCCTCTCTCGAAGACGCGCAGGCCGCCGCCGCGACCGGGCAGATCGCGCTCAGCCAGGTCTGGGCCGAGGTGCTCGGTGCGGAGGGGCTGACCGCCGCGCAAATGCTCGTCACGCTCGACGATCTCGAGGATCGCCGCCGCTACCTCAATGCCGCCGCCACGCTCGATCGTCTGCTCGGACTCGGTGTCGTCCCCATAATCAACGAGAACGACAGCGTCGCGACCGCGGAGATCCGCTTCGGCGACAACGATCGTCTCGCCGCGCGGGTGGCGCAGGCGGCGGGCGCGCAGGGTGTGATCCTGCTCAGCGATGTCGATGGCCTCTACGATCGCAACCCCGCCGATCCGGCGGCGGCGCATATTTCCGAAGTCACCCGGATCGACGCGCGCATCGAGGCGATGGCGGATCGCGGGTCGGCGTCGGGCATGGGATCGGGCGGCATGGTCTCCAAGATCGCCGCCGCGCGGATCGCGACCGCGGCGGGCGCCAATCTCGCCATCGCCTCGGGTCGCGTCGATCGCCCGCTTTCCACCGCCGCGCGCCACACGAGGTTCCTCGCCGAAAAGGCCGCCCCGGCCCGCAAGGCGTGGCTCGCGGGAGGCCTCACCGCGAAGGGCGCGCTCACGGTGGACGCCGGCGCGGCGCGCGCGCTCGCCGATGGCCGCAGCCTGCTCGCGGCGGGGGTGACCGGCGTGACGGGCCGGTTCGCGCGCGGCGATCTCGTCACGATCGAGGGACCGGCGGGCATCATCGCGCGCGGCCTCACCGAATATGACGCCGCCGATGCCTCGCTGCTGCTCGGCCGCAGGAGCGAGGACCACGCCGCGATCCTCGGCTACGCGCCGCGCGCCGCGCTAGTCCACCGCAACCACATGGCGCTCTTGTGATCCTCGCGATCACCGGCGGCACCGGCTTCGTCGGCAGCCATGTGATCGATCGCGCGGTCGCCGCCGGTCATCAGGTGCGTGCGCTCACGCGGCGCCTGCAAGAGGCTCGCGAAGGCGTCGAATGGGTCGCCGGATCGCTGCAGGATGCGGCGAGCCTCGATCGGCTCGTGTCGGGCGCGGACGCGGTGATTCACGTCGCGGGCGTCGTCAACGCGCCCGACCGCGCCGGCTTCGCCGCCGGCAATATCGACGGAACCCGGGCGGTCGCCGCCGCCGCCGCGAAAGCGCGCGTCTTGCGGTTCGTCCACGTCTCGTCGCTCGCCGCGCGCGAACCCGATCTGTCGCGCTACGGCTGGTCGAAGGCGGAGGCCGAACGCATCATCGCCGAAAGCGGTCTCGCCTGGACGATCGTCCGGCCGACCGGGGTCTATGGCCCGCGCGACACCGAATTGCGCGACATGTTCCGGATCGCGCGTCTCGGCCTCGCCTTCCTGCCGCCGCCGGGCCGCGTCTCGCTGATCGCGGTGGAGGATCTGGCCGATCTGCTGATCGCCCTGGCGACCAAGGAATCCCCCCCCGCGATTTTCGAGGCTGACGACGGCGGGCCGGGCTATACCCACGCCGAACTCGCCAACGCGATCGGCCGCGCGGTCGGGGGGGCCGTCCTTCCCCTCCCGCTGCCCCGCGCGTTGCTGTCGTTCGCGGCGCGGCTCGATGGCGCGCTGCGCGGCAAAGACGCCAAACTGACGCCCGACCGGGTCGGCTATCTCTGCCATGCCGACTGGACCGCCGATCCCTCGAAGCGCCCGCCCGCTGACCTGTGGTGTCCGCGCATCGCGCTCGACGCCGGCCTCGCCGCGACCGCGCGATGGTATCGCGCCCACAAGCTGGTGCGTTAGCGCAGCATCGCCGCGACGAACGCGATCAGGCTCAGCGTCGTCCCGGCGAGCAGAACCCGATAGGCATAGCCGAGGAAGCGGTATTTCTTGCGGGCCAGCACAACGCCGTTCTGATACAGATCGTGCGCCATCGCGCGGTACAGGCGATCGTCCTCGCTCAATGTATCGAGGATCCGATCGACATATTCGTCCTCGGGCACTTGCGTGAACGATCCGAAGAACAACAGATTGACCGGTCGGGTCTTATCGAGGCGCGTCACCGGCACGATCGCCAGCACCGCGCAGACCGCCGACAGGAACGCCGTCCCGCCCAGGATCAGCAGCGGCAACGGCGCGTCGCCGCCTTGCGCGCGACCGACCGTGATCGTGAAGATCACGAATGTCGCGCCCATCAGGATCGACGCCTTCTGATCCGCCATCTGGCTGAGCGACACATGGATCGTCTGGCTGGTGCGGATCAGATGCACTGCGTTCGGCGAAAAGCGTCGCGGCTCGCCCGAATCCTCCTGCCTCCTCATAGCGCGAACTTGGCAGGTCGCCGACGCGCGGACAAGCTTGTGCCGCATTCGCTTGGCAAGCGCGGCGACGAGCCGTTAAGGACCATCCGCATGACCGACCGCCAGCAGATCCTCGGCACCATCGAGGCGCAGATCGAACCCTTCAACAAGAAGGGCGTCACCGTCACCGAAGCGACCGGCTTCCAGCGCGATCTCGAATGGGATTCGCTGACCGTGATGGATTTCGTCGCCGCGATCGAGGATGAGTTCGATATCATCATCACGATGAACATGCAGGCCGAGATCGAGACGGTCGGCCAACTCGCCGATGCGGTGGCGAAGCTGAAGGGCTGACATGACCGAATCCGGTCTCCAGGCGGAAAGCCTGCCCGCCGATCCGCCCGCGGTGCGCGCCGAGCACGATTTGCTGACCAAGTTCCGGCCGATCATCGCCGAACGCGAGGCGCTCGCCGCGACCGGCGTGCGCGATCCCTTCTCGATCGTGATGGAGGCGGTCAAATCGCCGACCCTCGCGGTCATCAAGGGCAAAGAGACGATCCTCCTCGGCACCTACAATTACATGGGGATGACCTTCGACGCCGACGTGATTCAGGCTGGCAAACACGCGCTCGACACGTTCGGCACCGGCACCAACGGCAGCCGCGCGCTTAACGGCACCTTCCACGATCACATGGACGTCGAGAACGCGCTGCGCGAATTCTACGACACCACCGGCGCGATCGTCTTCTCGACCGGCTACCAGGCCAATCTCGGAATCATCTCGGGCATCGCGGGCAAGGGGGAATACGTCATCCTCGACGCCGACAGCCACGCCTCGATCTACGACGGCTGCGCGATGGGCAATGCCGAGATCGTCCGTTTCCGCCACAATTCGGTCGAGGATCTCGACAAGCGCCTCGGTCGCCTGCCGCCCGAGGCGGGCAAACTCGTCGTCCTCGAAGGCGTCTATTCGATGCTCGGCGATGTCGCGCCGCTCAAGGAGTTGGTCGCGGTCGCGAAGAAGCATCATTGCATGGTGCTTGTCGATGAGGCGCATTCGATGGTCTTCTTCGGCGCGCACGGCCGCGGCGTCTACGAGGATCAGGGCCTCGAAGGCGACGTCGATTTCGTCGTCGGCACTTTCTCCAAATCGGTCGGCACCGTCGGTGGTTTCTGCGTCTCGAACCATCCGCAGTTCGAGGTGCTGCGCTTCGTCTGCCGCCCGTACATCTTCACCGCCAGCCTGCCGCCCTCGGTCGTCGCGACCGCCGCCGCGTCGATCCGCAAGCTCCGTCATGCGCACGACAAGCGCCGGCAGCTGTGGGAGAATGTCCGCACGCTTCACGCCGGGCTCACGCGCCTCGGTTTCAGGCTGCCGACCGACACGGCAGAATCCGCGATCGTCGCGGTGCTGCTCGACGATCAGCAGCAGGCGGTCGAGATGTGGCAGGCGCTGCTCGAGGCGGGGCTATACGTCAACGTGGCGCGACCCCCGGCCACTCCCGCCGGAATGTTTCTGCTGCGCTGTTCGGTCTGCGCCGAACATACGAGCGAGCAAATCACCCGCATCATGGCGATTTTTGAGGCCGCCGGACGCGCCACCAAAGTGATCACGTAGAACGGTCGACATAGGATTTTCCGTCATCCCCGCGAAGGCGGGGATCCATAAACTCTGACGTTTCGAGCCTTCGCCCACACCAGCCAGTATGGATTCCCGCCTTCGCGGGAATGACGAAGAGGGGATGGCCGAATGCCGATTGTGCCCTTGATCGCCGGTAGCCGGCGCTGCTGCCTGCACAGGAGCACGTTCCACACATCACCTTTCAGGCGATTAACAGCTGACCTGTTCCGGAGGAAAATTGAGCGGAAACAGGCGAGAGGGAAGCCACCGCGTAACGAAATATTAACCCGATCTTTTCACGAATCCCTCATTCGGCTAAGGAGCGCGACGTGAGCGGGTATGAAGGCGCCGACGCCCCGCGGGGGCTGGCTTCGGCCTGGCGGACCATCATGCTGGTCGTGATGGCGCTGCTCGGTGCCGCCGTGCTCGTCGCGCTTGTCGTCACATTGGGCGAAGCGAACCGCCAGCGCGACCGCGCGCTCGAGCTCCAGAGTCACAGCTACGACGTGATGATCCTCGCACGCACGCTCTCGGGCACGATCGCGCGGTCCGAGGCGTCGCTCGGCCGTTACGTCATCTCGGGCGACAAGCAGCTCGGCCAGCTTTATTTCGACGAATGGCGCAGCGCCGGCGATCAGATCAACCGGCTCGACGAACTGACCCGCGATAATAGTGACCAGGCGGCGCGGATCGCCCGGCTGCGCCGCGCCTACGGCATCCGCGGCGAGGAATTGTCGCTGACCGCGCTCAGCACCAATTACGGCAAGAACAACCAGGCGCTGGCGCGTTACTATCAGGCGCGCAAGGCCGCCTCGTTGACCGAGATCACCGACGTTCTCGACGAAATCATCGCGCGCGAACGCACGTTGCTCGGCGAACGCACCACCGCCGCGATGACCACCGTCGAACATTCGAGCCGCGCCGCGCGCGTGCTGTCGATCTTCGGCATGCTGATCGTGCTCGGCGCGATCGCGCTCGGCTGGCTGACCGTTCGTGCGACCGCGGATCGCGCGCTTGCCCGCGCCGATGCCGACGCCGAGCGCGAGCGCGCCGAGGAACTGGAACTGGCGGTGACCGCGGCGACCGATGCGCTCCGCGCGCAGGAGGCGCGTCTGCGCCAGGTTCAGAAGATGGAGGCGGTCGGTCAGCTCACCGGCGGCATCGCCCACGATTTCAACAATATGCTCGCGGTCGTTCTCGGCGGGCTGGAACTGGCGCGCCGCGGTCTGAAGAACCGGTCGAAGGACGTCGTCCGCCATCTCGACAGTGCGACCGAGGGCGCGACGCGCGCCGCCGCGCTGACCCGCCAGCTTCTCGCCTTCGCTCGCGAGGAGGCGATCAATCCCGAGCCGATCGACGCCGGCGGGCTGATCGCGGGAATGCGCGACATGCTCGACCGTACACTCGGCGACGGTGTGGTCGTCAACGTCGAGGACCGGAGCCGCGGCTGGCGCGTCCGCGCCGACCGCGTCCAGCTCGAAAACACGTTGCTCAATCTCGCGGTCAATGCGCGCGACGCGATGGACGGACGCGGCGCGCTGACGATCGCCGCCGACAAGGCGACGCTCGCCGACGGCGAACGCGGCGCCTGCCCGGCCGGCGACTATCTGACGATCGCGGTGACCGACACCGGCTGCGGCATGACGCCCGATATCGCCGAGCGGGTGTTCGAGCCGTTCTTCACCACCAAGCCCGTCGGCCAGGGTACCGGCCTCGGGCTCAGCCAGATTTTCGGCTTCGTCAAAAAGCAGGGCGGCGACGTCGGGCTCGCTACGCAGCCTGGCGAGGGAGCCACCGTCACCCTGTTCCTGCCGCGCGATACCGCAGCGGTGGCGAGGGCCGCGGACGTCGTGACCGAGGTTGCCCCGCTCGAGGCGCAGGCCCCGCTCACCATCCTCGTCGTCGAGGACGATCCGCGCGTCCTCGCCGCAACCGTCGGCGCGCTCGAGGAACTCGGCCACCTGGTGATCGGCTGCAACGATCCGCTCGCGGCCCCGGTCCTGCTCGACCGCCACGACGGCATCGACCTGATCCTGACCGACGTCCTGATGCCGACCCTGACCGGCCCCGAAATGATCGCCGCGCTCGATCCGCGCCACGATCACATCGCCGTTCTCTTCGTCACCGGCTTTGCGGGCGAAGCGGGCGTGAACGAATTCGGCTCGCATCCGGTACTGCGCAAGCCGTTCACCCTGGTCGCGCTCGAACGCGCGATCGGCGCCGCGATGGCTGCCGACCGCCCCGCCCCCGAGCGGATCGCGGCGGAGTAGACGCCCGTCCTTGAATCGGGCCGCGTCAGGTATCGGCCCGTTAGTCTCGCGCCTATCCGGCAGCTTTGAGGTAGTTCCAGCATTCGTCTGGCAAATAGAGGTCGCAGATCGATCCGACGGCGCGCCCGCGGGTGGCGACGGTCCGGCGTGCGGCCAGTCTTGGCGTCGCCACGTCGCCGTCGGCCTTTCCCAGCGGATCAACAGGTCTTGGCGCGCCGCGCTCGGCATTGCGGATCAGGGGCGCGATGGCCTTGTGCCGAGTCGCCGATCGCGACGAGAACGAGGTGATCGCCGCGAGCTTTTTGGCCGGCGTCCTGCCAGCCTCGATGAATCTCGAATCGATGGGTCACAAGGGCGTCGGCGATTGATCGCACGGCGGATTCGTCACGCTGATTCTGAAGCTCTGGGATGCGACCGCGGCTTGAGATTTAATGCCATATGTCGCGACCGGGCGCGATGCGCCGGTAGGTTAAATACCACACCCTAGCACTACTTTGGCAGGTTGAGGGAACCGGCTGGAATCGTCGATGATTCGCGTGTCAGTATGGGCTGACGGGTTGAGCGACGATGGTGGCGGACGCGGACTGGCGGAGCGATCTGGAGCGATGGCTTGAGCCGTTTCTGGCAGGGCTATCGCATCCGGCGCGGCGCCGGATGTGCCCGCTCTATATAGCTGGCCTGATCGGGCCGGGTGATCGCAAGAGCGTGCGCGGGTTAGCGAGATCGGCTACGATCAGCTTATTCATTTTGTCGCCGACGGGGTGTGGGACAGCGTTCCGCTTGAGGCGACCCTGCTGAAGGAGGCAGATCGTCTCGTCGGCGATCCGGCTGATTTTCTGGTGATCGACGACACGGCGCTGCCGAAGAAGGGGCGACACTCTGTCGGCGTCGCGCCGCAATATGCCTCGTCGCTCGGCAAGACGTCCAACTGCCAGTCGCTGGTGTCGGTGAGCCTGGCCTCGCGTGAGATTCCGGTAATGGTGCCGCGCGACAACTACGATGAGCGCAAGAGCGTCGATTAGGATGAGCGGTTGGGGGTTCGCTTCCGGGAGGGCGTAGCCCGAGCGGGAGCGGACCCCCAACCGCTTTGGCTTCACCTGTGGGTTGTGCTCGGCGACGTCTGGCCTTCGTAGGGAGGCCGACCATGCCGGGCAGACACGTCAACGACCAGCAAGTGAGGCTCTACATGACAGC